>NZ_AUFG01000012.1 GCF_000426385.1 Arsenicicoccus bolidensis DSM 15745
TCAGCGGTTGCCATGTGGCCTCCTTCCGTAGCGTGAAGCCGGTGGCCACATGAAAAAGAGCCCCGGCGCAGGCGCACGGAGCTCGAGGTCTCGCCAGGGGCGAGCACGATCGTCGTAGCCTGCGCTGGACGCCCCGTCACGGGACCTTCGTGCCGCTATCGGACCCGAGCAGGACTCGGGGTGATCACGGCAGACCGGCGGTCATTGGTCTCGCCAAGCGTACGGGGCGCCCGGCCCACCACCAAATCGGCTGGTCAGCGCGCTGCGCTGGCGCTGGCGCTGGCGCTGGCGCTGGCGCTGGCGCTGGCGCTGCCGCTGGCGCTGGCGCTGGCGCTGGCGCTGGCGCTGGGCGAGGATGTCGCCGCCGTGCGCTGGGAACCCGGCGCCGGAGCCACGTCGTCGGCAGCCGGCGCCTCGATCGACACCGGCGCGCCCCAGCGGGAGTACTCCGTGCGGTCCACGAGGTCGGACTTCTTGGTGGGGATGGTCGCCGTCACCGACGTGGGCGCACCGGACGCGTCGAGCACCACCACGAGCTTGACCGGCTTGGTGACGGCACCGCGCAGGGCTGCGGGCGCCGACACGGCGTCGAGGTACTGGGTGGCGGGCACCGTGAACGCCACCTGCGCCCCGTCCCCGCGCGGGGTCCGGTCCCCCAGCAGGCCGCCCAGCATGGCGGTGAAGCGAGCGGGGTCGAGGGTCTCGGCCACCCGCGCCTGAGTGCCGAGCTTCTGGCTGATGGCGTCGGTGCCGCTCGGGTCGAGGAGCAGCCACCGACGGACGTCCTGCTTGGGCCTGGCGCCGGGCGTCGCCGCGGGCACGGGGACCTGGACGGTGCCCGCCCCCTTGACCCAGGTGCGGTCGCCGAGGTGGACCAGGGTGACGACGCGTCCGGACGCGTCGACCTCGACCCGCATGGCCTTGGTCCGGGTGTCGACCTGGGCCTTGGCGGCGCCCGCCGGGGTGGTCATCGCCATGCGGACCGAACCCTTGCCTGCGATCAGGTCCTTCATCGTCTGCGCGAACTGGTCACCGGGCACCCCCTCGCCGGACGGCACCGGCTGGGCGTTGGGATCCGGTGTCGTGCCTGCGAGGGACGCGCCGTCGCTGGGGAGGGTGGCCGTGGCGGTCGTCGTCGGCGCCGAGGTCGCCGCCCCCAGCGTGGAGGTCGTCGTGTGGGAGCCCGCGACGCACCCCGACAGCAGCAGCGCCGTGCCGAGAGCAAGGACACCGCCACCGGCGCCCCGCGAGACCCGGACGGGGCCCGCAGGAGGCGTCGGCCGGAGGTCGGGACGGGCAGCGCGCATGATCACCGATCCTAGAGGCCGGGCGGACGGCATACCGGAAGGCTCACCCGGGAAGCGCGAAGCCCGGGCCGACGAGGTCGGTCCGGGCATCGCGGGCTGGAGGTCAGGCTCAGGCCTGGACCTCCTCCTCGGAGGTGAGGTTGCGGGTGCGGTTGGCGTCCAGGGGGATGCCGGGGCCCGTCGTCGTCGCCATGGTCGCCTTGGTGATGTAGCGACCCTTGGAGGCGGACGGCTTGAGGCGCAGGATCTCCTCGAGCGCCGCCGCGTAGTTCTCCACCAGGTTCTTCTCGTCGAAGGAGACCTTGCCGATGATGAAGTGGAGGTTGGCGTGCTTGTCGACGCGGAACTCGATCTTGCCGCCCTTGATGTCGTTGACGGCCTTGGTCACGTCCATCGTCACGGTGCCGGTCTTGGGGTTGGGCATGAGGCCACGGGGGCCCAGCACCTTGCCCAGACGACCGACCTTGCCCATGAGGTCCGGGGTCGCGACGACGGCGTCGAAGTCGAGCCAGCCGCCCTGGACCTTCTCGAGCAGGTCGTCGGAACCGACGAAGTCGGCGCCGGCGGCGCGGGCGGCCTCGGCCTTGTCGCCGTTGGCGAAGACCAGGACGCGAGCGGTCTTGCCCGTGCCGTGCGGCAGGTTGACGGTGCCGCGCACCATCTGGTCCGCCTTGCGCGGGTCGACGCCGAGGCGGAAGGCCACCTCGACGGTCGCGTCGTACTTGTTGGACGCCGTCTCCTTGGCGAGACGGACGGCCTCCAGCGGGGCGTAGAGCTTGGCGTCGTCGATCCTGTCGGCGGCGGCGCGGTAGGCCTTGCTGCGCTTCATGTGCTTCTCCTTCGGGGATGTCGGGTGGCCCGGAGGCTCACCCTGCGGGAGTCGTGGTCGATCGGACCAGCGCTGGTCCTGCCACAGCGGACCCGGTGGGCCCGCAGGTCACGAGCTCAGGACTCGTAGCCGGGGGTGTTGATGCCCATCGAGCGGGCGGTGCCGGCGATGATGCGGGCGGCCATCTCGATGTCGTTGGCGTTGAGGTCGTCCATCTTCTGCTGGGCGATCTCGCGGACCTGGTCGGCGGACAGCGTCGCGACCTTGGTCTTGTTGGGGACGCCGGAGCCCTTGGGGACGCCCGCGGCCTTCTTGATCAGCTCGGCGGCCGGCGGGGTCTTGGTGATGAAGGTGAACGAGCGGTCCTCGTAGACCGTGATCTCGACCGGGATGACGTTGCCACGCTGGGCCTCCGTCGCGGCGTTGTAGGCCTTGACGAACTCCATGATGTTGACACCGTGCTGACCCAGGGCGGGACCGACGGGCGGGGCCGGCGTCGCGGCACCGGCCTGGATCTGCAGCTTGATGAAGCCGGAGACCTTCTTCTTGGGAGGCATGTAGAACTTCCTTGCTGTGTGATGGGCCGACGCCGTGGGCGATGACCCGGTTGCAGGACCGCCGCGGGGTGCCGCGGGGCCGGAGGGCTGCGATCAGATCTTGGCGACCTGGTTGAAGCCCAGCTCGACCGGGGTCTCCCGGCCGAAGATCGACACCAGAACCTTGAGCTTCTGGGTCTCGACGTTGATCTCGGAGACCGTGGCGTCGAGGGTCTCGAAGGGGCCCTCCATGACCGTGACCGACTCGCCGACCTCGAACTCCACGTCCACCGTGGGGCGCGGGGAGGCCGCCTGGCCGGAGCCGGTCTGACCGGCGGTGCCGGACGCGGCCGGGGCCGCGGGCTCCTCGAACTTGGGGGCCAGCATGGTGACGACCTCGTCGAGGCTCAGCGGCACCGGCTGGTGGGTGTGACCCACGAAGCCCGTCACGCCGGGGGTGTGCCGCACGGCTCCCCAGCTCTCGTCGGTGAGGTCCATGCGCACCAGGACGTACCCGGGCATCCGCACGCGGCGGACGACCTTGCGCTGGCCGTTCTTGATCTCGGTGACCTCCTCCATAGGGACCTCCACCCGGAAGATGTAAGGCTCCATGTTGAGGCTGGTCACGCGGGTCTCGAGGTTGGTCTTGACGCGGTTCTCGTAGCCCGCGTAGGAGTGCACGACGTACCAGTCGCCCTCGAGCATGCGCAGGTCGCGCTTGAACTCCTCGAGGGGGTTGACCGCGGGGGCGTCCGGTACGGAGGGCTGCTCCTCCGTGTCGATCGGCTCGACAGGCTCGGCGTCGTCGGCCTCGGCGCCGGCGTCCACGGGGGGCGCGTCCACGTCGGCGGCCTCGACGTCGAGGGCCTCGGTCTCGGTGGGTGCGTTGACGTCGGCCTCGTCCGTCAGGACCTCGGTCGTCTCGACGGGAGCGTCGACGTCGGCCTCGTCGCGGGTGGCGAACGGGTCGTTCGAGGGCTGGTCGGACACGGTGCGGGCCTACTTCCTTGCTGGTGATCGGGCGGGTGCCGCCACGGGGCGATGCTGACCGGAGGGCCGGTCGGGCCGTCAGCTGCCGGCGAACGCCCAGAAGACGAGCTTGCCGATCCCGTAGTCGAGGGCCGCGACGAACAGCATGACCGCGATCACGAAGACCATGACGACCGTGGTGTAGGTGATCAGCTCCTCGCGGGTGGGACGGACGACCTTGCGGAGCTCGTCCAGCACCTGGGCGACGAACAACGCGATGCGCCCGAAGAAGCCACGACGGGACGCGGTGTCGTGCCCAGCACCACCACGGGTGTTGACCTCGCTCACGGCCCCTCGTTTCGTCAGACAATCACGTGATCCGCAGGGCAGGAGGGACTCGAACCCCCAACCGCCGGTTTTGGAGACCGGTGCTCTACCAATTGAGCTACTACCCTTCAGGACGGTTCGAGCCGGCCGGCGCAGCACAGCGACGATCGACGCGGGATCCATCCAAGAGACGAGCATACGTCAGAGGGACGGCCCGAGGCGAACCGACGCGTGAGCCGGCGACCGGCTGTGACGCCGGGCGGACGGCATACGGTCAGGAGCAGCCCTCGCCGCGCGCCCGCCAGGTCTGGAGCGCCCGCTCGCGCTCGGCCCCCTCGAGCAGGACGGGCAGGCCCTGGGTCACCCGGGCGGGGTCGAAGGCCATGGTCGGAGCGCCGGCGTCGCCCGGGACGGTCACCGTCAGGACGCCGGACGCGCGGGTCTCGGCGCTGCTGCCGCTGCCGAAGACGAAGTTGCCGATGCCGTAGGCCACCGCCGTGTCCCCGACGGTCGTCGTCGTCTGCAGCACGTGCGCGTGCGCCCCTACCACGACGGTCGTGCCCGCCTCGGCGAGCGCGGAGTCCGTGAGGACCTGACGAGGCGTCGGGCAGCGCTGCTTCTCGATCCCGGAGTGCAGGTAGACGACGATGACGTCGGTCGGACCGGCGGCACGGGCCCGACGGACGCCGTCCAGCAGCTTGTCGAAGCCCTCCTTGTCCTTGACCTTGGCCAGACCGGGCTTGCCGGGCCCGGCCTTCCAGTCCAGGTGCGAGTCGAGGACGTCCGTCGCCCCGAACACCACCACCCTGCGACCCTTGACGTCCGTCGACCAGGGCGCCCAGGCCTCGGTGTCGTCCTTGCCCAGCCCCACCATCGGCAGCGGCGAGGATGCCTTGGCGGCGAGCATCTGCGTCATGCCGCGGTCGCCGAAGTCCATCGTGTGGTTGTTGGCCGCCGTGACCACGTCGACGCCCTCCTTGCGCAGCGCGCCCAGGATCGAGGGGCCGGTGACGAAGGTGAACGGCTTGGGCTGAGGTCGCAGCCCCGTGCGGTCGGCCGCCACGACCGTCTCGAGGTTGACCATCGCGAGGTCCGCGCGGGCGAGCAGCTTCCCGGTGGCGCCGAGGCCCTCGTCGACGATGCGGCCGGCGGATCCGTGGGCCTGGGTGTCGCCCCCGAACGCGAGGGTGATGGGCTGGGCCCCCGGCACGCCCTGGCGCCTGGAACCGGTCGTCGGCGAGGCAGTGCGGGGCGGCGCGACGGTCGAGCCGGCTCCGCCCGCGGCCGAGGTGGGGATGGCGGACGACCGGGCCGCCGGGGAGGCTGCCTCGTGTGCGAGCGTGGCCGGCGTGGGGTCGGGAGGGCCGAAGGCGTCCACGACCGAGAGGCCCCCGGCGGTGACGGCGGTCGCGACCACGGCCAGCAGCCCGACCTTGGTGCTGCGGCGGGCACGGCTGAGCAAGGGGTCTGGGCTGGGCATCGGTGACCTCGGTGAGCTCGACGACGGGCGGCGACAGGGCGTGCTGCGCGGCTGGGTGTGGCGGACGCTCCGGGTGGAGCGACCCCACCGTAGGCACAGCCCCCTGCGTCGGCGGCCGCGGCGCGCGGGCGGCCACCGTGGCCGAGCGTTCGCCACCGTCTGTGAGGATGACGACATGCCCCGCCCCCTCGACCAGCTCCCCAAGGCGCACCTGCACCTGCACTTCACCGGGTCGATGCGGCTGTCCACGCTCGCCGAGCTCGCGGCCACCGAGGGCCTGCGGCTCCCCCACGCCCTCGTCGACGAGTGGCCGCCGCGGCTCACCTCGGTCGAGTCGCGCGGGTGGTTCCGGTTCCAGCGGTTGTACGACGCCGCCCGGGCCTGCGTCCGGTCGCTGGAGGCCATGCGCCGGATCGTGCGGGAGGCGGCGCTCGACGACGCCAGCGAGGGGTCGCGGTGGCTCGAGATCCAGGTGGACCCGACGTCCTACGCGCCCTTCTGCGGGGGGCTGACACCAGCGCTCGAGCTGGTCCTGGAGTCGGCGACCGCCGCGGCGGCGGAGTCCGGCATCGGGGTGGGCGTGGTGGTGGCCGCCAGCCGGATCCGCCACCCCATGGATGCCCGGACGCTGGCCCGCCTGGCGGCGCGGTACGCCGGCGAGGGCACGGGTGCGGTGGTGGGCTTCGGGCTGTCGAACGACGAGCACCGAGGCGCGGTCGAGGACTTCGCGCCGGCGTTCGGGATCGCCCGCGGTGCGGGTCTGGCCCTCGTGCCCCACGGCGGCGAGCTGGTGGGGCCGGAGGCCGTCATACGGACCCTCGACGCGCTCCTGCCCGACCGGATCGGCCACGGGGTGCGCGCCGCCGAGGACCCCCGGGTGTTGGAGCGGCTGGCCCGCGAGGGGGTCGCGCTGGAGGTGTGCCCCGGGAGCAACGTCGCCCTCGGGGTGTATGACGCCCCGCCCGCCGTGCCGCTGCGGACCCTGCTGGGCGCGGGGATCCAGGTGGCGCTGGGCGCGGACGACCCGCTGCTGTTCGGGACGCGGCTGGTGGACCAGTATCGCGCGGCGAGAGAGGTGCACGGGCTCGACGACGAGGCGCTGGCGGGGCTGGCGCGCATGTCGCTGCGGGCGTCGACAGCACCGCGCGACGTCGTGGCGCGGGCCGAGGAGGACATCGACGTGTGGCTGGCCCAGCCCGACGGCTGACTCGGTGCTGGTCGGTGCTGGTCGGTGCTGGTCGGTGCGGCGCTGCGTCTGGACGGGGCCTCGCGCGCGGATCTACCTGAGGTAGTCACATCCGCCTGGCGTGCGAAGGCGGGCCGATGTGACTACCTGAGGTAGGTCGGGAGGGAGAGGTTGACGAGGACCGGCTCGTTGACCAGCGTCACGCCGAATGCCTCGTGGACGCCGTCGCGGACCGTGCCGGCCAGGGCCAGGACGTCCTCGGCCGTGGCCCCGCCCCGGTTGGTGACGGCGAGGGTGTGCTTGGTGGACAGCGAGGCCTCGCCCGGCAGCCCGAAGCCCTTGGTGAAGCCCGCCTTGTCGATGAGCCAGGCGGCGCTGGTCTTGACCATGCCCTCCCCCGCGTCGAAGCGCGGCGGCTCCGGGCCGTCCGCCCCGAGGTGGGCGCGAGCCCGCTCCTGCAGGTCCGCGAACTCGCGCGCGAGCAGGATCGGGTTGGTGAAGAAGGAGCCGCAGGACCACGTGTCGTGGTCGTCCGCGTCGAGCACCATCCCCCGCCGGCGCCGCTGCACCAGCACGGCCTCGCGGGCGTCCTGCAGCGGCACGCGCGTGCCCAGCGGCACGTCCAGACCGGCCGCGAGGGCGGCATACGCCACCGGGCGGGAGAGGTCGGCGACCTCGAGCTGGAAGGCGACGTCGAGGACGACATAGCGGTCGGCGCCCTTGAACACGCTGTGGCGGTAGGTGAAGGCGCAGTCGTCGGGGAAGAACGTGCGGACGCGCTGCTCACGCCGGTCGTAGACGCGGACCTGCGCGATGGTCTGGGCGACCTCCTGGCCGTAGGCGCCGACGTTCTGCACCGGGGTGGCGCCGGTGAGGCCCGGGATCCCGGACATGGCCTCGATGCCCGCCCAGCCCTCGGTCACGGCCCGCTCGACCAGGCCGTCCCAGGACTCCCCCGCCGCCACCCGGACGAACGCGCCGCCGCAGTAGTCCTGCGACTGCACGTCGACGCCCTGCGTGGCGACCCGGACGACCGTGCCCTCGAAGCCCTCGTCGCTGATCACGAGGTTTGACCCGCCCGACACGAGCAGCAGCGGCTCGTCGGCGTCGTCGACCTCGCGCACCGCCTCGACGAGCTCGTCGGTCGTCTCCACGGTCACCAGCCGGGCGGCGGGGCCGCCGACGCGCATCGTGGTGAGCGGTGCGAGGGGCGCGTCGTGCTCGACCTGCATGGATGTCCTTCGGGGGATCGGAGGTATGACGGGTCCACCGGCGCTGAGGCCTGGTGACCCTGAGGCCTGGTAACGCTGAGGCCCAGTGACGCTGAGGCCAGGTGGCGCGGCGCCGTCAGAGGCGGACGACCGCGAGCGCGCGCCCGAGGACCTTCTTGCCCTCGCACGTGGCGCTGATCTCGACCGTAGCCCGTCCGTCCTCGACCTTCTTGACGACACCACCGAGGACGACCTCAGCTCCGGTGTCGTGAGGGACGACGACGGGGGCCACGAACTTGGTGGAGTACTCCACGACGCGGCCCGCGTCACCGCACCAGTCGACGACGACCTGGACGGCCGAGCCCATCGTGAGCATCCCGTGGGCGATGACGTCGGGCAGGCCCACGCCCGTGGCGAAGCGCTCGTCCCAGTGGATCGGGTTGCGGTCCAGGCTCGCGCCGGCATAGGCCACCAGCATCGCGCGGGTGATGGGCAGGGTCCGCTCGGGCAGGGTCTGGCCCACCTCGACCGCACCGAGATCGGTGCTGCTGGCGCTGCCGGTGCTGCTGGTGCTGCTGGTGGTCATGTCAGTCCTCTCCCCGGATGACGAGGGTGCTCGTCGCCGTGCAGCGGGCCTCGCCGCCGACGGTCGCGAGCTCGCTGCGGGTGGTCACCATCGCGTGGCCGCCGACGAGGCGGACGGTGTCGACGGTCATCGTCGCCACGACCTCGTCCCCGGCGGTCAGGGGGTGGTGGTGCACGAACTTCTGCTCGCCGTGGACGACGCGGCTGAAGTCGACGCCCGCCTCCGGGTCCTCCATCAGCTGTCGGTCGGCCTGCTGGGCGATCAGCACGGCGAAGGTCGGCGGGGCGATGACGTCGGCGTAGCCGCGGGCGCGGGCGACCTCGACGTCGGTGTGGACCTCGTCGACGGCTCCGACGGCCCCGGCGAACTCCGCGATCTTGGCCCGGCCCACCTGGTAGGGCGCCGTCGGCGGGTAGGTCCGCCCGGCGAACTGCTCGTTGACTGGCATGGGCGTCACCCTAACGGCGTCGCGCGGTTACCCGCCGGTCGTGGGCGGCCCGTCGAGAACTGACCGGTCGACGAAGACGGCCCGTCGAGAACTGACCAGTCGACGAGGGGTGCGGTGCGGCATACGAGCCGGTATGACGCACGAGCGCCGCCCCTCCGGGTGGAGGGACGGCGCTCGGGATGCGGAGGACGCGCTCAGCGGGTCTCGCGGTGCGCGGTGTGCTTCTTGCAGCGAGGGCAGTACTTCGCCAGCTCGAGCCGGTCGGGGTGGTTCCGACGGTTCTTCTTGGTGATGTAGTTGCGCTCCTTGCAGTCAGTGCACGCCATGGTGATCTTGGGGCGAACGTCTGCGGACTTGCTAGCCACGGGGCAACCTGCTCTCGGAGTGGGTGCCGGAGGATCCGGCCTTGCGAAACGATGAACTTGGTAGCGGGAGCGGGGCTCGATCCCGCGACCTCACGATTATGAGTCGTGCGCTCTAACCAGCTGAGCTACCCCGCCTTGGGACAAGCCCCACCGCGGTGGACGGAGCTTGCGAGAGCCCCCTGTCGGAATCGAACCGACGACCTTTTCCTTACCATGGAAACGCTCTGCCGACTGAGCTAAGGGGGCCCGAGTGCCTAGGCGCTCGGAAGTGCACTCGTTGGGAGTGCGTCGACCAAAATACACGGCTTGGGCCGAGAGATGAAATCGAGGTGACGCCCCCACGGCCTGCTCCGGCGCCAGCCCCTGCCGTCGCAGCACGTCGGCGCCCAGCATGTGAGCCCTACCATGGACGAAGGTGCCCGACGGCGCCCGCCATGCATAACATGGCGTTTGGTTGATCCAAAGATGTCGTGTCGATGAAAGCGAAGTGAGTTCGCCCTTATGGCCACCAAGGCAGTCCACCGGCTCGAGCGTGTCGTCATCCGGTTCGCAGGAGACTCCGGTGACGGCATGCAGCTGACCGGCGACCGGTTCACCTCGCAGACCGCCGTCCTCGGCAACGACCTGTCGACCCTGCCGAACTTCCCGGCCGAGATCCGGGCACCGCAGGGCACCCTCCCCGGCGTCTCGAGCTTCCAGCTGCACTTCGCCGACCACGACGTGCTCACGCCGGGCGACAACCCCGACGTCCTCGTGGCGATGAACCCGGCGGCGCTCAAGGCCAACCTGCCGGACGTGCCCCGCGGCGCCACCGTCATCGCCGACCAGGACGAGTTCACCAAGCGCAACCTCGGCAAGGTCGGCTACGACAGCAACCCGCTCGAGGACGGCTCGCTGGACAGCTATCACCTGCACGCCCTGCCGCTGACCTCGATCACCGTCGAGGCCCTGGCCGACTTCCCGCTGTCCCGCAAGGACAAGGAGCGGGCCAAGAACATGTTCGCCCTCGGGCTGCTGTCCTGGCTCTACACCCGGCCGCTGGACTCGACCGAGAGCTTCCTGTCCGCCAAGTTCGGCAGCAAGCCCGACATCCTCGCCGCCAACGTCGCCGCGCTGCACGCCGGCCACGCCTACGGCGAGACCACCGAGGACTTCGCGGTGGCCTACGAGATCGGCCCCGCGCCGATGCGGCCCGGGCTCTACCGCAACATCACCGGCAACACCGCCCTCGCCTACGGCCTCGCGACCGCCGCGCACAAGGCCGGCCTGCCGCTCGTGCTCGGCGCCTACCCGATCACCCCGGCCAGCGACATCCTGCACGCCCTGTCCGGCTTCAAGAGGTACGGCGTCACCACGATCCAGGCGGAGGACGAGATCGCGGGCATCGGCGCGGCGCTCGGCGCAGCCTTCGGCGGCGCCCTCGGCGTCACGACCACCTCGGGCCCCGGGATCGCCCTCAAGACCGAGACCATCGGCCTCGCCGTCTCGCTCGAGCTTCCCCTCGTGATCGTCGACGTCCAGCGCGGCGGCCCCTCCACCGGCCTGCCCACCAAGACCGAGCAGGCTGACCTGCTGCAGGCGATGTACGGCCGCAACGGCGAGGCACCGGTCCCGATCGTCGCCGCGCAGTCCCCCAGCGACTGCTTCGACGCAGCGCTGGAGGCCGTGCGCATCGCGGTGACCTATCGCACGCCGGTGTTCCTGCTCTCGGACGGCTACCTCGCCAACGGGTCCGAGCCGTGGCAGGTCCCGTCCGTCTCCGAGCTCGCCCCGATCGACCCGGACATCGCGACCGAGCCCAACGCCACCGCCGCCGACGGCACCCCCGTCTTCCACCCCTACCTGCGGGACCCCGACACCCTGGCCCGCCCGTGGGCGATCCCCGGGACGCCCGGCCTCGAGCACCGCGTCGGCGGGATCGAGAAGAAGGACGTCACCGGCGAGATCTCCTACGACCCCGACAACCACGACCGGATGACCCGGCTGCGGGCAGCCAAGGTCGCGGGCGTGGCCGGCATACCCGACGTCGAGGTCGACGACCCGACCGGCGAGGCCAAGGTGCTCATGCTCGGGTGGGGCTCGACCTACGGCCCGATCAGCGCAGGCGTGCGCTACGCCCGCTCCACCGGCGCCGAGGTCGCGCAGGCCCACATCCGGCACCTCAACCCCTTCCCCGCCAACCTCGGCGAGGTCCTGCGCGCCTACGACCGCGTGATCGTCCCGGAGATGAACATGGGCCAGCTCACCACGATGCTGCGCGCGGAATACCTGGTGGACGTGCGGGCGCTCACCCAGGTGCGGGGCCTGCCGTTCACGGCGAGCACGCTGTCCGACGCCATCCACGAGGCGCTGCACGAGCTGGACCCCCGTCATACCCCCGCTCCCGCGACCCCCAAGGAGGAGCGCGCATGACCACCATCGACCTCGGCATCCCCACCCACGGGCTCAGCGGCGTGCCGCGCCTCGCAGAGAGCGACGCCCCTCAGAACAAGAAGGACTTCACCTCCGACCAGGAGGTGCGCTGGTGCCCCGGCTGCGGCGACTACGCCGTGCTGGCCGCCGTGCAGTCCTTCCTGCCCGACCTGGGCCTCAAGCGGGAGAACATCGCCTTCGTCTCGGGCATCGGCTGCTCGAGCCGGTTCCCGTACTACCTCGACACCTACGGCATGCACTCGATCCACGGCCGTGCCCCGGCCATCGCGACCGGTCTGGTGACGGCGCGTCCCGACCTGTCGGTCTGGGTCGTCACCGGTGACGGCGACGGCCTGTCGATCGGCGGCAACCACCTCATCCACGCGATGCGGCGCAACGTCAACATGACGATCCTGCTGTTCAACAACCAGATCTACGGCCTGACCAAGGGGCAGTACTCCCCCACGTCCGAGGTCGGCAAGGTCACCAAGTCGACCCCGGCCGGCTCGGTGGACCACCCGTTCAACCCGCTCTCGCTGGCGCTCGGCGCGGAGGCGACCTTCGTCGCCCGCACCATGGACTCCAACCGCAAGCACCTGCTCGAGGTGCTGCGCGCGGCGGCGGAGCACCGCGGCACGGCCTTCGTCGAGATCTACCAGAACTGCCCGATCTTCAACGACGGCGCGTTCCAGCTGCTCAAGGACCGCGGCGAGGCGGCGGCCCGGCTCGTGCACCTCGAGGACGGACAGCCGGTCCGCGCGGGTGCCGACCACGTCGTCGTGCGGTCCGACTCCGGCTCGCTCGACGTCGTCCACGAGGGCTCGGTGACGGACGAGAGCCGGATCGTCGTCCACGACGCCGGCGCCGACGACCCCGCCCAGGCCTTCGCGCTGTCGCGGCTCGACTCCGGCGATCACCTGCACGTGCCCATGGGCATCTTCCGGTCCGTCTCCCGACCGACCTACGACGACCTCGTGCGCGGCCAGATCGCCGGTGCGGTTACCTCCGCCGGGGGCCCCGCGGGCGACGCCGACCTCGACGCCCTGCTGCGCGGCAAGGACACGTGGACCATCGGGTGAGGCTCGCCGGGCGGGCGGCCCGCCTCGCGTGGCGGGCCCAGCAGGCCGTCTGGCGCCGACGCCCCTCCCTGCGGCCGGCTGCCCAGCCGGTGCTGGGAGCGGCGCCGGACCTGTCCGTCGGGGTGGGGTCGGGCGTCCCGCGCCCCGAGCACCCGCGTCCGCAGCTGGTGCGGACGCGGTGGCTGAACCTCAACGGCGAGTGGGAGTTCGAGACCGACCGCGGCGACAGCGGCTACGAGCGGGGGCTGGTGTCCCGCCCGCTGTCGGGCCGGATCCTCGTGCCGTTCTGCCCGGAGTCGACGGCGTCCGGCATCGGGGACGAAGACTTCCACGAGGCGGTCTGGTATCGCCGGACGGTGGTCGTGCCGGCGTCCTGGGCCGGGGCCGACGCGTGGCTGCACCTGGGCGCCGTCGACCACGACGCGACCGTGTGGGCCAACGGCGTCGAGATCGCCCGCCACCGCGGCGGGTTCACGCCGGTGTCCGCGCCCCTGTCCCGCGCCGGGGTGGGCCCGGGCGACACCGTCGAGATCGTCGTGCGGGCGCGTGACCCGCGCCGCGGGCCGCAGGCGCGGGGCAAGCAGGCGACGAGCTATGCCCGGTCGGGCTGCTTCTACACCCGCACCACCGGCATCTGGCAGACCGTCTGGCTCGAGGCCGTCCCACCGGTGCACGTGCGACGGCTGCACGTCTCGCCCGACCTCGCGGGCGGGGCGCTGGACGTGTCGATCCCGTTGAGCGGCAACCTGCCCGGTGGCCGGGTCGTCGTGGAGGTCATGCGCGACGCAGGGCTGGGCGACGCCGGTGCTGGGCCGGGGGACGACGGTGGCGGGTCGGGTGACGTCACGGACTGCACCGACGACGCCGACGCCGGGGCCGCCGTCGTGATCGCCTCCGCCACGACGCGATCCGACCTCGACCTCGCGCCACGGGTGCGAATCACGCTGCCGGAGGCAGAGATTCGTCCCTGGTCACCCGGCGACCCACACCTCTACGGCCTCGTCGTGCGGCTGGTCGACCGCGACGGGGAGGTCGTCGACGAGCTGACGTCATACGCCGGGTTGCGCTCGATCTCGGTGCACGGCAACGAGATCCGCCTCAACGGCGAGCGACTGTTCCAGCGGCTCGTCCTGGACCAGGGCTACTGGCCCGGGACGCTGATGACGGCCCCGTCGGACGCCGCGCTCGAGCTCGACATCCGGCTGGGCCTGGCGGCGGGATTCGACGGAGCCCGCCTGCACCAGAAGGTCTTCGAGGAGCGCTACCTCTACCACGCCGACCGGCTGGGCTACCTCGTGTGGGGCGAGTTCGGCGACTGGGGCGCCAAGGTGCGCGAGGGGCACGGCGAGATCCAGTCCCCGACAGCATCCTTCGTCACCCAGTGGGTCGAGGTGCTGCAGCGGGACGTCAACCACCCGTCGATCATCGGGTGGTGCCCGCTCAACGAGACCGAGCAGGACCTCGCCGACGACATCACCGTCCTGGACGACGTGACGCGGGCGATGTTCCTGGCCACCAAGGCGATCGACCCGACGCGACCGGTAATCGACGCGTCCGGGTGGTCGCACCGCGTGCCCGAGACCGACGTCTACGACGCCCACTGCTACGAGCAGCGACCGTGGAGGTTCCGGGTCCTCATGGAGGGGCTGGCCGCGGGTGAGCCTCTCGTCGACCTGCCCGGCCAGGACTGGTCCGTGCCGTACGCCGGACAGCCCTATCTCGTGTCGGAGTACGGCGGGATCTGGTGGGCGCCAGCGGGATCGGGTGACGCGTCCGGCGGAGCCGAGGGGCAGGACGGGACTCGCACCGACGGGGCTCACGCCGACGGGACCGACCAGGACAGCTCGTGGGGCTACGGGCAGCGGGTGCGGGACCTGGACGAGCTGTACTCGCGCTACGAGGGGCTCACGCGCGTGCTGCTCGACGACCCCGGCGTGGCGGGCTACTGCTACACCCAGCTCACCGACGTCTTCCAGGAGCAGAACGGCATCTACGCCTTCGACCGCTCCCCCAAGCTCGACGCCTCGCGGATCGCCGCGATCCAGCGGCGGCCGGCGGCATACGAGCAGGTCGACGACCGCTGAGCCCCCCACCTCATCCCCGACATCGGGGAGCGGGGAGCGGGGAGGTGAAGGGCGGAGTGGTCAGCCGGTGACGAACCGGGCCAGGCGGTCGAAGCCCTCGGTGACGTCGGCCGGGCTGCCGGCGTAGGAGATGCGCACGAAGTGGCTGCCGTCCAGCGCCGGGTCGCCACCCGGCCGTGAGGGGGCGAAGTCCACGCCGGGGGTGAGGGCCACGCCCGTGCGCTCCATGACCTCGGTGCACCACGCGACCGAGTCGCTCGTGAGGTGCGCGACGTCGCACCACGCGTAGAACGCGCCGGACGGCGGCACCTGGTCGTGCACGCCGATCTCCGGCAGCCGCTGCAGCACGAGGTCACGGTTGTGGGCGTATCGCTCGACGTGCGAGCGCAGCTCGTCCTGCGCGTCCGGCGTGAGGGCGCCGAGCGCGGCCGCCTGGCTGACGGCGGGCGGGCACAGGTTGAGGTTGCCGAGGAGCAGCTCCACCGGCCGCAGCAGGTGGTCCGGCAGGAGCATCCAGCCGAGCCGCCAGCCCGTCATCGAGAAGTACTTCGAGAAGCTGCCGACGACGGCGGCCGCGCGGGAGGTGCTCCGCGCCGTGGTGGGCTGCGCGCCGGCATACGAGATCCCGTGGTAGATCTCGTCGCTGACGAGCAGGACGTCGTTCGCCTCGCACCAGCGCGCGACGGCCGCGAGCTCGTCCGGCGGGACGACGGTGCCCGTGGGGTTGGCGGGGCTGGCGAGGATCAGGCCGGCTGGTGGGGTCGCGAGCGCCTCGAGCATCGCGATCGTGGGCTGGTAGGCCGTCTCCGGCCCGCAGTCGAGGTCGACGACGCGGCACCCGAGGGCCTCGAGGGTGTTGCGGTAGGCGGGGTAGCCCGGCCGGGTCACCACGACCTCGTCGCCGGCCTCGAAGGCCGCGAGGAACAGCGCCGTGAACCCTCCGCTGCTCCCCGTCGTGAGGATCACCTGCCCCGGGTGGACGTCGAGGTCGTATGTCGCGGCGTAGTGCTCGCAGATCGCCTCCCGCAGAACGAGGTCCCCCACCGCCTCGGTGTAGCCGAGCACCTGACCGTCGATCGCGGCGATGGCGGCGTCCCGCGCTGCCCGGGGTGCGCCCGTGCTGGGCTGACCGACGTGCAGGCCGATCACGTCCCCGTGCGTGATCCGCCGCCGCGCAGCGGACTTCATGACCTCCATGACGTGGAACGGCGGGACCTGGCCCCTCAGCGACATTCGGCTCATGCCCACCACCGTAGGCGCCGTCACCCGGCGGCGTCGCTCGCCCCCGGCTCGTCGAGGTAGGCGTGCACGAGCGGCACGACGGCGGCGCCCTCGCCGGAGGCCGAGGCGACGCGCTTCATGGAGCCGGCGCGGACGTCGCCCACGGCGAAGACGCCCGGCAGGTTGGTGGCGAACGACGCCGGCGGGCGGCCGTCGGACCAGCAGGTCTCGTCCGTGTCGGGTCCCGTGCGCACGAACCCGCGCTGGTCCAGGGACACCTTGGGCGGCAGCCACGCGCAGTGGGGCTGGGCGCCGAGGAGGAGGTAGAGGCCGGCCGCGTCGACCCGTCGCTCGTCGCCGGCGGTGTCCCGCAGCGTGAGCCAGGCGAGGCGCGGGTCGCCGCCGCCGTCGACGACCTGGGTGCGGGGCAGGACGGTGATCCGACGGTTGCCGTCGAGCTCGCGGATCAGATAGTCGCTCATGGTCGCTCGCAGGTCGTCGCGCCGGATGACGATCGTCACCGACCGGGCGAACCGGCTGAGGTGCAGGGCCGCCTGCCCCGCGGAGTTGCCGCCCCCGACGACGTAGACGTCCTGGCCGGCGACCTCGCGGGCCGAGGAGGCGGCGGCGCCGTAGTGCACGCCGCGTCCCACGAGGGCCTCCAGCGGCTCCACGCCGAGCCGGCGATAGGTCACGCCCGTCGCGATGACCACGGCGCGGGCCTCGAGGGCTGCTCCGTCCGCGACGGTGATGCGGTGCAGCCCGCCGGGCCGCAGCTCGGCGCCGTGCACCCGCCCGGGCTCGAGCGCCTCGACGGGGGTGCCTGCGAAGAAGCGCGCCCCGAACCTGATGGCCTGCATGCGGGCTCGCTGCGCCAGCCGCATCCCCGAGATGCCGCGCGGGAAGCCGAGGTAGTTGCGGATCATCGAGCTGCTCCCGGCCTGCCCGCCGATGGCGTCGGCCTCGACGACGACGGTGGTGAGGCCCTCGCTGGCGCCATACACGGCCGCCGCCAGGCCCGCCGGACCGGCACCGATCACGGCCAGGTCCGCCACGAATCCCTCGCCCAGGGCGTCGAACCCGCCGTAGAGCGCCCGCCCCACGTCCGCGATGGTCGCATCGACGATGGTCTCGCGCCCGTGCGCGACGATGACCGGGAGGACGGGGGTCTCGTGGCCCTCCCGAGCCAGGCCGTCGAGGATCGCCCGGCCCTCCTCGGAGCTGTCGACGACCGAGCGGCAGGGCATGCCCATCCGGTCGAGGAAGTCCCGGATCCCTGCGGTGCGAGGGCAGTTCGTCTCGCACACGATGGTGAGCATCGGCACCTCGGGGGCCGCGACCGTGGCGCCCCAGTCGGAGAGCAGGTCGGTGACGGCCGCGTGGAACTCCTCGTCGCGCGGCCCCCGCGGCAGCATGAGATAGGTGTCGATGGCGCCGCGCTGCTGCGCCTCGCGCATGGCCGGGAAGTGCTGCGTGGCGTCCGGACCGACGAGGAGCACGAGGCGCTTGGCCGTCGGCAGGGCCTGGTGCAGGACCCGCAGGGCCAGGAGCGCCGTGCTGTCGGGCAGATCCACCTCGGCCGCGACCAGGGCCACGAGACGCTGGCGCGCCGCGAATCCCTGGGCCACGTCGAGGGCCTCGTGCAGCCCGGTGGTGAGGACCAGGTCGTAGTCGGTGCCGTAGCGAGCCGCCAGCTCCCGCTCGATGTCGAGGCCGTGCGCACCGCTGACGACCAGGATGGCGGGGCGGTTGCGGTCCTCGGCAGGCATGGCGGTCAGTCTGCCGTATGACGGGGCGGGGTGCGCCTCCCCCTGACGCGCACCCCGCCCCGAGCTCTTACAGCACCGCGCGGTGCCGTGTCAGCCGGCCGTGAACCAGGTGAGGGCGCCGAGCGCCACCGCGGCCAGCACGTAGACCCAGCCACTGGCGGCAGCGAGGGCCCGTCCCGCGGCGAGCCCACCGCCGGCAGTGTCAGATCGGTCGTAGCGGTCGCGACCATCCCGCGGGTCGCGGACCGGGTCGGTCGGACGGCCGGCCAGACGCCGGTTGCCGACCACGGAGCACGCCAGGAGCAGTGCCGCCACGAGGCCCATGACCAACGGATCCGCGGAGAACGCCGTCTGCTGGAGCGCGACCGCCAGGGCGGTCGCGCCCACGAGCCCGGCGCCCAGGAAGAGGGACCCGGCCACCATGTGACGCAACAACGCGGCCAGGACCCGCACGGTCAGGAGCACGAACACGGCCAGGAAGGCGAACGAGGCCAGCTGACCGACAGAGATCTCGACCTCCTGCCCCAGGCGCACGGCCCGGACCGTGGCGGTGGCTGCCGTCAGACCCATCAGGCCCGCCACGACCGGCCCCAGGAGGCCCAGCCAATCCCTGGCCGTGGTGGTGATCAACAGGTCGTCCGGGAAGTCCAGGCTGGCGGCGTAGTCGTGCGGGTCGCCGAAGGCCTCGTGGGGGGTCTCACCGCTCTCCGCGCAGTGGGACTCGACGGCCGCGACGGCGTCGCCGATCGCGTCCCCGCGCACGTCTCGCAGCCGCAGCGCGATGACGAGCTCCTCGATCCACTTCCGGTCCTGTGCCGTCATGGTCATCACTGCTCCCCCTCGGAGATGAAACGTGTGGTGTGGTGGGCGAACTCCCGCCACTGGGTGGACTGCCACCCCAGGGCCTCTCGGCCGTCGTCGGTGAGCTGGAAGTACTTGCGGCCGGGGCCGCCGTCGCCCTGGCGCCACTCGGTGGTGACCTGACCGGCCGTCTCCAGGCGGCTGAGCAAGGGATAGAGCGTCCCGCCCTTGATCGCGCCGAACCCGTTGTCCTCGAGGGTCGTCGCGATGGCGTAGCCATAGGTGGGGCCGTCCGCCAGGACCCGGAGGACCGCCAGGGTGAGGAGTCCTCGGAGCCATTCGCTCGGCCACGGTTGCTGGGGCATGGCTAGACAGTATCTCTACTTAATCAGCCTGTCTACCTAGAGCGTCTGACTAGTTTACTCGGATCCGTCGCAGATCTTCGGGTTGGAAGCCGAAGATCTGCCACGGAGGCGAATGCAGTCTGGACGAGGGAGCGAGTGCGTACGAGGAGGCGGGCTTGAGCAGGCGGACGACTCAGATGCGGCCGGCTCGGCGACGGGCCTGACCGTGGCGACGACGGGCGCGCACCCGTGCCCTCTCGACCCGCTCGAGCAGGAGCGCGGGGGTGTCGAGCATCGCCTTGCTCACCCGCACGACCTCCACCCCGAGGTCGCGGACGTCGTCCTCGCGGACCTTCTCGCGCAGCAGCACGTCGTTGCGCGTCGTGTCCTGCGGGCCGGCGACGTACTTGACCTCACCGTCATGCTCGAGGGCCACCCACTCCCCCTCGAGCATGGCGTCCAGTCGCCTGGGCCCGCGCCGGGTCATGACCGGCACCTGGGGCTCTAGGCGGTATCCCAGGCCGTGCGCCACCCACGTCATACGAGACTCTCCGGGGGACTCGTGCCTCACGTCCACGAGGTGCAGGACGGCGGCGAGGCGCGCCACGCTCCGACGGCCAGCGCACCGACCTCGCCGTCCACCACCCGCGCCGCACGGACGAGATCCGCCCCTCTTGCCGGGCCGAGGCGAGGTCCGCCGACGTGACACCACAGGCACGAGCCTCCGCCGTCGAGAAGACGGGGCGGGCGATCAGCTCTGGGGGGAGGTCCATGCCGCCAGGGTGGCCGGGCCGGCGCCTCCGCGAACGACCTGGCGACGGACCTGTGGACGGCGGCGCGGCAATCCGCGCGCCTCGATCGCCCTGTGGACGAGGCGGCGCTCACGGTCCTCGCAGACCTCCGGGTTGCCACCCGAAGATCTGCGAGGGAGACGAGTGGGGAGGGGCGGTCAGGCCTGGCCGACCTGGCGCAGCAGGTCCTGGAACCAGTCCTGCGAGGCGTCGAAGGCCTTGTGCCCCGCGATGCGCGGGAACTCGATGACGCGCAGCTCGTCGCCGCGCTCCTCGTCGTTGCCGACGACGCCGGGCGTGCTGGCCTGGGCCGCGTCGACCGCCACGTCGCACATCTGCTTGATCAGCGCGAGGTCGGTGTCGTTGGCGGCGGCGGAGCGGGAGAAGTAGCCGGACTTCTGGACCATCGCCTTCTCGGCCTCGATCTTGGCGCCGAACTCCTTGGCGAAGTAGCTGCCCGGGTTGATCGTGTCGAGCTTGACGTGCCCGAAGGGGTCGCGGGCGACCTCCTGGCCGGACGCCTCGAGCTGCTTGACGATGTCGTCGACGCCGGCGCCCTCGGACAGGAAGATGTTGACGCAGCCGATCTCGTCCATGGCCTTCTTGAGCCGCGCGGCCTCCGCGTCGAGGTCGATCTGCACCTCGGGGACGTAGACGCCGTGGATCGCCCAGCGCTCCGGGGTGAGGCCGGCCTGCGGCAGCCAGGTCTGCTGGCCGTGCCAGGTCATGTAGTCGCGGGCCGCCGCCGCCGTCAGCCAGCCGCAGTTGCGGCCCATCACCTCGTGGACGATGAGCATGCGCGGGTTGGAGCCGTGCTCGGCGATGATGTTGCGGGCGAAGATCGCCGCCTGCTCGGCCGCCGTCTGGGCGCCGAGGGACTGGCGGATCGGGACGATGTCGTTGTCGATCGTCTTGGGCAGGCCCACCACGGTCAGCTCGTAGCCCTGCTCGTGCAGGTAGGCCGCGAGGTCCGCCGCCGTGGTGTTGGTGTCGTCGCCGCCGATGGTGTGCAGGACGTCGACGCCGTCCTCCTTGAGGCGGTTGGCCGCGACCTCGAGGGGGTTCTCGCCCTCCTTGACCAGGCCGCGCTCGACGAGGTTCTTGGCGTTGGTGAGCTTGACGCGGGAGTTGCCGATCGGGCTGCCGCCAAAGTTGCGCAGCACCCCCGCGTTGCGGCGGGTCTCCTCGTCGAAGACCGTGTAGCTGCCGGTCAGCACGCCGTGGTAGCCGTGGCGGTAACCGATGAGCTCCACGTCGGGCAGCATCTCGGTGTAGCGCTCGATGAGGTCGCCGACGGCGGCGGACAGGCAGGGGGCGTAGCCGCCGGCGGTCAGCATGGCAACGCGCTTGATGGTCATCGGGAGGGTCCTCCTGCGATAGCGGATGAGGGGGTATGACGGTCGCGACTCTGCGACCTCCACCCTATCGAGGGCGCCCCGGGTGGGCAGACCCCCCCGGGGTGGCTGCGGCGATCAGTCGTCGACGCCCCGGGCCGCGAGGGCGTCACCGACGCGTTCGGCGTGCCGGACCGTGCGGATGACGAGGGGCGTGGCCACCGCCCGCACGGACCGGTCCAGGCCGCGGGCCCGCCTCGCGTCCAGGGTCTGCTGCAAGAGCTGCCCCACGACGGGGATGCTGCGCAGCGTCAGGCTGACGGTCAGGGCCACGCGCTCCGGCGAGACGCCGACGTGCCGCAGCGGCTGGGCGAGGCGCTGCACCCCGTCGAGCATCTCGGACACGCGCGTGGTGAGGGTGACGAGCCCGGCCGCCGCCACCGCGACCACCATGCCGCCGAGGGTGACCACGACGGCCTCCCACCCGCCGCTCCAACACTGGAACGGCGCCATCACCAGCAGGAACCACCGCAGCGGCCGCACCTCGCCCCACGCCAGGCGCAGCGAGATCCGGCACAGGGCGTAGACGCCGAGGACGACCAGCGCCGAGGCCGCCGTCATCCAGGGCCGCTGCACGAGCGACACCGGCACGAGGAACACCGCGAGCGCCAGCAGCTTCCAGGGCACCGGGAGGCGGTGCAGGAGCGAGCGGCCCTCGGCATACGCGCCGGTCAGCACGTCAGGCCCCCATCAGCCGGCGGTAGAAGGGGACCACCTCGCCGGCCGGCCCGTCGGCCGCCACCCGACCCTCGTCGATGCACACGACCCGCTCCCACCCCTCGAGCAGCCACAGGTGGTGGGTGACGAGCACGACCTGCTGGTCGAGGGCGTCGAGCAGCCGCGAGACCTGGTGCGAGTGGCGCAGGTCGAGCAGGGTGGTGGGTTCGTCGCAGACCAGCACGTCGGGCCGAGTGACGAGGATGGCGGCGATGGCGAGGAGCTGCTTCTGGCCCGAGGAGAGCTGGTGCGCGGGGTGATCCGCGTGATCGGCCAGCGAGTAGCGCTCGAGCACCTCGTCGACCAGCCGCCGCTTGTCGTCGTCGCTGAGGTCACGGCGGCGCCGCAGCGAGAACTCCACGTCCTCGCGCACCGTCGGCATCACGATCTGCGCCTCGGGGTCGGGGAAGACGAAGCCGACCTTGCGCCGCACCGCCGCCCCGTCGCGCGCCGCGTCCAGGCCGTCGACCAGCACCCGCCCCTCCGTCGGCTCCACCAGGCCGTTGAGCATGCGCGCGAGCGTGGACTTGCCCGAGCCGTTGGCGCCCACGATGCCGACGCGCGGCTCCGTGAGCGTCAGGTCGACGTGCTCGAGGACGCGGCGATCGCCATAGGCGTGGGCGACGCCCTCGATGCGGATGGTGGGCATGGGTCGTATGGCGGACGCCTGCTGCGAGCCGTGGTCGGCGTCAGCGGCGGCGGGCCGGCACGAGGTCCGGCAGCGCCTTGTGGACGGCGGTGGCGACGACGCCCGCGACGACGGCCTTGACGAGGTCGCCGGGCAGGAAGGTCGCCGAGAAGGTCGCCGCGCCGGCGAGGTCGAGCTTGGCCGAGCGCCAGGCCATCCCGGGGATCCCGAGGGCGTAGGACACGACGATGCCGCCGACCAGGCAGGCGCCGACCGCCGCCATGACGTGCAGGCGCGGGAGGAAGCGCTGGACGAGCAGGCCGATGACGAGCGCGACCACGGGGTAGCCGACGACGAAGCCGACCGTGGGGCCGGTGAAGATGGCGAGCCCGCGCACGCCGCTGGCGAGCACAGGGAGGCCGGCGACCGCGAGGACCACGAACAGCAGCACGGCCAGGAACCCGCGGCGCGCCCCGAGCACGGCGCCGGCGAGCATGATGCCGAGGTTCTGCAGGACGATGGGGGCGGCGCCGCCGACCGGGACCTTGACGGGGACCAGCGCGACGATGAGGGCGCAGAAGGCGGCGACCAGGGCCAGGTCGCGGGCGGTGAGGCCGCGTCGGGTGGCGGGCCGGGTGGTGGGTCGGGTGTGGTCGCCCCCGTCGCTGCTGCTGCTGGTGCTGCTGGCGCTGGGGTCGCTGCTGGTGGAGGTGCGGCGGGCGGCGGTGGACATGGGGCGAAGCGTACCTGAACGGCGTTCAGGAGGTGGCGGTCGGGCCGGGTGATGGTCGACACCTGAGCCGGAGGGGCGCGTGCCGACGAGGCCCACCTAGGGTGCTGGGGTGATCGCCCCTCCCGCCCGTGTGCTCGTCACCGGGGTCGCCGTGGGCGCCGTCGTGTGGGCGGGCCTCGCGCTGCTGGCCCTGCCGTCGCCATCGCTGTTCGGGGGGCTGGCGGCCGGGGCGGTGCTGGCGTTCGGGTCGCCGCGGGCGCCCCAGCTGCCGCGCTGGAGCGTGGTGCTGGCGCAGGCCTTCGTCGGGGTGACCATCGGCGAGACGGTGACGCTGTCGGCGCTGCGCCAGATCGCCGCCGACTGGCCGTCCGTCCTGATCGTCACCGTGGTGACGCTGCTGCTGAGCCTGCTCGCGGGCGTCATACTGGCGCGTCTGCACCCGATCTCGCTGGCCACCGGACTGTTCTCGATGGCCGCCGGCGGGGCGTCGGGCATCACGTCGATCGCCGACGAGCTGGGGGCGGACGCGCGGGTCGTGTCGATCCTGCAGTACCTCCGGGTGCTGCTCGTCCTGGTGACCCTGCCGCTCGTCGTGGGTCTGGTGTTCCACCCGCAGACGGGGCAGGGCGGGGACGCCGCTGCCGGCGGGGCCGGTGACGGCTGGGTCGCGTCCGCGGTCTTCGTCGCCCTGTCGGTCGGGGTGGGGCTCGGGCTGGCCCGGCTGGTGCCGGTGTCGACGTTCACGCTGATCGGGCCGCTGGCCGTGGCCGGAGGGCTGACGCTGTGGGGCGGGCTCGGCGCCGCGCAGACACCCGGCCTGCTCGTGTCCTTGGCGATGCTGGCGATCGGCCTGCAGGTCGGGGTGAAGTTCACGCGCGACAGCGTGCGGGCGATCGGGCGGCTGCTGCCTGCCGGGCTCGTGCTGATCGCGGCTCTGCTGATCCTGTGCGGGGTGCTCGGCTGGGTGCTGTCGCAGGTCACGGGCGTCGACCCGCTGACGACCTATCTGGCGACGACGCCGGGCGGGCTGTTCGCGGTGCTGGCGACGGCGACCGACAGCGGCGCCGAACCGACCTATGTCTTTGCCGTGCAGCTCGCTCGGCTCCTCGCGATCCTGGCGCTGGCGCCGCTGCTCGCGCGCTGGCTGCGGACCCGCCAGGGAGCGTGGACCCGCCGGGGGTAGAGGCATCAGCCTGGGGAACGAAGGCCGGTTGATGCCTCTACCGGGGGTGGGTGCGGTAGTCGGTGGGGCCGTCGACCAGGACGCCCGCTCCCCCGGTCAGCTCGGCGACCAGCGCCGCGAGCTCGTCGCGCTCCTGCGGCTCCGCGTCGAGCCTCAGCGTCGCCCGCTCCGCGTAGTCGGTGCCGTCGACGTGCACCCCGCGCGAGCGCAGCGCCGCCTCCACGCGCCCCGCGTCCGCGTGCACGACCTCCAGCGAGAACCGTTGCGCCAGACGGCGCTCCAGCACCTGCGCGGCATCGCACGCGGCGCGCACACTGTCGCCATACGCCCGGATCAGCCCACCGGTCCCGAGCAGCGTCCCCCCGAACCACCGCGTGACCACGCACACCACGTCGCTCAGCCCGCGGCCGCGCAGGACCTCGAGCATCGGCGCCCCCGCCGTCCCCGCCGGCTCGCCGTCGTCGGACGACCGCTCCGTCATCGCCTCCGGCCCCAGCACGAACGCCGAGCAGTGGTGCCGAGCGTCCCAGTGCGCCCTGCGGGCCGCCTCCACCACGGCCCGGGCCGCCGCCTCGTCCTCGACCCGCTCCAGCCGCGCCAGGAACCGCGAGCGCCGCACCTCGATCTCGACGTCGACGGGCGACGCGACGGTCAGGTAGGACTGGGGCACCAGGCCATCCTCCCCTAGGCTCGACGGGGTGAGCGACCTCCCTGTCCCCCTGCCCACCACGCTGCCCGACAGCCGCGTCCCCGACCCCCGTGAGGCTCCCCCGCTGCGGTGGGGCGTGATCGGGCCCGGCGGCATCGCGCGGGCGTTCGCCGACGGGCTGCACACGCACACGCGCAGCCGCGTCGTCGCCGTCGGGTCGCGGTCCCTGGACCGCGCCGAGGCCTTCGCGCGCGAGGTGGGGGGCGCGACGGCATACGGCTCGTATGCCGAGCTCGTCGCGGACCCCCAGGTCGACGCGGTCTATGTGGCCTCGCCGCACAGCGAGCACCGCGAGCACGCGCTGCTGGCCATCGCCGCGGGACGCCACGTGCTGGTGGAGAAGGCCTTCACGCGCACGGCGGCCGAGGCGCAGGAGGTCGTCGACGCCGCCCGCGCCGCCGACGTGACGTGCATGGAGGCGATGTGGACGCGCTACCTGCCGCAGAGCGACGTGATCCGACAGCTCGTCGCCGACGGGGTGCTGGGCGAGCTCGAGACGGTGCTCGCCGACCACGGGCAGTGGTTCGCCGAGGACCGGTCCTTCCGGCTGTTCGCGCCGGAGCTGGCGGGCGGGTCCCTGCTCGACCTGGGCATCTATCCCGTGTCCTTCGCCTGCGGCGTGCTCGGTATGCCGCAGCGGGTCACCGCCGTCGGCACCACGGCCTTCACCGGGGTGGAGGCGCAGGCGTCGATGATCCTGTCGGACTTCGCGGCGGCGCCCAGGGCGCACGCGGTGCTGACGACGACGCTGGCCGCCAAGACCCCCACCATCGCCTCCATCTCGGGGTCGCTGGCGCGCGTCGAGCTGGACGGCGACTTCTACCAGCCCGGTCGGGTGCGGCTGGTGTCGCGCTCCGGCGAGGTGGTCGAGGGCCCGGAGCCGGTCGTGCACGGGCACCGGGGGCTGTGCTACGAGGCGGCCTACCTGGCGCGGCTGGTCGCGGAGGGGCGACGCGAGTCGGAGCTGCTGCCCCTGGACGAGACGGTCGCGATCATGGGGCTGCTCGACGAGGCGCGGCGGCAGATCGGCGTGCCTCTGTGAGATCAGCTGAGGTAGGTCAGAGCTCCTCGAGCTCCTTGCCGCGCAGCTCGGGCAGGCCGAGGGCCGAGAACGCCGCGATCGCGAACGCCACCGCGAAGGTCGTGAACACCAGGCCCGTCCCCCCGGCCGCCTTGAGCGGCGGCACGGCCAGCGGCGCCAGGATCGAGGCGATGCGCCCGAACCCCGCCGACGCCCCGGACCCGGTCCCCCGCATGACGGTGGGGTAGATCTCGGGGGTGACGGCATACAGTGCACCCCAGGCACCGAGGTTGAAGAAGCTGAGCGCGCACCCAGCGGCGAGGATCGCCGGCACCGACGAGGCCATCCCGAACGCCCCGGCGGCGCAGGCCGACCCGATCAGGAAGGTCGTGAGCGTCGCGCGGCGCCCCCACGCCTCGATCAGCCAGGCCGAGACGGCATAGCCGGGGAGCTGGGCGAGGGTGATCCACAGGGTGTACTCGAAGGACTTGACCATGTCGAAGCCCTGGGCGAACAGGAGCGAGGGCAGCCAGATGAACGCGCCGTAGTAGGAGAAGTTGACGCAGAACCACACGACCCACAGCGACGCCGTGCGGAGCCGGTAGCGCGAGCTCCACAGCCCGGGCACCGGCCCGGTCGGCGGGACGGGGGCGTCGATGGCGGCGTCCGGCGCGTGGTCGGGGGCGGGCACCCCCGCCGGCTCCTCGAAGCTGCGGACCGCGGACTCCGCCTCGGCATACCGGCCCTTGGACTCCAGGAAGCGCACCGACTCCGGCAGGGTGGCGCGCACGACCAGGGCATAGAGCGCCGGCACGACGCCCAGCGCCATCGCCCACCGCCACCCGTCGGCGCTGCCGGGGATGACGAAGTAGCCGATGAGCGCCGCCAGGATCCACCCGATCGCCCAGAAGGACTCGAGGCCGACGACGACGCGGCCGCGGATGTGCGCCGGGGAGTACTCGCTGATCAGGGTGGACGCGACGGGAAGCTCAGACCCGAGGCCCAGCCCGACGACGAACCGCAGCGCCATCAGGACCGCCACGCTGCCGGCCAGCGCCGACGCGCCCGTGGCGAGGCCGTAGACGAGCAGGGTCAGCGCGAACACCTGGCGCCGCCCGATCCGGTCGGCCAGCAGGCCACCGAGGGTCGCCCCCACCGCCATGCCGAGCGAGCCGATCGAGGCGATCCAGGACACCTCGGTCGGCGTGAGCTGCCACTGGCGGGCCAGCGCGGTCAGGACGAACGAGATGAGGCCGACGTCCATCGCGTCGAGCGCCCAGCCGACGCCGGAGCCCGCGAGCAGACGGCGGTGCTTGCTCGTGAACGGCAGGCGGTCGAGCCGCTCGGTGCGGGTGAGGTGGCGGTCGAGGCCGGTGGAGCCCCGGGGGGCGCTGGGGCCGGTCGGGCCGAGGGGGCCGGTCGAGGTGGCGGGCATGGCTGGCTCCTGGGGGGGCGAGACAGGGTGGAGCGAGCGGGTCGGACGACGGATCAGGCCGTATGACGGACGCCGCACCCGGGACGCGAGGGCAGGCTAGGCGCCTGTTGTGCTCACTATAAGCATTAATGGCGCGGCGTGATTCCCCGACCCCGCAGGTTCACCCGGACGTGCTCAGGAGCCGCGCACGTCCGGGCGTCAGGACGGGCGCCGGTCAGACCACCTCGAGGTCCGGATAGACCGGGTGCCACATGCGCTGGTAGACCGCCTGGACGGGCTCGTCGACCTCGACCGTCGCGAGCCCCTCCTCCTGGGCCGCCTTGACGACCGCGAGCGCGACCGTCGCGGAGACGTAGCGCAGCTGCGTGATCGAGGGCAGCAACGACATCTCGGGACGCGTGACCTGGCTGATCCCGGCGATGGCCTCCGAGGCCGCCGCGATCATGCCGTCCGAGACCCGCGAGGCCCCGCACACCGCGACGCCGAGCCCGAGGCCGGGGAACACGAGCGCGTTGTTGGCCTGCGCGATCTCGTAGGTGCGCTGGTGGAAGGTGACGGGGGCGAACGGCGACCCGGTCGCGATCATCGCCTTGCCGTGCGTCCAGTCGACGATGCGCTCCGGGATGCCCTCGGACAGGCTCGTCGGGTTGGACAGCGGCATGATGATCGGGTTGCGGGTGTGCGCGGCCATGTCCCGGACGATCGCCTCGGTGAAGGTGCCTGGCTGGCCGGACGTGCCGATGAGGATCGTGGGGTGGGTGTTGCGGACGACGTCGGCCAGCCCGATCCGGCCCGCGACGTCGAGCCGCCAGCCCTGCACGTCAGCGTCGGTGCGGGCGTAGGGCTTCTGGAACGGCCGGACCCGGTCGCCGAGCGCCTCGGTGATCAGGCCCCGCGACCCCAGGCACCAGAACCGCGCGTTGGCCTCCTCCGGCGACGCCCCCTCGCGGATCATGATGTCGCGCAGCAGGTTGGCGATGCCGACGCCGGCGGTGCCGGCGCCGTGCACGACGATGCGCTGGTCGCTCATCCGCTCGCCCGTGGCCTTGACACCGGCGAGGGCCGCGGCGGCCACGACGGCGGCCGTGCCCTGCACGTCGTCGTTGAAGGTGCAGATGTCGTGGCGGTACTTCTCGAGGATACGGTGCGCGTTGCTCGCGCCGAAGTCCTCCCAGTGCAGCATGGCCTTGGGGTAGAGCCGGGTCGTGACCTCGACGAACTTGTCGATGAACGCGTCGTAGCGCTCGCCGCGCACCCGAGCGTGCCGCACGCCGAGGTAGAGCTCGTCGTTGAGCAGGGCGAGGTTGTCGGTGCCGACGTCGAGCACGACCGGGATGGCCCGGCGCGGGTGGATGCCGGCGGCCGCGGTGTAGACGGAGAGCTTGCCGATGGCGATCTGCACGCCACCCACGCCCTGGTCACCGATGCCGAGGATGCCCTCGGAGTCCGTGGCGACGACGAGGTCGACGTCCTCCGGCTCGAGGCCGTAGTTGAGGAAGGCGTTCTCGATGCCGTCCGGGTCGTCGATCGATAGGAAGACGCCGCGCGGGCGGGAGTACCAGTGCGAGTAGCGCTGGATCGCCTCGCCGATCGTCGGCGTGTAGACGATCGGCAGCATCTCCTCGAGGTGCTCGGCCAGCAGGCGGTAGAAGAGCACCTCGTTGCGGTCGCGCATGGCCGACAGGTAGACGTTCTTGGACAGCGCGTCCGGCTGCTCGCGGAACTGCTGGTAGACCCGCGAGATCTGCCCCTCGATGGGCACGATGCCGCTCGGCATGAGGCCGTTGAGCCGCAGCGAGTCCCGCTCGGCCTTGGTGAACGCGGTGCCGCGGTTGATCAGGGGGATGGCCAGGACGTCGTTGCCCCGCACGCGGACACGGACCGTGGTGCCGGTGGGGGTGGACTCGAACTCGAAGGGGCGACTCGACATGGCCCCCAGCCTAGAGCCGATGGGCCTGGTCACCGCCCTCGGAGCTGGCGCACGAGCCGCTCGGGCGCGCCGATCATGGCCGGGCCGTACCACGTGAGCGAGCGGCCGTCGACGAGCGCGCTCGGGAGGGGGTCGAAGGCCTCCGGGCCGTCGTCGTCGGTGAACCGGTAGGGCTCGTCCGGCAGGATCGCCAGGTCCGCGCCGGGCAGCTCGTCCAGCGGCACCGCGGGATAGCGCTCGTCGTGCCCCCGCAGCACGTTGTCCACGCCGAGCCGGCGCAGCACGTCCCCGGCATAGGTGTCCTGGCCGACGAACATCCACGGACGACGCCAGATCGGTATGACGGCGCGCACCCTCCTCGCGGGGTCGACGCGCGTCGGCGCGGCCCAGGCGTCGTGCGCGTCGTCCAGCCAGCTGGGCGGCGGCACCTCGAGGGCGTCTATCAGGCGCGCCATGGAGCGCAGCGCCCCGTCGACCGTGCGGATCTGCGTGGTCCACACCGGGATCCCCGCGTCGCGCAGCGCGGCGAGGTCCGCGGGGCGGTTCTCCTCGTCCTCGGCGACGACCAGGTCGGGGCGCAGCGCGACGATCGCGTCGAGGTCGGGGTTCTTGGTGCCCCGCACCCGCGTGACGTCGAGGTCGGCGGGGTGCGTGCACCAGTCGGTGGCGCCGACGAGCGCGTCGGGGGCGCTCCAGGCGACGGCCTCGGTCAGGGACGGCACGAGGCTGACGACGCGCCGCGGCGTCCCGTCGATGACGACGGACAGGCCGAGGTCGTCGAGGTAGCGCGTCATGCCGTCACCTCGTGCTCGTCCTCGTGCTCGTGCTCGTGCTCGCAGGCGGGGTCCCGCTCGGGCTCCCGCACGGCCGCCAGCGGCACGTCGTGCTCCTCGCCCCAGGCCTCCCACTCGTCCGGCGAGCGCCCGGCGAGCGTCGCGGCGATCTGCGCGTGGTCCGCCCCGAGCAGCTCCTCGGCCCTCGCCCAGAAGTGCGGCTCCAGGGCGGCCAGCGCGACGTGGCCCCCGCGAGCGGCATACAGGCCGTATCCCGCGAAGCCGCCCCCCAGCAGGGAGCCGGGCGTGGTCATCCCGCGGCGCACCGGCGCCCCGAGGTCGTCGGCGCAGTCGCCCAGCCCCACCTCGCGCAGGGTCCCCTCCCCCGTCCGCTCCCGCAGCAGCAGCCCGGCCAGGGTCTCGCTGACGGCCCGCTCCGCGCCCGCGAGGTCAGCGGCCAGCGTGCGCGGGGCGGCCGGAGGGGCGAGGATCCCGGCGGCGGCCTGGTAGGTGAGGTCGTGACCGGGCACGTCGGCGCGCTCCCCGGCCCGCCCCACGATCGAGGTGTGGACCAGTCGCGGGAAGGCCTCGTGCAGGTGCGGCCAGTCGAACCCGAGCCGGGCCAGGGCCGCCGGCCGGGTGGCCGTGACCAGCACGTCTGCGCCGGCGAGCAGCTCGTCCAGCTCACGCCGGCCGCCGGGATCCTTGAGGTCGAGCCGCAGCACCTCGAGACGGCGGCTCAGCTCGGCATACCACCCCGGCGCGTAGCGCTCGAGGGGGTCACCGGCGGGAGGCTGCACCACGGTCCCCCGCGCGCCCAGGTCGACCAGGCGCGCCACGGCGACCGGGCCGGGCACGTTGACGGCCAGGGAGACGACGACGACCCCCGACAGCGGTTGGGACATGACCCCATCTCACCTGGTCAGGGGGCGGACCGCCACCGGTGACCGGACGTGCGCCACCGGATCCCCCGACCGGACGCAGCAGAACGGCCCAGGACGTGGAGATCCTGGGCCGTTCCTGTGCAGCGTGACACTGTGGTGGCGGGTGAAGGATTCGAACCTTCGTAGCTTTCGCGATGGATTTACAGTCCACTCCCATTGGCCGCTCGGGCAACCCGCCATGGTGCGTCGGAAAGCATAGCAACGACGAGCAGGTATGCCGAATCCGCGATCAGCGCGGTGGCGAGCGGGAGGCGGCGGTCCGCCATACGGCCCGATGTTTGGGAGACTGGGCGTCAGCACCCACCGGACACCCGAGGAGGACTCCATGGCGGACAGCTCGTTCGACATCGTCAGCAAGGTCGACAAGCAGGAGGTCGACAACGCGCTCAACCAGGCGTCCAAGGAGGTGTCGCAGCGCTACGACTTCAAGGGCGTGGGCGCGTCCATCGAGTGGAGCGGCGACAACGTCCTGATCAAGGCCAACACCCCCGAGCGCTGCGCCGCCGTCCTCGACGTCTTCGAGACCAAGCTGGTGCGCCGCGGCGTCTCGCTCAAGTCCTTCGACTTCGGCGAGGACAAGGAGGCCAAGCCGTCGGGCAAGGAGTACCGCCTCGAGGGGGCCATGCGCGACGGCATCACGCAGGACAACGCCAAGAAGATCTCCAAGCTCATCCGCGACGAAGGCCCCAAGTCGGTCAAGGCGCAGATCCAGGGCGACGAGCTGCGGGTCTCGTCCAAGTCCCGCGACGACCTGCAGGCCGTCCAGCAGCTGGTGAGGGAGGCCGACCTCGACTTCGCGGTGCAGTTCACCAACCGCCGCTGAGCCGAGCACCGAGACGCACGCCCGCACCCCGGCAGCGCTGGATAGCCTGCCGGGGTGCTTGCTGCCCTCGTCCAGGTCGTGCTGCCCGTCGTGCTCGTGGCGGCGGTCGGCTACGTGCTGGCGCGGTCGTTCGCCCTGGACCGGCAGACCCTCAACAAGGTGGGGATGCACGGGCTGACGCCGGCGCTGGCCTTCACCTCGATCGTCAAGACCGAGGTGTCCCCCGGCCAGGGCGTGTGGCTGGTCGCGGGCTATGTCGCGGCCAACGTCCTGGCGGGGCTCGTCGCCTGGGCGGTCGGCGGTCGCTGGCCCGGGCGCACCCGCCGCGGCGTGGTGGCCTGCACCGTCATCGGCAACAACGGCAACTTCGGCCTGCCCGTGGCGCTGCTCGCCCTCGGCCAGCCGGGGCTCGACCAGGCCCTGGTCCTGTTCATCGTGTCGGTGGTCGTGATGTTCACGATCGGGCCCGTGCTCTACGGCTCGCACGACGGGCTGGGAGCAGGGCTGCGGTCGCTCGTCCGCCTGCCCGTGCTGTGGGCTCTCGTGGCCGCCACCGTGGTGCGCCTGACCGGTATGACGGTCCCCATCGGCGTCATGCGGGGCATCGAGCTGCTCTCGGCCGCCGCCATACCCCTGGTGCTGCTGCAGCTCGGGGTGCAGCTGGGGCAGTCACGACGCATCCACCTGACCGCCCCGGTGCTGGTGAGCGTGGGGCTGCGGTCGGTGCTGCTGCCGCTGCTCGGGCTCGCCGTGGCGGTGCTGCTGCCGCTGCCCACGCTGTCGGCCCAGTCGCTGGTGCTGGCGCTGGCGATGCCGACGGCGGTCAACGCGTTCCTGCTCGCCGAGGAGTTCCGGGGGGACTCGGAGATGGTGGCGAGCGTGGTCGCGGTGACCACCGTCGTGGCGGTGCCGGTGGTGGCGCTGGTGGTCAGCCTGCTGCCCCTGATCCGCTGACCCGCCGGGGGTAGAGGCATCAGCCTGGCGTGCGAACCCAGGCTGATGTTCCTACCTGAGGTAGGTCTGTTCGCCTGGCGTGCTAACCCAGGCGGACGTGACTACCTGAGGTAGGTCTAGAAGGTGTCGCGGGAGAGAAGGACCTGGCGCAGCACCGACTCCTGGTCGACGATCCCGCGCCGCACCGCCGCGGTCAGGTCCGAGCGGCCCTGCGCGTCCTGCGACCGCTGCAGCGTCTCCGGCTCGGCGAGCTGCACGGGATAGGCCAGCTTGGCCACCCGGGCCATCGCGTCGTCGCCCACCCACGCGCACATCGCCGGCACGTCCTCGAAGTAGCGCTCGACGTAGGGCCGCAGCGCCGCCGTGTCGCCGCTGCGCCAGAAGGACCCGGCAAGGGCGTTCATCTCGTGGTTGGAGCGACCGCGCTGCTCGGTCAGCTCCGCCCAGGCCCAGGCCTTGTCCTCGCCGTGGGGTCGCGCGGCTCGTGCACCGAGCCAGGCGAGCGTGCCCGTCACCGTGGCGTCGGCCGCGTGCGCCTCCTCCAGCTCCTCGACCGAGAGGGCGCCGTCACCGGCGAGGGTCGTGGCGACGAGCCAGCGGAAGTCGGCGTCGCCCTCGAGACCCGCCGGCAGGTCGCTCCCGGCATACCACCGGCGCAGGAGCTCCTCGTCGCGCGACGTGGAGGCGACCACCCGCGCGGCCGCGAGCGCCCGGGTGGAGCCGGGCTCCGCGGCCTCGAGGGCGGCGGCACCGGCCTCGGCGACCCGGACCCGGGCCTCGGCTCGCTCGTCGGCGGGGAGGTAGACGGCCACGACCACCTCGGGGACGTAGCGCCCGGCCGCCGAGAGCACCGAGTCGTCCGACTCCAGCGGCCAGGCGGCGCAGAACACGTCGACGACGAGCCGCGGGTCGACCGTCGCGAGGGCGACGCCGTCGCGCAGGGCGTTCCAGAGCACGACGCGGGCGGCCAGGTCGTCGACCTGGGCGAGCTGCTCGGGCAGGCGCCGGAGCGTGTCCTCGTCCAGGACCACCGTCGCCCAGGTCAGGTCGGAGGCGTTGGGCACGAGGATCGCCGGGCGCGGCCGGTCGAGCAGCTCGTGCACCACGCGGCGGTCCTCGTCGAGGGTGAGCCGTGCCCGCACCTGCTCGACCCCGTCGGTCCAGCCGGCGACGTCCAGGGCGTGCGAGCGCCGCGCCGGGTGCGCCTCGGGAGCGACCTTGACCAGCTCGGCGCGCCGCACGAGGTCGGACTCGTCGGCGCAGTCCACGTCGAGACGGATCGCGTCGAGCCCCGCCGTGCGCAGCCAGGCGTCGGTCCAGTCGGTCAGCGAGGCGCCGTGCGCCCGCTCCATCGCCGCGAAGAAGTCGCTCATCTCGGCGTTGCCGTACGCGTGCCGCTGCAGGTAGTCCCGCACGCCGGCCACGAACGCCTCGTCGCCGATGTAGGCGATCAGCTGCCGCAGCACCGCGGACCCCTTGGCGTAGGAGATGCCGTCAAAGTTCTGCAGGGCGGCGAGGGCGTCCTCGGAGCCGTTGCCCGCCACCGGGTGCGTCGACGGCGAGCGCTCGGCGGAGTAGCCCCAGGCCTTGCGGACGATCCCCTGGTCGGACCAGGCGTCGGGGTAGAGCCCGCTCTCGACGACGCACCGGCTGGCCATGTACTCCGCGAACGACTCGTTGAGCCACAGGTCGTCCCACCAGGCCAGCGTCACCAGGTCGCCGAACCACATGTGCGCCATCTCGTGGCTGACGGTGTTGTCCCGCGACAGCAGCTCGGCGCCGGTCACGCGGGAGCGGAAGAGGTACTCGTCGCGCAGGACCACGCAGCCGGGGTTCTCCATCGCGCCGGCGTTGAACTCCGGCACCCACACCTGGTCGTACTTGCCGAAGGGATAACGGATCCCGAACAGCTCGTGGAAGTAGTCGAAGCTGCGGCGGGTCACCTCCAGGACCCGCGGTGCGTTGGCCTCGAGCTGGGCCCGGATCGAACGGCGGGCGTAGAGGCCCAGCGGGATCCCGTCGTGCTCCTCGGTGACGCTCACGTAGGGGCCGGCGCAGATCGACACGAAGTAGGTCGCGATCGGCGCCGTCTCGGCCAGGTGCCACACGTCGCCCTCGCGGGTCGCGGCGCCGTTGCCGATCACCACCCAGTCGCTCGGCGCGGTCACGGTGAACGTGCAGGGTGCCTTGAGGTCCGGCTGGTCGAAGCAGGCGAACACCCGCGGCGCCGCGTCCATGAACGAGTGGCCGTAGACGTAGTGCTCGCCGTCGGCCGGGTCGACCGCCCGGTGCAGGCCGGAGCCGTCCTTGCTGTAGCTCATCGTCGCGCGGACGATGAGCTCGTTGTCGGCCGCCAGACCGGTCAGCCGCAGCCGACCGTCGGCCAGGGCGTCGGACGGCACCGGCTCACCGTTGAGCGTCGCCTCCTGCAGCTCGGTCGCCTTGAGGTCGACGAAGGTGCTCTCGCCCGGGGTGGCGGCGAAGGTGAGGACGGTGCGGCTGCCGAAGGTCGTCTCGCCCTGGGTGAGGTCGAGCTCGACGGCATAGCGGGGGTGCTTCACGGTCGTGGCGCGCCCTCGCGCCTCCGTGCGGGTCAGGCTGGTCATGGGCCCACCGTTTCACACCCCGGGTCGTGCCGGTGGGTCGGCGACAGGCAGCAGTGCCGTATGCCGCGGGCCGGCGGCATACGGCGCTGCGTCACGAGGCCCGAACGGGCGCGGTCAGACGGCCGCGGTCAGCGCCCGTGGTAGCCGGCCATCTGCTCGAGCCGGGAGATCCGGTCGGCAGTGGCGGGGTGGGTGCTGAAGAGCTTGCTGACGTCCTGCGCGCGGAAGGGGTTGGCGATCATCATGTGGCTCGCGTTCACGACGTCGGGCTGGGGCGCCAGGGGCGCCCGGGCCACGCCGAGCTCGAGCTTCTTGAGGGCCGAGGCCAGGGCGAGCGGGTCGCCGGTCAGGGAGGAGCCGTCCTCGTCGGCGTCGAACTCGCGGGTGCGGGAGATCGCCATCTGGATCAGGCTCGCGGCCAGCGGGGCGAGCAGCGCCATGAGGATCATGACCACCGGGTTGGGGCGGTCCTCGTCGTTGCCGCCGCCGAAGAACATCGCCATCTGCGCGACGCTCGTGATGACGCCGGCGATCGCGGCCGCCACCGAGCTCGTGAGGATGTCGCGGTTGTAGACGTGCATCAGCTCGTGGCCGAGGACCCCCCGCAGCTCGCGCTCGTCGAGCAGGCGCAGGATGCCCTCGGTGCAGCACACCGCCGCGTGCTGGGGGTTGCGCCCCGTGGCGAAGGCGTTGGGCGCCTCGGTCGGGGAGATCCACAGCGTGGGCATCGGCTGACCGGCCTTGGCGGACAGCTCCTCGACGATGCGGTACATCGCCGGGGCCTGCTCGCGCGTGACCGGGTAGGCCTGCATGGCCTTGAGCGCCAGCTTGTCGGAGTTCCAGTAGGAGTAGAAGGTCATGCCGAGGCCGACCAGGGCGAACAGCCAGATGTAGCGGCCGTTGCCGATGAGGGCGCCGAGGCCGAGGAGCAGCGCCCAGATGACGCCGAAGAGCGCAGCGGTCTTGAGACCGTTGAAGTGCCGATGCATGCCAGGAACAACGCCGGTGCGCCCGCGAACGTTCCGGGTGGGTTCGTGGGCGGCGCCGACGGTCAGGGCGTCACGTCGGCGGGCACGAGGTGGGAGGGCCCGGCGTCGCCGTGGCTCTGGCGCCGGACGGCCTCGTCGGCCTCGTTGACGGCCTGCCACAGCCCACCCTCGGTGTGGTCGTCGGTGTAGGCCAGCCCCACCAGGACCTCCACCTCGGAGGACCGCTCCCCCAGGTCCTGCTGGAGGCGACGCCGCAGCAGCGCCAGGCGGTCCGCGCCGGGCACGACGAGCACCAGGTCGCGTCCGCTGACCCGGCCCACGACGCCCCTCCCCCGCGCCAGCTCGTGCAGGCTCGTCGCCACGAGGGCGAGGTCGGCCTCCAGGGCGGTGCCCTGCCCCTCGCCCCCGCGGGGCAGCACCGAGGTCAGCAGGATCCCCGTCCGGCGGGCGGGCGGCAGGTCGAGGAACTCCCGGGCGAGGCCCGCCCGGGTCAGCACCCCCGTGGTCGGGTCGGTGAGGGTGAGCACGTGCAGCCGGTTGAGCGAGGTGAGGCGGCGGCGGCGCACCATGGCCGCCAGCAGCGCCGTCACCGCGACCAGCCCGACCGCGAGGATGGTGATGCTAAGGGCGTGCGGCAGCGCGGTGGGACCCACCGCCGTGGCCAGGACGAAGCTCACCGGCAGGAGCACGACCATCCACTGCGCCCACACCCGGTCCAGGAGCACGCCCGCGATGGTCGCGGGGTAGGCCGCGAGCACCACCACGAGGTAGCGCGCCTCGACCGTGGGCACGTTCATCACCACCATGACGGTGACAGGGAGCGTCAGCGTCACCAGGAGGCGCCCCACCCGTGGGTGACCCGTGTCGCTCTGCGCGACCCACATCCCCCCGCAGGCGAGCGCCAGGCAGGCGGCGTAGACGAGCAGGTCGACGGGGCTCGACTGATCGGGGCGCCGCGGCACCGCGCTCAGCAGGATGCCGGTGCCGGCCAGCCACCACCCGAGCACCCGGGCATCGCTGCCCGGGAGGTCGGGCTTGTCGGGCTCCTCCTGCCGGGGAGGCGCCGCCGGCACCGGCTGGGGCACCGGGACCGGGACATAGGTCTCGGGCTCGAACTGCTGGGCGTCGATCCCCCCGGTGGACAGCTGCGCGGCGGTGACCCGCTGGCGGGCGCGCTCGACCATCGGGACGAGCTGCCCCTCGGCCAGCAGGTCCAGGGGGATGCCCCAGACGACGCCGGCACTGGCGGTGACCGGGCGCTGCGGGCTGGCCACCCGCACCGCGCGCAGCAGGGACGGCACGAGCAGGTCGGGGTCGATGTCGCTGACCACGATGAACTCGTGGTCCACGAACCGGCTGACGAGGTGGCTGCGGTGGTAGGCGCGCTCCAGGGCCACGGCGACCCTGGCCATCACCTGGTCGGCAGCGGCTCCGCCCCACGCCGAGGCGGCCTCGTCGAAGGAGTCCAGGTGGATGGACACCAGGCACACCGGCTCGGCTCCCCGCCCCCGCTCCGACCACTCGCTCAGCTCGTGCTCGAGACCTCGCCGGTTGAGCACCCCCGTGACCGGGTCCAACCGGGTCTGCTCGAGCACCGACCGCTCCCGGCGCCGCACCCGTCCGAGGACCAGCGCGGCCACCACACCGGGCATCACGATCGCCGCCGCTCCCGCCACCACCTCGTGCGCGTAGCGGGCCACGTCGACGTCGCTCAGCGCCAGGAAGATCCAGCCGCAGCCCAGGCACCCGACGGTGACCAGGGCCGTGTGGGCGGGTCGGCACAGGTAGGCCGCCAACACGACCACGGGCTCCAGCAGCCAGAACCACACGATGGGAGGCCGCGGATCCACCAGGAAGGTCGTGAAGAGCGGGGACGACAGCGCCGACGTCGTCAGGATGACGGGCGCCCACCACGTGTCGGTCCACCCCGGCCGTCCGAGCGTCACCGCCAGCTGTGCCGTGTAGAAGGCCGCCACCAGAGCGAAGCCCAGCGCCATACCGAGGTCGGCGAAGCCGGAGGAGGTGGCCAGGTCCACCGCGCCCACGAGGAGCCCGCCCGCGGGAGCGCACGCCAGCAGCAGGGACGCCTCGCGCAGGCCGAGCCAGGACGCCAGCCCCACGGACGTGGGTCGCGAGGCAGGTGTCATCGGTGGGTCGTCCTTCGTGGGGTGGTGTGCCCCTCCAGGCTAGTCCTGGGCGCCGACGCCGTCGGGGCATCAGGCCGCCGCTCCCCCTGATGCATCAGGTGCCGATGCGACGCAGGACGACCAGCCCCGCCTCGTTGCGGAACTGCCCCGGGCTGAAGGAGCCGATGCCGGAGACGATCCGGTGGGTGCCGGCGAAGGTCGCGAGGATGGGGTCCCGCTGGGCCATGGCCTCGATCCCGTCGCCGTGGATGGCGTCGGTGGAGACGAGCACCACGTCCGGCACCCGACCGGTCCGGCGCATCCAGTCGGTGGTGTAGCGGCCCTGCTCGCCGAAGTCCTCGAGCCACACGATGTTGGTGTCCGCCGGCGCGCCCGACGTCAGGAAGGCGCCGGTGACCGCGCCGTAGACGAGCAGGCTCTCGCCCGGCCGCACCCAGGTGTCGGTCGTGTCCTGCACGATCCGCAGGTGGGCGAGCTCGCGCCCGCCGCTGTAGAGCCCGCTGTAGGCCCCGGCCGGAGCCGGTGTCCGTGCCGCCCAGGGCGAGCTGCCGTAGAAGTTCGTCGCGAACTGCGACGCGAGGATCGCGAGCACCGAGACGAGGGCGTAGCGCTTGAGCGCGCTCACGTCGCTCGTGCCGCTGATCCACTCCACCACCCGGCAGGCGCCGACCGTCGTTGCGATGGCCAGCGCCACGGAGGCGGGCGGGAACTCGCCGTACCACGGGCCCGCGAAGGTCGTGGCGGCGACCATCGGGTGGCCGACGAGGGCGGTGGGGGCGGCGAGGAGCAGCAGGGTCGCGACGTCGCGGTCACCTCGGGACCGCACCCACCACAGGCAGACCGGGAGCATGACGAGGGCGGTGTAGAGCTGGACCGACCCGACGTAGCGCATCAGGTTGACGTCGTGCACGAGCAGCGCCAGCAGGCTGGTGGCGCCCAGGACCACGGGGAACCAGGTCACAGCGCCTCGGCGCCAGCGCACCGAGAGCAGGGGCACGGCCGCGCTGAGCCCCAGCAGCACCGCGGGGAGTCGCACGGGGGTCACCAGCTCCTTGAGCCAGGAGATCGAGGTGAACCCCAGCCGCTCGAGCGGGCCGGAGCGAGGTCGTTGGTACTGCACGGTGTAGTCCAGGGTGTCGCTGATCGCCGACCAGCCGATGACGCCGAGGAAGTAAACCGCGACCGGGAGGGTGACCACCGCGGCGGTCCCGACGAGCCAGAGCACGGCGTCGCGGCGCCCACCCCGCCACAGGAGCACGACGAGCACGAGCAGGCTGAGCCCCACGGCGGGGAGCAGGGACTGCAGGCTGACCGCGCCGAGGGGGGCGGTCAGTCCGACGGGCACCACCCAGCGCCGGGCGCTCGCCCCGGGGCCCAGCACCGCCGCGAGGCCGCAGCAGGTGAGGACGACCATGGCCAGCGTGGGGACGGTGTTGTAGGACAGCCCGACCACGTGGTAGCTCGTCACCATCAACGCTCCCGCCACGGCGGGGAACGCGACGAGCGGGCGCAACCGCGTGCGCAGGGCGCGGTAGCACAGCACACCGACCAGGACGGCCACCACGATGTAGCAGTAGCGGTAGGCCAGGACGAGGTAGGCCTGCCCGAACAGGTGCGTCCACGCCCACACGAACGGCGCCCCGGCGGCGGAGCCGACGGCCTGCGCGTTCATCTCGTCGGCGAACAACCGGTCGCCCTGGGCGATGCGCTGCGCGAGGGCGATGACGTGCGAGCCGTCGTAGAGGTCGGCCCCCGACCGCACCCGCACCAGGAACCACAGCACGAGACCCAGCGAGGCGAGTCCCACGCCCCGCTCCTCGCGGGTGGCCCGGGACCACGTGGCACGAACGCCCCGACGGGCGCGACCGCCGCCGTGGCCGTGGGGTGCGGCGGGGTGCGCCACCTCGACGGTCGACATGCGTGCGGGGTCCTCCAGCGGTCCGGGACGGGACGGCCCCGCCGCGCCCAGACTACCCGCGTGCGCCCGGCGCCCCGTGGCGCCACCCTGCTGGCGTCACCTGCCGAGGACCTGGGTGAGGTAGTCGTTGCCGAGCAGCCGGTCGGGATCGAGCTCGTCGCGCAGCCGCAGGAAGTCCGGGAGCCGGGGGTAGAGCTCGAGCAGCCGGTCGACGCCGAGCGTGTGCATCTTGCCCCAGTGCGGGCGACCGTCGTGGGCGGCGACGACCTGCTCGAAGGCCGCGAAGTAGCGGCGGGGGTCGACCGAGCGGTGGTGGTGGACGGCGACGTAGGCGTTGGCCCGCTCGTAGCCCGTCGAGAGCCACGCGTCGTCGGCGGCGGCGAACCGGATCTCCACCGGGAAGGCCACGTGCTCGCGCGAGCGCTCGATGAACCGGTCCAGGTCCCGCAGCACCTCCGGGAGGGCGGCACGCGGCACGGCATACTCGCTCTCGGTGAAGCGGACCGTCCGCGGGCTGGCGAACACCCGGTAGGAGGAGTCCGTGTAGGTGCGGGCCGACAGGGCCCGGCTCGCGACGGCGTTGATGGGCCGCGTGGTGGCGGGCACGCGCGCCGACAGCCGGCAGGTCAGGTCGAAGACACCGTTGGACAGCAGCTGGTCGTCCAGCAGGTAGCGCCAGCGCGGAAGGGCCTTGCCGGAGGTGTCGTCGGGGGCCAGGCGCCGGTTGTGCTTGGCGAGGACCCGGTCGGTGTGCGGGAACCAGAACATCTCGAAGTGGTCGTGCCCGTCGACGTGCTCGTCCAGCTGCGCGAGCACGGCGCTCAGGCCGGCCGGCTCCCCCCGCGCCTCGATGCGGAAGGCCGGTACGCACGCGAGCGTCACCTCGGTGACGATGCCGAGGGCGCCCAGCCCGACGCCCGCCGCGTGGAACAGGTCCGGGTCACGCTGCCGGTCGCACCGGCGCACGCGCCCGTCCGGGGTCACGATCTCCAGCGCCTCCACGAGGCCGGCCAGCCCGGGCAGGGTGGCCTGGTGCCGTGGGTGCCGGTCGACAGCGCGCCCGCGACGGACTGCCGGTCGATGTCGCCGAGGTTGGCCATGGCCAGCCCCTGCGCCTCCAGGAGCGCGTTGAGGTCGCACAGGCGCGTCCCGGCACGCACCCGCACCCGGCCGTAGTCCCGGTCGACGGCGACCAGCCCGGTGTGCGCGTCGAGGCTGACCTGGACGCCGTCGGTGAGGCCGATGGCGGTGAACGAGTGCCCGGCCCCGATCGGCTTGACCCGCAGCCCGTCTCGAGCGGCGTCGGCCATGACCTGCGCCACCTCGTCCACCCCCACGGGGGTGAGGACCCGCGCGGGTCGGCAGCTCTGGTTGCCGCTCCAGTTGGTCCACGTGCTCATCCGAAGGCCCTCCCCTTGCCGCGATAGGTCGGCACCTCGTCGACCACCTCTGTCCCGCTGACCAGCAGCAGCCGGTCCACGCGCTCGCACAGCTCGCCGGCCTTGGCGTGCCGGAACCACACGTGGTCGCCGATCCGCAGGTCCTCGGCGGCTCGTCCGGTCACGCGCGTCTGGACCTCCCCGGCGCCCTCGGCCCCGAGCAGCGGGAGGCCGTATGGCGACACCGGGCTCGGCAGCCGGTCGCGTCCCGCCGCGCCGCTGGCGGCATAGCCCCCGGAGAAGCACGTCGCCACGCGCCTCGCGGGTCGCCGCACCACCGGGAGCACGAACCACGCCGCGGGCCGGTGGCGGAAGGCGTCGTAGCCGTCGAATAGGCGCGGTGACATCAGTCCTGAGCCGGCCGCCAGCTCGGTGGTGGCCGGGTCCGTCGGCGAAGAGGTGCAGGCTGCCCGTGCCGCCGCCGTTGACCAGCTCGAGGGGGTGACCCAGCACGTCCTCGACGGCGGTCACCACCGCCGCACGACGTCCCAGGAGCTCGCGGACCGACGCCGCCTTGACTAGCCGGACCGCGGGCGAGCTGTCCTGGAGCCCGGCGACCTGGGCGTCGTAGGACATGACGCCGACCAGGCGCAGCTCGGGGCGGGCGAGGACCGCCCGCGCGGCGGCCGCGGCGGCCTCGGGGGTCCGCAGGCAGGAGCGTCGCACCCCCAGGTGCACGGGGCCGATCCTCAGCGATGCGTCGAGGTCCAGGCACACGCGGATCGGGCCGGCCGAGGCCTCTCGCACCACCGCGGCGAGACGCGTGACGTGATCGGGGTGGTCGATCATCACGGTCACCGTGTCGCGACGGGGGTGCGTGGCGAGGCGCGAGAGCGAGTCGAGACCGACCGGCGGGTAGGCCACGAGCAGGTCGTCGACCCCCTGGTCGGCGAGCCACAGTGCCTCGTCGAGGCTGTAGGTCAGGACGCCGCTGAATCCCCGGGAGAGGGCCCGCTCCACCAGGGCACGACATCGCACCGACTTCGTCGCGAGCCGGACGGGCAGCCGCCCGGCCCGTCGCAGCAGGTCCTGGGCGTTGGCGTCCCACGCATCGAGGTCGACGACGGCGAACGGCGCCTCCCGTCCGGCGAGGGCGAGACGCAGCTCGTCGGCGCGCAGGTCCCGGGCCGGGGCGGAGGCGGTCATGAGCGCACTCTAGGGCGCGGCCGCCCCTCCTGGGGCGTGATTGTCCTCACCGGCCTACCGACAGGTAGGGCTAGACCTCGCGGTCCACCACGCTGGCCGCGAGAGCACGGAGGGCCCGGACCGCCTCGCCGTCGCCCAGCGGGTCCAGGACTCGCTGGGCCTCCTCGGCGACCTGACGGGTGTAGGCCTGGGCGCGATCCAGCGCCGGGTGGGTGCGCAGCAGCCCCAGGGCCTCGGCGTGCGCCTGGGCGTCGGTGCGCAGGTCCGAGGACAGCAGCTCCTGCAGACGGGCGTCGGCGGGGTCGGTGGACGCCTTGACGTAGAGCACCGGCAGGGTGTCGACACCCTCGCGCAGGTCGGTGCCGGGCTCCTTGCCGGAGTCGTCAGAGGTGATGTCCAGCAGGTCGTCGGCCAGCTGGAAGGCGACACCGAGCTTCTCGCCGTAGGCCTCGAGGATGCGCTCGGCCTCCTCCCCCGCCCCGGAGAACATGGCGCCGTAGCGCGCCGCGGTGGCGATGAGCACCCCGGTCTTGTCCTCGAGCACGCCGAGGTAGTAGTCGACCGGGTCCGTCCCCTCGGGGCAGGCGCGGTCGTCACGGATCTGGCCCGAGCACAGGCGCACGAAGGTCTCGGCCTGGATGCGGACCCCGAGGGGCCCGAGCTCGGCGATCATCTTGGACGCGGTCCCGAAGAGGAGATCCCCCACGAGGATCGCCGTGGAGTTGCCGTAGGCGGCGTTGGCGGACACCACCGCGCGGCGCATCTCGGCCTCGTCCATGACGTCGTCGTGGTAGAGGCTCGCCAGGTGGGTCAGCTCCACGGCCGCGGCGGCGGTCTCGACGTCACGGCTGAAGCCGCCGCCCAGCTCGGCGGCGAGCAGCGTGAGGATGGGACGGAACCGCTTGCCCGCCGACAGCAGGTGCGCGGAGGCCCCGGCGATGAAGGGGTCCTCGTGGTCGACCTCGGCTCGGATCCGGGCCTCGACGGACTGCAGCCCCGAGGTGAGCCGGTCCATGAGCTCGGGGCTCGCCCCCGGCATCGTGGCCAGGGCGACGGTCGGGGCGCCCTCGGCGGGCGCCCCGACGGGAAGCGGCATGCCCGTCATGGGAGGAACGTGGCCGCACGTCCGGCCAGGTCCAGCAGCGGGGTCGGGAAGACTCCGAGGACCAGGGTGACCGTCACGCCGAGGGCGATGGCGATGGTGCTCCCCACGGACGGCATGACGACCTCGGCCGTGAAGCCGTCGCGGTCGCCGTGCCAGAGCGCACCCACCACCCGCAGGTAGGCGAACGCGGTGACGAGCGAGCACAGGACGCCGACGACGGCGAGGACGGTGCCCATGCCCCCACCGTGGGCGACGGCGGGGTAGAACGCGGCGAACTTCGCGGTGAAGCCCGACGTCAGCGGGATGCCCGCGAAGGCCAGCATGAGGAAGCTGAACACCGCGGCCGTCACCGGGTGCCTGCGTCCGAGCCCGGACCACTGCGAGAGCGTGGTCGCCTCGGACCCGCCACGGCGGACCAGGGAGACGATGGCGAACGCCGCGATGGTCATGAAGCCGTAGGCCACGAGGTAGAAGATCGTGCCGATCACGCCGCTGCGGTCGAACGACAGCACCCCGACCAGGATGAAGCCGGCGTGGGCGATGGAGGAGTAGGCGAGCAGCCGCTTCATGTCGGTCTGCGTGACCGTCAGGACGGCACCGACCACCATCGTCAGGATCGCGACGACCCACAGGCCCGGCAGGTAGGACCACCGGTCGCCGGCGAGGCCGACGTAGAGCAGGCGCAGCAGGGCGCCGAACGCCGCCAGCTTGGTGCAGGCGGCCATGAAGCCCGTGACCGGCGTCGGGGCGCCCTGGTAGACGTCCGGCGTCCACGAGTGGAACGGCACGGCGCCGACCTTGAAGAGCAGACCCACCATGAGGAAGAAGGCACCCGGCAGCAGGAGCCCCTCCATGCCGATCGTCGTGCCGATGGCGCGGGAGATGCCCGCCAGCCGCACGGTGCCCGAGTAGCCGTAGAGCAGGGCGGCGCCGAACAGGAAGAACCCGGACGAGAACGCACCCAGCAGGAAGTACTTCAGCGCGGCCTCCTGCGACAGCAGGCGGCGGCGGCGGGCCAGCCCGGCGAGGACGTACAGCGGGAGCGAGAGGACCTCCAGCGCCACGAACATCACGACCAGGTCACCGGCTGCCGGGAAGAGCAGCATGCCGACCATGGACAGCATCGTGAGGGGGAAGACCTCGGTGGTGGTGGCGCCGAGACGCAGGGCCATCGACTCCCCGTGCGAGCCGGGGGCGGACGACGCGGACTGCGTGAACGCGTCCGGCGCGGACGAGTCGAACCGCTCGGCCATCGTCAGGACGCTCATCACACCGAGGATCAGCAGCGCACCCTGGATCAGGAGCGTCGGCCCGTCGACCACGACGGCACCCGCGGCGGTCGAGACCCAGCCGTCGTTGGCGCACGTCACGAGGGCGGCGAAGGCGCCGAGCAGACCCAGCAGCGCCACGACGACCTGCACGCGGTAGCGCAGCTCGCGCTTGACGAAGGCCTCCACGAGCACACCGACCAGCGCGGCGATCGCCACGACGAGGACGGGCGACACGGCCGCGTAGTCGATGGACGTCACCTGGAAGTCCGCGGCAGGCAGGACGGCCTGCGGCATACCGGACAGTCCGGTCACAGCCACCAGGCTGCTGACCAACGCACTCACTTGGCACTCCCCTCGGAGGTGGCCTGCGCGCCGGTCGACGGCGCGGGGTCGGCGATGCCGACCGTCTGCAGGGTCTTGGTGATGGCCGGGTTGACGACGTCCAGCGCGGGCTTCGGCCACAGGCCGAGCACGAGGAAGCTCGCGATCAGCGGCACGATGACGACCTTCTCGCGGCCGGTCAGGTCACGGACCCGGTCGACACCCTCGGGCCGGGGGCCGGTGAACACGCGCTGGTACATCAGCAGGATGTAGAGCGCCGCGAGGATGACCGCGACCGCGGCGATGCCGCCGATCACGTGGTGCCGCTGGTAGGTCCCGACGAGGACGAGGTACTCGGACACGAAGGCTCCGAGGGGCGGCAGGGCCAGACCGGAGAGACCCGCGACCAGGAAGCACCCGGCCAGGGCCGGGGTGACCCGCTGCCAGCCGCCGTAGGCCGGGATCTTGGCGCTGCCACCACGGCGGATCAGCATGCCCACGATCAGGAAGAGCGCCGCGGTGGTGAAGCCGTGGTTGACCATGTAGAGCGCCGAGCCGTTGCCGCCGGTGATCGTGAAGGCGAAGATCCCCAGCACGATGAAGCCGAAGTGGCTGATCGAGGTGTAGGAGATCAGCCGCAGCATGTCCTTGCTGCCGATCGCGAGGAAGGCGCCGTAGAAGATCGAGATCAGGGCCAGCACCAGGATCGCCGGGGCGGCCCAGCGGGACGCGTCCGGGAAGAAGGGGAGGCAGAAGCGCAGCATCCCGAAGGTGCCGATCTTGTCCAGGACACCGACGAGCAGCGTGGAGGTGGCCGGGGTGGCCTCCTCGGCCGTGTCGGGCAGCCAGGTGTGCAGCGGCCACATCGGGGCCTTGATCGCGAAGGCGATGAAGAAGCCCACGAACATCAGGCGCTCGGCCATCGGGCTCATCTCGAGCCCGACCAGGCGGGTGATCATGAAGCCGTCGGCGCCACCGGGGCCGTGGACGTACAGCGCGATCAGGGCCACGAGCATGACCAGGCCGCCGGCCAGCGAGAACAGCAGGAACTTCAGCGCGGCCTGGCGGCGGCGGGCTCCGCCGTAGCCGGCCACGAGGAAGTAGACCGGGACCAGCATGGCCTCGAAGAACACGTAGAACAGGAAGACGTCGGTCGCGGCGAAGACGCCCACCATGAACGGCACCAGCGACAGCAGCAGCGCGAAGTAGGTCTTCTCCCTGCTGCCGCCCTCGGGCGCGTCGTGCCAGGCGGCCAGGATGCACACCGGGGCGAGGACGAGGGACATGAGGATCAGGCTCAGCGAGATGCCGTCGACCCCCACGGCGTAGGACACGCCGAAGGACGGGATCCACTGGTGCTGCTCGGTGAGCTGCAGCGCGCTCGAGTCGGTGTCGAAGCGCAGCGCCGCGACGATCCCGACCACCAGGGTCACGAGCGAGAAGCCCAGCGCGACCTGCTTGGCCTTGCTCGCGAGAGAGGACGGGAGGCAGGCCACGACCAGCGATCCCACGAGGGGAATCACCAGCATCGCGGTCAACCAGGGGACGTTGGACATCACTGCACCACCCACAGAGCAAGGAGGATCGCGACGACGCCGGCGAGCATCGTCAGGGCGTAGGAGCGAACGAAGCCGTTCTGCAGCTTGCGGACGCCGTTGGACGTGGCCTCGACGACCTCGCCGAGCCCCAGCACCCCGCCGTCGACGCCGTTCTTGTCCGCCGAGCGCAGGCCGCTGATGAGGCCGTTGCCGGGCCGGACGAACAGGCCGTCGTTGACGTCGTCCTGGTAGAAGTCGCGACGCGCAGCGCGGGTGAGGACCGAGCCGCGGGGTGCCACGACGGGCACCTCGTCGCGCCAGTACTTCATCCAGGCGACGGCCACGCCGATCACCATGAGCAGCTGGGTCAGGAGGGTGATCGCGAGGACCGGGAGGACCGGGTGCTCCTCGCCGTGCCCGCCGACGACCGGCTCGAGCCAGTGGGTGAAGCCGAAGAAGTTGAGGACGAAGCCGAGCGCGACCGAGCCGATGGCGAGGATGATCATCGGCACCGTCATGGTGGCCGGGGACTCGTGCGGGTGGTCCTGCGCCAGCCAGCGGCGGCGGCCCTGGAAGGTCATGAAGAACAGGCGGGACATGTAGAACGCGGTCAGCCCCGCGACGAGCATGGTGACCGAGCCGAAGACCCAGGGTCGCCAGCCCTCGCCGATGAACGCGGCCTCGATGATCTTGTCCTTGGACCAGAAGCCCGACAGGAACGGGAAGCCGATGATGGCCAGCCAGCCGGCACCGAAGGTGAGCCAGGTGGTCGGCATCTTGCCGGACAGGTTGCCGAAGGTGCGCATGTCGACCCGGTCCCCCATGCCGTGCATGACCGAGCCGGCCCCGAGGAACATCCCGGCCTTGAAGAAGCCGTGCGTCAGCAGGTGGAAGATCGCGAAGGCGTAGCCCACCGGGCCCAGGCCCGCGGCGAGCATCATGTAGCCGATCTGGGACATCGTCGATGCGGCCAGGGCCTTCTTGATGTCGTCCTTGGCGCAGCCGATGATCGCGCCGAGCGTCAGCGTGATGGCTCCGACGATCGTGACGGCGAGCTGGGCGTTCGGCGCCGCGTTGAAGATCGCGTGCGACCGGACCACCAGGTAGACGCCGGCGGTGACCATCGTCGCCGCGTGGATCAGGGCGGACACCGGGGTGGGACCGGCCATGGCGTCACCGAGCCAGGACTGCAGCGGGAACTGTGCCGACTTGCCGCAGGCCGCCAGCAGCAGGGCCAGGCCGATGAAGGTCAGCAGGGCGGGGCTGGCGTGCTGGACGCCCGCGTCGACGCCGGCGAAGGACACCGTCCCGAAGGCGGCGAACATCGCCATCATCGCGACGATCATGCCCACGTCGCCGACCCGGTTGGCGATGAAGGCCTTGTTGGCGGCCGAGGCGTACGGCGGGTTCCAGTTCCAGAAGCCGATGAGCAGGTAGGACGCCAGGCCGACGCCCTCCCACCCGACGAAGAGCATCAGGTAGGAGTTGCCGAGCACGAGGGTGAGCATCGCCGCGACGAACAGGTTGAGGTAGGCGAAGAACCGGCGCTTGTCGGGGTCGTGCTCCATGTAGCCGAGCGAATAGACGTGGATGAGCGATCCGACGAAGGTCACGAGCAGGACGAACGCGATCGAGAGCGGGTCGAGCAGGATCCCGGCCTTCAGGTCGAAGCCGCCCGCCGGCACCCAGTGCCACAGGTCCTTGGTCATGGACCGCTGCTCGGGGTCGGCCCCGAGCATCTGCAGGAAGATCATCAGGCCGACGGCGAAGGATCCCCAGGACAGCAGGGTGGCCAGGCCGGGGCCGAACCTGTCGGTCATCCGTCCGCCGACGAGCAGGAGCGCAGCGCCGAGGAGCGGGAGGGCGATGAGCAACCACCCCCAGGACGCGACGTCGGTCGCCTCCACCACGGGGGCAGCGCCCTCCGCGGCGAGGAGGGCCGAGGTACTGAGCAGAGTCACGCCAGTCGCTCCTTTACAGCTTCAGCAGGTTGGCGTCGTCGACCGAGGCCGACCGGCGCGCGCGGAAGATGGACATGATGATGGCCAGGCCGACCACGACCTCGGCCGCCGCCACCACCATCACGAACAGAGCGATGGCCTGGCCCTCGAGCGTGCCGTGCATGCGCGCGAACGTCACGAAGGCGAGGTTGGCTGCGTTGAGCATGAGCTCGACGCCCATGAAGACGATGATCGCGTTGCGTCGCACCAGCACGGTCACCGCGCCGAGGCTGAACAGGATCGTCGCCAGGTAGATGTAGTTCATGAGGCTCATCGGGTGCGCCCCTCCTCGATCTCGCGCTCGATGGCGTGCTCGATGTCCTCGAACTGGCCGGGCTGCGCCACCTGGTCCCGGGCCTCCAGCACGGCGGAGACGGACAGCTCGGACGGGGTGCCGTCCGGCAGGAGGGCGGGGGTGTCGACGGCGTTGTGCCGGGCGTAGACACCGGGCGCCGGCTTGCCGGCGGGGAACCGACCGGTCTTGAACCGCCGCTCCGCGTAGACCCGCTGCGTCGTCTTGGGGATGAGGCGCTCGCGGTGGGCGAGCACCATGGCCGCCAGGGCCGCGGTGATCAGGAGGGCGGACGTGAGCTCGAAGGTCCAGACGTACGGCCCGAAGATCAGGTCCGCGAGGCCGTTGACGTTGCCGCCGGCGTTGGCCTCGTCCAGGCCGACGGGGGCGGGCAGCCGGGACTGGCCGATGACGGCGATCAGCAGCGCGCCGAGGCCGAGGCCCAGCAGCACGCCCCAGACGCGGATCCCCTTGTGGGTCTCCACCGTCGAGTCCGCCGAGTCGACGCCGATCATCATCAGGACGAACAGGAAGAGCATCATCACGGCGCCGGTGTAGACGACGACCTGGACGATGCCGAGGAAGTCAGCCCCCTGGGCGAGGTAGATGGCGCCGAGGTTGACCATGATCACGGCCATGCTCATGGCGGCGTAGACCGCCTTGCGGGCGAAGACCAGGCCGAGCGCCGCGAGCACGCAGACGATCGACGAGATCCAGAAGAAGACGGCCTCGCCGCTGGAGGTCATCGCCGGACTCCCTTCACCGAGTCTCGGGTGGCCTGCCGGCCGGAGCTGATCGTGTCGACGCCCTCGACGGGGTCGCCGGTGGGCGCCGTGCCGTCGGCCGGGTGGGCCTCGTGCTCGTCCACCCAGGACTGCTGCGCGGGGGTGGCCTTGGTGACCCGACCCCGGAAGTAGTCGCGCTCCTCCATGCCCTCCACCATCGGGTGCGGGGCGGCGATCATGCCCTCCTGCACGGGGGCGAGCAGCTGGTGCTTCTCGAAGATCATCTCGCCGCGGGTGTGGTCGGCCAGCTCGTAGAAGTTGGTCATCGTGAGCGCGCGGGTCGGGCAGGCCTCGATGCACAGGCCGCAGAAGATGCAGCGCAGGTAGTTGATCTGGTAGACGCGGCCGTAGCGCTCGCCGGGCGAGAACCGCGCCTCCTCGGTGTTGTCAGCGCCCTCGACGAGGATTGCGTCCGCCGGGCAGGCCCACGCGCACAGCTCGCACCCGACGCACTTCTCGAGGCCGTCAGGGTGGCGGTTGAGCTGGTGACGGCCGTGGAAGCGCGCCGCGGTGGGGCGCTTCACCTCGGGGTACTCCTCGGTGTAGCGCTTGCGGAAGAAGGTCCGCAGGCTCACGCCGAAGCCGGCCTGCGGGCCCAATGCCTCGATCAGGGGGTTGGCCCTGGGGCGCTCGTCCTGCGCGGCGCGGTGCTCACGGCTGACCTCGCCGCCCGTGCGGGACGCGGGGTCGAGCGAGCTGCCGGGCTCGGGCTTGGAGTCAGCCACGGTGGTCCTCCTCGTGGTCGTTCGCGGAGCTGCGGCCGGTGGCCGGAGCGGCGGTCACCGTGCGGTGGCTCGAGAGCGTGGGCTCGCGCAGCGTCTGGCCGGGCATCGGCGGCACGGGGTGGCCACCGGCGAAGGGGTCGATCTCGGCGGGCTGCTCGGGGCGCGCGGCCTCGCGACGGGACTCGTTGCGGCTCTCGATCAGCCAGGTCGCCACGACCGCTCCCAGGAGGAAGACCCCGATGATGATCAGCAGGGAGACGTAGAACGACCGACCGAAGGCGGTGATCGCGGTGTCGCCGAGGTGACCGAGCATGGCGGCGCGCACGAAGGCGACAGCCATGACCCACACCAGGGTGAGCGGGATCAGGAGCTTCCAGCCGAAGGCCATGAAGTGGTCGTAGCGCGTGCGGGGCAGGGTGCCGCGCACCCACACGAAGAAGAACATGAAGCCCCACAGCTTGAGGGTGAACCACAACAGCCCCCACCAGCCGTGGTTGAGCATGCCGTCGTTGATCAGCGTCAGCGGCGGCGGTGCCTGCCAGCCGCCCAGGAAGAGCGTGGTGGCCAGGGCCGAGACCGTGAACATGTTGACGTACTCGCCGAGGAAGAACATCCCGAACTTCATGCCTGAGTACTCGGTGTGGTAGCCACCGACGATCTCGCCCTCACCCTCGGCGAGGTCGAACGGCAGGCGGTTGGTCTCGCCGAACATGCAGATGACGTAGACGATGAACGAGAAGATCGCCGGGATCATGAACCACAGGCTCGCCTGCTTGGCGACGATCTCCGAGGTGGACATGGATCCGGCATACAGGAACACCGCGACGAGGGAGAGACCCATCGCGATCTCGTAGGAGATCACCTGGGCGGTCGAGCGCAGGCCACCGAGCAGGGGGTAGGTCGACCCGCTGGACCAGCCGGCGAGGATGAAGCCGTAGGCGGCGATGGATCCGGCGGCCAGCACGAGCAGGACCGCGACGGGGCCGTCAGTCAGCTGGAGCGGGGTGCGGTGGCCGAAGAGGTTGACCTCGCCCGCCATCGGGATGATCGAGAACCCGATGAAGGCCGTGGACCCCGCGATGATCGGCGCCAGGTTGTACATGAAGGTGTCGGCGTTGGCCGGGGTGAACGTCTCCTTCCACACCAGCTTGAAGCCGTCGGCAAGGGTCTGGAAGATGCCGCCGGGACCGAACCGGTTGGGGCCGGGCCGCTGCTGCAGGAAGCCGACGATGCGGCGCTCGAACCAGATCACGACGACGACGCTGAGCATCAGGTAGACGAAGACGAGCAGCGCCTTGATCAGCGTCAGCCACCAGGGGGTGTCGCTGAAGTCCGCGCGGTAGGTCCCGCCGGGGGCGAGCTCGGTCGCGAGCCGGTTGGTGCCCGCGAGCGCGGTGGCCGCGAGGGTCGGGAATGTGCTCACTGCGCAACACCCTTCGTCAGCGTGACGACGTCGCCGTTGTCGGCGACGAGGCGGGAGCGGACCGACTGGCCCGCGGAGCTGGTGGGGATCCACACGACGTGGTCGGCCATGTCCTCGGTGATCCGGACGGGGTAGGTCACGGTCCCGGACTCGGACTGCACGGTGACGACCTCGCCCTCGGCCAGGCCTGCGGCCTCGGCGGTGGCGACGGACATGCGGGCCACGGGCTCGACGGCCGTGCCGGCGAGGTAGGGCTCGCCGTCCTGCAGCGAGCCGCCGTCGAGCAGCTCGTGCCAGGTCGCGAGGACCGCGCGGCCCGAGCCGGTGCGGCCCGGAGCCACGGGGGCCACCGGGTTGACGCCCGTCCGCGCGCCCGTCCAGGGGCCGAGGCGGTGCATCTCGCGCTCGACCTGGGCGAAGGTGCGGGCCCCGAGGTAGGAGCCCAGCTCCCCGGCCAGGAGGTCGAGGACGCGGTAGTCGCTCATCAGCTCGGTCTCGATCGCCGCCTGGAACGGACCCACGCGGCCCTCCCAGTCGAGGAACGCGCCGGACTTCTCGGAGAAGGCGGCGACGGGCAGCACGACGTCGGCGAGCCGCGTCACCGAGGACTCACGCAGCTCCAGCGACACCACGAAGGCGCGCTCGAGGCCCTCGCGGGCCGTCCTCGGGTCCGGCAGGTCGTCCGCGTCGACACCGCCCACCACCAGGGCGTCCAGCTCGCCGTCGGCGGCTGCGCGCAGCATCGACGACGTGTCGAGGCCGGGCTCGGTGGGCAGCGTCGCGTCGTCCCAGGTCTGCGCCAGGGAGGCGAGGCCCTCGGCGGTGACGGGACGGCCGCCGGGCAGGAGGCCGGGCAGGCAGCCGGTCTCGAGCGCCCCCCGCTCCCCGGCACGGCGCGGGATCCAGGCAAGACGAGCGCCGGTGGCGCGGGCGACGTCCATCGCGGCGTAGTAGCCGCCCGAGGTGGCCGCGAGCCGCTCGCCCACGAGGATCACGGCGTCGGAGCCGGCCTCGCGCAGCGCGGTGCCCGCGTCGGCGAAGACGCCCTGGGCGTCACGCACCGCGGAGAGGACCTCGCCCTCGAGGCCGGGCGCGGCCTGCAGGACGGTGCCCCCGAGCTTGGTCGTGCCCCGGGAGGTGTACGGCGCCACGGTGTAGATCTTGAGGCGGTTCTTGCGGAAGGCCTTGCGCAGGCGCAGGAACACGATGGGCGACTCGTCCTCGGGCTCCAGACCCACCAGGAGGACGACCTTGGCCTGATCGAGGTCCGCGTAGGTCACCGCGCCGTGGTCGGGCGCCGTGAGCGCCACGTGGGACGCCAGGAACTCGGCCTCCTCCACGGAGTGGGGACGGGCCCGGAAGTCGATCGAGTTGGTGCCGAGGACCGTCCGCGCGAACTTGCTGTAGGCGTAGGCGTCATGGATCGAGGTCCGGCCGCCGACCAGGACGCCCGAGCTGCGGGCCCGCTCGAGCCCGGCCGCGGCGACGGCGAGCGCCTCGGGCCAGGAGGCGACGTGCAGCTCCCCGTCCTCGCGCCGCACGAGCGGCATGTCGAGGCGGTCGGCCTGCGTGGCGTACTGGAAGGCCCAGCGACCCTTGTCGCAGTTCCACTCCTCGTTGACCTCCGGGTTGTTGGAGGCGAGGCGGCGCAGGACCACGCCGCGGCGGTGGTCGGTGCGGATGGAGCAGCCGGACGCGCAGTGCTCGCAGGTGCCCGGCGTGGAGACGAGGTCGAACGGTCGGGACCGGAACCGGTAGGCCGCTCCCGTGAGGGCGCCCACCGGGCAGATCTGGACGGTGTTGCCGGAGAAGTAGGACTGGAAGGGCTTCTCCTGGTAGATGCCGATCTGCGAGGCCGCGCCGCGCTCGGTCAGCGAGATGAAGGGGTCTCCGGCGATCTGCTCCGAGAAGCGCGTGCACCGCTGGCACAGGACGCACCGCTCACGGTCCAGGAGCACCTGCGAGGAGATGTTGACGGGCTTGGCATAGGTCCGCTTGACGTCCTCGAAGCGCGAGGTGGCGCGCCCGTTGCTCATCGCCTGGTTCTGCAGCGGGCACTCGCCACCCTTGTCGCACACCGGGCAGTCCAGGGGGTGGTTGATGAGCAGCAGCTCCATCACGCCGTCCTGGGCCTTCTCGGCCACGGGCGAGGTCAGCTGGGTCTTGACCTCCATGCCCGGCGCGATCGTCATGGTGCAGGCCGCCTGGGGCTTGGGCATCGGGGCGATCTTGCCGTCACGCCCCGGCGTCGCCACCTCGACGAGGCACTGCCGGCAGGCACCGGCGGGCTCCAGCAGGGGGTGGTCGCAGAAGCGCGGGATCTGGATGCCGATCTGCTCGGCGGCCCGGATGATCAGCGTGCCCTTGGGCGCGCGGACCTCCACACCGTCGATGGTCAGCGTGACCAGGTCGGCGGCGCTGGTGGTGGGGGCGGTCATCGGGACACCGTCTCCTTCGCGAAGAGAGTGGAGGCCTCCGGCGGGAAGAGGTCGTACCACGGCGTGTGCATGCCGGCCTCGAACTCCTCGCGGAAGTGCTTGATGGCCGAGGAGATCGGCGTGGTGGCGGCGTCGCCGAGCGCGCAGAAGGAGCGGCCCAGGACGTTGTCGCAGATGTCGAGGAGCTTCTCGATGTCGCCCTCGTGGCCCTGGCCGACCTCGAGGCGCTCCATGATCTGCTTGAGCCACCAGGTGCCCTCGCGGCAGGGGGTGCACTTGCCGCAGGACTCGTGGCGGTAGAAGTCGGTCCAGCGGGAGACGACCCGCACGACGGACACGGTCTCGTCGAACACCTGCAGCGCGCGGGTGCCGAGCATCGAGCCGGCGGCGGCGACGGAGTCGAAGTCGAGCGGGACGTCGAGGTGCTCCTCGGTGAAGATCGGCGTCGAGGAGCCGCCGGGGGTCCAGAACTTCAGGCGACGCCCGTCGCGCATGCCGCCGCACAGCTCGATCAGCTCGCGCATGGTGATGCCGAAGGGGGCCTCGAACTGGCCCGGGCTGGTGACGTGGCCGGAGACGGAGAAGATGCCGTGGCCGGCGGACTTCTCGGTGCCCATGCCCTTGAACCACTCGGGGCCGTGCAACAGGATGCCCGGCACGGAGGCGATGGACTCGACGTTGTTGACCGAGGTCGGGCGGGCGTACAGCCCCTGAGCCCCGGGGAAGGGGGGCTTCAGGCGCGGCTGCCCGCGACGACCCTCGAGCGAGTCGAGCAGGGCGGTCTCCTCGCCGCAGATGTAGGCGCCGGCGCCGGCGTGGACGACGATGTCGATCCGCTTGCCGGTGCCCATGGCGTTGTCGCCGAGGTAGCCCGCGGCGCGGGCCTCCTCCACCGCACGCAGCAGGCGGCGGTAGACGTGGACGACCTCACCACGGAGGTAGATGAAGCCCAGCTCGCCCTGCACGGCGTGGGTGGCGATCGCGAGGCCCTCGATGAGGTGGTGGGGCGCCGCCATCATGAGCGGGATGTCCTTGCAGGTGCCCGGCTCCGACTCGTCCGCGTTGACCACGATGTAGCGGGGTCCGCCGTCCGGGGGTGCCATGAAGCTCCACTTGAGCCCCGTGGGGAACCCAGCGCCTCCGCGGCCGCGGATGTTGGAGTCCTTGACCGCGCCCAGCACGGCGTCGGGCTCCATCGACAGGGCCTTGCGCAGGGCCTGGTAGCCCTCGGCCTTGGCCTCGTAGGTCGCCAGCGTCCACGAGCGCTCCTGGTCCCAGGTGCGGGTGAGGACGGGGGTCAGCTCGGTGGTGGTCACTTGGTGTCCCCCTTGGGGTCGGAGGTGTTGCCGGCGGACGCCTGGTCGTCGACGGGCGACGTCGCGGGATGCTTGGCCTCGGAGCTCTTGCCCGCGGCGGCCTCGGCCTCGGCGGAGCTCTGCTTCTCGCCCGGTCCGGGCTGGGCGTCGACCTTGCCGCTCTCGCTGCTGCCGGCACCGTCGGCGCCGGGGACGGGCCCGGTGGCCTCCTCGCCCGCGCGGGCGGAGGAGGGCATGTCCCAGCCGTGCTCACGGGCGATGCGCAGGCCACGCATGGTCGCGACGCCACCGCTCGGGCCCTCGTCCGCGTGCCCGTCGAGGAAGCCGGCGAGCACGCGCGACACCTCCTTGAAGGTGTGCACGCGGTCCGGTCCCCGGGTGGGGCGGACGGCCTGACCGGAACGCAGCGCGTCGACGAGCTCGCGCGTCGACCGCGGCGTCATGTTGTCGAAGAACTCCCAGTTGGCCATCACCACGGGGGCGAAGTCGCACGCGGCGTTGCACTCGAGGCGCTCGAGCGTGATCGTGCCGTCGGCCGTCGTCTCGTCGTGACCCACGCCGAGGTAGTCGCTGATGTCGTCCCAGATCTGGTCGCCGCCCATGACCGCGCACAGGGAGTTCGTGCACACGCCGACGAGGTAGTCGCCGTTGCGGTGCCGCTTGTACTGCGTGTAGAAGGTGGCCACGCCGGACGCCTCGGCCGCCGTCACCCCGGCGAACTCGGCCGCGAGCTCGATGCCGCGGGTGGAGACGTAGCCGTCCACGCTCTGCACCAGGTGCAGCAGCGGCAGGAGCGCCGAGCGCTTCTGCGGGTAGCGCGCGACCACGGCGGCCGCGTCGGTGCGCAGACGCTCCGCGACCTCGGGCTCCCAGGGCTGCTCGAGGTGGTTGGGCTGGGTGCCGTAGTTGGGGGCATCGAAAGCTGACATCAGCGGTCCACTCCTCCGAGCACCGGGTCGACGGAGGCGACGGCGACGATGACCTCGGCCACCTGGGCGCCCTCGCACATGGCAGCCACGGTCTGCAGGTTGTTGAATCCCGGGTCGCGGAAGTGCGCACGGTGCGGGCGGGTGCCGCCCATGGAGACGAGGTGGCAGCCGAGCTCGCCCTTGGGCGACTCGACCGCCTGGTAGGCCTGGCCCGCGGGCACGCGGAAGCCCTCGGTCACCAGCTTGAAGTGGTGGATGAGGGACTCCATCGACTCGCCCATGATCTCGCGGATGTGCTCGAGCGAGTTGCCCATGCCGTCGCCACCGATGGCCAGCTGGGCCGGCCACGCGATCTTCTTGTCGTCGACCATGATCGGGCCGGGCGTCGCCTCGAGGCGGTCGAGGCACTGCTCGACGATCTTGAGCGACTCCCACATCTCGGTGAACCGCAGGCGCAGACGTCCGTAGGCGTCCGACGTGTCCCAGGTCGCCACCTCGAAGTCGTAGGTCTCGTAGCCGCAGTAGGGCTCGGCCTTGCGCAGGTCATAGGGGTAGCCGGTCGCGCGGAGCATCGGGCCGGTGACGCCGAGGGCCATGCAGCCGGTCAGGTCGAGGTAGCCGACGTTCTCCATGCGGCCCTTGAGGATGGGCTGCTCGTTGATCAGCAGCTCCAGCTCGTGGATGCCGCGGCGCAGGTCGGGCAGCTCCGCGCGCAGGTCGCGGATCGCCTCGGCGGGGACGTCCTGGATGACGCCGCCGGGACGGATGTAGGCGTGGTTCATGCGCAGCCCGGTGACCGCCTCGAAGAACCGCAGGATGCGCTCGCGCTCGCGGAAGCCGAACTCCATCACGGTGGTGGCGCCCAGCTCCATGCCGCCGGTGCCGGTGCACACCAGGTGCGAGCCGATCCGGTTGAGCTCCATCATCAGCACCCGGATGACGTTGGCCCGCTCGGGGACCTGGTCGGTGATGCCGAGGAGCTTCTCGATCGCGAGGCAGTAGGCCGCCTCCTGGAACAGCGGCGTGAGGTAGTCCATGCGCGTGCAGAAGGTCACGCCCTGGGTCCAGGAGCGGTACTCCATGTTCTTCTCGATGCCGGTGTGCAGGTAGCCGATGCCGACGCGGGCGTCGGTGACCGTCTCGGCGTCCAGCTCGAGGATGAGGCGGAGCACCCCGTGCGTGGACGGGTGCTGGGGGCCCATGTTGACGACGATGCGCTCGTCGGAGTGCTCGATCGCCTCCTGGGCGAGGTCGTCCCAGTCGCCGCCGACCGAGGTCAGCTCGTAGCCCTCCTCGTCCTGCCCGGCGCCGCCGGTGGCCGTGAACTCGCTGTGTGCGGTGCTCATCAGTTGTACGACCTCCGCTGGTCGGGGGGCGGGACGGTGGCACCCTTGTACTCCACCGGGACACCGCCGAGGGGGTAGTCCTTGCGCTGGGGGTGGCCGGGCCAGTCGTCCGGCATCATGATGCGGGTCAGCGCCGGGTGGTCGTCGAAGACGATCCCGAAGAAGTCCCAGGTCTCGCGCTCGTGCCAGTTGGCTCCCGGCCACACCTTCGTCACGGACGGGATGTGGGGGTCCGCGTCGGGGCAGCTGACCTCGAGGCGCACGCGACGCGAGCCGTGGGTGAGCGAGAGCAGGTGGTAGACCGCGTGCAGCTCGGCGCCCTCGACCTGCGGGTAGTGGACCCCGGACACGCCGGTGCACATCTCGAAGCGCAGGCCGGGGTGGTCGCGCAGCGCCTGCGCGACGGCGGCCAGGTGCTGGCGGCGCACGTGCAGGGTCATCTCGCCGCGGTCGATCACCACGGCGTCGATGGCCTCGGCGAACGACGCGGAGCCGCCGAGCAGGGCCTTCTCGAGGGTGTCGGCGACGTGGTCGAAGTACGAGCCGTAGGGGCGGTCGGACTGCCCGGGGAAGAGCACCGGGGAGACCAGGCCGCCATACCCGGAGGTGTCACCGCCGCGCGAGCCGCCGAACATGCCGTGGCGGCGACCCATCTCCACGGGCCGCAGGGACCCGCCGTCGACGGGCAGACGGCGCGCGGCCTCGCCCTGCGCCTCGGCAGGGAGCTTGTCGTCGGTCATGCCAGCAGACCCTTCTGCAGGTGGAGCGGGGTCGCCTCCATGGCGGCCCGCTCCGCGGCCCGGGCCGCCTCCTCGCGGTTGACGCCCTGGGGCGAGGCCTTGACGTAGTCGTGCAGCGTAAGGATGGCGTTGAACAGCATCTGCGGCCGCGGCGGGCAGCCGGGGAGGTAGACGTCGACCGGCACGATGTGGTCCACGCCCTGCACGATCGCGTAGTTGTTGAACATGCCGCCGGAGCTGGCACAGACGCCCATGGCGATGCACCACTTGGGCTCGGGCATCTGGTCCCACACCTGGCGCACGACGGGGGCGAACTTCTGCGAGCACCGGCCGGCGACGATCATCAGGTCGGCCTGCCGCGGCGTCGCGGAGAACCGCTCCATGCCGTAGCGGGCGATGTCGAAGTCGGGGCCGCCCGAGGCCATCATCTCGATGGCGCAGCAGGCCAGGCCGAAGGTCGCCGGCCACATGGACCGGTGCAGCATCTGCCCGGCCACGGCCTCGAGCGTCGTCAGGGCGATGCCCGACGGGATCTTGTCTTCCACACCCATGGGTCAGTCCCACTCCAATCCGCCACGTCGCCAGACGTAGGCGTACGCGATGAAGACGGTCAGCACGAAGAGCACCATCTCGACCAGGGCGAAGAGCCCCAGACGGTCGAAGGCCACCGCGAACGGCAGCAGGAACAGCGACTCGACGTCGAAGATGATGAAGAGCATCGCGGTCACGTAGTACTTGACCGGGACGCGGCCCCCACCCTGGGCGACCGGGCTGGGCTCGATGCCGCACTCGTAGGAGTCGAGCTTCGCCCGGTTGTAGCGCTTCGGGCCGATGAAGCCGAAGACGAGCACCGACACCACGGCGAAGGCGATGCCGAGGGCGAAGAGGAAGAGGATCGGCACATACGGGTTGATGCTCATCCCGCCACGCACCCCTTTCGGTTGGTCTGCGACTTCATCCTAGGGTCAGCCCCGCCCACTCGCTCACGGGCGGTCATGACGAGGGCACCAGACGGGTGAGGGCCATGATGGCGCGGTCGGTCAGCGCGGGACTGTGCTCGTCGGCGAGGTTGGCCATCACCTTGAGCAGGAGCCTCATCAGGGTCCGCCGCGGCAGGCCGTACTTGACCGCCAGCCGCATGATCTCGGGGTGGCCGATCAGGGAGGCGAAGCCGCGCCCGAGCGTGTAGTAGCCACCGAGCTGGTCCTTCATGATCCGCGGGTAGGCCTGCAGCACGCGCTCGCGCCCGGCGTCGTCGCTGCGGGCGAAGGCCTGCACCACCACCTCGGCGCTGTGCCGGCCGGCCTCCATGGCGTAGTCGATGCCCTCGCCGTTGAAGGGGTTGACCATGCCTCCGGCGTCGCCGACGAGCAGCAGGCCGTCGGCGTACAGCGGCTGACGGTTGAGGGCCATCGGCAGGGCCGCGCCCCGCATGGGCGCCGTCATCGTGTCGGGGGTGCACTCCCACTCGGGCGGCAGCGTGGCCACCCAGCGGCGCAGCAGGTCCTTGTAGTCCACCTGACCGAAGGCGGGCGAGGTGTCGAGCATGCCCAGGCCCACGTTGACCCGTCCGTCGCCGAGGGCGAAGATCCAGCCGTAGCCGGGCAGCAGGATGCGCTTGGCGTCGGGGTCGGCCGGGTCGGCATACGGGTCCTCGGGCACCCACAGCTCGAGCCAGGACTCCATGTAGTCGTCGTTGGTGCGCGGGCTCGTGTAGTAGGTGCGCGCCGCGACGCCCATGGGGCGGCGCTCGAGCTTCTGCCGGCCGACGGCGGTGCCGAGCCGGCTCGAGACACCGTCGGAGGCGATCACGACGGGGGCTCGCAGCTCGCGGACCTCACCGGTGGCGCGTCCGTCCTGCATGACCTTGGCCTGGACACCGACGACCCGGCCGCGCTCGACGACGGGAGCGGTGACGTTCATGCCCTCCATCAGCCGGGCGCCGGTCGCGGAGGCGTGGCGGGCCAGGGTCTCGTCGAGGGTGGCGCGGGCCCGGGCCAGGCCGTAGCCCGGGAAGGCCGAGCTCTCCGGCCAGTCCAGCTCGAAGGTCTGCCCCGCGCCGACGATGCGGAGGCCCTTGTTGCGGATCCAGCCGTCCTCCTCGCGGGTGGGGACGCCGAGCGTCGCCAGCTCGCGGACGGCTCGGGGGGTGAGCCCGTCGCCGCAGATCTTGTCGCGGGGGAAGGTTGCCTTGTCGAGCAGGACGACGTCCAGGCCGTGCCGCGCGAGGTGGGTGGCGGTGGCCGAGCCGCCGGGGCCGGCCCCGACGACGATGACGTCTGCGCTCTCCACGCCGTCAGGTCGTGGGATCGTCCCAGAGGTCACAGCCACTCCGCATCGCTCGTCCGTCGTCGGCAACTCCTGTGCTCCGCCGCGCTCGACGGCCGGCAGGAGGCGCACCACCTCGGGAGTCTAGGAGGGCTCCGCACCGATGTCGCGTTAGGCAAGCCTCACTTGTGCACGCCTTCACAAGATCGTCGCCCGATCGTGACCCGCGCCGGCGCGATCGCGGGTGATCTCCGGTGACGGACCCGGACCGGCCGTATGACGCCCTCCCCCCCCCCCCCCCCCCCCCCCCCCCCCCCCCCCCCCCCCCCCCCCCCCCCCCGGACCTAGACTCGCCGCCGTGCTCGCGACCCTCCTGCTCCTGCTCGCGGCCGTCCTCGCGGCCACCTCCGCCTGGATCGTCCTGGTCGCCCTGGCCTACGTCGCCGTCGGCGTGCTGCTCCCCCGCCTGCGGCTGCGCGAACGCCCCCGCTACGTCGCCGTCCTGGGGTCCGGGCTCGAGGCCGGCCGGATGCCGGACCTGCTGACGCGCCGGATGGACACGGGCATCGAGCGGTGGGCGGCCCTGCACGCCGAGGACCCGCAGGTCCGGCTGGTCCTGTCCGGCGGGCAGGCACCGGGCCAGCCCCGGTCAGAGGCCGCCGCCATGGCCGAGCACGCCCGGTCCCGTGGGGTGCCCGACGCCGCGATCGTGCTGGAGGACCGTTCGCGCACCACCGAGGAGAACGTCGCCTTCACGCGCGCGCTGGTCGCCGACCTGCTCGGGCCGGCCGCGGTGGGGGTGCTGGTGACCAGCGGCTACCACGTGCCTCGCGTCGCCGACCTGGCCCGCAGCGCCGGCCTCACCGCGCTCCTGGCCGGCGCGCCCGCCGTCGGTCTGCCGTGGGCGCGGGTCGTGCGGCACGAGGTCGTGATGACCCTGGGACGTCACCCCGTGGTGCACGCCCTGGCCGCGCTGGCGGTCTGCGTGGTCGTGCCCGCCGTCGTGGTCCTCACCCGGTAGTGATCCCGCCCTGGCCGGAGACGGCACCCTGCACCGAGGCCTCGACCTCGGTGCTGCTGAGCGGGTCGAGCAGGTCGCTGGCGAGCCACTCCCGTGGGATGGCGAACGCGTCCACGAGCGTCTGCGCGTGCGGACGCACCTGGGCCAGCAGGTCGTCCACGCGCCCGGTCAGCCGCTTGGCCTGCTCGGGCGACAGGCGCCCGTGCTCGAGGTACCACGCCCGGTGGGCCTCGACGGTCGAGCAGGCGAACAGGTCGGCCACGAGGTCGAGCAGGTCGTGCGCCTCCCCCGGCGGGCACTCGTCGATCGCCGCGGCGAAGGCCTCGAGCAGGATGCGGTCGGTGTGGGCCCGGGCCGCCTCGAGGACGTGCTCCCCCGCCGCGTCGAAGGTCTGCCAGGCCTGACGGGGGTCGTCCCGGTCGGCCCGGCGCAGCCGGGCGGCCAGGGTCTCCAGGACGTGCTCCTCGCGGTCGGTCAGGAGCGCGAGCTGGCCGCCGCGGTCGCCCAGCGCGTCGTCGGCGTCGCGGCCCGGCGCCCCGGTCAGCAGCCGCTGCACGAGCGAGCCGCTGATGGTGCGCTCCAGCAGCGCCGCCCCGGCCTGGCGGGCGACGGTCGCGACGGTCTGGACGGCGTTGAGGTCCTCGAACTGGGACGCGTAGGACGTGAGCAGGCTCTTGCCGACCAGCTGCAGCAGGACGGTGTTGTCGCCCTCGAAGGTCGTGAACACGTCGGTGTCGGCGCGCAGCTTGCCCAGCCGGTTGAAGGAGAGGTAGCCCGCACCACCGCACGCCTCGCGGCAGGTCTGGATCGTCGTCGAGGCGTGCGACGTCGACGCCACCTTGAGCGCCGCGGCGCGCGTCTCCAGCCGTCGCCGGTCCCGCTCGTCGGCGTCGTCACCGGCCCGGAGCACCTCGTGCATCGTCCTCGTGAGGTCGTTCTGGGCGTACATCAGGGCATAGCTGCGGGCCAGGGCGGGGAGCAGCTTGCGCTGGTGGACCCGGTAGTCCAGGAGGACGACGTCCTGCCCGTCGAGGCCGGCGAACTGGCGGCGGTGCAGCCCGTAGATCGTCGCGAGGGTGAGGGCGTTGCGGGTGGCGGAGCCGGCGGCGGCCCCCACGGTGATGCGGCCCCGCACCAGGGTGCTGAGCATGGTGAAGAAGCGGCGGCCGTCGGACTCGATCGGCGACGAGTAGGTGCCCTCCGCGTCGATCGCGCCATACCGGTCCAGCAGGTTGTCGCGCGGCACCCGCACGTGGTCGAAGGTGAACCGGCCGTTGTCCACGCCGGGCAGGCCGGCCTTGCCACCGCAGTCGCCGATGGTCACCCCGGGCAGGGACCGGCCGGCGTCGTCCCGGACCGGGACGAGCACGCAGTGCACCCCGTGCCCCGTGCCGTCCGCGGTGACGAGCTGGCCGAAGACGGCCGCCATCCGTCCGTCCCGGGCGGCGTTGCCGATGTAGTCCTTGCGCGCGCTCGGGTCGGGGGTGTGCACGACGAGCTCGTCGGTGGCCGGGTCGTGGGTGATCGTCGTGCGCAGCGACTGGACGTCGGACCCGCGCCCGGTCTCGGTCATCGCGAAGCAGCCCAGCAGCCGCGCCTGGGCGATGGGCTCGAGGTAGCGCTCGTGGTGCCGCTCGGTGCCGAGCGCCGCCACGGCCCCGCCGAAGAGTCCCCACTGGACCCCTGCCTTGACGAAGAGCGACAGGTCGCCGTGCCCGAGCATCTCGAAGGCGGTGACCGAGGCTCCCTGGTCGGCCGAGCCCTGGTCGGTCGACAGCCCGAGCCCGGCGAAGCCCAGCGAGGCGAGGTCGAGCAGCTGGTCGAGGACCCGGGCGCGGTAGTCCTCGGTCGACAGGTCCGTCTCGGGTGGTCCGAACCGTCCGGGCTCGATCTGTCGGCGCGCGAGCTCGCGCACCTCGGCCCACGGGCCGTCGAGGGAGGAACGCAGGGCATCGGCGACGTCGCTCATCCACCCATGCTGCCCCAGCGACGGCGGGCTGGGCGAGGAGTCGGGTCAGACGGGCTTGACGGCCCGGTGCACCGCGGCGATCCCGCCGGTCAGGTTGCGCCACTGCACCTGGGACCAGCCGGCCCGCTGGATGCGGGTGGCCAGGGTGCGCTGGTCGGGCCAGGCCCGCATCGACTCCGCGAGGTAGACGTAGGAGTCGGGGTTGCTCGACAGGGTGCGGGCCACGGTGGGCAGCGCCCCCATGAGGTAGGTGGTGTAGAGGGTGCGGAAGGCGCGGTTGGTGGGCTGGCTGGACTCGCCGACCACCAGGCGGCCGCCCGGGCGGGTGACCCGCAGGAACTCGGCGAGGGCGGCGTCGGTGTCGACGACGTTGCGCAGGCCGTAGGACATGGTGACGACGTGGAAGCTGTCGTCGGCGAACGGGAGCCGGGTCGCGTCGGCGGCGGTGAACGGCAGCGCCGCCCGGCGCTCCTTGCCGACCCGCAGCATGCCGAGCGAGAAGTCCGCGGGCACGACGCGCGCCCCGGCCTCGACGAACGGCAGGCTGCTCATGCCGGTGCCGGCGGCGATGTCCAGGATCGTCTCCCCCGGGCCGGCGGCCACCGCCGAGGTCACGGCCCGCCGCCACAGGCGCATCTGACCGAAGGTCATGACGTCGTTCATCAGGTCGTAGCGACCCGCCGTCTCGTCGAACATCGAGGCGACCTCGTGCGGCTGCTTGGACAGCGTGGCTCGGCTCATGACGGACATCTTCACACGGCGGGGCCCCGGGCCCGGTGTAGCCTGAACCGGCGTCAGGCTCGCCTGCGCCCGACCGATCGCCTACCCGGACGAGGACCATGACCGAGCCTTCGACCACCGCCCGCCCGCCCCTGCGCATCGTGTCGCTGGGGGCCGACGGCCTCGACGCCGGCGTGGAGGCCCGCTCCGGCAGCTTCCTGCAGCTGTCGTCGTGGGCCGCGCTGAAGTCCGAGTGGGAGGGCGAGCGGATCGCCTGGGTCGACGAGCACGACGACGTCCAGGGGGTCGGCCTGGTCCTGCACCGTCGCCTCCCCAAGGTCCGCCGTTCCCTGGCCTACCTGCCCGAGGGGCCGGTCCTGCCGTGGGACGAGGTGGCCGAGGACCCGCAGCGCTGGTTCGGCCCGCTCGTCGAGCACGCCCGGCGCTCCGGAGCGTTCACGCTGCGCGTCGGCTGCCCCTCGACGGCTCGCACCTGGGACCCGGGGACGGTCAAGGCCGCCCTGGCCGACGAGGAGCAGACGAGCCTGTATGCCGTCCCCGCCGACTCCGTGGACGCGTCCGGCTCCGCCATCGTCTCCTGGCTGCAGGCGCACGGCTGGTCGCGGGCCGACGACGGGCCGGGCTTCGCCGCCGGGCAGCCGCGCCTCACGGCCGGCCTCCCCCTCGCGGGTCAGACGGAGGAGTCCCTGCTCAAGGGCATGAACCAGCAGTGGCGCCGCAACATCAAGGCCGCCACCAAGGCCGGCGTCCAGGTGCGCCTGGCCACCCCCGAGACGCTGCGCGAGGACGTGGCCGCGTTCCACCGCGTCTACGTCGAGACCGCCGAGCGCGACGGCTTCACGCCCCGCCCGGAGTCCTACTTCCACCGCATGGCCGAGCTGATGGGCGCCCCGGGGTCGCCGGCCCGCTTCGAGCTGGCGCTGGGCGAGCTCGACGGCGGGCTGCTGGCGGCCACGATCAACATCACGGTCGCCGACCGCTGCTGGTACCTCTACGGCGCCTCGACCACCGCGCGCCGCGAGGCGCGGGCGATGAACGGCACCCAGTGGTTCGGGATCCAGCGCGCCCTCGCCGAGGGGTGCTCCGTCTACGACATGCGCGGCATCACCGACGAGATCGGCAACGACGACCCGCACGCCGGGCTCGTCCGGTTCAAGATCTCCGTGGGCTGCGACGTCCACGAGCGCGTCGGCGAGTGGGACCTGCCGATCAACCGGCTGCTGCACAAGGCCTTCCAGCTCTACCTCGGGCGGCGCGGATGACCTTCACGCTCGTCATCGACCGGCCCCGCTGGGAGACGCACGTCGACACCTATCTCGCGGAGCACCCCTGGGTGGTGCCCGTGGTCAAGGGCGACGGCTACGGCATCGGCGCCGAGCGCGTGCTGGCCCAGTGCCGTCGCGTCCAGGCCCCCGTCGTCGCGGTCGGCACCCCGGCCGAGGCGCAGCAGGCGTTGGACGCCACCGACGGCGACGTGCTCGTCCTCTTTCCCACCCTGCCGGGCGAGGCGCTCCCCGACGACCCGCGGCTCGTCCACACCGTGGCCTCCGAGACCACGCTGCGCGAGATCCTCGGCACCGGGCGGCGGTTCGTCGTGGAGGTGGACTCGCCGATGGGTCGCCACGGCATCGAGTGGCCGCGGCTGCCCTCGCTCGTCGACGCGCTGCGCGACGAGCGCTGCGAGGGCGTGGCCCTGCACAACCCGCCCTTCGGCGACCGCGTCGAGTTCGTCTCGTCCCTCCTGGACCGCCTCGGCGAGCTGGGCGTGGCGGTCCCGCGGCTCTATGCCTCCCACCTGACCGCGGACGAGGTCGGGCGGCTCTCCGGCACCGCCGGCGACACCGTCGTGCTGGTCCGCACGGGCACCGACCTGTGGCTCGGCGACCCCGCCGCGCTCACGGCATACGGCCAGGTCATCGACGTGCACCCGGTCGCCAAGGGCCGCTCGATCGGCTACTCCCAGCGGACCGCTCGCAAGGACGGCTGGCTGGCCGTCGTGGGCGGCGGCACCGCGCACGGCGTCGGCATCGAGACGGCTCGTCCCCGTATGACGCCGCGCCTGGCGGCGCGGAAGGCCGCCCGGGTCGTCGCGACCCAGCTGGGTGGGGCGCCGTCACCGTTCCGGCTCGACGGTCGCCGGCTGACCTACGCCGACGTCCCGCACATGCAGGTGTCGATGGTCAGCGTCCCGTCCGGCGACGCGGTGCGGCCGGGTGACTGGCTCGCGTGCGACATGCGCATCACCGTCACGCGCTTCGACGAGGTCGAGGTGCGGGGCGCAGAGTCCGGCCCCGGCTCCGGCTCTGGCTCCCCGGGGGACCTGCGGCGGTGACGATCTCGACCACGTCGTCCGCCACCGGCACGGACGGCTCCGCTCCCGTGCCCGCCCTGCGGGTGGTGACGCGCCGCATCGCCGACCCGGGCGACCTCCTGGCACTGGTCCCGGCGGACCTGCCTGCGACCCAGGTGTTCTCGTGGCTGCGCCGTGGTGACGGCATCGTCGGCTGGGGCGCGGCCGGCCGCGTCGACACCTCGGGGGCCGAGCGCTTCGCCGAGGCGTCCCGCTGGTGGACCGCGCTCGTGGCCGAGTCGTCCGTCGACGACGAGGTCCGGCTGCCCGGCTCGGGACTCGTGGCGTTCGGCTCGATGGCCTACTCCTCGTCCTCGCCCGCCGGCGGCACGCTGATAGTCCCGTCGGTGGTCGTGGGCCGCCGCGGCGACCAGGCGTGGCTGACGACGTGCACGCCCGCCGGCGAGGCCACCCCGTCGGTCGTCCTCGAGCCCAGCACCGTCCCGGCGGCCTCCGCGGGCGTGTCCTTCGGCGACGGCTCCCTCACGCCGACCCAGTGGATGGGCGCGGTGGCGACCGCCGTCTCGCGCATCACGGCCGGAGAGCTGGACAAGTGCGTCCTCGCGCGCGACCTCACGGCCCGCGCCCGGACGCCCCTCGACACGCGCACGCTGCTGCAGCGCCTGAGCACGAGCTACCCCAACACGTGGGCCTTCTCGGTCGACGGGCTGGTCGGGGCCACCCCCGAGATGCTCGTCCGGCTCGAGCGCGGCCTGATCACCTCCCGCGTCCTCGCCGGGACCATCCGCCGGACCGGCGACGACGAGCGCGACCTGTCCCTCGCCGCGCACCTCGCCCGGTCCTCCAAGGACCTCGTCGAGCACGAGTATGCCGTCCGCTCCGTGGCGGATCGCCTGGCCCCGCACTGCGACTCGATCAACGTGCCCGAGTCGCCGTTCGTGCTGCACCTGCCCAACGTCATGCACCTCGCCACCGACGTGGCCGGCGTGCTGTCGTCCCGCTCCACCTCGCTGGCGCTCGCCGAGGCGCTGCACCCGTCGGCGGCGGTCTGCGGCACGCCCCGCGACGTCGCGGACACCCTGATCTCCGAGCTGGAGCACATGGACCGCGGGCGGTATGCCGGACCCGTGGGCTGGCTCTCGGCCGACGGCGACGGCGAGTGGGGCATCGCGCTGCGGTCCGGGGCCATCTCGGCCGACGACCCGCGCGAGATCCGCCTCTTCGCCGGCTGCGGGATCGTCGCCGGCTCGGACCCCGCGGCCGAGCTGGCCGAGTCGGACGCCAAGCTCGTCCCCATGCGCGACGCCCTCTCCTCCTAGGGGCGCCCGGCCCACCGCATCTCTGGGGGCGCCCGGCCCGACCGCGTCTCTGGGGGCGTTCCCCGTGAGGCATTCCCCCTAGGGCGGTCCTCCGGCATGCTGGGGGCCGGAGGTGCACCCATGCACGACGCGATGTACGACGAGGACGATCCCCTGCTCGCGCGCGTCCGGGCCCTGGCCCGCGCGCTGCCCGACATCGACGAGAAGGTCTCGCACGGACGACCGGCGTTCTTCACGGTCAAGGTTTTCGCCTACTACGGCGGCTCGCTCAAGGTGGACGGCGAGTGGGTGCAGCACCCGCAGTCCGTGGTGGTGCAGGCCGCGCCGGAGGATCGAGATGCCTTGCGGCAGAGCCCTGGGGCGTACGTGCCGGGCTACCTCGGGGCCTCGGGCTGGACGGGTCTCGACCTGACCGGGACGACCGACTGGGACGAGGTCGCCGAGATCCTGGAGGACTCCTACCGCTGCACAGCCCCGAGCCGGCTCGTCACGCTCCTCCCCCAGGCGTGACCCCTCGGCGCCCGTCGCACCCACGCACCCCGGTCCGTCCCTCCCCGCAGGAGAACCCATGTCGCACGACCCGCAGCACGGCACCACCACCTCGGCCGACGGCACGACCATCGCCTGGACCCTCCGGGGCTCCGGCCCGGTCCTGGTCCTCGTCGAGCCGGTCATGATGCACCGGGGACTCACCGCCTTCGCCGACCTCGCGCCCGCCCTCGCCGAGCAGGCGACCGTCGTGACCTACGACCGGCGCGGCAAGGGCGAGAGCGGCGACGCCGAGGCCTACGAGCCCGACCGCGAGGTGGAGGACCTCGCCGCGCTGGTCGCCGAGCACGGGGGCAGCGCCCGCCTCTACGGCTTCTCCTCCGGTGCGACCCTCGCCCTGCTGGCCGCGCGTGACGTCGCCGGCGTCACCGGCGTGGTCGCCCTCGAGCCGGTGCTGGCGGATGACGGCCCGGACGTGCGCGACGAGATCCGCGCGCTCGTGCGCGAGGGACGTCGCGGTGACGCGGTCCGCACCTTCAACCGCCGCATCGGCATCCCGGAGGAGGTCGTCGCCCAGATCCCGACGGGGCCGGGCGAGCCGGCCGCCCACACCCTCCCCTACGACCTCACCCTGACCGGCCGGACCCGCGCGGCCGACCTGGCGGCGATCACCTGTCCCACGCTGGTCCTCGCGAGCAGCGGCAGCGACGACCGCCTGCGCGGCTGGGCGCGCGAGGTGGAGCAGGCCGTCCCCGGGGCGCAGCACCGTGAGCTCCCCGGGAGCTGGCACGGCGTCGACGGGGACGCCCTGGTGGCCGCGATCCGCGAGACCTGACGGCTCCCCCCCACCACCCCACCAGCACCGCCGCCCCGCACCGCTGCCCCGCCAGATCGTGAGTGTTTCGTCCAAGAATGGTGGACGAAACACTCACGTTGTCGGGGCGGGGGCGATCAGGCCAGCGCGGCGGCGACGTTCGCCCGCACCGTGGCCCGGGCGCCCCGGACACCCGTGCGGGACAACGGGACCTCGACGACCCGTATGCCGGAAGCCTTGCGCCGCAACGCATCCCGCAGCGCCGGGATCGTGGTCACCCGCTCGTGCGCGACCCCGTGCGCGGCGCAGAGGGCGGCCAGGTCGGTGCCCGTCGGTGTGCCGAAGACGCGCTCGAACTGCGCTGCACGAGACGGGTCCCCGTGCTCGAGCGTGGAGAAGATCGCGCCGCCGTCGTCGTTGACGACGACGATCGTCAGCTCGGGCACCGGCTCGTGGGGGCCGATCAGCAGACCGTTGGCGTCGTGCAGGAAGGTCAGGTCACCCATCAGCGCCACCGTCGGACCGTCGCCGGCCAGCGCGAGACCCGTTGCGGTGGAGACGCACCCGTCGATGCCGGCCAGTCCTCGGGAGGCGACGACCGTCACGGGCGTCGCGAATCCCGCTGACGCCCAGTCGAGGTCACGCGCGGACTGGGACGAGCCGACGAACAGCGTTGCCGCGCCGGGCAGCTCGGCCAGCGTCTCGAGGACGGCGGACGCCACCGCCAGCCCGGACGGCTCGTCGGCCGCCCACAGCGGCGTCGCGGCGAGCCGCCGGCCGGCCTCGCGCCAGCGCGCGCTCCACTCCGCGTCCTCCGCAGAGCGCGGGCGGATCTCGGTGGCGGACAACGCCTCCCACGCGTGGACGCGACCGACGCGGGCGGAGGGATCCGGCCAGTCGGGGACCGGCGTCACGCACTCGACCCGATCGACGAGGCGCATCAGAGCCGCCACGTCGCGGGTCAGCGTGAGGCGCCCCACCACGAGAACCCGCGCCGGCAGATGGGACTCGAGCCACGGCCGGCAGGTCAGCAGGAGCGGCCCGTGCGGCAGCACCGACGTCCGGTCCATGAGGCCGAAGGGCTCGGCCACCACAGGCCACCCCGCCGCCGCCGCGAGCCGGACCGCCTCGTCGGCCATCGCAGGCTCCGGGAGGTCGCCGAGCAGCACGACGGTCCGGGGCACGTCGTCCACCCCCGCACCGTGGGGGATCCCCGGCGCCGTCCGTGACGCACGGGACGCGACCGCCGTCCACGGATCGCCGCCCGGCCGTCCCTCCAAGGACTCCGGCCAGTCGTGAGAGTCGTCCGGCGTCAACGGGTCTCGCAGCCCGACGTCCAGGTGCACCGGGCCGGCCCAGCCCGTGAGGGCCCCAGCCGCCGCGGCGCAGGCCCGCGAGACGGCGGAGCGCCATACGGCCGTCTGACCGGCCCGCCGCTCCGGGGCGGGGATCTCGTGCCGCCACCGCAGCGCCTCGCCGAACAGGCCCGGCTGCACCGTGGTCTGGTTGGCGCCCGTCCGCAGCAGCTCCGCCGGGCGGTCGCAGGACAGGACGAGCAGCGGCACGCCCGCGTGGTGCGCCTCGAGGACGGCGGGGTGCAGGTTGGCGACGGCGGTGCCGGAGGTCGTGATGACCGGGACGACCCGCCGGGACACCTTGGCCAGACCCAGCGCGAGGAACCCGGCGGACCGCTCGTCGACCCGCACGTGCAGCCGCACGCGACTGGCCCGGTCCGCGTCGTGCACGGCGTAGGCCAGTGGCGCAGAACGGGATCCGGGGCAGAGGACGACGTCGGTCACGCCGTGGCGGACCAGCTCGTCGACGAGGACCTCGGCGAGGGCCTGGGAGGGGTTCATGCCCCGATGCTGCCAGACGACGAGGCCAGCTCCGCATGGCACGCGGCGACCCGCTCCCGCCACCACCGCACCCGGTCCGGCGGCGCCGCGAGCGCCTCCAGCCGGTTGCGCGACACCTCCACCGGCCGTATGCCGAGCGCCCCGCCCCTCGGCACGAGGGGCGCAGCGGCGACGTCGCCGTCCAGCAGCGCGACCGTGCCCAGCCCGCAGGCGTGCTCGAGCGAGGGCAGCGCGGCGGCCAGGGCGACGCCGGCGCGGATGCCGACCGAGGTGTCGAGGGCGGACGACACGACGGCGGGCAGCCCGCACGCCTCGACGACGCCCAGGGCCGCACGCACCCCTCCGAGCGGGGCGACCTTGACGACGACCATGTCGGCAGCCTCGAGCCGGGCGACGAGCAGCGGGTCCTCGGCCTTGCGGATGGACTCGTCGGCCGCGACCGGCACGTCGATCCCGTTGCGGGCCAGGGCGATCCGCAGGGCGGCGAGCTCCTCGACGGTGGCGCAGGGCTGCTCGGCGTACTCCAGCCCGTGGCGTGACAAGGCATCCAGGGCCCACAGCGCGTCGTCGACGGACCAGCCGCCGTTGGCGTCGACCCGCACCCGCGCGTCCGGCCCCATCACCCGCCGCACCTCGGCGACCCGGGCGAGGTCGTCGTCGAGCGACTGGCCGCGCTCGGCCACCTTGACCTTGGCGGTCCGGCAGCCGTCGAAGCGCGCGACGACCCCCGCCACCTCACCGGCAGCCACCGCCGGGACGGTGGCGTTGACCGGCACGACCTCGCGCACGGGGTCCGGCCAGCCCACCCACGCCGCCTCGACCGCTGCGGCGAGCCAGCGCGCGGCCTCGCGGGGCTCGTACTCCAGGAACGGCGCGAACTCCCCCCACCCCGCCGGACCGTCGAGCAGCACGGCCTCACGGTGTGTCACCCGGCGGAACCGTGCGTGGAGGGGGATCGTGACGACAGACATCTGTCCGAGCAGCTCGTCGAGGGCTGGCAGCACGCGGGTCGGCATACGACCCATCATCCCCCGCCTGCGCCCCGAGCCGTCCGAGAGGAGCCGACCGCCTCATGGCCTTCGTGATCGTCCTGGCGATCCTCACCCTGGTGGCCGGGTATGGCGCCGCCCGCCCGAACGACCTGTGGTTCCAGCACTACGCGGGGAGGTTCGCACGCGCCCGTGCGGCCCGTGCCGGCGAGCCGGAGCACGCGCGCCGTCGCCTCACCTACCTCGTCGTCGCGGCGATCTGCGGCGTCCTGCTGGCGGTCAGCGCGTGGGCGCTGTGGCAGTCCGGGCAGCCCACGCCACCGTCCTGACCCCCGTCCAACCCCGGTCGATGTGCCTACCTCAGGTCGTCACGTCCGCCCGGCGTGCTAACCCCGGCGGACGTGACGACCTGAGGTAGGTCCGAGGAGGACGTCGGACGGGTCGTCCAGCGCCACCCGCACCCGGTCCCCGAAGTGGGCCCGCATCGGCGGCACGCCCTCCCGCACGCCGCGCACCGGCCACCAGCGCGCCTCGAGGTTCTCGTCGTCGCCGACCGCCGGCTCCCCCGACACCCACCGCAGCCGGAAGGTGTGGTCGACGTACTGCGCCTGGTCACCGTTGGCGTGCCGCACCGGCTCCGTGGTCGACACCCACACGAGCCGCTCGACCGCGGCGACGACGGACGCCTCCTCCTGCACCTCGCGGACGGCCGCCTCGTGCACCTCCTGGCCGGGCTCGACGATGCCCGTCACGGGGCTCCACTCGTCGGTGTCGGCGCGCCGCACCAGCAGGACCTCCTGCTCGTCGCCCTCCCCACGCAGCACCACGGCGGTCACTCCGGTCAGCCACAGGGGTGCGTGACCGACGTGGCGGCGCAGCTCGACGATGAACTCGGGGATCGGCATACCTCCACCGTATGCCGCCCGCGGGCCGCCGCCATCGGACCGCGCGGCTATCCTCGGGTCCGTGAGCGCCCTGGACTTCGTCAGCGAGACCTTCGACCCCGCCGAGTGGGCGGAGGTGGAGGGCTTCGGCTTCACCGACATCACCTACCACCGCCGCGTGGGCGGCCCGTCCCGCAGCGCCAACGGCGTGGTCCGCATCGCGTTCGACCGCCCCGAGATCCTCAACGCCTTCCGGCCGCACACCGTCGACGAGCTCTACCGCGCGCTCGACCATGCGCGGATGACGCCGGACGTGGGTGTCGTGCTGCTGACCGGAAACGGCCCCACGCCCCGCACCGGCCAGTCGGCCACGACCGCCGGCTGGGCTTTCTGCACCGGCGGTGACCAGCGCATCCGTGGCCGCAGCGGCTACCAGTACGCCGTCGAGGGCAGCACCGACGAGACCGCCGCCGCGGTGGACGAGGCGCGGGTCAAGGCCGCCGGCGGGCGGCTGCACATCCTCGAGGTGCAGCGCCTGATCCGCACCATGCCCAAGGTCGTCGTCGCCGTGGTCAACGGCTGGGCGGCCGGCGGCGGTCACAGCCTGCACGTCGTCTGCGACCTCACGATCGCCTCGCGCGAGAACGCCAGGTTCAAGCAGACCGACGCCGACGTGGGCTCGTTCGACGCCGGCTACGGCTCGGCCTACCTGGCCAAGCAGGTCGGGCAGAAGTTCGCCCGCGAGATCTTCTTCCTCGGCCGGCCCTACACCGCCGAGGACATGCACCGGATGGGCGCGGTCAACATCGTGGCCGACCACGCCGACCTCGAGCGCGAGGCGCTGCAGGTGGCGACCGAGATCATGGGCAAGAGCCCGCAGGCACAGCGGATGCTGAAGTTCGCCTTCAACCTGACCGACGACGGCCTCGTCGGTCAGCAGGTGTTCGCCGGTGAGGCGACACGCCTGGCCTACATGACCGACGAGGCCGTCGAGGGGCGGGACTCGTTCCTGGAGAAGCGCGACCCGGACTGGTCGCCCTTCCCGTGGTACTTCTGACCGCTGCGAACGGCGAGCGTCAGGGTGCCTCGCCCGGAGCGAGCTGCATCGCGAGGTAGTTCTCGACGCCGGTGCGGGCGACCGCGTCCAGCTGGCCCTCGAACCAGTCGGCGTGGGTCTCCTCGTCGCGCGCCATCTCCTCGAAGATCGAGGCCGTGGCGTGGTCGCCGAGCGCGTGGCACTCCTCGGCCGCGCCGTTGAACTGCGCGACGGCGGCCACCTCGCTGGCCAGGCCGAGCCGCAGCATCTCCTCGGCGGACTCGCCGATGCTGATCGGGTTGAGGCGCTGCACGTTGGGGTGACCGTCGAACATCAGGATCCGCTCGATGAGCTCGTCCGCGTCCTTCATCTCGCCGATCGACAGGTCGTAGAACACCTTGCCGAGCTTGGGCAGGCCCCAGTTGTCGAGCATGCGCGCGTGCAGGAAGTAGGTGTTGACGACGGTGAGCTCGAAGGTCAGCGCCTCGTTGAGGAGCTCGATGATCCGTGGGCTACGCGGCTGCATGTGAATCCTCCAGGGCCGATTGGACGGACGCGAGACGCGCGAACTGCGGCGTCAGTGCGTGCTCGAGCGTCAGCCTAGCGCCGACGGGCTCGAACGTGTCCTCCCGGAACCTCTGGAGCAGCGATCGCACCGCCGGGACGCACCCGCCGCACACGGTGCCGGCGCCGGTAGACCGGCAGATGGCTCCGAGGGTGGGCACCCCTGCCGCGGCGACATCGAGGATCTCGGTGTCGCGCACGATGCGGCAGTGGCAGACGATCATGTCGGCAAGGCTAACCTCAGTTAGGCCATCCTCACCAGAGGATGTGGACGAGATCACACCGCCGTCGCGAGCTGCTCGCGAGCCCCTCCCGAGCCCTCCCGAGCCTCCGGACATCCAGGGAACGCCCAGGGCCGGCGACTAGGGTTGCTCGCCGAGGGGAGTACTTCCCAGTCCCGATCCGGTCATTCCGGCGGCCACGTCAGACGGCCGCCTCGGACGGGGGCCCGGCGCCTGGCGCGGGTGAAGGAGACCTCAGACCGCCATACGACGATCTGAGGAACCCCATCTCATGCTGACCCTGTCCCTGCCGTATGCCGCCGCGCCCGCCGCGAGCCCGGCCGCCGCCACGGGCGGTGCCCTCGACAGCATCGGCACCCCGATGCTGTGGGCCGTGACCCTGGGCGCCGTGCTGGCGTTGTTCGCGCTCGACTTCCTGCTGACCCGCAAGCCGCACGCCGTCTCCATGCGCGAGGCGATCGGCTGGTCGGCGTTCTACATCGCGCTCCCCCTGCTCTTCGGCGCCTGGGTCTGGACCCAGCACGGGTCGCAGATCGGGATGGAGTACTACACGGGCTACCTCGTCGAGAAGTCGCTCTCGGTCGACAACCTGTTCATCTTCATGCTCCTGCTGGCGGGCTTCGCGGTCCCCAAGGAGCTGCAGCAGCGCGTGCTGCTCATCGGCGTCGCCGGGGCCCTGGTCCTGCGCGGCATCTTCATCGCCCTCGGCGCCCAGCTGATCGCGAGCTTCGACTGGGCCTTCCTGCTCTTCGGGATCATCCTGCTCGTGACGGCGGTCAAGGTGGCGCGTGACGCGATGAGCGACGCCGAGCACACCCCCGTCGCCGAGATGCCGGTCGTCCGGCTCATCAACCGCGTGTGGCCGGTCACCGGCGACTATCGCGGCACCCGGATGACGGTGCGGGACGCCGGGCGCCGCGCCCTCACCCCGCTCGCCGTCGTCACCCTCGCCGTGCTCGGCACCGACATCATCTTCGCCATCGACTCGGTGCCCGCGGTCTACGGCATCACCGGCGACCCCTACCTCGTCTTCGCCACCAACGCCTTCGCCCTGCTGGGCCTGCGCGCGCTGTACTTCGTGCTCGAGGGCGCGCTGTCCCGCCTCGTGCACCTCGGCCACGGGCTCGCGATCATCCTGGGCTTCATCGCCGTCAAGCTGATCCTGCACTGGGCCCACGGCATCTGGCCGCGCGTCCCCACCGTGCCCACCGCCTGGTCGCTGGTGTTCATCGTGGCGGTGCTCGCGATCGTCACGGTCACGAGCCTGCGAGCCACCCGGGACCGGGCCACCGGTGACGCCGACGACGAGTCGCGCAACGGCGCAGACGATGTGGGGCAGGACGAGCAGGTCGCGCAGCGCCACTGACGGCTGCAGATCGCAACTAGTTCACCCGGATGGGCGTTGCCCAGGTCACACAGCTGTGCTCGGTCGATTCGGACCACCGAGTCCGGAGCGTTATGGTAGTGAGAGCGTGCCTCGCCCCGAACGAGTCAGCACGCGCCCCGCGTCGGCCCATCTCATGCGTGCTGGCGCCCTGGCGGCCCCGTCCCCGGCCTCACGGCCCCGGCGCCGCTGTGCCCGCAGCATCGCAGCACCTGACCGCCGCCCCCTCCCTGATCGGCCCCCATGCGTCATCACCCTCGCCATCGCGCCTCCGCGCGCCGTCCGTCCACCCCCGGCCTCGTCGCCGTCACCCTCGCCGTGGCTGCCACCACCGCCGTGGTGACGACCGACATCTCCGGCCAGGCCCCCGCCGCCTCGGCGGTCGAGGCGGCGCCCGCGCCGTCCTCCCGCCCGGTCGTGCAGGCGGCGCTCGCCGCGCGCGACAAGGACACGGCGTCCCGCTCCACCGCACGCTCGGCCCTGCCCGCAGCCACGGTCTCCCGGCTGCTGCGGCCCGTCGCGGTGCCCGGTGCACTCCTCGCGGCCCGGCCCATCGACAGCGCCACCACCCGCACCGCCAAGGCCGGTCTCGCGTCCGCGCGCACCGCCGAGGCCCGCACCCGCGCCACGCTGCAGCAGACGCACGCCGAGGCCACCGCGGCTCACCGCGCCTGGGAGCAGACCGTCGAGGCCCAGACCCGGTCCGTGGCCTCCGCCGCCGGCGGGCGTCCCGCCACCGAGGCAGCCACCGCGCCGCTCACCCCGTCCGCCGCTGCCGCCGCCATCGCGGTGCCGGCCGTGCGCGCCGAGACCGCCACGAGCCTGGCCGACGACCGACGCACGACCGCCGACGCCGCGCTCGCGGACGCCGTCGAGGCCCAGCAGCGCGCGCTCGACGCCCTCACCGCCGCCCGGACCCAGGCGACCACCCTCACCGACGCGGACACGAGGCGCGCCGTCGCCGACGGCTCGTTCGTCGTCCTGGCGGACGGCCGGGTCGTGCGCACGGTCCGCCCCGGCACCCCGGTCATCGGCAACGGGCACACCGTGTCGCCACAGGTCAGCCGTCAGATCGGCGAGGCCCTCGGGCTGCTCTACGCCAACGGCTACCCCCAGGGTGCGCAGGACGCGGAGAACCTCGCGATCATCATCTACAACGAGTCCGGCGGGGACGTCGGCGTCGTCAACACCTACGACCGCAACGCCGCCGCCGGCATGCCGTCGTTCGGCCTGATGCAGACGATCGGCCCGACCTTCGACGCGTTCGCGCTGCCCACGCGCAAGGAGCGCAACGACCCGGTCGCCCAGATCATGGCGGGGGCCCGCTACGCCCAGGCGACATACGGCGGTCTTGCCGGGGTCCCCGGGGTCAAGAGCCTGCGCGGCGGTGGACCTTACCTGCCGTACTGACCCGGCCCGACCTAGGCTGGTGCCATGGCACTGGGTGATCGACTCAAGGACAACCTGGCCGGCGCGGCGCGCATGGCCGCCCACCTCGCGACGGGTCCGCTGCACAGCCATGAGCGACGCACCTGGGGGGCCACCCCGGACGAGGTGTCCGCGACGCTCAGCGGCGACGAGCTGATCGAGGACCACGACTGGCGATCCACGCGGGCCATCACGATCTGGACGACCCCCGACCGGGTCTGGCCGTGGCTCGCCCAGATCGGGCGAGGACGCGGGGGCTTCTACAGCCACCAGCTGCTGGAGCAGGCTGCCGGCTCCCTCGACAGCAACGTCGAGGAGATCCGTCCCGACCTGCAGGACCTTCGCGTCGGCGACGAGGTCAGGCTGCACCCGCAGCTCCCACCGCTCGTCGTGGCCGAGGTGCGGCCGGGCGCCTCGCTCGTCCTCGTGGGTGTGCCGGAGGGCGGGCCGCTCGCCACCACCGTCTGGTCCTACCACCTGCAGCCGCTCAGCCAGGGGCGGACCCGGCTGATCGAGCGCAACACCTACGCCCACGGCGACAGCCTCGCGCAGCGCCTGGCCGGCGGCCCCTATGTCATCGAGCCCGTGAGCTTCGTGATGAGCCGGGAGATGCTGCTCAACATCAAGCGCCTCGCCGAGCAGCCCGCCTAGCTAGAGCTTCTGGATCGCCTTGACGATCTCGCTCACCGCGAGCGCCGCGAAGGCCAGCGCGCACAGCACCATCAGGACGTTGGACCAGGCCTTGTTGCGCCACTCGCGCGGCACGCGGTCGGTGTTGAGGATCCACAGCAGCGTGACCGCCAGGAAGGGCATGAAGAACGCGCCGAGGACGCCATACGCCAGGATCAGCACCACCGGCTTGCCCCAGAACATCATGATCATCGGGGGGAAGGTCAGCCACAGGATGTACCACCGGTAGTAGCGGCCGCCGGTGCGCGTGTCGGCGTGGCCCGACGGCAGTCCCTTGAGGTTGCCGACGAAGTCCGCGAACATCAACGAGACGCCGTTCCACACGCCGACCAGCGAGGACATGGCCGCGCCGAAGAAGCCGAGCAGGAAGACCTTGCCCGCGAACGGCCCGTAGCGCTTGTCGAGGACGTCGGCCACCGAGAGCAGCCCCTTGTCGTCGCTGGCGATCTTCATGGAGTACATCAGCTCGGCGCCCACGACGAGCGTGGCGAGGACGAAGATGCCGGTCACGACATACGCGACGGTGTTGTCGATGCGCATGACCCGCATGAAGCGCGGCGTGTCCCAACCCTTCTCGCGCAGCCAGTAGCCGTAGGCCGCGAGGGTGATGGTGCCGCCGACGCCGCCCGCGAGCGACAGGACGTTGACCAGGCCACCGTCCGGGATCCACGGCTTGAGGCCCGCCAGGATGTCGAGGAGGTTGGGCAGGGTGATGATCGCGGCGCCGACCATGGCCACGAACATCAGGCCGACGAACGCCGCCATGACCTTCTCGAACAGGCCGTACTGGTGGAACCACACGAGCATCAGGCCGACCAGCCCGGAGATGATCCCCCACCACTTGGTGTCCAGGACGGGGAAGAGCGCGTTGAGCGGCAGGCCCGTGCCGGCCATGGCCGCCGAGCCGTAGACGAAGCCCCAGATGACGATGTACGGACCGAAGTACCAGGTCGTCCAGGGACCGAGCGAGCGCCAGCCCTCGAACATCGTGCGGCCCGTGGCGAGGGAGTAGCGTCCCGCGCCCTCGACCAGCACGATCTTCATGATGCAGCCGACGAGCACGCACCACAGCAGGCCGTAGCCGAACTTGCTGCCGGCGATCAGCGTGGCCACCAGGTCGGCGGCGCCCACACCGGTGGCAGCGACGATCAGGCCGGGGCCGATGATCTTCCACCGGGGCGGGTTGGCGGCGTCGGCGGCAGCGCCTGGGACTGCGGTGTCACGGGTCATGGGCGGGAGTATGCCGGACCGCCCGGCGCCTGGCGAGGGCCGCCCACCCGCGCGGCCGTCGCCGTCAGGCGTCCGTCAGCCGGCGTCCCACCGGGGTCAGCGCTGACGGACGAGCTTGTGCGGCGCGGCCTGGGCCTGCGGCTTGATCACCAGACGGTCGATGTTGACGTGAGCGGGCCGGGTCGCGACATACGCAATCGCGTCCGCGACGTCCTCGGCCACGAGAGGCTCCGCGACCCCCTCGTAGACCTTGTCGGCCGCCGCCCGGTCGCCGCCGAGGCGCACGAGCGAGAACTCCTCGGTGTGCACCAGACCCGGGTCGATCTCGCAGACCCGGATGCCGTCCTCGACCGCCTCGAGGCGCAGCGTCTCGGCGATGACGGTCTCGGCGTGCTTGGCCGCGCAGTAGCCCGCGCCGCCCTCGTAGACCCCGAGGCCGGCGATCGAGGAGACGATGACGACCATGCCGCCCTTGACCTGCCTGAGGGCGGGCAGCAGGGCCTTGGTGACGTTGAGGGCGCCGATGACGTTGGAGTCGTACATCTGCCGCCACTTGTCGACCACCGCGTCGGCGATGCGCTCGGTGCCCAGGGCGCCACCGGCGTTGTTGACGAGGACGTCGAGCCGGTCGCCGACCTCCTGCGCCAGGCGCGCCACGTCCTCCTCGCTGGTGACGTCGCAGGTGACGGCCCGTCCGTCGATCTCCTTGGCCAGCTGCTCGATCCGCTCCGTGCGCCGCGCCGCGCAGATCACCTCGAAGCCCTCCTGGGCCAGGCGACGGGCGGTGGCCTCGCCGATGCCGCTGGAGGCTCCGGTGACGACGGCCAGGGGACGGGTGGTGATCGCGTCAGTCATGCCTCCCATCCTGCCCGGTCCATGGCCGGGCCTGCACGCCCGGCTCGTATGCCGTCCACGCCCCACCAACGACCGCGAGGAGATGTCCATCACGCGCGTCGCCCCAGACGACCCGAACTGAGCTCCCAGCTCACAACAGGTCGCCTGCACGCCCAGAACCGGCCCTCAGACGACCCGAACTGAGCTCCCAGCTCACTCAGGGCCGCCTACGGCCACAGGGGCGGGGCGGATGACGACGCAGGGGCTGTGCGCTGCTCGCGGGGGGTCTGACGGAGGTGATGCCCGTGGGCACCGCGATGACGGCGTGCGCCGCCCTGTCGATCGTCGTGACCCTCAGCACCCTGCGCGGGGTGACGAGGGCGTTGGGCCTCCCTGTCCGTCCCTGAGCCCGGCCGCCGATCTCGGTGGGTCCACAGGTCGACGGGTCAACGGGCACCGGACAGGCGGAGGCTGGGGTCAGGAGGCCGGCCAGTCGGCCGGGTGGATGCGTCGCAGACCCGGCACGTCGACGAAGTCGGTGTCTGGGGAGATGATCTCGTCGAAACCGGCCAGCAGCGCGGTCGCTGCGTGCACAGCGTCTCGCCCGCGGATCGCACTGACCTGCATCAGGCGGGTCGCCTCCTGCCAGACCTCCAGGTCAAAGGCATGGACAACGGTCATGTCCGCCAGGTCTCGAGCGTCCAGCAACGCCTCGGGCACCGCACCCATCCGCATGCGGTGGTGGGTGAACTCCTGCAGCATCTCGACGCTGGCGTGCATGCGGACGCTCCCGGCCGCCACCGCAGCCATCACCTCCCGTGATGCCGCCCGTAAGCGATGGGCGCCGCCCGCGGCCAGGAGTGGCACCGCGCTGTCGACGAAGACCTCGTTCACGAGGGCAGCGTGGCCATGAGCTCGTCATCCAGGTTGCGCCGGAGCTCCCGGAGGTCGAGAGGCGGCTCGTCGCGGGGCTCGGACGTACGGTCTAGGAAGCACCGGGCCGCGTGCTGGGCCGCGCCGACGTCCTCGGGGTAGGTGACGTCGATGGCGTGCCGGATCACCGCCCCGACACTCTGGCCGGAGTCCTCGGCGGCGCGAGCGACCCGGTCGTAGCGATCCTGGTCGAGCAGGATCTGCAGGCGGCGTTCGAGGAGGGACATGCACATATCCTACACATGTGCAGGAATGGCGCCAGACCTGTGCAGGAGGTCTGTCGGTGGGCGCGGCTAGGGTCGGTGGCATGACGATGGTCCACTGGCCCGGCACGCAGTCCCCCGCCTCGGCGGTCGGCGACCTGGCGCCCCTCGAGCTGGCCCTCACCGGGCGTGGTGCGGCGGTGTGCCCGAGCGGGGCGCCACCGGGCCGATCGGACCACGTGCCCTCGCCGCCGGAGGGCACCGCCATCGTCGTCGGCACCTCCGGCTCCACCGGGACACCCAAGCTGGCCGTCCTGTCGGCCGCGGCCGTGCGAGCATCCGGCGAGGCCACGGCCGAGCACCTCGGCGGCCATGGGCAGTGGCTGCTGGCCCTGCCACCCACGCACATCGCCGGCCTGCAGGTCCTCGCCCGCTCGCTGCTGGCCGGGCACTCCCCCGTCGCGACCGACGACGGTCCTTTCACCCCAGAGGGGTTCGCCGCGGCGACCGAGCGTCTCACCGGTGGCGTCCGCCACTACACCTCGCTCGTGCCGACCCAGCTGGTCCGGCTGCTCGCCTCACCTCTGGGCGCCGAGGCCGCGGCGACGTACGACGGGATCCTCGTCGGTGGGGCCGCCCTGCCCGCCACCGTGCACGCGCAGGCGGTGGCGGCCGGGCTGCGCGTGGTGCGGACCTACGGCATGAGCGAGACCGCGGGCGGGTGCGTGTATGACGGACGGCCGCTCTCCTGCGCCCGCGTCCGGCTCGACGAGGGACGGATCTCGTTGGGGGGCGAGATGGTGGCCGACGGCTACCTCGGCGAGACGGCCCTCACCGCCACCCACTTCACGGTCGAGGACGGCACGCGGTGGTTCCGCACGGACGACCTCGGCGAGCTGGCCGAGGACGGCACCCTCACGGTGCTGGGTCGGGCCGACGACGTGATCGTCACCGGCGGGCTCAAGGTCGCCCCCCGCGTCGTGGAGGACGCGATCCTGGCCCACGTCACCGGCGTCCGCGAGTGCGTCGTCGTCGGCGTCCCCGACCTCGAGTGGGGCCAGGTCGTCGGAGCGCTGGTCGTCGAGGACGGCGCGCGCAACGGCGGCAACGGAGGCGGGAGCGACGGTGACGGTGGGGGTGGGGGTTGCGGTCACGCCGGACGGTACGAAGTCGGCGATCCGGCGGCGGCCGAGGTCGCGACCGGCTGGGACGCCGAGCGGGTGCGGGCGGCGCTGCGCCCCCACCTCGCGGCCCACGCCCTGCCCCGCGTGGTCGCCGCCGCGGACGGCATACCGCTGCGGGGGCCGGGCAAGCCGGACCGCGCGGCCGTCCGGGAACTGCTGTCCCAGGCGCTCAGCGCGGCGCCGAGGCGGCGGGAGAGGGGGCCGGTGCCGGGAGCTGGATGAGCGAGGACTGGGTGGGCGGCACGACGTAGACCGTGTTTCCCTTGGCCGCCGCTTCCTTGAGCATGTCGATGTACTTGCTGGTCAGGACCTGCTCGTTGAGCCGGTTCTGGCACTGGGCCGGTGGCACGGGCACGACCTTGACCGAGTTGACCTCCTTGCCGGCGATCATCTCCTTGACCGTGGTGGACATCGCTCCGCAGCGGATGATCTGGTCCGAGTCGGACTGGGCCTGGGCCTCGGTCTTGACCTTCTCGGCGTTGATCTTGGCGGACTCCAGCTCGGCTCGCGCCGACTCGACGCGCGAGCGCGCGGTCTGCACGGCAGCCAGCGACTGCTCGATCTCCTGGGGGAATCGGATGTCGCGCAGGTCCACGGAGTCCACCGTCACGCCGAGCCGCTCCCAGCGTCGGGACAGCTCCTTGGCGATGTCGGACGACACCTGGGCTCGTCGCTGCCGCAGCTCGCCGGCGGTGTAGTTGACCGGGACGTCCCGCACGATCGAGCGGACGTCGACGTCCAGCGCCCGGCTGACCAGGCCCTCCTGGGTGCGGTAGGCCTGGTAGATGTCGCCGACCTTGGCCGGGACGATCGAGTAGCGGATGGTGATGTCGATCGCCGCGGTCGCGTTGTCGGTGGTCTGGGCGTTGATGGCCGGGCCGTCGGTGGCGCCGCTCTCCTGCGCCATGGTGATGACCTGGTTGCGCACGTCGTACTTCACGATGTCGTTCCACGGCGCCTTCATCGAGAACCCCGGGGTGCTGTCCACCCCCGCGACCGTGCCGCCAGGGGTGCGCACGACGATCGCCTCACCCACGTCCTGGGTGTAGAGCGTGGACAGGAACAGGCACAGCGCCCCGAGACCGGTGAGCACCCAGCCGCCGACGACCGGCCAGCGTGAGGGCCCGCCCGGAGCGACGATCGGACGCCGTCGCTTCTCGGCCTTGGCAGCGCGCTCCCACCGGTTGGCGCCCGACGCGTCCGTGCCGCCCGGCCCCAGCTCGGACGGCAGCGGAGGCATGGCCGGCGGCTGGGGCGGACCGGCCGGCGCGGCGCCCGCACCGCGCAGGGCCCTCCGCCCCCACACGACGAGTCCAAGACCCAGGACCAGGAGGGTCACACCCAGGACGAAGGTCGCCATCGACCGCCTCGACTCTCTGCGCCAACGCACCAGGGACCGGGCATCGGTCGACCGGTCGTCTCAGGTCGGACGCTACGCGTCGGTCAGGGCGTTCCGAGCCGCGGGGGCGGCGACTCACCCGTCCGGCACGCGTGCCGTGCGCAGCGCGATCTCTCGATCACGAGACAATGTGCTCATGGCCACCATCTCCCAGTGGGTCGAGGGCGCTCGCCCGCGGACCCTGCCCGCAGCTCTTGCTCCCGTCGCCGTCGGCACCGGATCCGCAGCGGGGCTGGGTCACTGGGACGCCGCGCTCGCCCTCCTCGCGCTGCTGGTCGCGCTCTTCCTGCAGGTCGGCGTCAACTACGCCAACGACTACAGCGACGGCATCCGCGGCACCGACGCCGACCGGGTCGGACCGGTGCGGCTCGTCGGCGGCGGCCTCGCGACGCCGCTGCTGGTCAAATACGCCGCGTTCACGTGCTTCGGACTTGCCTGCCTCGCCGGGCTGGCGCTCATGGGACTGTCCGGTGACACCTGGCTGCTGCTGATCGGGATCGCCGCGGTCCTGGCGGCCTGGTTCTACACCGGCGGACGCCGCCCCTACGGCTACGCCGGGCTGGGCGAGGTGTTCGTGTTCGTGTTCTTCGGGCTGGTGGCGACGGTCTGCACGGCATACACCCAGGCCGAGAAGGTCGACGCGGGCACCTGGGCGGGCGCCGTCGGCATCGGCTCGATCATCACCGCAGTCCTGGTCGCCAACAACCTGCGCGACATCAGCGGGGACGAGGTGGCGGGCAAGCGCACCCTCGCGGTGCGGCTCGGGGACCGCGGCACGCGGATCCTGTATGTCGTGCTCATGGTCACCCCCGCGGTGTGCGCCGGCCTGGCCGCCTGGGCCGGTCACCGGTGGGCGCTGCTCGGGCTGGTCGGCCTGCTGCCCGCGATCAAGCCGTGCCTCGACGTGCTGCGCGGCGCGACCGGTCCCGCGCTGATCCGGGTGCTCGCGGCGACGGGCCTGGTGGCCCTGACCTATGGCGGGCTCCTGGCCGCCGGCCTCGCGATCCACTGACAGACCTACCGCCGGTAAAGGCATCGACCTGGCGAACGAAGGCCGGTCGATGCCTTTACCGGCGGTAGGTCAGGTGCCGCAGTAGGTGATGTGGCGTGGCGCGCCCGCCGGCGCAGGACCGCGCAGATCCTCGAGGCCGGGCCGCTCGGCATACGGGCTGGCGACGGCGTCGAGCAGCCGCTCGAACGGCCCGAGGTCACCCGCGGTCGCGCGCGCCAGAGCCTCCTCGACCCGATGGTTGCGCGGCACGTAGACCGGGTTGACCGCGTCCATCCGGGCCGCGACGGCCGCCCGGTCGTCCGGCAGCAGGGCGTCGCGACGGGCGCTCCAGGCGTCGAAGGCCATGGCGTCGAGGAAATGACCGCCCGCCGTCCCCGCAGCGAGGGCGCGGAAGAAGGACGTCCAGTCAACGCCATGGGTCTGCAGGAGGGCGAGCAGGTCGGTGACCAGCGGACGGACGACGTCACGGGTCGTCGCCGCGTCGAGACCGGCCAGCCCGAGCTTGGCGGCCATGCCGTCCACGAAGACCCGGTCGTAGCGCTCGGCGAACTCGTGCAGCACGCCCGTCGCGGCCTCGACCGCAGCGTCCGCGCCGTCCGCGCCGTCCGCGCCGTCCGCGCCGTCCGCGCCCTCAGTGTCCTTGGTGCCCTCGGCGATCAGCAGGATCAGCGTCTCGCCGAGACGGGCGAGGTTCCACTGGGCGGCCGCAGGCTGGTTGCCGAAGGCATAGCGACCACCCGTGTCGATCGAGCTGTAGACCGTCGCCGGGTCGTAGGCGTCGAGGAACGCGCACGGGCCGTAGTCGATGGTCTCGCCGGAGATGGTCATGTTGTCGGTGTTCAGGACGCCGTGGACGAAGCCCACCAGGGACCACCGGGCGACGAGCTCGGCCTGGGCCAGGGTCACCCGGCGGAACAGCTCGAGGTAGGGCTCGTCCGCCTCGGCCGCCTCCGGGTGGTGGCGGGCGATGGCATAGTCCGCCAGCGATCGCAGCAGGGCGGGGTCTCCGGTCGCGGCGGCGTACTGGAAGGTGCCGACCCGCAGGTGGCTGGCGGCGACCCGCGCCAGGATCGCCCCCGGCAACGGCGTCTCGCGCAGCACCGTCTCGCCGGTCGCGACCACCGCGAGGGCCCGCGTCGTCGGGATGCCGAGCCCGTGCATGGCGGCGCTCACGACATGCTCGCGCAGCATCGGACCCACCGCTGCCTTGCCGTCGCCGCCGCGGGCGAAGGGCGTGCGGCCAGAGCCCTTGAGGTGCAGGTCGCGGCGCGCGCCGGACCCGTCGACGAGCTCCCCCAGCAGGAGGGCGCGCCCGTCGCCCAGCCGCGGGGAGTAGCCGCCGAACTGATGACCTGCGTAGGCCTGGGCGACGGTCGTCACGCCCTCGGGCACCTGCCCGCTGAGCAGGGCCACCCCGTCGGGCGAGCGCAGCCACGCCGGGTCCAGGCTCAGCTCGTCCGCCAGCCCCTCGTCGAGGGTGAGCAGGCGTGGTGCAGGCACGGGAGCGGCCGACCACGCGAGCGACAGCGCCGGGACCGCGCGGGCGTAGGAGTCGTCCAGCCGGAACGGCAGCGAGGTGGGGGACCCCAGCGTCTCTCCCGCCGGCTGAGCGTCATCCACCTCGGGGGCGGTCGGGTCGATGCCAGCCATGTCAGAGACCGTCGTGCCGTCGCTCGGTCCGACGCGCGGCCCGGTCGTCGGCCGTGCCCTCGCCGGTCGAACGGCCGATCTCGTCGTCCTCGACCTCCTCGTCGGAGACCTTGTGGGCCCCTGCCGCCTCGGCGCGCGCGGCCTTGCGGTCCACCCGCTCGGCGATGCGGGCGCTGAACTCCTCACGGGGGCCGCGGAGGACGAACAGCGAGACGACCATGGACAGCAGGCCGGCGAGGATGACCAGGAGCAGGCCGCGCAGCCCCACGAGCCACAGGACGATCAGACAGCCGAGGAACAGCATGATCCGCAGCAGCGAGTAGCGCAGTCCAGGAGAGCTCATCGGTCGATCACATCCCCGAGTAGGAGTGCATGCCGGACATGAACTTGTTGACCACGAAGGAGTTCATGGCGATGCAGAGGAACCCGGCGATCGCGATCCACGTGGCGGTGCGGACCTTCATGCCGGTGGTCGCGCGGGCGTGCAGGTAGGCCGCGTAGACCACCCAGATGATGAAGGACCAGACCTCCTTGGGGTCCCAGCCCCAGTAGCGGCCCCAGGCCTTCTCGGCCCAGACGGCGCCGGCGATGACGGTGAACGTCCACAGCGGGAACGCGACCACGTGCAGCCCGTAGGCCATCCGGTCCAGCGTCCGCGACGGCGGCAGCGCCGCGAGCAGCGTCTGGCGCCACCCCGAGAGCCGGGCCTGCGCCGCCTGGCGCCGCTCGCTCGACTCCTGCACGAGGTAGAGCGCGCTGAGCGCTGCGCCGATGGCGAAGATCGCGGTGGCGATGATGGCGATCGACACGTGCACGACCAGCCAGTAGGACCGCAGCGAGGGCATGAGCTGCCCCGCCTCGGTGTAGACGGTGAGGGCGGGCCCGAGGATGAGCATCAGCAGCGCGGTGAGGAAGACCCCGAGCCAGCGCACGTCCCGGCGCAGCGACATCACGACGTAGACGACGCTGACGGCGGCCGCCGCGGTCAGGAGGTACTCGTAGAGGTTGCCCCAGGGAGCGCGCGACACCGACAGCGCCCGCATCACCACGGCCGCCACGAGCAGCAGCGACGCGAGCCGCGACAGGGCGATCCCGATGCCGGCGGCCTGGCGACGAGACGGACCTTCGTCGGCCTGCACCACGGCGGGAGCGTCACCCCGGACCAGGGTGTCCGTGCCGCCGGAGGCGGCCGACATACGGCCCTCGCCCGAGGCGCCCGACCGGCCCGCGAGCGCGCGGCTGCGGGTGCCCGCCAGGTCGACGGCGAAGGCGAGGAACGCGATGCCCAGCACGACGAGCGCGGAGTAGACCGCGAGGTTGGAGTAGCCCGCGAGGGCTTCGTTGGTCATCGTGCGTTCTCCTTCGTGGACCGGGCGGGCGGGGTCAGCCCGAGTCGCTCGCAGAGCTGCTCGGTGAGGTCGTCGACGGCCTCGCCCAGGCGGGGGTCGTCGTTCTTGGCGAGACCGGCCACCTCCAGCAGGGTACGTCCATCGCGCTCCCCGATCCGCACGAAGGCGCGTCGACGCCGCACGACGAGGGACAGCACCAGGCCGACGAGCACCAGCACGGCGCCGAGCAGGGCCACGGGCTTGCCCGGGTCGTAGCGCACCGACAGCCCGGCGAACCGCTGCACGCCCTCGAAGGTCACCGTCCCGCGACCGCCCGGCAGGGTCTGGGTCTCGCCGGGACGCAGCGCGAGGCGCACGGGCAGGCCGCTCTCCAGCGTCGGCTGCTTCATCGCCTGGGTGTCGAGCGTGTAGACGGACTGCGGACGCCCGCCGGGGAACAGGTCGCCCTCCCACAGCTCCAGCAGCAGGCCGGGGGCCACCGGCGCCGGGAAGTCCGACTGGGGCATGGCCCGCAGCGCCTCGTCGGAGATGGTCGGGGCGAACAGCCCGAGGAAGCCGAGCTGCTTGCCGGGGGGCAGCGCCGAGACCTTGACCGCGCCGGTCGACGTGTAGTTGTTGTCCTGCGGACGGAAGACGGTGGCCTGCTTGTAGACCTGACGACCCTGCGCGTCCTTGACGGTGATGACCGGGGCGTAGCCGTTGCCGAGCAGGTAGACCGAGGACTGCCCGAAGCTCAGCGGCTCGTTGACCTCGAGCTTGCGGCGGCGCTCGGCGGCCCCGGGCGTGTCCCGGGTGGTCACGTCGGCCTCGAAGGACCGCGGCTGCCCGAACTGCTTGCCCTTGAGCGTGGTCTCGAAGGCCACGCGCACCTGGTCCACGCGGACGGTGAAGGGCGGCAGGGACTCCTCGTCGACCCACGGCCCCTTGGTGAAGGTGTCGTGCTGGCTGGTCGTGTTGGCGAAGGTCTCCCCCTCGGGCACGATCGCGTCGACGCGCCAGCCGAGCAGGTGGCCGAGGGCCACGCCCACGATGACGACGAGCAGGGCGACGTGGAACATCAGGTTGCCCACCTCGCGCAGATAGCCGCGCTCTCCCGAGACCGAGCCGTATGCCGACCGCCCCGCCCCACCCGTGGCCGCCGCGTCGGCGGCGCGGACCCGGTAGCGCCGGCTCCGCAGCACCTCGCGGGCCGCCGCGAGCGCGCGCTCCGGCTCGACGTCGCCGAGCTCCACGACGCGGTGCTCCGGCATCCGGTCGAGGACACGAGGGGCTCGCGGCGGTGCGGCGCGCAGCTCGCGCCACAGCAGGCGCAGGCGGGGCACGACGCAGCCGACGAGGGAGATGAACAGCAGCAGGTAGATCGCGGCGAACCACGGCGAGGCGTAGACGTCGAACAGCCCGACGCGGTCCATCCAGGGGCCGAGGGTCTTGTGCTGCTCGAGGTAGTCGCGGGTCTTGACCGGGTCGATGTCGCGTTGGGGGAAGACCGAGCCCGGGACGGCGGCGAGGGCCAGCAGCAGCAGGAGCAGCAGCGCGGTGCGCATGCTGGTGAGCTGGCGCCAGGCCCAGCGCAGCCAGCCGATCGGGCCGAGCCGAGGCTGGGTGATGTCGGCGCCGTCGCCAGCGCCGCCGCCGCCGGTGGCGCGGTCACGCGTGTGGGAGGAGGTGGCGGGCATCAGAGGACCGGGTTCCCGACGAGCTCGGTGAGCCGCGTCTGCAGGCCCGCGACCAGGGGCTGCCACAGCCCCAGGACCATGAGCAGGCCGAGGACGAGGAGCAGGCCGGCCCCGGCGAGCTGCAGCGCCCGCTGGTGGCGGCGCAGCGCGGTCCAGGTGCCCGAGAGCCGGCCGTAGCCACCGGCCAGCAGCAGGAACGGCAGGCCGAGACCGAGGCAGTAGGCCACGCCCAGCACGGCACCGCGCGCCAGCGGCCCGGTGGCGGAGTCGTCCAGGGGGCTGCCGAGCGCCATGACGGCGCCGAGCGTGGGGCCGATGCAGGGGGTCCAGCCGAGCGCGAAGGCCGCGCCGAGGAGGGGGGCTCCCGCCATACCGGCCGCGGGTCGCCAGCCGACCTTGACCTGGCGCTGGGTCCCCATCCCGGCGAAGACGAGGGCGAGCAGCACGACGACGACGCCACCGACCCGCTCGAGGACCTCCCGGTGCTCGCGCAGCAGGGTGGAGACCGAGGTGACGACGAGGATGACGAGCGGCACGAAGACGACGGTGAAGCCGAGGACGAAGAGCAGCGTGCCCGCGAGCATGCGGCTGGTGCGGCGGTCCTCGAGGCGCGTGTCACCGAGCCCCGTGACGTAGCCGAGGAAGCCGGGCACGAGCGGGAGCACGCACGGCGACAGGAAGGACGCGGCGCCGGCGAGCAGCGCGACGCACGCCGCGAGCGGGAGGGTGCCCTCGGCGATGACGTCGGTGACGCCGGCGATCACCCGGCTTCCTTGGCGACGTCGTCGACGAGGTCCTGCACGGTGCGCTCGGACGTGATGGCGCCGAGCACCCGGGCCGCGATGCGCCCCTGCTTGTCCAGCACGAGCGTGGTCGGCGGCGAGGGCGCCTTGCCCTGCAGCGCCAGCACGGTCTGGCCGTCGAAGGCCAGCGTGGGATAGGGCACCTGACGGGCACGCGCGAAGTCACGGGCGTTGTCGGAGGACTCGCGGCCCGCGTGCACGCCCATGAAGACCGCGTCGGGGTGGGTCTTGCGGACGGCGGCCTGCAGGGCGTTGAGCCGCGGCTGCTCCTCGACGCAGGGCGGGCACCACGAGGCCCAGAGGTTGAGGACGACGACGTGGCCGCGCTGCTGCGCGACGGACCAGGAGGCACCGTCGAGGGTCGTGCCCTGCAGCGCCACCGGCTCCTTGCGCTGGGCCGCGGTCAGTCGCTCGATGGTGCCGTCGCCGGAGATGTAGCCCTTCTGGTCGCCCGAGCGGGCCTGGGCGTTGATCGAGCCCGCGTCGTCGGAGCAGCCCGCGAGCGGTATGCCGATCGCGACCGCCGCGAGCGCGGCGCAGAGCGTGCGTCGGACCTGCGTCATGCCCCCACCGTGGGCTCGGCGACCTGCAGGAGCGCGCCCGCGGGCTCGCTGTAGACGATCGAGGTGAGACGGTCGCCGTCGTAGTGCAGGCTCGTGAGGCTGGCCAGGCTGCACTGCCGGCGTCGCGGGTCGTGCCACAGGGGGCGACCCTCGAGGTGGCGGCGCAGCGTCCAGACGGGCAGCTGGTGGGAGACGAGCACGATCTCGCGGCCGGGCGCGTGCTGCCGGGCCGCGTCCACGGCCGCCTCCATGCGGCGGGCGATGGCGCGGTAGGGCTCGCCCCAGGAGGGGGTGAACGGGTTGCGGACCAGCCACCAGTTGGCGGGGTTGCGCAGCGACCCCGCGCCGTGGCCGAACCGGCGGCCCTCGAAGTGGTTGCCGGCCTCGATGAGCCGGCTGTCCGTGAGGATCGGGGTGTCGAAGTGCTCGGCCACGGGCCGGGCGGTCTCCTGCGCGCGCTCCAGCGGCGAGGCGACGACGAGGGCGACGTCGCGACCCTCGAGCGACTCGGCCACCAGGTCGGCCATCTGCCGACCGAGGTCGGACAGGTGGTAGTCGGGCAGGCGTCCGTAGAGGATCTTGGCGGGGTTATAGACCTCGCCGTGACGCATCACGTGCACGATCGTGCGGGCCGTCGCGGTCATGCTGCTCGTCACGCTCCCATCGTAGCATCGTCGGCTGAGGCCGCCCTGGCAGCGGCCGGCAGGGCCGCGAGGACGCGGTCGACCGCGGCGTCGTCGTGGGCGGCGCTGACGAACCAGCACTCGTAGGCGCTCGGGGGCAGGTGGACGCCCTGGCGCAGCATGCTGTGGAAGAAGCGTCCGAACGCGGCGGTGTCCTGGCCCTGCGCGTCCGCGTAGGACAGCACCGGGCCCTCGCGGAAGAAGACGGAGAACATCGAGCCGGCCCACTGGATCGTGTGGGCCACCCCGGCGGCGGCCAGCTCGGCGGCCACGCCGTCGGCGATCGCGTGCGCCGCGTGCTCGAGGCGCTCGTAGACCGCGGGCGTGCAGCCGCGCAGCGTGGCGAGGCCGGCGGCGGTGGCCACGGGGTTCCCCGACAGGGTGCCGGCCTGGTAGACGGGGCCGTTGGGCGCGAGGTGCTCCATCACGTCCCGGCGCCCGCCGAAGGCCGCGGCCGGGAAACCGCCGCCCATGACCTTGCCGAAGGTGAACAGGTCGGGGGCGCCGTGGACGGTCGGGCCCTCGAGGCCGTACCACCCGGCGGCCGAGGCGCGGAAGCCCGTCATGACCTCGTCGCTGATGAGGAGCGCGCCGTGCTCGCGGGTCGTCCGGCGCAGGGCGGCGGTGAAGCCGGGCGCCGGCGGGACCATCCCCATGTTGCCCGGGGCGGCCTCGGTGATGACGGCAGCGATCTCGTCGCCGCGGCGCGCGAAGGCCTCCTCGAGGGCGCGGACGTCGTTGTAGGGCAGCACGATCGTCTCGCCGGCCGAGCTGGCCGGGACGCCCGCGGAGTCCGGCAGGGCGAAGGTCGCGACGCCGCTGCCCGCGTGCGCCAGCAGCGCGTCGACGTGGCCGTGGTAGCACCCGGCGAACTTCACGACCGCCGAGCGGCCGGTGAAGCCCCGCGCGAGGCGCAGCGCGCTCATCGTGGCCTCGGTGCCGCTGGACACCAGGCGCACCTGCTCGACCGGGTCGACCCGGTTGACGATCGCCTCGGCGAGCAGCACCTCGTTCTCGCTGGGCGTGCCGAAGCTGAAGCCCTTGTGCGAGGCCTCGTGCACGGCCTCCAGCACGGTGGGGTGCTGGTGCCCGAGGATCATCGGCCCCCAGGAGCACACCAGGTCGACATACTCCCGGCCGTCCACGTCGGTGAGATAGGGACCGGTCGCGCTCGCCATGAACCGCGGTGTCCCACCGACGGATCGGAAGGCCCGGACCGGGGAGTTGACCCCGCCGGGGATCACGGCGCTCGCCCGCTCGAACCACGCCTCGGAGGCGGGAGCGGCAGACGGGTATGACGGGGGCTGGGTGGTCATGCGGCTCAGTCTCTCAGCCCGGCCGGGCGCGGGTCGAACCCGCGCTCGTCAGTCGCCGCACACGCGGGCGACCTCGGCCCGCTGCTGCTGCGAGGTGCCGTTGTCGTCACGGACCCGGGTCATGGCGTCGCCGAGCGCCTGCACGAGCTCGGGCGACAGGGCGTCCAGCCAGTGGCGGCGCACGCTCTCGACGTGGACGGGGGCCATCGCGACCACGGCCTCGACGCCGGCGTCGGTCAGGACCAGCTCGACGCCACGCCCGTCGCCGGGGACCGGGTGCCGCTGGACCCAGCCGCGTCGCTCGAGGCGGTTGGCGGTGTGGGTGAGCCGGGAGCGCGACTGGACCACGAGGGCGGCCAGCTCGGACATGCGCTCCCGGCGCCCGGGCTGCTCGGACAGCATCGAGAGGATCTCGTACTCCGACAGGGAGACGCCGTGGGTCTGCAGGTCACGGTCGAGGGCGACCTCGAGCAGGCGCTGCCCACGCAGGTAGGCCCGCCACGACACCTGCTCCGCCGGGCTCAACCACCGCACGTCGTCCGTCACAAGACCCTCGCTCCCCTGGGTGCCGTCATTCGGGGCACCGACAAGCACCCAGCGTAACGACTAGTTCAGCCAGCGTGCTGCCGAGCTTGCGTAATAGGTGAGGATCTGCTGCGCACCGGCGCGGTGGATGCTCGTCAGGGCCTCCAGCGCGACGCGGTCGCGGTCGATCCACCCGTGGGCCGCGGCGGCCTCGATCTGGGCGTACTCCCCCGACACCTGGTAGGCCGAGACGGGCACCGTGGACTCGGCCGCGACGGCGGCCAGCACGTCGAGGTAGGGCAGGGCCGGCTTGACCATGACCATGTCGGCGCCCTCCTCGATGTCGAGGCGGGTCTCGCGCAGCGACTCGGTGAAGTTGGCCGGGTCCTGCTGGTAGGTCGCGCGGTCGCCCTGCAGCGAGCTGGAGACGGCCTCACGGAAGGGGCCGTAGAAGCCGGAGGCGTACTTGGCGGCGTAGGCCAGCACGATCGTGTCGGTGCGGCCGGCCTCGTCGAGGGCTCGGCGCACGTGCCCGACCTGGCCGTCCATCATCCCGGAGAGCCCGAGCACGGTGGCGCCCGCCTCGGCCTGGGCCAGGCCCATCGCGGCGTAGCGCTCCAGGGTGGCGTCGTTGTCGACACCGCCGCGGGCGTCGAGGACCCCGCAGTGCCCGTGGTCGGTGAACTCGTCGAGGCACAGGTCGGCCATGACGACGAGCTCGTCCCCGACCGTGTCGGCCAGGCGGCGCAGGGCGACGTTGAGGATGCCGTCCGGGTCGGTCGCGCCGGACCCCACGGCGTCCTTGCTGGTGGGGACCCCGAAGACCATGATCCCGCCGACCCCGGCCGCGACCGCCTCGCGCGCCGCCTGCTCGAGGGTGTCGAGGGAGTGCTGCACCACGCCGGGCATGGATCCGATGGGTGTCGGCTCGGTCGCCCCCTCCTTGACGAACACCGGCAGGATCAGCTGGGCCGGGTGGAGGCGGGTCTGGGCCACGAGCCGGCGGACGGCCGGGCTCTGGCGCAGGCGGCGGGGGCGGTGGAGCGGGTAGCTCAAGGGTGTCTCCAGCAGAGGTCGGTGGTGCGGTCGTGTGGTGCGATCGGGGACGCGAGGTGGTGGTGCGCCGGCGGTGCTCAGCTGCGGCGGCTGCGACGGCGCTTGCTGGGCAGCACGATGGGGTCGCCGGCGTCGTAGGACGCCCGAGCGAGCGTGTGTCCGTGGTCGGCGAGCGCGTCGACCAGGGCGTCGGCGCTGGCCTCGGGGGCGAGGACGTCGACGTGCAGGCCGTGCTCCTCGGCGGTGCGCGCCGTCGCGGGACCGATGCAGGCCACGACCGTGGCGCGGTGCGGCTTGCCGGCGATGCCGACGAGGTTGCGGACGGTGGAGCTCGAGGTGAACAGCACGGCGTCGAACTGGCCGGTCTTGATGGCCTCGCGCACCTCGGCGGGCGGCGGTGAGGCGCGCACGGTGCGGTAGGCCGTGACGTCCTCGACCTCCCAGCCCATGTCCTGCAGCCCGGCCACGAGGGTGTCGGTGGCGATGTCGGCGCGCGGCAGGAAGACGCGGTTGATCGGGTCGAGGAGCACGTCGTAGGGCGGCCACTCCTCGAGCAGCCCCGCGGCCGACTGCTCCCCGCTCGGGACGAGGTCGGGCACGAGACCCCACTCGCGCAGGGCCGCGGCCGTGGTGCCGCCGACGGCCGCGATCCGCAGTCCGGCGAAGGACCGCGTGTCCAGGCCGTACTCCGTGAACTTCTCGCGCACGGCGCGGACGGCGTTGACCGAGGTGAAGCCGATCCACTCGTAGCGCCCGGTCACCAGGCCGGTGATGGCCTTGTCCATCTGCTGCGGGGTGCGGGGCGGCTCGATGCCGATGGTCGGGACCACGGTGGCGGTCGCGCCGTATGACGCGAGCCGGTCGACGACGCCGGTCGCCTGCTCCTTGGTGCGGGGGACGAGGACGTTCCAGCCGATCAGCGGCCGCGTCTCGAACCAGCTCATGGTGCTCCGCAGCTCCACCGTGCGGCCGATGACGGCCAGCAGCTCCTGGTCCTCGTCGGCGTGGTCGAGGACGTGCGCGGCGTCACCCAGGGTGGTCGCGCTCGTGTGCTGGTGCGCCGTGGTGCCGTGGTCGGTCAGCGCGACGGGCGTCTCGGGGGCGCGACCGGCGTCCAGGAGGGTGCTGAGCTGCTCGACCAGCCGTCCGGGGGTCCCGGACATCACCACCGTGACGTCCTCGGCGGCGGACGCCTCGAGGTCCTGCGGCAGGGCCGCGTCGCACACGTGCAGCCGCGGGGAGTCCTGGGAGGTGAGCGGGATCCCGGCATACAGCGGGACGGCCAGGAGGCTGGAGACGCCCGGAACGACCTCGTAGGGGACGTCGGCCTCGCTCAGGGCGCGGCACTCGGCCTCGAGCCCGGAGAACACGCCCGGGTCGCCGCTCATGAGCCGCACGACCAGGCCGGTCCCCCCGAGGCGGCCCACCGCGTCGAGGAGTCGTTGCAGCGCCAGCGAGCCCGCCGGCCCGGAAGGCGCTGGGCCGTCGGGCGTCGTCGCAGCCGGGTCGACGCGGCCGACCGGGACGAGGGGCACCACGTCGACGTCCTCGCGGCAGTGGCGACGCACCACCTCGACGTCGTCAGGACGGTCCAGCAGGACGATGCGGGCCTGGCCCAGGAGCTCGGCCGCCCGCAGCGTGAGCAGGCCGGGATCACCCGGACCGGCCCCCACGAAGGCGACGTGCGCACGCGCCCCCGTCGCCGCCCGGGGTGCGGGCACGGGGCCGTGCCTCCCGGTGGTCCTGCCGGTGCTCGAGGCCTTGCGCATCGTGGGGGTGCTCCTACGCCAGGGGATCTGTGCTCTGGGGGGCAGTCTGGCCCACCCCGGTCGGGCTGCCAAGTCCGCTCACCGCCCCGGCGAGTCCGGCGGCGCCGTCCTCCAGGAGCAGCTCGGCCAGGCGGTGACCGAGGTCACGGGGCTCGGTCCACGACCCGGTCAGGGAACGACGCAGCCCGTCGGACCCGTCTGGGCTCCCGACGAACGCTCGCAGGGACAGCTCCAGCCCGTCCTCGGACTCGACCACCTCGGCGAGGGCGCCCACCGGCGCCGTGCACCCCGCCTCGAGCCGGGCGAGCAGGCCCCGCTCGGCCTCGACGCAGGCGCGGGTCTCGGCGTCCTCGATGCGGGCGAAGACCTCGCGCAGGGGGTGGTCCTCGCGGCACTCGAGCGCGAGGGCTCCCTGCCCCGCGGCCGGCAGCACCTGCACGGTGTCGAGAGCCTCGCTGACCACGTCCACCAGCCCCAGCCGGGACAGGCCGGCCATGGCGAGGACCACGGCGTCGCACCGTCCGTCGCGGACGTGCTGCAGGCGGGTGTCGACGTTGCCGCGGATGGGGACGAGCTCGACCCCGAGGCCGAGCGCGGCGATCTGGGCGGCGCGGCGGGGCGAGCCCGTGCCCACGACCGACCCGGGCGGCAGCTCGGCGAGGGTCAGGCCGTCCCGGGCGCAGAGGGCGTCACGGGGGTCCTCGCGACGGGGCACGGCGGCGATGAAGAGGCCGGGCTCGGGGGCGGAGGGCAGGTCCTTGAGCGAGTGGACGGCGCAGTCGACCCGGCCGTCGAGCAGCGCCTCGCGGATCGCCGAGGCGAAGACCCCGGTGCCGCCGATCGTGGTCAGGGGGGCGGCGCTGACGTCGCCCTCGGTCGTGATCTCGACGAGCTCGACCTGCAGGCCCAGCTCGCGCAGCCGCTCGGCGACCCAGCCGGACTGGGTGGTGGCGAGGGCGCTGCGGCGGGTCCCCAGGCGGACGATCTGCTGCTCAGGCATCTGCGTGACCGATCTCCACGGCGGGTTCGACGTTGGCGGCCGACACGGCAGCCACGGTGTGCGGGTCCAGGTCGAAGAGCCGGTGCAGCGCCTCGGCGTAGCTGCCGGTCACGTCCTTGTCGGCCATCTCCTTCACCCGCACGGTGGGAGTGTGCAGGATCTTCTCGACCACGCGGTGGACCGTCAGGGCGACCTGCTTGCGGGTGGCCTCGTCCATGTCCGGGGTGCGGGTGTCGAGTCGCTCGAGCTCGGCATCGACGACCGAGCGGGCGCGCGAGCGCAGCGCCGTCAGCGTCGGGGCCACCGCCTGGACGCGGCGAGCCGCGAGGTATGCCGCGACCTCCTCCACGACCAGGTCGCGCACCTGCTGGACCTGGGCGGGGACCATGCCGTCGCGCGCCATGAGCTCGCCGAGGCGGGAGAGGCCCACGACCTGCACGCCCTCGACCTCGCTCACGGCTGGGTCGACGTCGAGGGGCAGGGCCAGGTCGACGTAGGCCTGCGGGCGGTGGTGGCGGGCGGCGGCGACCTGCTCGGCCAGCTCCCGGCCGACGATGCGACCGGACGCGCCCGTGCAGGTCACGACCACGTCCGCGGAGGCGAGCGCCTCCACGCGCTCGGCCCAGGGGACGGTGCGCGCGGCATACGCGCGGGCCAGGTGCTCGGCCTTGGCCTGGGTGCGGTTGGCGATGATCACCTCGGCGGCCCCGGACCGCGTGAGCGTGGCGACGGACAGGGCGCTCATGGCCCCGGCACCGATGACGAGCACGGACCGCTCGGTCAGCGGACCGACGTGTCGCTCGGCCTCCTCCAGCCCGGCGCTGACCAGCGACAGGGACACGTCGTCGAGCTCGGTCTCGGTGTGGGCGCGCTTGCCGACGCGCAGGGCCCGCTGGAACAACGCGTTGAGCTCGGGCCCGACCTCCTCGCGCGACTGGGCCGCGCGCAGGGCCGAGCGCATCTGGCCGAGGATCTGGCTCTCGCCGATCGCCATGGAGTCCAGGCCGCAGGCCACCGAGAAGGCGTGGGAGACCGCCCGGTCCTCGTGGTGGACGTAGAGGTGATCGCGCAGCACCAGGGCGTCGACCTCGGTCACGTCGGCGATCGCCTGGCCGATCTCGCCCACCCCGCCGTGGAAGGTGAGCACGTCGGCGTAGACCTCGGTGCGGTTGCAGGTCGTCACGACGAGCGCCTCCCGCACCTGCTGGCTCGTCGCGAGGACGGACCGCAGGGTCTGGGCACGGTCGTCGCCGAGCGTCGTGCGCTCGAGCAGGTCGATGGGGGCGCTGCGGTGAGACAGGCCGATGACGAGCAGGGTCACGCGGGGGCACCTCCGAGGGCCGACGCGGGCGAGGTCCGCGAGCGGTGGGCGAGCAGACGAAGCTCGGACGACAGGTCGACGGCCCGCACGTCCGTGGTCGACGGGACCTGCAGGGTCGTGGGGGCGAAGTTGAGGATGGCGCGGACGTCGGCGGCCACGAGCAGGTCCGCGACCTGCTGAGCGGCCGACGCGGGGGTCGCGACCACGCCGATGACGCGGGAGCCGTGCCGGGAGACCGCGTCGGTGAGGTCGGTCACGTCCTGGACCACGAGGCCGAGCACGGAGCCGCCGACGACCTGTGGGTCGTGGTCGAAGAGCCCGACCACCTCGAAGCCGTCGCCGTCGAAGCCGCCGTGGGAGGCGAGGGCCTGGCCGAGCCGGCCCATCCCCACGATGACCACCGGACGCACCTCGTCGCGGCCCAGGACCGACACGAGCTGGTCGCTCAGCACCGCGGTGTCGTAGCCGACGCCGCGCACGCCGAGCGAGCCGATCTGGGACAGGTCCTTGCGCAGCATGGCCGAGCTGACGTGGGCGGAGGCGGCGAGCTCCTCGGAGGAGACGCTGCCCACCCCCCGCGCAGCGAGCGCGGCCACCGCCTCGAGATACAGGGGTAGCCGGAGCACGGTGGCGTCGGACAGCTCACGACGCTCGGCGACCTCGACCTTCACAGCCCCTGGGGCTCCCTTCTGCCCGCCCCGTCCGGCGGGTAGGCACCGTTGTCCAGGGTATGCCCCGGCCTGGCGGGCACCCAAAAGGACGGTGCGGCCGTCACCCGAGCGCCCGTCGCAGGCGTGCGGGATCGACCCTCCAGTAGTCGTGCTGGCGCCCGTCGACGAAGACCACGGGGATCTGCTCGGCGTAGCGCTCCCGCAGGTCGGGGTCGTCGTCGATGGAGTACTCCGCGACGCTCGCCCCGCTCTCCCCGGCGACCTCGTGGATCGTCGCGCGGGCGACGTCGCACAGGTGGCAGCCGGGGCGGCCGAGCAGGACGACGCGGGCGCTGGTGAGGTCGGTGTGCACGGTGCCGACTCTACGGGTGCCGGTGCGCGCGGGGCGGACGCGCCGGCACGTTCCGGCCCGGCGCGCTCGTCCCTGGCAGGCGGCATGTGCTGCAATGGGAGTCGCTCGGGCCAGGAGGACCTATCAAGACCATCGCGACGGCGCGGCATCGCGACACTCTCCTACGGGTGACCACGCGACTCTCCGCCCTCCTCGGCGCCCACCCGCACGCGGGGGGCGCCGTGTCTGCGTCGGTCACCGTCGACCTGAGCCTGCTGTGGCTGGCGCTGTCGGACCCGCCGGGCGGATCCGGCACCGGGGGCGGGTCGTCCTCCGGTGGGAGCGGCCCGGACCCCGACGAGCTGGAGCGGGTGCGCGCCCTCGTGGTCCTCGCGCAGGGCGGCGACCAGGACGCGTTCGGGCAGCTCTACCAGCGCTACGTCCAGGTGGTCTACCGCTACATCTACGTGCGCGTGGGGTCGGTCCACACCGCCCAGGACCTGACCAGCGAGACTTTCATCAAGGCGCTGCGCAACCTGTCGGGGTTCACCTGGCAGGGCAAGGACATCGCGGCGTGGTTCGTCACGATCGCCCGCAACGTCGTCAACGACCACGCCAAGTCCTCGCGTTTCCGGCTCGAGGTGACCACCGAGGACATGCGGGACGCCGACACCGAGGTCGAGGCGCCCGAGGGCGAGGTGCTCCAGCGGATGCGCGACGAGCGGCTCCTGCAGGCCGTCGCCCAGCTGCGCCCCGAGCAGGCGGAGTGCGTGACGCTGCGCTTCGTCCAGGGGCTGTCCCTCGCCGAGACCGCCGAGGTCATGGGCAAGAAGGAGAACGCCGTCAAGCAGCTGCAGCTCCGGGCCGTGCGTGCGCTGCAGCGGGCGCTGGAGGGCGAAGACCTGTGACGGTTCCCGTAACCTACGGCCCGCTCGCTCGTTGAGCATGGCGGACCAGCACACCCAGACGCAGACGCAGTCCCATACGCAGAGCCAGACCCAGACACTGAGGAGAGGAGGGGTGCCATGGTGAGCTTCATCGACGACTTCGTGTCCCGCGCTGACGCCGACGCCTTCGAAGCCATGCTCCAGGGCACGACACCACCCTCCCCCGCGATGTCCGACCTGCTGAGCCTGACCCAGCAGGTCGCTTCCGTGCCGATCCCCGGGCCCAACCCGTCGTTCGTCTCCGGACTGGCCGCCACCCTGCGCACCGAGGCGGCGGCGGTCGCGGCCTCCCCGCCGACGTCCGCCCCCGCGCCGGTCTCCCAGCCGTCCGTCCTCACGATCCACGGCACCTGGCCCAAGGTCCTCGCCGGCGCTGCCGCGGGCGTCGTCGTGGCCGGCACCGGCCTCGGCGTCGCGGCCCAGGGGGCTCTCCCCGGGGACGCGCTGTATGCCGTCCGCGGGGTCGTCGACGGCCTCGAGGTCCGTCTCGCGGGGTCCGACGGAGCCCAGGGCCGGACACTGCTGTCGCACGCCCGCGAGCACGTCGCCGACGCGGGCGCCCTCGCCGATCGGACGCCGCAGGTCGCCGACGACATCCGCACGTCCTTGAGCGACGCGGCCGCGTCGGTCGAGTCCGGCCAGACCGAGCTGTTCGCGGCCTTCGACGACACGCGGGAGCCCGACCACCTGCGGGTCGTCCAGGAGTTCACGAGCTGGGTCCAGCCCCAGCTGCAGACGCTGCGGCAGAAGGTCCCGGCCGAGGCGCTGGGCGAGCTCGCCGCCCTGCAGAGCACCGTCGACAAGGGCTCCACCGAGCTGCGGGCCAAGCTCGTCGCGTGCGGCGAGTCCTGCTCGGGGATCGCCGTCCCGGCTCCGGGGCCGAGCGCCACCACGTCGCCCTCCTCGCCCGCTCCGTCGACCACGGCCCCGCCCTCGACGTCGCCCTCGCCGCCGAGCCCCTCGTCGCCCACCACGATCCCGCCGCTGCTCACCTCGCCCGGCGCCACGGTCACGGTGCCCGCGCCCAGCGTCCCCAGCACCCCTGGCCGCACCACGCGGCCCCAGCGACCGACGACGGTGCCGGACGAGCCCCGACCGCGCCCCACCACGGACCCGACCCGGACCCGCACGCCTCGGCCCACCGCGCCCCGACCGACCACCACGGACGCGGACCCCACGCCCACCCGCTCCACCTCGACGCCCACCCCGTCTGGGCCGAGGCCGTGCCCGCCCCGCCAGGTGTGGGTGCCGCTGCCCGGCACCGACCTGGGGACCTGCCCTCCGAGGCCCAAGGTCCCGACCGTCACGGCAACGATCGTCCTGCCGCCGGTCGTGGTGCCCCCGGTCGTGGTGCCCGATGCGCCTGATGTGACCGTGCCCGATGCGCCTGATGCACCCGACCTGCCCGTCGCTCCCGAGCCCGAGCCGACCGAGCCCGGGGCGCCCGAGCCGCCGGTGACCCCGACGACCACGCCGTCGGACGAGCCCACGACGCCGACCCCGACCGCCACCACGACCGAGCCCGTCCCGACGACGCCGGCTCCCACACCCACCAGCACCACGACGGAGCCGACTCCCACGCAGACGACGCCGGCTCCCACACCCACCAGCTCCACGACGGAGCCGACTCCCACGCAGACGACTCCGGCTCC
>NZ_AUFG01000013.1 GCF_000426385.1 Arsenicicoccus bolidensis DSM 15745
TTCCTGCGCCGCTTGTACACCCACCCCGACACCGGGCAGCTGGTCGCCCTGGATGCGCGAGGTCGCACCTTCGACGGCGCGTTGCGCCGGTTGATCGTGTGGCGCGACGGGACCTGCCGGGCCCCGGGCTGCGACTCGCCCATCCGTCACGTCGACCACGTCCAGGCGTGGCGGGACGGCGGGCCCACCAGCGCGAGCAACGGCGTCGGGGTGTGCGAGGCCCACAACTACGCCCACGAAGCGGCCGGCCACACCGCACACGGCCTCCAGCACCGGCCAGACGACACCGGCTGGGACCCGCCACCAGCGATCACCTACCGCTACCCCGACGGCAGTCAGCACACCACCACGCCCCCACCCCTGATCCCCTCCATCTGGGGACCCGTCGGCAGCCACCCGCGCCGACCCGCCGACCCGGTCGACTAGGCTTGGGCGGTCGCTCAGGCGACGTTCCCCGGTTGGTCTGCTGGCAGGGCCCGCCTGACTTTGAATCAGGACAAGCGACGTAGGTTCGATTCCTACCCGGGGAGCCCGGCGCGCGTGAGACGGCGACGTCCACGGACGCGCGCACCCGACGGCCGTCACCTGGTGGACCGGTAGAGTTCACGGCGTGCGCCGTCTGCGCGCACGAGCCCTGTCCCCGCCAGGCTGGAGACCCCCAGTGACCGCAGTTCGTCCTGCCGCCGTCATCGTCCTCGCCGCAGGCGAGGGCACCCGGATGAAGTCCGCCACCCCCAAGGTGCTGCACACCATCGGAGGCCGCAGCCTCGTGGGCCACGCGATCAGGGCGGCCGAGGGCGTCGAGCCGCTGCACCTGGCGGTCGTGGTGCGTCACGAGCGGGAGCGGGTGGCGGCGCACGTCGCCGAGATCGCCCCCGACGCGGTGATCGCCGACCAGGACGAGGTCAAGGGCACGGGCCGGGCCGTGGAGTGCGGCCTCGAGCAGCTGCCGGCCGACCTGTCCGGCACCGTCGTCGTGACGTATGGCGACGTGCCGCTGCTCGAGTCGGTCACCCTCACGGCCCTGCTGGAGCAGCACGACGCCACCGGCAGCGCCGTCACGGTCGTCACCGCGCACCTCACGGACCCCACGGGCTACGGCCGCATCGTGCGCGACGCCGACGGCTCGGTCGCCGCCATCGTGGAGCAGAAGGACGCGACGCCGCAGCAGCGGGAGATCACCGAGATCAACTCGGGTCTCTACGCCTTCGATGCCCAGGTGCTGCGCAGCGCCCTCGCCCAGGTGGGCACCGACAACGCCCAGGGCGAGAAGTACCTCACCGACGTCCTGGCCATCGCCAAGGGTCAGGGCCTCACGGTCGGCGCCCACGTCGTCGACGACCTGTGGCAGACCGAGGGCGTCAACGACCGCGTCCAGCTCGCCACGCTCGGCAAGGAGCTCAACCGCCGCATCGTCGAGCGGTGGATGCGCGAGGGCGTCACCGTCGTCGACCCGGCCACCACGTGGATCGACGCGGACGTCTCGATCGGCCGCGACACCACCATCCGCCCGGGCACCCAGCTGCTCGGCGCCACCACGATCGGCACCGACGCGGAGATCGGTCCCGACACCACGCTCCAGGACACGCAGGTGGGGGACGGCGCGAGCGTCATCCGGTCCCAGACCCTCCTGGCCGAGATCGGCCCGCAGGCCACCGTCGGTCCGTTCTCCTACCTGCGCCCCGGCACGACGCTCGGCGTCAAGGCCAAGGTCGGCGGCTTCGTCGAGACCAAGAACGCCCAGATCGGCGACGGCGCCAAGGTCCCGCACCTGACCTACTGCGGCGACGCGACGATCGGGGAGGGCACCAACGTCGGCGCCGGCACGATCTTCGCCAACTACGACGGCGAGCAGAAGCACCGCAGCACCCTCGGCAAGCACGTCTTCATCGGCTCCAACTCGGTGCTCGTGGCCCCGGCCGAGATCGGTGACGGCGCCTTCGTCGCGGCCGGCTCCGCCATCAACCAGCCGGTCGGCGCCGGCGACCTGGCCGTCGCGCGTGGCCGTCAGCGCAACATCCCGGGCTACATCGCCGAGCGGCGCCCGGGCACCAAGGCCGCCGAGGCAGCAGCCGCCGCCACGGCCCAGCAGGGCGACGACAGCAAGCAGGAGGGCACCACCCGATGACCGGTGTGAAGCGCACCAACGAGAAGAACCTCATGATCTTCAGCGGCCGGGCGCACCCCGCGCTCGCCGAGGAGGTGGCCTACCAGCTCGAGACCCAGGTGGTCCCGACCGACTTCCGCACCTTCGCCAACTCCGAGATCTACGTGCGCTTCCAGGAGTCCGTCCGCGGCTCCGACGCCTTCGTGATCCAGAGCCACACGGCCCCGATCAACGAGTGGATCATGGAGAACCTCATCATGATCGACGCGCTCAAGCGGGCCAGCGCCAAGCGCATCACGACGGTCATGCCCTTCTACGGCTACGCCCGCCAGGACAAGAAGCACCTCGGTCGCGAGCCCATCTCGGCCCGGCTCATGGCCGACCTGTTCAAGACCGCGGGCGCGGACCGGCTCATCGCGGTCGACCTGCACACCGAGCAGATCTCCGGCTTCTTCGACGGGCCGGTCGACCACCTGCAGGCCATCCCGATCCTGTCGGAGTACGTCTACGACAAGTACCACCACCACAACCTGTGCGTGGTGTCCCCGGACGCCGGGCGGATCAAGGTCGCCGAGAAGTGGGCCAACCGCCTCGGCGGCACCCCGCTGGCGTTCATCCACAAGACCCGCGACCCCCACAAGGCCAACCAGTCCGTCGCCAACCGCGTGGTCGGTGACGTCGAGGGCCGCATGTGCATCCTGGTCGACGACATGATCGACTCCGGCGGCACGATCTGCCAGGCCGCCGACGCCATCATGGCGGCGGGCGCGAGCGGCGTGGTCATCGTCGCGACCCACGGCATCCTGTCCGACCCCGCCGTCGAGCGGCTCAAGGCGTCCGTGGCGCGGGAGGTCGTCCTGACCAACACCCTGCCCATCCCCGAGGAGAAGCGCTTCGACAAGCTGACGGAGCTGTCGATCGCCCCGCTGATCGGCGACGCGATCCGTGAGGTGTTCGAGGACGGGTCGGTCACCTCGCTCTTCGACCACGCGTCGGAGCGCGCTCACTGACGACCGGCCGTATGCCGGACGCACGCCGCCTCACGGGGTCACCCCGAGGCGGCGTGCGGGCGTCATACGGTCAGAGCGCGAGCTCCCGGCGCACCTCGGCGGGCCACTCGCGCACGTCCAGGCCGTGGGCGCGCAGCAGCGCCAGGGCGACCCGCTCCACGCCGAAGCCCATGCACGCCGTCTCGGCCGGCGACCCGTCGGGCAGGGTGATGTCGAAGGCCTGGGCGAAGTGGGGGCCGTGCAGGTTGGCCGAGGCGAGCGCGGTGCGGGGGTGCCCGGGTCCGTAGGCCTGGACCGACAGCTCGCGCTTGAGCTCGGCGGCGCGCTGGCCGCGGGCCATCAGCCGGCCGGCGCGACCGAAGAAGGGGTCGTTGGCGACCTCGCCCTCCACCTCGAGGCCGAGGGAGGTGAGCAGGTCACGGGCCCGGCCGAAGTAGTGGTCGCGGTGCTCGGCGCAGTCCTCGTGCGTCCCGACGTGCACGGACTCCTTCTGGCGGAAGGTGATCGAGCGGAAGGGATCGTCGGACGGCTCGTGGCGGAACGCGTGGCCGTAGATCAGGTAGGAACCGCTGACCTGCTGACCCGCCAGCGCGGCATACAGGGGGTGGCACGCGGCCGAGCCGAGCATCAGGCCGGCGGGCTCGAGCCGGTGGGTCCAGTCCTCGCCCGCCTCGCACTCGGCCAGCAGCTCGCGGTGCTCGGAGTCCCCGCCGCGAAAGATGTCGACGCTGCCGACGAGGTGGGGCTGGGAGCTGACGTAGCCGGTGAGCTGGAAGCATCCCTGCGGCATGAGCGGCCCGAAGTGGTAGGCCGTCTGCGGCCGGTCGGAGTACATCGCGTCCAGCCGCCCGACGAAGCCGAGCACGACGCGCTCCAGGTCCGCGCCCCGGCCCCACGTGCCCTGCTGCCGCAGGGGGAGCAGGTGGCCCGCCTCGACCAGGGCCCGACGGAACTCGACGTGCTCCGGCGCGAGCTGCGCCGGCGTGGTCGGCTCCGGCGTGGTCGGCTCCGGCACGACGTGCTTCGTCGCGTCCTGCTCGAGCTCGACGTGCCGGCCCCCCGGCTGCACCCCCACGAGGCTCATCAGCCGCGTATCCGCTCGACGACGTCGCTGATGGAGCGCAGCGAGGTGAAGGTCTCGCGGGTCAGGAGGTCGTCGGGGAACTCGACGTCCAGGTCGTCCTCGAGCGCCATCATGAGGTTGACGCTGCGGTGCGAGGTCATGCCGGCGTCGAACAGGTCGTCGTCGGGCGCCAGCTCGGAGGCGTCGCGCTCCAGGCCGGCGTGCGCGGCGACGACGGTGCGGACGGCCTCGATGGTGTCGGTGCTCATGGTGTCCCTTCCTGCGGTGGTGTCGGCTGGTCTGCGGTGCGGGCGGGGCGCAGCCCCACCGCGGTGACGGTGATGGTGTCGGTCAGGTAGGTGCTGCGACGGGGGAGGTCGGGCGCCTCGACGGGCGCCTCGACCACGAGCTCGTGGATCTCGAGCCGGTCGGCCAGCTCGCGCGGGCGCCCGTGCAGCCGGACCGTCGGTCGTCGGGCGTCGCCGACCACCTCGATGTGTCGCCACGGCCAGGGGTCCGCGTCGCTGGGGCCGAGCACCTTGGTGACGGCCTCCTTGGCCGCCCAGCGCCGGGCGGTGTCGAGGACGAGCGCGCGGCCGGTCAGGCCCGCCTGCTCGGCCCGCTCGCGGGGGGAGAGGAGGAAGTCGCGGTAGCGGTCGGCGTACGCGTCCAGGGATCGGCCGACCTCGCCGACGTCGGCGGTGTCCACGCCCACGGCAGCGACCTGTGCGCCCCGCGTCGACGGACGCTCGGCGACGCAGCCCTCGCTCATGTCCACCCCGTCCGTGCCCCTTGCTCGTCGGCTTCCCCCGGCGGCGTTCCTGCCGGTCAACAGCCCGATCCTAGGTGGTGGCCCCCCGGCGTGGGGGGCGGTTGGCCAGAACTCGAGGGCCCCGCACGAGGCGGGTGGCCGAACGTTCACAGGGCGTTCGGCGACTCGTCGACCGCGCGACGCCCCGTTCGGCTTGCCGAGCGCCTATCTTCGGGCCCGTGAAGCTCTCGGTGATCGGATGTGGATATCTCGGTGCGGTGCACGCGGCCAGCATGGCTGAGCTGGGGCACGAGGTGGTGGGGGTCGACGTGGACGTCGAGCGGGTGGCCCGGTTGTCGAGGGGTGAGGCGCCGTTCTACGAGCCGGGGTTCGCGGAGCTGTTGCGCCGGGGGGTGGACGGGGGGCGGTTGCGCTTCACGACGGAGATGGGGGACGTGGCGGGGGCGCGGGTGCACTTCGTGGGGGTGGGGACACCGCAGCGGGAGTCGGGGTATGCCGCGGACCTGTCGCACCTGGACGCGGCGATGGGGTCCTTGCTGGCGGTGATGGGTGAGCACCCGGTGGCGGGGGCGCTGGTGGTGGGCAAGTCGACGGTGCCGGTGGGGACGGCGGCGCGGCTGGCGGACTGGTGCGCGCGTGAGGGTGTGGACGCGACGGTGGTGTGGAACCCGGAGTTCCTGCGCGAGGGGTACGCGGTGCAGGACACGTTGACCCCGGACCGGGTGGTGTACGGCCTGCCGGAGGACCGGGTGGCGGGGGAGGCGGCGCGTGACCTGCTGGACGAGGTGTATGCGGGGGTGCTGTCGCACGGGATGCCGCGGCTGGTGACCAACTACCAGACGGCGGAGCTGGTGAAGGTGGCGGCTAACTCCTTCCTGGCGACCAAGATCAGCTTCATCAACGCGATCGCGGAGCTGTGCGAGGCGACGGGGGCGGACGTGACGCGGCTGGCGGAGGCGCTCGGGCACGACGAGCGGATCGGTCCGAAGTTCCTGCGGGCGGGGGGGGGTTTCGGGGGTGGGTGCCTGCCCAAGGACATCCGGGCGTTCATGGCGCGGGCCGGTGAGCTGGGGGTGGACCAGGCGTTGACGTTCTTGCGGGAGGTGGACGCGATCAACCAGCGTCGTCGTCAGCACGCGGTGGCGTTGGCTGAACGGCACTTCGGGGGGAGCGTGGAGCGTCGGCGGATCGCGATCCTGGGGGCGGCGTTCAAGCCGGACAGCGACGACCTGCGGGACTCGCCGGCGTTGTACGTCGCGACCAGGTTGGTGGGGCAGGGCGCGGACGTGGTGGTGACCGACCCGATCGCGTTGCCGGGCCTGCACGCGCGCTACCCGCACATCCAGACGGCGCCGAACGCGCGGGGGGCGTGCGTGGACGCGGAGCTGGTGATGCTGCTGACCGAGTGGAGCGACTTCACGAGCCTGGAGCCGGACCAGCTGGGCTCGGTGGTCAAGGAGCGGGCGATCATCGACGGCCGCAACGCCCTGGACCCGGGGCGGTGGGAGGCTGCGGGTTGGTCCTACCGCGGGATGGGCCGCGCCAGCACGACCTGGTGACCACGGGGCGGTTCCGGCATACGGCCGGGCTCGGCTATGCTGGTGCGGTTGCCTCGGCGAGGGACAGGGCACGGTGCGCAGCACCGACCAGGTCCGTGATCGACGCGGTGGTGGGAGTCGCCTCCTGCTGACGCGTCGTCGCGTCCGCGCCGTGTCCCGCGTCGAGGCCCGACCGATATCTCCCCACCACCCCCCGAGGAGTCGACATGTCCGACGCCACCGTCCTGCAGGCCGAGGCCCGTTCCGAGTTCGGCAAGGGCGCTGCCCGCCGCATCCGCCGCGCGGGCAAGATCCCCGCCGTCATGTACGGCCACGGCGCCGCCCCCGTGCACGTCACCCTCCCGGGTCACGACACGCTGCTGGCGCTCAAGAACCCCAACGCGCTGCTGACCATCGTCGTCGACGGCCAGGAGCAGTACGCCCTGGCCCGCGACGTGCAGCGCGACCCGATCCGCACCGTCGTCATCGAGCACGTCGACCTCGTCGTCGTCCGCCGCGGCGAGAAGGTCACCGTCGACATCTCCGTCTCCCTCACGGGCGAGGCCGCCAGCGAGACCGTCGTCCAGCTCGAGAACCCCGTCATCTCCGTCGAGGCCGAGGCCACCCACATCCCCGAGGGTGTCGAGGTCTCCGTCGAGGGCCTGGCCGCCGGCACGCAGATCCTGGCCAAGGAGATCGAGCTGCCCGCCGGCTCCACGCTGGTGTCCGACGAGGAGCTGCTCGTCGTCAACATCACCCAGCAGGTCTCCGCGGAGGCGCTGGAGGCCGAGCTCGCCGAGGCCGAGGCCGAGGCCGGCATCGAGCACGAGGAGTCCGAGGACGAGGCCGCCGAGGGCGAGTCCGCCGAGGGCACCGACGCCGCCGAGGGCGACGAGGCCAAGCCCGAGGGCGACGAGGCCTGAGCCTCGCCCCTCCCGCGGGCCCGTCCCGCAGCACGACCCGTATGACGCCGCGGCGCCCAGGCAGGACCTGGGCGCCGCGGCGTCGTGCCACCCCCTCGCTCTGGGAGACTTCCTGACATGACCACCTCGGACACCTGGCTCGTCGTGGGCCTCGGCAACCCCGGGACGCAGTACTCCAGGAACCGGCACAACGTCGGTGCCATGGCGGTCGACGTGCTCGCGGCGCGGGCGGGGGCGACGCTGAAGCGCCACAAGGCGCGAGCCGCCGCCGCCGAGGTGCGCGTGGGCGTCCTGCCGGGCGGGGCCCCCGGCCCGCGCGCGGTGCTCGCCGTCCCGTCTTCGTGGATGAACGAGTCCGGCGGCCCGGTCAAGGCGCTGACCTCCTTCTACAAGGTGCCGCCGCGCCAGCTCGTGGTGATCCACGACGAGCTCGACATCCCCTTCGCGTCCTCCCGGGTCAAGCTCGGCGGGGGAGAGGGCGGGCACAACGGCCTGCGGTCCATCAGCAAGAGCGTCGGCACCAAGGACTACGTGCGGGTGCGCCTCGGCATCGGCCGCCCCCCGGGACGCCAGGACCCCGCCGACTTCGTGCTCAAGGACTTCGCCTCGGGCGAGCGGGCCGACGTGGGCGTGCTCCTCGAGGATGCCGCCGACGTCGTCGAGGACCTGCTGACGCAGGGCCTCACCTACGCCCAGGACCGCTGGAACGCCCGCTGACCTCGTAGCCGTCGTCCTCACGCTCCCGCAGGGAGGGGGTGTGTCGGTGCTGCGGCGTAGGCTTGCCCGCGGCCCAGATCCTCCTCGGACGCCACCTCCCCCGGAAGCGAGACTGCTCATGGCGCTGCCTGCCCTCCTCGACGTCCTCGGTCGCGACGCCACGGTGCGTCGGGTCCTGGAGTCGGTCGGTGTCGAGCAGCGCGTCGACGTGGCCGCGGCCGGCGGCTCGCGCGCCCCGCTGATCGCGCTGCTGGCCCAGCACCGCGGTGGCACCCCGATCCTGGCGGTGACGGCGACCGGGCGCGAGGCCGACGACCTGGCCGCGGCGCTGCGCTGCTTCCTGCCGCACGACGCCGTGGCGGAGTTCCCCAGCTGGGAGACCCTCCCGCACGAGCGCCTCAGCCCCCGCAGCGACACCGTCGGGCGGCGGCTGGCCGTGCTCCGGCGGCTCGCGCACCCGTCCGCCGACGACCCGGCCTACGGCCCGATCGCCGTGCTCGTGGTCTCCGTGCGGGCCCTGATCCAGCCCATCGCGACGGGCCTCGGCGAGCTCGAGCCCGTGGCCCTGGTCGCCGGCGACGAGCGCCCCCTCGAGGACATCGTCGAGGCGCTGGTGGGCGCGGCCTACACGCGCACCGACCTGGTCGAGCGACGCGGCGAGTTCGCCGTCCGCGGCGGCATCCTCGACGTCTTCCCGCCGACCGAGGAGCACCCGCTGCGCGTCGAGCTGTGGGGCGACACGATCGAGGAGATCCGGTGGTTCCGGGTCGCCGACCAGCGCAGCCTCGAGGCCGCCGAGCACGGGCTGTGGGCACCGCCCTGCCGCGAGATCCTGCTGACCGACGCGGTCCGTGAGCGGGCGCGCGCGCTGGCCGAGCAGCTGCCCGGCGTCCGCGACCTGCTCGACAAGGTCGCCGAGGGGATCGCCGCCGAGGGCATGGAGTCCCTCGGGCCGGCCCTGGTCGACGGCATGGAGAGCCTGCTCGACACCCTCCCCGCGGGTGCCCACGTCGTCGTGTGCGACCCCGAGCGGGTGCGCACCCGGGCCCGCGACCTGGTGGCGACGAGCGCCGAGTTCCTCGAGGCGAGCTGGGCCAACGCCGCCGCCGGCAACGCGGTGCCCGTCGACCTCGAGAGCGTGCTCGGCACCGCGTCCTACTGGCAGCTCGGGGACGTCCGCGAGCACGCCCTCGCCACCTCCCGGCCGTGGTGGACCCTGACGCCCTTCGCCGCCGACGAGGACCTCGCCGAGCTGATGGAGAGCAGCGACGACGACGCGCTCACGTTCACGGTGCCGACCGTCGAGACGCCGGCCTACCGCGGGGACCGCGACGCCGTGCTCGCCGACCTGCAGGGCTGGCTGCACGACCAGCGGCGGGTCCTGATGGTCACCGAGGGGCAGGGCCTCGCCAAGCGCCTCGTCGAGCTGCTCGGCGAGGGCGGCCTGCCCGCTCGGCTGCTCGCCGACGGCGCCGAGATCGAGGGCGGGGTCGCGTCCATCACCACCGGCCGGCTGGGCCGCGGGTTCGCCTGCGAGAGCGTCGATCTCGTCGTCCTGACCGAGGCCGACCTGACCGGCACGTCGGGCCAGGGCACCAGCACCAAGGACATGCGCCGGCTGCCCTCGCGGCGCCGCAGCCAGGTCGACCCGCTGCAGCTGCGCCCCGGCGACTTCGTCGTGCACGAGCAGCACGGCGTGGGCCGGTTCGTCGAGATGATGCAGCGCACCGTCGGCGGCGCCACGCGCGAGTACCTCGTGCTGGAGTACGCCTCCTCCCGGCGCGGGCAGCCGGCCGACCAGCTCTTCGTCCCCACCGACCAGCTCGACCAGGTCACGCGCTACGTGGGCGGCGAGCAGCCGACGCTGTCCAAGATGGGCGGCTCCGACTGGCAGAAGACCAAGAGCCGCGCCAAGAAGTTCGTCAAGCAGATCGCGGGGGAGCTCATCCGGCTCTACAGCGCCCGCATGGCGACCACGGGGCACTCCTTCGGGCCGGACACCCCCTGGCAGCGCGAGCTCGAGGACGCCTTCGCCTACGTCGAGACGCCGGACCAGCTGTCCAGCATCGACGAGGTCAAGGCCGACATGGAGAAGCCCGTGCCCATGGACCGCCTCATCTGCGGCGACGTCGGCTACGGCAAGACCGAGATCGCGGTGCGCGCCGCCTTCAAGGCCATCCAGGAGGGCAAGCAGGTCGCCGTGCTGGTGCCGACGACCCTGCTCGTCCAGCAGCACTACAACACCTTCTCCGAGCGCTACTCGCAGTTCCCCGTGGTGGTCAAGGCGCTGTCCCGCTTCCAGTCCGACAAGGACGCGCGCGAGGTCGTCGCCGGGCTCAAGGACGGCAGCGTCGACCTCGTCATCGGCACGCACCGGCTCCTGTCCAAGGAGATCGCGTTCAAGGACATCGGCCTGGTCATCATCGACGAGGAGCAGCGCTTCGGGGTCGAGCACAAGGAGCAGCTCAAGGCGCTGCGCACCTCGGTGGACGTGCTCGCGATGAGCGCGACCCCGATCCCGCGCACCCTGGAGATGGCCGTCACCGGCATCCGCGAGATGTCCACCCTGGCGACCCCGCCCGAGGAGCGTCACCCGGTGCTCACCTACGTCGGTGCGTATGACGAGAAGCAGGTGGTCGCGGCCATCCGGCGCGAGCTGCTGCGCGAGGGCCAGGTCTTCCTCGTCCACAACAAGGTGTCCTCGATCGAGCGGGCCGCCTCCCGGCTGCGCGAGATCATCCCCGAGGCGCGCATCGAGACCGCGCACGGGCAGATGGGCGAGCACCGGCTCGAGCAGGTCGTGCTGGACTTCTGGGAGAAGAAGTTCGACGTGCTCGTCTGCACGACGATCGTCGAGACCGGCCTGGACATCTCCAACGCCAACACCCTCATCGTCGAGCGCGCCGACATGCTCGGCCTGTCCCAGCTCCACCAGCTGCGCGGGCGGGTGGGGCGTGGCCGCGAGCGCGCCTACGCCTACTTCCTCTACCCCCCCGAGAAGCCGCTCACCGAGACCGCCCACGACCGGCTGCAGACCATCGCCAGCCATACCGACCTCGGCGCCGGCATGCAGGTCGCCATGAAGGACCTCGAGATCCGGGGCGCCGGCAACCTCCTCGGCGGCGAGCAGTCGGGCCACATCGCGGGCGTCGGGTTCGACCTCTACGTCCGCATGGTCGGCGAGGCCGTCGCCGACTTCCGGGGCGACGACTCCGCGGCCCAGCCGATGGAGATCAAGATCGAGCTCCCCGTCGACGCCCACCTCCCGCACGAGTACGTCCCGGGGGAGCGGCTGCGCCTGGAGGCCTACAAGAAGCTCGCCGTCGTCGAGGACGAGGCTGCCCTGGCCGACATCGTCGCGGAGCTCACCGACCGCTACGGCACGCCGCCGCCGGCCGTCGACAACCTCATCGAGGTGGCCCGGCTGCGCACCGTCGCCCGCCGGGCCAAGGTCAACGACATCGGGGTGCAGGGCAAGTTCGTCCGGTTCGGCCCGGTGGAGCTGCGCGAGTCCCAGCAGATGCGGCTGATGCGGCTCTATCCCGGCACCCTGGTCAAGGAGCCGCAGCGGCAGCTCCTGGTGCCGGCGCCCATGACGGCCAAGGTCGGCGGCAAGGTGCTGCGCGACGACGAGATCCTGCGCTGGGCCAGCGATCTCATGCAGTCGGTGCTCCTGGATGACATCGCGACGGCGGCCGGGGTGCAGGGCCGCAGCTGACCGCACAGCGTCACCGCGATGTCACCGGACGTCAGGGTTCGACGCAATGTGGTGACGCACGTTGGGCAACAGGGCGAACGAGAGGTGGACGCCAGGGGTCCGCACTAGGCTCAAGGACGAGCGACCCGAGGGGGAACCTGTGGTCGCTCGTGCCATGTCATCGTCACCCGCGCACCAGAGGGCTCCATGTCTGTCGACTCGCTGACCACCACCATCCGTGACGCCCTGGCCGAGGCCGGCCGGCTCAAGGTTGATGCCCACCAGATCGGCGCCGACGCCGACCTCTACTCCGCCGGGCTGGCCTCCCACGCGACCGTCAACGTGGTCCTCGAGCTCGAGGACACCCTCGACATCGAGATCCCGGACGAGCTGCTCGTCAAGAGCACCTTCGCGTCCGTCGACGCCCTCCAGGCCGCGCTCGCGCCGCTGGTGGAGGACTGATGACGGGCAGCGCCACCAGCACCAGCACCACGGGCACCGGCTCCGTCGGCTCCGCCGCAGCCACCGCCACGGACGTCGTCGCGGAGGCCCGGCGCATCGCCACCGAGGTGGCCGCCGTCCACGCCCCCGACGTCGACCGCGACGCCCGCTTCCCGCGCGAGGCCATGACGGCGCTGCGCGAGGCGGGCCTGCTCGGGGCCTGGATCCCCACCGACCTCGGCGGCCTCGGGGCCGACGTGGTGCAGATCGGGCTCGCCTGCGAGGAGCTCGCCAAGGGCTGCGCCTCGACCGCCATGATCTTTGCGATGCACCAGATCCAGGTGGGGTGCCTGGTGCACCACGGTCGCACCCCCTACCTCCAGGAGCTGATGCGGCGCATCGCCGCCGACCAGCTGCTCGTCGGCTCAGCCACCACCGAGATGGGCATCGGCGGTGACGTCCGACGGAGCCTGTGCCACGTCGACCGCGCCGACGACGGCACCTTCGAGCTGGTCAAGAAGGCTCCCGTCATCTCCTACGGGGTCGAGGCCGACCTCATCTTCGTCACGGCGCGCAAGGATGCCGAGGCGGTCGAGAGCGACCAGGTCCTCGTCGTGTGCGACAAGGCCGACCTGACGCTGGAGCCCCTGGGCGACTGGGACACGATGGGCTTCCGCGGCACCTGCAGCCCCGGCTTCGTGCTCACGGCCCGCTCCCACCAGGACCGGATCTTTCCCGACGACTACGCCGACCTGTCGGCCCGCACGATGCTGCCGGTCGCGCACTCTCTGTGGTCCTCCTGCTGGCTGGGGCTCGCCGAGGGCGCGACGGCGACGGCACGTGGCGTGGTCCGGCAGGCCGCCCGCCGGTCGGGGCAGCTGCAGCCGGTGACGGGCCTGCGGATGGCCGAGCTGGAGGTCGTGCTCGAGACCTTCCGGGCCCGCGTGCACGGCGCCACGGCCGGCTACCTCGAGGTCGACCCCACGTCCCAGGCCGCGACGCTGATGGGCCGGGCGATCGGCTACAACACCCTCAAGGTCTACAGCGCCGAGACGGTCGTGGACATCGTGGCCAAAGCCCTGCTGATCGTGGGTATCGCGGGCTATCGTCGGACGGGGGCGGTGAGCCTGGATCGTCAGCTGCGGGACGCCTACGGCGCTCAGCTGATGGTCAACAACGACCGGATCCTCGGCAACACCGCCCAGCTCGAGCTCATCTACAAGGGCTGACAGGAGACCCACATGACCTCACGTCACGACCGCGAGCTGGCCCTGCGCCGGGACCTCGTCGAGGCCGGCCACATGGTCGAGCTGCCGCTGCGCGGGCTGTCCGCGTTCACCGGCACCTTCGAGGACGTCCTGGCCGGCGTGGAGCGACTCGTCCACGAGATGCAGCCCACCGAGGACGTGACGGTCATCTCCTTCCCCCCGCTGCTCACGCAGCCGGTGTTCGAGAAGACCGGCTACCTCGACTCGTTCCCCCAGCTCATCGGCTCGGTCGACGTGTTCACCGGCGACACCAAGGCGCACAAGGCGATGGTGGTCGACAAGAACGCCGGTGAGGACTGGACGACGCACCTCGTCCCCGCGCGCCTGGACCTGCTGTCCGCGCCCTGCCACCAGACCTACCCGCTGCACGCGGGCTCGCGCCTGGAGCGGGGCGTGACCTACGAGACCGGCAACCGCTGCTTCCGGCACGAGCCGTCCGACGACCCCATGCGGCTCGTGTCCTTCCGCATGCGCGAGAAGGTCTGCATCGGCACACCGGAGCAGGCCCAGGCCCACCGTGAGATCGGGCGTCGCGTCGGCCCCGAGCTGCTGACCTCCATCGGGCTGCAGATCGAGGAGGTACCGGCCAACGACCCCTTCTTCGGCCGCGCCGCCAAGATCCTTGCCGCCGGCCAGCTGGACGCCGGCCTCAAGGTCGAGTTCGAGTGCAAGGTCTACGGCGAGGAGCACTCCGGCACCGCCCTCGGCTCGTCCAACTACCACAACGACCACTTCGGGCTCGACTTCGACATCACGACGGCCGACGGGCAGCTCGCCCACAGCTCCTGCATCGGCTTCGGCCTGGAGCGGGTCACCGTCGCGCTGTTCGCGACGCACGGCATGGACGTCCCGTCTTGGCCGACCGAGGTGCGGGCCCGGCTGGGGCTCGACGCGCAGGCCTGACCGAGGATGCCGCTCGACCACCTGCGGGCCGACACCTTCACGCCCCACCCGCTGCACCGCGACGACCGGGTCTGGACCCAGACCAACTGCTACCTCGACATCTGGATCGAGATCGCCGCCGCCCTCGGGCTCCCGCCCGAGCCGCTGGGCGTGTGCGCCTACAGCGCAGGCACGGTCCCCGGGGCGTGGGCCTTCCTCAAGGCGCAGACCGACGACCTGCGCGACCTCTACGGCATCGAGGTCGCCGAGATCAACCTGTGGCGCACGGTCGAGGAGCACGTGCTGGACCACCTCGGGGCCGGTGAGCTGCTGACCGTGGAGTCGGACGCCTACTACCTGCCGGACACCGATGGCGTGTCCTACGGCACCGAGCGCGTCAAGACGACGATCGTGCCCGTCCGCGTGGACCCCGAGGCACGCGCGATGACCTACTTCCACAACTCCGGCCTCTACGCGCTGCACGGAGAGGACTACGACGGCGCGCTGGCCCTGCGCGACCTGCCGACGTGCGCTCCGCAGCCCTACGTCGAGCGCGTCCGGCTCGACGGGCTGGTCCGGGACGAGGCCGAGATCCGCCGCCGGGCAACGGCGCTCGCTGCCCGTCACCTCGCGCGCCGACCCGCCGGCAACCCGGTGGCCGACCTGTGCGACTCGGTCCGCGAGGTCGCGCCGACGCTGCCCGAGCGGGGCTTCGCGTTCTTCCACCTCTACTCCTTCACCGCCACCCGGCAGCTGGGGCTCACCGCCCAGGCTGCGGCGGACGCGACCCGCTGGCTCGCCGACGGTGCTGCCGACGGCGACGACCCCGACCGCGACTCGCAGCCTGGTCTCGATGCCGACGAGCTGCGCACGGCCGCAGACGACTTCGACGTCGTCTCGCAGGAGATGAAGAACCTCCAGTTCGCCCTCGCCCGCATCACGGGCGGCCGCGCGCGCGACCTCGAGCCCACCCTGCAGCGCGCCACCGAGCGGTGGGGGAGCGCCATCGACCGCGTCGCCGCCCAGCTGGGATGACCGTCCTCGCCGCCGGTGCGGACCCCGTCGAGATCCGTTGGCAGGTGAGGCGGTTCGATCCGGGCGAGCAGCCAGGGCCTGGCTCCTGGCCGCAGGACGGCTGGGTCGCGGCGGTCGTGCCCGGGTCCCTCGCGGCCTCGGCCGCCGTGGTCGAGGCGTATGGCGTCCCGGCGCTCGCGGAGGCCGACCACAGCACCTGGTGGCTGCGCGGCAACGTCATCCTCGACCAGCCGCTCCCGCGCGCCCGGCTGGTGCTGGACCGGATCGCCACGCACGCCGACGTCTACCTCGACGGTCAGCGGATCCTGCGCAGCGACAACGCCTTCCGCCGTCACGTCATCGATCTCGGCGCGCTCACGGCCGGACCGCACGAGATCGCCGTGCGGATTGCGTCCTTCGGCGAGACGCCCGTGCCCCGCAAGCCCCGTCCCCGCTGGCGCAGCTCGCTCCTGCCCGACCCGAGCCTGCGGTGGCGGCGGACCCCGCTGCTCGGGCGCATCCCCACCTGGGAGGGCGTCCTGCCCCCGGTCGGCATCCTCGGGGAGGCCGGCCTGCGCGCCCGTCCCCGCGCGGAGGTCGTGTCGATCCGCACGCAGGTCGAGCCGGCACCCGACGGCTGGACCGCCCGGCTCGCGCTGCACGTGCGGGCCGCGGAACCGCTCCCGGTCGAGGTGACCCTGGACGGGGAGCGGCTGACCGCCGAGCCCACCCTCGAGGACGACGGGGCATGGCACCTGCGCCTGTCGCACGACGTGGGCGTCGTGTCCGGCGACGACGGCGCGACCCTGTGGTGGCCGCACACCCACGGGCTGCCTCGGCTGCGCCGCCTGCACGTCCGGGTCGGGGGCGAGACGGTCCTGGACCGGCGGATCGGCTTCTCCCACATCAGGGCCCGCCGCGAGGACGACCGCTTCGCGATCGCCGTCAACGGCGTCGACGTCTTCGTCCGGGGGGTCGTCTGGGCCACCACCGACCCGCTCGGCTGGACCAGCGACCCGGCCGAGGTGGCCCGCGACCTGGACGCCCTCGTCGCCGCCGGCATCAACCTCGTCCGCATCCCTGGCACGGGCACCTATGCCGACCAGGTCCTGCGCGAGCTCGCCGCCGAACGCGGTCTGCTCGTGTGGCAGGACGCCATGCTCGCGACCTTCGACCCGCCCGAGGACGAGGCCTGGCTCGCCGAGCTCGAGGCCGAGCTCCGGGACCAGCTCGGCGCCTGGGGCGGCTGGCCGCACCTCGCCGTCGTCTGCGGCGGCACCGAGACCGAGCAGCAGCCCACCCTCATGGGTCTGCCCCCCGAGCGACGGCGGATGACGGCCCTGCACGACCTGCTCCCGCGCCTCGCGGACGAGCTCGTGCCCGGAGCGATCCACGTGACCTCGAGCCCGTCCGGCGGGCCCCGCCCGGTCAGCATCGAGCACGGCGTGAGCCACTACTTCGGCGTCGGGGCCTACCTGCGGCCGCTCGAGGACGCCCGCACCGCGCGCGTGTCCTTCGCGTCCGAGGCGCTGACGTTCGCCATACCGCCCGAGCCGTCGACCATGGCGGAGCTGGACGACCTGGGCCTGCTGCCGGCCCCCGACGACCGGGGCAGAGGATCCGCGTGGCGCCGGGCCGCCCCGCACGACCGGGGGACGTCGTGGGACTTCGTGGACGTCACCGACCACTACGTGCGGGCGTGGATCGGTCGCTACCCCGCCGGCGCCGACAACGGCGACACCGGCGTCGACACCGACGTCGACGCAGCCGCCAGGCAGCTCACCACGGAGGGCTGGGAGGACCTGCAGCGCCGGACCGTCGCCCGGGTCATGACCGAGAGCTTCGCCTGGTGGCGCAGCTCGCCCACCCCGACCGGCGGCGCGATCGTCCTGGCCCACCGCGACCTCGCACCAGGCCCGGGGTGGGGGCTGATCGACGTGATCGGCGCGCCCAAGGCGCCGCTGCTCGCGCTGCCCGAGGTGCTCGCGCCGGTGGCGCTGCTGCTCCTCGATCGTGGTCTGGACGGGGTGCTGCTCGAGGCGGTCAACGACACGGGGCGCCCGGTGCGAGGGACGCTCCGGCTGGAGGCCCTGGACCTCGAGGGCGACGCCGTCCTCGACGCGGAGCTCGAGCTCGCCGTCCCGGCCCGGGGGCACGCGCAGGTCGAGGTCGAGGAGGCGCTCGGGGGCTTCCGCGACCTCGGCTGGGCCTGGCGCTTCGCGTCCGCCCCGGCCTACTCGGCGGTCCGCGCCCGCTGGGTGACCGACGGGGCGGGTGAGGTCCGGGCGACGCGGCCGCTGCTCCCGCCGACGATCCCCACGCCGACGATCCCCACCCCGGTCGTGGCACCCACGACCACCGACTAGGCTGGGACCGCGTCGCCACGGTCCCCGAGGCGGACGATGCAGACCCTTTGCCGAGAGGACTTGATGGTGTTGGCTTCCAAGCGCGTGCTCACCGGGACGCTGGCCGCCGTGGTCGCGGCCACCGGACTCCTCACCGGGTGCGACCAGGGCTCCCAGTCCCGCGCCGCGGCGATCGTCGACGGCCAGCCCATCCTCGAGTCCGACGTGCAGACCGCGGCCCGCGAGTTCAACGGCGGATCCTCGCAGGTCACGCAGCCGGTGCAGCCCGCCAACGTCGTCAGCCTGCTGACCTTCGGCCGCTACGTCCTGCCCGCCGTGCAGCAGTCCGGCAAGGGCGTGTCCGACGACGCCGCCAGGAAGCTGCTGGACAAGGTCGAGAACCCGTCCCGGTCCACGCTCGACTTCGTCCGCACGGCGCTCGCCCTCAACAGCATGGACCCCGCCACCGAGGAGAAGGTCGTCCAGCAGCTGAAGCAGGCCGACATCGAGCTCAACCCGCGCTACGGCTCGCTCGACCGCAAGACCCTGCAGATCGGGCCCGAGACCCGCAACTGGCTCGTGGCGGACGCGGCCGGTGCGCCCAGCCCCGCGCCGACCCCGGCTCCCGCACCCTGACATGACGACGACCGACGAGGTCGAGCGGCCCCGCCCCGGCGAGCGGTTGCTCGACCTCGTGGCCGTCATGGACCGGCTCCGCTCCCCGGGCGGCTGCCCGTGGGACGCCGAGCAGACCCACGAGAGCCTCGCGCCGTATGCCGTGGAGGAGGCGCACGAGCTCGCCGACGCCATCGCCTCCGGCGACCGTGAGCACCTGGTCGAGGAGCTGGGGGACGTGCTGCTCCAGGTGGCCTTCCACGCCAGGGTCGGTCAGGAGCACGCCACCGAGCCGTTCGACGTGGACGACGTCGCGGACGCGATCATCACCAAGCTCCAACGGCGCCACCCCCACGTCTTCGCGGACGCGGTGGTGTCGGGTGCCGCCGACGTCGAGGCCGGCTGGGAGGCCATCAAGGCCCTCGAGAAGCCCGACCGGACCGGCCTGCTCGACGGCATCCCCGCGTCCCTGCCGGCGCTCGCCCTGGCGGCCAAGACGGCCTCGCGGCTCGAGCGGACCGGACGGGGCGAGCTGCTCGCCGCCGCCGCTGCGCCGCAGCCTGACGACGTCGGGGCCGCCCTGCTGGCCCTCGTCCTCGACGCCCGGGGTCGGGGCATCGACGCCGAGCAGGCCCTGCGGGGCACCGTCCTGCGCCTCGCCGCGACGGCCGACGGCGACGCCTGAGCGCCCTGCGAGAGGCCGGCGAGGGGCTGACCGGACGGCATACGGCAGGTGCCTGTCCACCGCTCGGACGACGGCACGGTTGGCCGCAGACCCCGGCGCGCCCCCTGCGGCGCACGGGATAGGCTCGAGCCGCACCGCTCACCATCGATCAGGAGAGTACTTGTGGCCAACATCGAAGCAGTAGGCGCACGCGAGATCCTCGACTCGCGTGGCAACCCCACCGTCGAGGTCGAGGTCGCCCTGGAGGACGGCACCATCGCGCGTGCCGCCGTCCCGTCCGGCGCCTCCACCGGAGCGTTCGAGGCCGTGGAGCGTCGTGACGGCGACAAGGGTCGCTACCTCGGCAAGGGCGTCGAGGACGCCGTCAACGCCGTGCTGGACGAGATCGCCCCGCGGGTCCTCGGCTACGAGGCGACCGAGCAGCGCCTCGTCGACAACGAGATGCTGTCCCTCGACGGCACCGACAACAAGGGCTCGCTCGGCGCCAACGCGATCCTCGGCGTCTCCCTCGCCGTCGCCAAGGCCGCCGCCGAGTCGGCCGGTCTGCCGCTGTTCCGCTACGTCGGCGGCCCCAACGCCCACGTCCTGCCCGTCCCGATGATGAACATCCTCAACGGTGGGTCGCACGCCGACTCCAACGTCGACATCCAGGAGTTCATGATCGCCCCCATCGGCGCGCCCTCCTTCAAGGAGGCCCTGCGCTGGGGCGCCGAGGTCTACCACGCCCTCAAGTCCGTGCTCAAGGAGCGCGGCCTGGCCACCGGTCTCGGCGACGAGGGCGGCTTCGCCCCCAACCTCGAGTCCAACCGCGCCGCGCTGGACCTCATCCTCGACGCCATCCGTGCCGCGGGCTACGAGCCCGGCAAGGACATCGCCCTGGCGCTCGACGTCGCGGCGTCCGAGTTCTACCAGGACGGTTCCTACGCCTTCGAGGGCGGCAGCAAGTCGGCCGACGAGATGATCGCCTACTACGCCGAGCTCGTCGCGGCCTACCCCCTCGTCTCCATCGAGGACCCGCTCAACGAGGACGACTGGGACGGCTGGAAGTCCATCACCGAGCAGCTCGGCGACAAGGTCCAGCTGGTCGGCGACGACCTGTTCGTCACCAACCCCGAGCGGCTGCAGCGCGGCATCTCCACCGACACCGCCAACGCCCTGCTGGTCAAGGTCAACCAGATCGGCTCGCTCACCGAGACGCTGGACGCCGTCGACCTGGCCCACCGCAACGGCTACCGCTGCATGATGTCGCACCGGTCCGGCGAGACCGAGGACGTCACCATCGCCGACCTGGCCGTCGCCACCAACTGCGGCCAGATCAAGACCGGTGCCCCGGCCCGGTCCGAGCGCGTCGCCAAGTACAACCAGCTCCTGCGCATCGAGGAGGAGCTCGACGACGCGGCCGTCTACGCCGGTGCGGGCGCGTTCCCGCGCTTCAAGGGCGCCAGCGCCTAGTCTGGAGCACATGCCATCCAGCACCTCCCGAGGAGGGACGTCACGCCCCGCGCGACGTCCCTCCTCCGGTGCTGCCGCGGGTTCGTCCCGGCGCCCGGCCGGTGCCGGCGACCGGCAGCGTCGGCCCGCGGAGGGTCCTCGTCGCCGCGTCGGTGAGGGTGGCGGCGTCGGGGGATCCGGCGGGCCGGGCGGCCCGCGAGGGACCGGTGGCTCACGAGGAGCGGGTGGGCCTCGCGGCCGGATGCGACCGGCCACGGTGCGGCGCCTGCTGGGCCTCGCGGCCATCGTCGTGATGCTCGCGATCATGCTCGTCCCCACCCTGCGTCGCTATCTCGAGCAGCGCGACCAGATCGCGACCCTCGAGCACTCCATCGTCGAGCAGCAGCGCCAGGTCGACGACCTGATGCGCGAACGCGCCAAGTGGGACGACCAGGCCTTCCTCGAGCAGCAGATCCGCTCCCGGCTGCACTTCGTCAAGCCTGGCGAGACGTCCTACACCGTGCTCGACCCGCAGACGGGCCGGCGCACCTCGGTGGACGCCCAGGTGGTCGGGGTCGACCTGGAGGCGCAGCAGGTCCCGTGGTACTCCAAGGTCTGGACCTCCCTGTCCAGCGCGGACCGCCTCGGCCTCGACCCGACGGTGGCCCCGGCCGAGGGTGGCCCGACGCCCACGCCGCAGCCCACGATCTCGGACACCCCCCGCCCCGGCTCCACCCCGTCCGGCAGCGCCCCCGGCGGCCGCACCTCGCCCGGTGCCTCGCCCACGCGCTGACGCCGGGCTCCCGACATACCTCTCCTCCCGAAGGCCAAGGCCACCGCATGAGCAACGAGTCCACCACGCCCGCACCGGGTCTCACCGACGAGGACGCCGCAGCGGTCCACGCCCAGCTCGGGCGCGAGGCGCGCGGCGTCGTCGAGGTCGCCCACCGCTGCCCGTGCGGACGTCCTGACGTCCTGCGCACCCTGCCGAGGCTGCCGGACGGCACGCCGTTCCCGACCACCTACTACGCCACCTGCCCACGGCTGACCGGTGCCCTGTCGACCCTCGAGGCGCAGGGCGTGATGCGCGAGATGAGCGAACGCCTCCGGGACGACGAGGCGCTGGCGGGCGCCTACCGGCGGGCGCACGAGGCCTACCTCGCCGACCGCGCCGAGCTGGGCTCGGTCCCCGAGATCGACGGCATCTCGGCCGGGGGCATGCCCACCCGCGTCAAGTGCCTGCACGTCCTCGCCGGTCACGCGCTGGCCGCCGGGCCCGGCGTCAACCCCTTGGGGGACGAGGCCGTCGAGGCCGTGGGGGAGTGGTGGGCCCCCGGACCCTGCGTCGCCCCCACCGAGGACGGCTGGGAGCGCCGGTGACCGACGGGGCCGTTCGTCGCGTCGCGGCCGTGGACTGCGGGACCAACTCCATCCGCCTGCTGGTCGCGGACGTCGAGGTCGCCGGGCCTGATGGGCCTGCGGCGCCTGCCGTCGGCGCGCTGCACGACGTGGTCCGCCGCATGGAGGTCGTCCGTCTCGGCGAGGGGGTCGACCGGACCGGGCGCATCTCCGAGGCCGCCATGGAGCGGGCTCTCGGACGGTCGCGCGAGTATGCCGAGCAGTGCGCCGACCTCAGCGTCTCGGCCGTGCGCTTCGTGGCGACCTCGGCCGCCCGCGACGCCGGCAACGAGGAAGACTTCGCGGCCGGGGTGAGAGCCGCCTTCGCCGAGCACGGGCACGACGGCGTCGTCCCCGAGGTGATCACCGGCGACGAGGAGGCCGAGCTGTCCTTCCTCGGCGCGACGGGTGACCTGGCGGCAGCCGGTATCCCCGGCCCCTACCTCGTCGTCGACCTCGGCGGCGGGTCCACCGAGCTGGTGCGCGGGACGGCTGAGGGTGCCGTCGAGGCGGCGCGGTCGGTCGACATGGGATGCGTGCGGCACGCCGAGCGCTACCTGCACCACGACCCGCCGACGGCCGACGAGCTCGCCGCCGCCCTGGCGGAGGTCGACCGGCAGCTCGACCTGGCCTGCAGCACGGTCGAGCTCGCCGGCGTGCGCACGCTGGTCGGCGTCGCCGGCACCGTGACGACGGTGACCGCGCACGCGATGGGGCTCGCGGCATACGACCCCGAGGTCATCCACCTGTCCCGGCTCCCTGCCGACGTGGTCCGCGCCGCCTGCGCGGACCTGGTGCACCTGGACCGACCGAGCCGAGCGGCGCTGCCGTTCATGCACCCGGGCCGCGTCGACGTCATCGGGCCCGGGGCCCTGATCTGGGGCCGGATCGTCGAGCGCGTCGTGGGGGCGGGCGCCGACGACCTCGTCGTCTCCTCCGAGCACGACATCCTCGACGGCGTCTGCCTGCGCCTGGCGGGTTCGGTCGACTGACCGAGGGAGGCCGGCCACGGGCCTACACTGGGGGGAGCACGTGCTCCGGGGTCGGTGCAATTCCGAGCCGGCGGTGACAGTCCGCGACCCGACCACCTCTTGAGGTGGGCGGTTGACCTGGTGGAACTCCAGGACCGACGGTGAAAGTCCGGATGGGAGGCAGCACGCGGCGCCTCGTCGGCGCCCGCTCCGGTCGTCGCGACCGGGTCGGAGCCGCACCTGGCGCACGTCCGTCGACCGACGGTGACCCCGGCGCAGCCACGCAGCAACGGCACGGGAGTCGACCGGAGGTGAGGATGACCCGACACGCGCGGCACACCTGGCTGGCGCCGCTGGCGCTCGGCGCGGTCCTGCTGGCCGTCTGGGAGCTGGTCGCGGCCTACGGCGGTCTGCCCGCCTTCCTCCTGCCCGGCCCGGTCGACGTGGCGACGCGGCTGGTGGGCATGCTCAGTGGACCCGTGGTGTGGCCCTATGTCGCGCTCACCCTCGCCGAGGCCCTCGGGGGCTGCGCGCTCGGCGCGGCGGTCGCGCTGCCGCTGGCCGTGCTGATCCACCGCTCGCGCTGGGTCGGTGCCGCCGTCACCCCCTTCCTCGGCGCCACCCAGGCGATCCCCGCCATCGCGCTCGCGCCGCTGCTGGTGCTCTGGGTCGGCTACGGCCTGACCGCGATCGTGGCGCTGTGCTCGCTCATGGTGTTCTTTCCCATCCTCATCTCCTCGGTCGTCGGCCTCACCCACGTGCCGCACGAGGTGGCCGACGCCGCCCGGATCGACGGCGCCGGCAGCTGGGACCTGCTGCGCCACGTCGAGGCCCCCCTGGCGCTCCCCAACGTCCTCGCCGGGCTGCGCAACGGCTTCACCCTGTCGGTGACCGGGGCGGTCGTGGGCGAGATGGTCATGGGCGGCGAGGGACTCGGCACCCTGCTCACCCTGCAGCGCGACGCCGTCGACACCGCCGGCATGGTCGCCGTCATCGTCATGCTGTGCGCCATCGCGGCCTCGGCATACACCCTGCTCCTGGTCGTCGAGCGACGCTCCTCGATCGTCGCCGACGTCCGCGAGACCCCGCGCGGCTGACCTCGAACCGTCCCCACCCCCCATCAGCCACCCCCCGCAGCACCCCTCGAGAGGACCACTCCCCGTGACCATCACCCGCCGATCCCTGCTCACCGCCGCCGGACTCACCTCGGTGCTGGCGCTGGCCGCGTGCGGCGGCGGCAGCGGCAGCGGCAGCGATCAGGTGGTCCGGTCGTCCACCGCTGCCACCCCCGCCGGCAGCAGCGCCGGGGGTGGCAAGGCCACGGTGGGCCTGACCTACATCCCCAACATCCAGTTCGCGCCGTTCTACGTGGGGATCGAGCAGGGCTACTTCCGCAAGCGGGGGGCCGACGTCGCGGTGCGGCACCACGGCGCGCAGGAGGGGCTGTTCACCGCGATCGCCTCCGGGCAGGAGGACCTCGTGATCGCGGGGGGCGACGAGATGATCGAGGCGCGGGCCAAGGGCCTGGACCTCGTCGCGGTCGCCTCCTACTACCGGCGGTACCCCGTCGAGCTGATCGTCCCGGCCGACTCCCCGATCAAGACGCCAGCCGACCTCAAGGGCCGGTCCCTCGGGGTTCCCGGGCGGTATGGCGAGAGCTGGCTCGGGGCCCTGGCGATGTTCAAGGCCGCCGGGATCACCGACCAGGACGTGCGGGTCACCGAGATCGGCTACACCAGCCAGGCCGCGCTCGCGACCGACAAGGTCGACGCCGTCATGGGCTATGCCAACAACGACACCGTGCAGATGCGGCTCGCGGGGCTCGACGTGCGCTCGATCCCGCTCACCGCGACCGGTGAGGTCCCGCTCGTGTCCATCTCGCTCGTCACGACGAGGAAATATCTGCAGGCCAACCCGGCGCGGGTGCGCGCGGTGGCCGACGGCATGCTCGACGGCATCCAGACGATGGCCTCCGACCCGGAGCAGACCATCAAGGACTCGTCGCGGCACGTGCCCAACCTCGCGGACGCCAAGGCCGCCACCGCGGCCCGCGCCACGCTGGACGCCACGGTCAAGGTGATGCTCACCAAGGACGGGGCGGTCAGCGGTCGGCTGGACCCGGCGCAGTGGGCGTCGATGACGGCGTTCATGCGCTCGCAGGGCCTCATCGCCAAGGACGTCCCCGCCGCCGATGCGGTGGCGGCGGGCTACGTCTCGCGCTGACGCGACCTGCCGCGGACGTGAGGCCGTCAACGCGGCCGGTGGGGGCCTCGAGGCCCAGCTGGCCCGCAAGGCCTCCGGCGGCTCACTGTTCCGCGAGCCGCAGATCAACGCCTGGTATGCCGTCAAGGGCGATCGCGTGCTGCCACTCAACGACGAGGCGCGGGCAGCCGTCGGTGCCGGCATGGCGCTGCGCGACTACCAGCGCACCGTGCACGCCAAGTACGCCGACAAGCTGCCGGGCTCCGGCTACGACCGGTCCGGCACCGCAGGCGGATTCGCGGCGGGCGGGGCGCCGGCAGCGGCCCAGCCCACGGCCGCGGAGCCTGTGGCCGTGCAGCCCGCGGCGCAGAGGTCAGCCCAGCCGTCCGACTCGCCCGCGCCGATGGTGGCCGTTGGTCTGGGGCTGGGGTTGGTGGCCGCGGCCGGTGCGGTGGTGGCCGCAGCCCGTCGCCTTCGCACCCACGCCTGACCCGACCGGCGGTCGCCGACCACAGCGTCGGGCAGCCTGCCACGAGTCAGCCCTGGTCACGAAGGGCCGTCCCGCCGTCGCGGGGCGGCCCTTCGTCATGCGCCGACGGTCCGGCATACCGACGACGAAGGTGCAGGTGCCGAACGACGCCACGAGAGCGGACCGTGCCTATCCCGCTGTGGACACTAGTGCGCATGGCGCGGTAGTGTGCGACGTGGAAGAAGGGGGTGCCCATGGAGACCACTCAGCTCGTCAAGGGCGTGCTGGATCTCGCTGTCCTGGCGGTGGTGGCACGCGAGGACGGCTACGGCTACGACGTCGTCCGGCGCATCCGGGCGGCGGGGCTCGAGGACGTGGGGGAGGCCAGCGTCTACGGCACGCTTCGCCGGCTCTTCGCGGCCGGCGCGCTGACGTCCTACGTCGTGCCGAGCGACGAGGGCCCGCACCGCAAGTACTACGGCATCACCGGCGAGGGGCGCGCGATCCTCGAGCGCCAGGGCAAGACCTGGCGGACCTTCGCCGGGACCATGAACGACCTGCTCAAGGATGCGGAGGCAGTGGCATGAGCGACACGATCGTGCTGGGCGACAACGAGATCCGCGACTACGTGGCGCGGGTGAGGCGGGCGCTGGACGACCTGCGCGCCGACGACGTCGACGAGCTGACCTCCGGCATGGAGGCCGACCTGGCCGAGATCCGTTCCGAGGCAGGCTCGCTCGTCGCCCGCCTTGGCGAGCCCGAGACCTACGCCGCCGAGCTGCGCGCCGCTGCCGGCCTGCCCCCACGATCCGCCGTGGCCTCCCGCACCAGGGGGATGCGGGAGGCCACGGCTACCGTGCGGGAGTCGTATGACGCTGCGCTGCAACGGCATCCGTGGCTGCGTCACCCGCGCGACTATGTCAGGACGCTCCACCCGGCGTGGTGGCTGCTGCGGGCCTTCCTCGCCGTGTGGTGCATCAACGCGATGCTGGGCCTGGGGCAGGTGGCGAGCGTGCTGCTGCTCCTCGCCGCCGTGCCCCTGAGCGTGTGGATCGGCTGGCGCGGCAGGGGGGTGCCCAGGGCTGCTCGGTTGGCGATCGGCCTGGCCAACACGATCGCCGTGGTCGCCTCGCTGGTATTCGGGGCGCAGCTGGTCGAGCGGTTCTACGGGGACGGGAACTACCTGCCGGCCGTGTACTCCCAGCCTGCGGCGCCGTCCGGACTGTCCAGGGAAGGTGTCGAGGTGGCCAACGTCTTCGTCTACGACGAGCAGGGCAACCCGGTTCCGCGGGCCCGGCTCTTCGACGAGGGCGGAAGCCCTTTGATCGTGCGGCCGCACGACGTGCAGGACCGGATCGCCTCCGTCGACAGCTATGGGCAGGCGCAGCGCAACGTCGTCCCCCGCAGCCTGCCGAGCACCGACGCCTGGCACCCCACCCAAGAACAGCTCGACGCCGAGGAGTACGCCTGGCGGCCGCCGGCCACCCTGCCGCCGCTGCTGCCCGTGCAGCCGGCGCCGACCGCCACCCCGTCGCCCGGCGCCAGCTCGGCGGCCGGTTCGAACCCGACGTCAAGCCTGAGCGCGACCCTTGGCCCGAGTGTGACGTCCAGCCCGAGCAGGCCGGGCGGTCCGAGCGGCGGCCCGACCATGACCTCCGGGCCCTCGACCGCACCTACGTCGACCGCCACGGCCCCGACGCCCACCCCGACCGGGACGACGACCCCCTGAGCGCGTCCGAAGCTGACCACTCGGCGGGGTCCCTCCTCGCCGAGTGGTCGGTCATGGGCGGGGTGTGGGTCGGTAAGTGACCGGTCGGCGGGGTGGGGTGGCATCCTGCGGGGCATGGACCTGCTCCTCCCGCACCCCGGCACCGGCGACCTCCACCCGTCGCCGGTGCCGCCGGGCACCGGCTGGCCGGGGGATCCCTCGCGGCCCCGCACCCCGCGTGCCGCAGCCCCGGAGGACGTCATACGGCTGGCCGGGTCGGCCCGGACCCTGGACCAGCTCGACGCGAGAGTGGCTGTCTGCCAGGCCTGCCCGCGGCTCGTCGCGTGGCGCGAGAGCGTCGCGGAGACCAAGCGGGCGGCGTTCGCCGACCAGCCCTACTGGGGCCGCCCGGCGCCGGGGTGGGGCGACCCGCACCCGCGCGCGCTGATCGTCGGGCTCGCCCCCGCCGCCCACGGGGCCAACCGGACCGGCCGGATCTTCACCGGGGACCGCAGCGGGGACTGGCTGTATGCCGCGCTCCACCGCGCGGGCCTGGCCAGCCAGCCCACCAGCGTGCACGCGGCAGACGGCCTCCAGCTGCACGGCGTGCGCATCACGGCCCCGGTGCACTGCGCGCCCCCGGACAACCAGCCCTCGACCCTGGAGAAGGCCACCTGCGCACCGTGGCTGGATCGTGAGATCACCCTCGTGGAGCGCGATCTCGAGAGCCTGCTCGCCCTCGGCGGCATCGGCTGGGCGCAGGCGATCGGCGCCGCGAGACGACTCGGCTGGACCGTGCCGCGTCCCGCGCCGAAGTTCGGCCACGGCGCCGAGGCCACCCTGATCACCGCGCGGGGCAAGGAGATCCGCCTCGTGGGGTGCTATCACGTCAGCCAGCAGAACACCTTCACCGGCCGCCTGACCGAGACGATGCTCGACGAGGTGATCGCTCGGCTGTGACCCCGAGCAGGGTGCTGCCCCCGGGTGATGGGGCCGGGGGCAGCGGGGGATGGGCGAGCAGGTCAGTGGGCGAGGGCGTGCTCCTCCTGCGTGCCCTCGTGGACGGGGAGGGGCGAGACCGGCAGCGGCTCGAACCGCGAGGTGAAGAACCGCAGCGTCGGAGACTCGTAGACGAACCGCAGACCGCGGATCGATGCGCGCCGCTGCCAGACGGCGATCACGGCGTCGGCGACGACGTCCATGTGGGCGTTGGTGTAGACGCGCCGGGGGATCGTCAGCCGGACGAGCTCGAGCTTGGGGTGGTTGTGCTCGCCGGTCTTGGTGCGGCCGGCCGAGACGATGCCGCGCTCCATGGCGCGCACCCCGGACTCGACGTAGATCTCGGCGGCGAGCGACTGGGCCGGGAGCTCGTCCTGGGGGACGTGGGGCAGGAAGGCACGCGCGTCGAGGAACACCGCGTGGCCGCCGATGGGCTGCACCACGGGGATGCCCGCCTCGATCAGACGCTCGCCGAGGTAGCGCACCTGGCCGATGCGGTGGGCGAGGTAGTCGTCGTCCAGCGCCTCGCGCAGGCCGACGGCCATGGCCTCCAGGTCGCGACCGGCCAGCCCGCCATACGTCGGCATGCCCTCGTAGAGGACGACGAGCTCGCGGGCCTTGATCAGGATGTCCTCGTCGCGCATGGCGAGGAAGCCGCCGATGTTGACCAGGCAGTCCTTCTTGCCGGACATGGTCAGGCCGTCGAAGTGGGACAGCATCTCCTTGGCGATCTGCGCGCAGGGCGTGTCGGCGTAGCCCTCCTCGCGCTGCTGGATGAAGTAGGCGTTCTCGGCGAGGCGGGTCGCGTCGGACCACATGATGATGCCGTGCTCGTCGCAGATCTCGCGGACGGCCCTGATGTTGGCCATGGAGACGGGCTGGCCGCCGGCCATGTTCACGGTGACCGCGACGTTGACGTAGGCGATCTGGTCGGCGCCCACCTCGTCGATCAGGGCGCGGAGCTTGTCGAGGTCGACGTTGCCCTTGAAGGGGTGGATCGCGGAGGGGTCGTGGGCCTCGTCGATGATGACGTCGTGGAAGGTCGCGCCGGCCAGCTCCTGGTGGGCGCGGGTGGTCGTGAAGTACATGTTGCCGGGCACGTGCTGGCCGGGCGTGATGAGGATCTGGGAGATGAGGTGCTCGGCGCCGCGGCCCTGGTGGGTGGGGCAGGTGTAGGGGAACCCGTAGAACTCCTCGACGGCGTTCCACAGGTTGTCGAAGGACCGCGCCCCGGCGTAGGCCTCGTCGCCCAGCATCATGGCGCTCCACTGCGCGTCGCTCATCGCGGAGGTGCCCGAGTAGGTGAGCAGGTCGATGTAGCAGTCCTTGCTCTTGAGCAGGAAGGTGTTGTGGCCGGCGGCCCGGATCGCCTCCTCGCGCTCGGCGCGGGTCGTCATGTGCAGGGGCTCGACCATCTTGATGCGATACGGCTCGGCGTTGACCACGGAGCTCACCTTCCTCGTCTCTGGTTGCGTCCTGGTTGCGTGCCGCCCACGCTGCTCCTGGGGCAGTCGCTACGCAACCCAGGCGGGTCCGGGCGCACAGAGTGTTCAATGTGCCGAGCAATCAGCCGTATGACGTGGGCAGTGTGACCATAAGTCACGGCGCGCGGTCGACAACAGCGAGTCCGCGACGGCCGACCTCAGGGTCTTCGGGAGGCGACGCGAGGGGACCTCCGGCGCGGTTTCGTTAAATCGTTCAAACGTTTCATCGCGGGTGACCGCACGGCGTGGACCTGCGACAAGATCGGGGGGTCCCGCTCCGGGCAGGTGCGGAGGTGATTAGATTCATAGGTGCGTGGCCCAGGCCGCGCAGCGATGACAACGGCGTCTTCGCACGACACCCTGACGTCCGCCATCACCGCAAGGAAGGCACCACATGCCCCATCCTGTCGATCCGACGACGACCGACGCCTGGCGCGAGCTCACCGACGCGCGCGACGACCTGGAGCCCGACCTGCGTGGCTGGTTCGCCGCCGACCCCGACCGGGCGCGCCGCCTGAGCCTGGACGCCGGTGACCTGCACGTCGACCTGTCCAAGAATCTCGTCGACGACCGGATCCTCGCCGAGCTGGTCCGCCTGGGCGAGCAGGTGGGGCTGATCGAGCGTCGCGACGCGATGTTCGGCGGCGAGCGCATCAACGTCACCGAGAAGCGTGCGGTCCTGCACACCGCTCTGCGGGCCCCCGAGGGCACGGTCGTGGAGCTCGAGGGTCACGACGTCGTCCCGGACGTCCACGCCGAGCTGGCCAAGGTCTACGCCTTCGCCGACGAGGTGCGCTCGGGACGCTGGACCGGCGTGACCGGTCGCCGCATCAAGAACGTCGTCAACATCGGCATCGGTGGCTCGGACCTCGGCCCGGTCATGGCCTACGAGGCGCTGAAGCCGTTCGGGCAGGAGGGGCTGGAGCTGCGCTTCATCTCCAACATCGATCCCACCGACGTCCACGAGAAGACCGCCTACCTCGACCCCGAGGAGACGCTGTTCATCGTCGCGTCCAAGACCTTCACGACGCTCGAGACCCTCACCAACGCCCGCCTCGCCAAGAAGTGGCTGCTGGACGGCTTGGCCGAGCGCGGCGCCATCCGCGAGGGCGACAGCGACCAGGCGCTCTCGGCGATCGCGCAGCACTTCGTCGCCGTGTCGACGGCGCTGGACAAGGTCAGCGAGTTCGGGATCGACCCGGCCAACGCCTTCGGGTTCTGGGACTGGGTGGGCGGTCGCTACTCCGTCGACTCCGCCATCGGCACCTCGCTCGCCGTGGCCATCGGTCCGGAGCGGTTCGCCGAGCTCCTCGCCGGCATGCACACGATGGACGAGCACTTCCGCACCACCCCGCTGGAGCGCAACGTCCCCGCGGTCATGGGCCTGCTCAACATCTGGAACTCCAACTTCCTCGGCGCCCACACGCACGCCGTGCTGCCCTACGCGCAGTACCTCCACTGCTTCCCGGCCTACCTCCAGCAGCTCACCATGGAGTCCAACGGCAAGAGCGTGCGGTATGACGGCACGCCCGTCACGACCGAGACCGGCGAGATCTGGTGGGGCGAGCCCGGCACCAACGGCCAGCACGCGTTTTACCAGCTCATCCACCAGGGCACCCGCCTCGTGCCGGCGGACTTCATCGCGTTCGCCAACCCGTCGCACCCCCTCAAGGACGGCGCCCAGGACGTCCATGAGCTGTTCCTCGCCAACTTCCTCGCCCAGACCGCGGCGCTCGCCTTCGGCAAGACCGCCGAGGAGGTCCGCGCCGAGGGGACCGAGGAGGCGCTCGTCCCCGCCCGCGTGTTCGAGGGCAACCGGCCCACCACCTCGATCATGGCGCCCGCCCTCACCCCGTCCACCCTCGGCCAGCTGATCGCGCTCTACGAGCACATCACCTTCGTCGAGGGCGTCGTGTGGGGCATCGACTCGTTCGACCAGTGGGGCGTCGAGCTCGGCAAGAAGCTCGCCAAGGAGGTCGGCCCGGCCATCGAGGGCGACGCCGACGCCCTGGCCGCGCAGGACCCGTCCACGCAGGGGCTCATCGAGTACTACCGCGAGCACCGCACCAGCTGAGGGGCCACAGACCGAGGGGCACAGACTGAGGGGCACTGACCTGGCTCCGGCACGACGCCGCAGCCACGAGAAGCGGGCCGACCCGAGGGGGCGGCCCGCTTCTCGGCATACGACCTGGTCGCGCTCTAGTCTGGGCCTGCCCTCGTAGCCCAACGGCAGAGGCAGGCGACTTAAAATCGCTCGAGTGCGGGTTCGAGTCCCGTCGGGGGCACGAGACGTGAACCGTCCGACCCAGCCGGGTGCGAGCCGCGCGTGAGAAGGACGCCGCCTGTCGGGAACATTTCCGGCCGCTGTGGCGTCATGCTGAGAGAGACCGTCGCCACGAGCGTGACGGCCCGATCACTGGGAGAGACCACGATGAGCAACCCGATCTTCGATCGCGTCGACCGGGAGGCGCAGCGCGGCTACGCCGGCTTCGGCCAGCAGCGCACGCCCGACCTGTCCGCAGGCCAGCTGCAGGACATGTATGCCGCGCCGCCGGTCATCCCCGCGCACGAGCGCCGCCTCACGCTGGACGACGTGATGATGAAGGCCCTGCTGCTGTTCGGCATCGTCATCGGCGTGGGCGCCGTCAGCTGGTACGCCTCGGCCCTGATGCCCGCCACCAGCCTCGTCCTGCTCTTCGGCGGGATGATCGGCACGCTGGTCCTCGGCCTCGTCATCGCCTTCAAGAAGGCCATCAGCGTCCCGCTGATCGTGACCTACGCCGTGCTGGAAGGTGCCTTCGTCGGCGCCCTCAGCCAGAACTTCGAGCGGGCCTACGACGGTGCCGTCCCGACCGCCATCCTCGCGACGCTCTGCGTCTTCGGCGCGATGTTCGCGGGCTGGAAGGGCGGCTTCATCAAGGTCACCGACAAGTTCCGCCGCATGATGGGCATGGCGCTCATCGGCTACGCGATCTTCGCCCTCATCAACCTCGGCGCCGCGCTCCTGGGCGTCGGCGGCGGCTGGGGCTTCGGTGGCAGCGGTCCGATCGGCATCGGGATCTCGCTGTTCGCGACCGGCCTCGCGGCCTTCACCCTCGCGCTCGACTTCGACTCGATCGACAACGCCGTCCGCTCCGGCGCCCCGGAGAAGTACTCCTGGCTGCTGGCGCACGGTCTCGTCGTGACCGTCGTCTGGCTCTACATCGAGATGCTTCGCCTCATCGGGCGCTTCCGCGACTGAGCATGACCGCGATCCCTGACGAGGTCAGGGTCGAGCTGGAGCGCGTGGTCCGGCGGTGGCAGCAGCTGCCGCTGGACCACGCGCTTCGCGCGTCCGGACCGGTGCGCGAGCTCGCCCAGGCCCTGGCCGACGAGGTGGCCGACGCCGAGGCGCGACCCCGCGAGACGCTGCCCGAGCTCGGCCCGGCGACCCTGCTGCACCAGCTCCAGGTGTGCACCTACGACGCCGCCCGCCTGCACCCCGAGGGGCGGCAGTCGGGCGGCATACGGACGCTCGCGGAGCGTCTCGCGCAGGTGCGGCGCGAGATCAGCTGAGGCGCTCGTAGATGATGGCCATGCCCTGGCCGCCACCCACGCACATCGTCTCCAGGCCGTAGGTCAGGTCGCGGGCCTGCAGCGAGTGCAGCAGCGTCGTGGTGATGCGCGCGCCGGTCGACCCGAAGGGGTGGCCGAGCGCGATGGCGCCGCCGTTGACGTTGAGCTTGTCGAGGTCCATGCCGAGGTCGTCGGCGCTCGGGAGCACCTGCGCGGCGAAGGCCTCGTTGATCTCGTATAGGTCCAGGTCCCCGATGGTCATGCCGGCGCGGGCCAGGGCCTGGCGGGACGCCTCGACGGGGCCGAGGCCCATGATCTCGGGGGACAGGGCGCTGACGCCCGTGGAGACGATCCGGGCGAGCGGGGTCAGGCCCAGCTCCTTGGCCTTGTCGGCGGCCATCACGACCACGGCCGCGGCGCCGTCGTTGAGCGGGCAGCAGTTGCCGGCCGTGACCGTGCCGTTCTCGCGAAAGACCGGCTGCAGGGTCTGGACCTTGTCGAGGGTGACGCCGGCGCGGGGGCCGTCGTCGGTGGAGACGACCGTGCCGTCCGGCAGGGTGACCGGCGTGATCTCCTCGGCGAAGAAGCCGCTCTTGATGGCCTCCTCGGCGAGGTTCTGCGAACGGACGCCCCACTCGTCCTGACGCTCGCGCGAGACGCCGCGCAGGGTCGCGACGTTCTCGGCGGTCTGGCCCATCGTCAGGTAGACGTCGGGCAGCAGGCCCTCCTCGCGGGGGTCGCTCCAGGTGGTGTTGTCCTGGGCGATGCGCTTCATGCGCTCCTCGGCGTCCTTGAAGCGGGGGTTCTTGTCGCCGTCGTCCGAGCCGCCGGCACCGGCGAAGTTCTTGTAGCGGGAGACGCACTCGACGCCGCCGGAGACGAACACCTCGCCCTCGCCCGCGCGGATCGCGTGGAAGGCCATGCGGGTCGTCTGCACGGAGCTGGCGCAGAACCGGTTGACGGTCGCGGCGGGCACGTGGTCGAGGTCGGCGAGGATCGCGACGACGCGGGCCATGTTGGCGCCGTGCTCGCCGGACGGCTCGGCGCAGCCGAGGTAGAGGTCGTCGATGAGCGAGCGGTCCAGGCCGGGGACCTTGTCGAGCGCGGCCCGCACGACGTGGGCGGCGAGGTCGTCCGGGCGGACGTCCTTGAGCGAGCCCTTGAAGGCCCGGCCGATCGGGGTCCGTGCGGTCGAGACGATGACGGCGTCCTGCATGCGGCACTCCTTCGTGTCGTGCGGGTTAACTACCCGCAGGTATGCCGAGAGGTTAGCCCGGCTGCGGCTCGTCGGTCACGCTCGCGCCAGGCGGGGTGGCCGACGTCACCTGGGGTCGCCGCAGCCGGCCCACGTCCGGGCGGCGCAGTCGACGCAGCACGGCGCGACGGGTGCGCGTGGTCCGCGACAGGCCCCCGCCGGTGTCCTCCGTCTCGGCCTCGGCGCTCACCTCGGTGCCCGGGTGGGCGACGGCGTGGACGGCGGCCACGTGCAGCGGTCCGACGCCCTCGCCGCGCGACACCTCCAGGGGGCGGTCCGACTCGGGCCACAGGCCGAGCGCGGACGCGACGGACGGCAGGATCGCCGACGCCGCCCGGGCGTAGCCCGCCGCCGAGGGGTGGAACTGGTCCTTGGAGAACATCAGCGCCGGCTCGGCGAGGAAGTCCGGACCGATGAGGTCGCCGAGCGACACCGTGCGGGCGCCCGCCTCGACGGCGGCCACCGTCTGCGCGGCCGCGAAGTCCCGCGACCACCGGCTGACGAGCCACCGCAGCGGCTGGGGGAGGGGCTCGACCGTGCCGAGGTCGGGGCAGGTGCCGACGATGACGGTGGCGCCGCGCGACCGCAGCACCGTGATGGTCTCGGCGAGGTGTCCCACGGCCTCGGGCACGTCCTTGCGGTGGGTCACGTCGTTGCCACCGACGACCACGACCACGACGTGCGGCTCGGGCGCGCGGGCCAGGAGGTCCTCGAGCTGGGCGGGCAGGTCGGTCGACTCGGCGCCCACGACGGCGGCGTTGGTGAGACGGACCGGCCGCCCGGCGATCGCGGAGATGCCGTGGGCCAGGGTGGCGCCGATCGTCTGGCGGCGGTGGTCGACGCCGAGCCCTGCGGCCAGCGAGTCGCCCAGCACGCCGAGCTCGATGGGGTCGCCGAGGCCGGCGCCATAGACGTCGGAGTCCGGCGGCGCGGTCTCGAAGGGCTTGCCCACGACCCGCCGCACCATGCGCGCCTCGACCTTGAGGATGCCGTAGCCGGCCGCCCCCACCCCCGCCGCCCCGGCGAGGCCGTAGCCCCCGCCCCGCGCGATCCTCGTCCCCAGACCCAGTGTCCCCACCTCGTTCGCCGCGTCGATGTCCCTTCAAGGGTAAGCAAACTCGGTTACCTGTCGGTAATGCCCGAGGCGCATCACCTGGCTTCTCCGAGTTCGGCTTCCGTTCACGTCAGGGTGGCCGCGGTGATGCTCGGCACGAGTCGAATGGACGTCTGGCGCAGGCGACTCCCGCTGCTGCGCCGACGACGTGCAGGGGGCCCCGATGGACAGCGACGCACCTCCGCGCCGCCCTGACGAGCACGTCGCGGTCCTGCCGGGCTGGTGGACCACGGTGCAGCAGGCCGAGCAGCAGGCGCTGCAGCTGACGCGCGGCACCGACGTGGTCACTGCGGCCACCCATGTCGTCGACGGCATCGCCCTCGTGACCGCGCAGGTCGTGGGTCCGCACCGGTGGTCCAGCGCCTCGCACCGCGACCACGACCGCTGGGCCGTCATGGCGCGCGACGCCGTCGCCGACCACGAGGCGCGGTATGGCGGGCGGCTGTTCGTGTTTCCCGGCCAGTGCACCCTCGCGGGGGCGATGACGGCGGGGCGGGTGCTGGCGGAGACCGTGATCGACGAGCTCGTCGTCCCCGGCCACCCCGGCCGGATCGACCCCGAGGCCCGGATCGAGGGCCTGGACTTCGTGCGGCCGGTCTATCGCCAGGGGCAGGTCGTCCTGACGTTGCGCCCGATCGGGCCGGGTCTGTTCACCCCGTTCGAGCGGCCGCGGACGGCCGGGGCGCTGCGCCCGAGCATCTGACGCGCCGGAGCATCTGACGCGCCGGAGCGTCTGACGCACCCGACCGCTCGGCGCGCGGGAGGGGCCGACGGTCGACGTGGGGCCACGGGGCCTGCCCAGGTTCGTCCCCCTTTGCCAGACTGCCAGGACACGCCCGATCGAGGAGGATCCATGGCAGACGAGCTCGTCCGCGTCGACCGCACCGGCGACGTCACGACGGTGACGATGACCAGCCCGAGGCAGCGCAACGCCCTGTCGGTCGACATGATGCGCGCGCTGCGCGACGCCCTCGCCGAGGCGGGCAGCACCGACACCCTCGCGGTGGTGCTGGCCGCGGAGGGCCCGGTGTTCAGCGCCGGCCACAGCTTCCGCGACATGGTGGGAGCCACGTCCGAGGACGTCACCGAGCTGTTCGAGCTGTGCACGTCGCTGATGGACACCGTCCAGGCCATGCCGCAGCCCGTGATCGCCCGCGTGCACGCCCTCGCCACGGCCGCCGGCTGCCAGCTCGTCGCGACCTGCGACCTGGCGGTGGCGGCCGAGACGGCGGGCTTCGCGCTGCCGGGAGGCCGCGGCGGGTTGTTCTGCCACACCCCGCTGGTGGCGGTGGCGCGCAACGTCGGTCGCAAGCGCGCCCTCGAGATGGCCCTGTCCGGCGACGTCGTGGACGCGGGCACCGCCCTGGAGTGGGGTCTGGTCAACGCGGTCGTCCCCGAGGACGAGCTGGACGAGGCGGTGGCCGCCCTGGTCGCTCGCGTCACCCGTGGCAGCGCCGCCCAGCGCGCCGCAGGCAAGAGGCTCTTCTACGCCCAGGTCGGCCGGGACCAGTCCGAGGCCTATGCGATGGCGATCGCCGCGATGGCGGACGGCGCGGTGGGGGTCGACGGCCAGGAGGGCATGACCGCCTTCCTGGAGAAGCGGCACCCTCGCTTCACCAGCACCCCGCAGGGTTGATCGGCCGCCTGGGTCTGGACACGTCAGGCCGGACCCCTCAGGTTCGACAGCTCTGGCCCGTCAGGTCAGGCCCGACGGCTGAGCGTCGACGGCTCAGGCCCGGCGGCTCAGACGCGCAGGTCGAGGAGCATGGTCTCGGCCGTGCCGTCGTGCCCCACCGTGCGATAGCCGAGCCGGCCATAGAGGTTGACCGCCTCGTTGCCGTCCTCCACCGACAGGCTGGCTCCGGCATACCCCGCGGTCCGGAGCCGGTCGGCGAGCCGCTCAAGCAGGGCTCGTCCGACCCCCTCGCGGCGGTAGTCCTCGAACACCGTGACGCTCACCTCGGGCACGGTGTCGGCGACGTAGCCGTAGCCCGGGTCCTGCGCCGAGAACGTCCGGGCCCAGGCGACGCCGACGGTCTCGGTGCGCGTCTGGGCGACCACGCCGAGGTCGCCGCCGCGGTGCCCGAAGTCGGCGAAGTAGTGCGCCAGCCGGGGGTTCTCGCGGACCTCCGCACGGCTGGTGCGGTGCCGCAGCCAGTTGACGTTGACCCACGTGGCGACCTCGAGGAGCTCCTCGTCGGCGGTCGTGGCGTCGCGCCACTCCAGCTCGTCCAGCAGGGAGGTCGGGTCAGGCTGCGGGGCGTCGTCCATGGCGCGCACGATAGCCGAGGGTTCAGGCCCCTCCGCGCTGCAGCATGACGAACTCCCGCGGCGAGTAGCCCGTCGCCGTGCGGAAGTCGCGCGAGAAGTGCGCCTGGTCGGCGTACCCCAGGTCGGCGGCCACGTCGGCGAGGCTGCCCTCGTGGTGACGCAACCGGTCGGCCGCCTCGTGCAGCCGGCGACGACGGACGAGCCACAGCGGGGTGAGCCCTAGCCGGCGCTCGGTGAGGCGCTGCAGCGTCCGCTCGGACAGGCCCACCCGCTCGCACAGCTGGGTGACCGTGAGGACCGAGCCGTCCTCCTCGACGGTGCGGACGACGTCGTTCACCAACCGGTCCTCGACGTCCGGAGGGCCCAGGCGGGCGACCCGGTCCTCCACCAGCCGGCGGCCGACGGCGTGGGCTGCCTCGTCGCTCGGGTCCTCGCTCATCACGGCTCGCAGCGCCTCGGGCAGGTCCCCGAGCAACGGGACGGTGGCCAGGTCGACATACCGGTCGGTGATCCCGCTGACCGGCCCACCCAGGAGCGGCGTGCCGGCGGCGGGTGCGAGCATCACGCCGAAGGCCCACCCGCGTCCCTCCAGGACCGTGATCGACAGGCCTCGCCGCGGGCCGACGAACCGTGCGTAGACCGGCGACACGACGGCCAGGGTGACGGGGTACTGCAGGACCTTCTGCTCCCGGCGCCCTCGCTTGGGCCGCTCGGGCCGGTCGGGCTGGTCGGAGTGGTCGGGCTGGTCGGGATCCTCCGGCACGTCCCACACCGGCACCCAGTAGCGCCTGATCCAGCCCTGCAGCGCGTCCGGCGGGAGATAGCGGCTGATCACGAAGCTGTCGTCCGCCGGGTCGCGCAGGTGCGCCCGGTCGATGTCGTCGGTCGCCCGGCCCGGCTGTCGGGAATCGTCAAGACGGCCCATGCCCGCCGAGCCTAGCGTCGGGGTGTCCGGTCCAGACGTGCCCCGCCGTCTCGACTCCCCATCTGCCGAGGAGGCCCTCATGACCACCACCACCCACCCGACCACCAGGACCGACGACAACCCCACCCTCGCGAGCTGGCGGCAGCACGCCGAGCCCTTCACGGCGGTCGTCGTGGCGGCGACCGACTGGGACGCCGCCAGCCCGTGCGAGGGATGGACCGCCACCGACGTGGTGGATCACGTCGTCCAGACGGAGCGGGACTTCGTCGAGGGATGCGGCCTTTCCCTGCCGGTCACCGCCGAGGGATCCCCGGCCGACCGGTGGGCCGCGCACGAGACGGCCGTGGCCGCGCTGCTGGCGGACCCGGCCGTGGGGGACCAGGCGTTCGACGGCCACTTCGGCCCCACGACCGTGGGCGCCACCCTCACCCGCTTCTACGGCTTCGACCTGCTGGTGCACCGCTGGGACATTTCACGCTCCCAGGGCCGCGACGAGGTCCTCACGGATGCCGAGCTCGACGAGATCGACGCCGCCGTGGACGGATTCGGCGAGCACGCCTACGCACCCGGCATCTTCGCCCGACCCGTCGAGGTGCCCGAGGGGGCGGACCGGTGTGCCCGCGTCCTGGCGCGGACGGGCCGCCGAGCCTGAACCCGAGCCTCACCCGGTCCATGGTGTGCGCCGAGGGCTACGATTGCGCACATGACGACGATCGCCGCGCGAGAGCTGCGCAACCACACCGGCGCGCTCCTCGCCCGCGTCGCGGCGGGTGAGCGACTCACCATCACCCACCGCGGCGAGCCCGTGGCCGAGCTGACCCGGCCGGGACGTCGTCGTCGTGGCTACCTCCAGCGGGACGAGGTCCTTGCCGTCCTGGCACCCGGGCGGGGAGGGTCCTGGACGCAGGACCAGGCCTGGATCGGCGCAGGCAGCACCGACGACCTCGGTCCGATCCGGTGACAGCGGCGGGCCTGCTGGACACGAGCGTCTGGATCGCCGGCGAGGTCGGGCGCCCCGTCACCGCCGAGGCACTGCCCGAGCGCTCGTACGTCTCCGTGATCACCGTCGCGGAGATCGAGGCCGGCGTCCTCGCAGCCGGCGACGTCGAGACCCGAGCCGCACGCATGGCGACGGCCACGGCGCTCGCCATGGTCGAGGCGCTCCCGGTCGACGAGGCGGTGGCGCGGGAGTGGGCGCGGATGCGCGTCCTGCTCCGTGACGCCGGACGACGCGTCAACGTCAACGACCTCTGGATCGCAGCCACCGCCCGGGCCAACGACCTGCCCGTCTACACCCAGGATGATGACTTCGACGTGCTGGGCGAGGTCTGCGGGATCCGGGTGGTGCGCGTCTGACCCGTGGTCGGCAGTGGCCGCGTCTCGGTCAGGCGCGGGGCGGCTCGACGGTCGTCTGGGCGGGCAGGTCGTCCGAGGAGACCAGGCCGACGGGGCAGGTGTAGCCGTTGGGCCCGTGGTTGCAGTAGCCGCCGGGGTTCTTGTGGAGGTACTGCTGGTGGTAGTCCTCGGCGAAGTAGAACGGGCCCGCGTCCTCGGCCGAGCGCAGCTCCGTCGTCACGTGGCCGTGGCCGCGCGAGGTGAGCAGCCCGTCGAAGGCGTCGCACGCCGCGCGGGCCTGGGCCTCCTGCAGGGGGGTGGTCCAGTAGATCGCCGAGCGGTACTGCGTGCCGATGTCGTTGCCCTGGCGGTTGGCGGTCGTGGGGTCGTGGTTCTCCATGAGGGTGGCGACGATCCGGTCGGCGCCGACCTGCGCCGGGTCGTAGGCCACGAGCACCATCTCGGTGTGCCCCGTGCGACCGCTGCACGTCTCCTCGTAGGTCGGGTTGGGGGTGAACCCGCCCATGTAGCCCACCGCGGTGCCGACCACGCCGGGCAGCTTCCAGAAGATGCGCTCCAGCCCCCAGAAGCACCCGCCCGCGACATACAGGATCTCGGCGGGGGAGCCGCCGGCGGTGGTCCAGGGACCGGTGAGCGGGGCATCGAGGACCGTATGACGGGCCGCCAGCCCGCCCATCGGGGTGTCGCGCCCGGGCAGGGCCTCGGCGGGGGTGACCATCACGGGGGTGGAACGACCGAAGATCATCCCCCCATCCTCCCACGCTCAGTGCGGGGCGTCGGGCGCTGCCGCGGGGATGGGACGCCGCAGCCGCTCGCGGATGTCGATGAGCGCCTTGGCGTGCTCCTGCAGGGCGAGGTCCTCGGGGCGCTGGGGGTTCCACGAGCGGACGTGCTGCTTGTGGCCGTCCTCGTCGAGGGCCACGAGCACCATGGTGCAGTGCGTCGTCGTGCGCATCTCGCCGGTGCGCGGGTTGCCCGATCGCACGTGCACGGACACGTGCATGCTGGAGTGGCCGGTGTAGATGAGGCGGGCCTCCACCTCGACCACGTCCCCGATGAGAAGGGGGCGGTAGAAGCGGACGCCGCCGGCGTAGACCGCGATCACGCTGCCGCGGTGCCAGCGCTCGGCCACCAGCGTCCCCGCCTCGTCGATCCACCGCATGACGATGCCGCCGTGGACCTTGCCGCCCCAGTTGACGTCGGTCGGCGCCGCCATGAAGCGCAAGGTCTCGCGGCAGGCGTCCGTGTCGTCGGTGTAGCGCTGGCGCTCCATGTCGGCCTCGATGGCCCGGCGACCCTCGATGCGGCTCTGCGCGAGGGCCTGCTGCTCGCGCTCCCAGTCGTCCTCGGGCACGAACTCCGGCACCGCCGCCGGTCGCCCGTCCTCACCCATCGAGACGAAGACCAGCAGGCACTGGGTGTTGATCGTGAGCGTCCCGTCGCGCGGGTCGCCGGACGAGACGGTCGCCACGATGTGCATCGACGAGCGCCCGGTGTGGACCACGCGGGACTGCACCTCCACCAGGTCCCCGACCTCGACGGGGCGGGTGAAGTGGATGTTGCCGACATACGCCGTCACGCAGTAGGTGCCGGACCACCCTGCGGCACAGGCATATCCGGACTTGTCGATCCACTCCAGCATGCGGCCGCCGCCCACCCGGTCGCGGACGTTGCCGTCGGTCGGTGCCGCCATGAAGCGGAGGGTCACGCTGCGCTGGGTGCCGGGCATGGCCCCAGGCTAGTGACCCGCACGCACAACGAGGTATCGGCCCAGGTCGATGTGGCGGCTGGCGCCGTTGTGCGTGTGAGCTCGTTCGATGCGGGTGGATAGCCTGGCGACCATGTCCCGCGTGCTGTGCGTCGATGTCGGCTCGACCTTCACCAAGGCGGTGGTCGTCGAGACGGGGACGGGCGAGCTGCTGGCACGGGCCGAGACGCCGACCACCGTCGGGACGGACGTGCTGGACGGCTACCGCACGGTCCGCGACCTCGCTGAGGCGCAGCTGCCGGACGGTTCAGGGGAGATCGACGACGTGCTCCTGTGCTCCAGCGCGGGCGGGGGGCTGCGGCTGGCGGTGGTGGGATACGAGCGGACGGTCACGGCCGAGGCGGGGCACCGGGTCGGGCTGTCCGCGGGGGCCAAGGTCGTGCACGTCAGCGCGGGGGAGCTCGACGCACAGGGCATACGTGACCTGCGGGATGCCCGCCCCGACGTGGTCCTCCTGGTCGGCGGGACCGACGGGGGCAACGCAGAGGTGCTGCGGCACAACGCGACTCGCCTGGCGCGGGCGCGCGTGACCATGCCGATCGTGGTGGCCGGCAACGCCGAGGCCCGCGACGAGGTGGTCGCCATCCTGCGAGAGCGCGGTCGGCGGGTGGTCGCCACCGACAACGTCGTCCCGCGCATCGGCGTCATCGCGCCTGAGGGTGCGCGCGCCGCCATACGCGAGGTGTTCCTCGATCACGTGATCGGCGGCAAGGGCCTGTCGAGAGGGCCGACGTTCGCCGCCCTGGTGCGTGCCGCGACCCCCGACGCCGTGCTCAGCGGGGTCGAGGTGCTCTCGGCGCTGCACGACGGGGACGTGCTGGTCGTGGACGTGGGTGGGGCGACGACCGACGTCTACTCCGTCATCGAGCCGCAGGGCGAGGACGCGACGCTGCGCAAGCACGTGGTCGGCCCGATGTGGGCGATGCGCACGGTCGAGGGGGACCTCGGGATGCGGTGGAACGCCCCCACCATCGTCGACGCGGCCCCCGCGGAGGGCCTCGCGGTGAGCGAGGGACTGCGCGCGTATGCCGAGAGGGTGCACGCCGACACCGGGCACCTGCCGGCCGACGCAGACGAGCGCGGGCACGACGCGGAGCTGGCCCGGCTGGCGGCGACGATCGCGGTGCGGCGCCACGCACGACCGGACCGCCCCACCGGTGACGTCGCCCTGGTCCTCGGGTCGGGCGGGGCGCTGAGGCACGGCGGCGGTGCGGGGGAGCGGGGCAGCGTCGCGGACGCCGTCCTCGGGGCGGTCACCGGCGACTGGGCCGGCGGGTGGCGGGTGCCCGACCACGCGCGGACGGCCGTCGACCGGGACTACCTGCTGTGCGCCGTCGGCCTCCTGGCCGGCGTGGACGAGGCGGCGGCGCGCCGCGTGGCCGCACGCCTGCTGGGGTAGGCGCTCAGGCGACGTAGGGCTTGGCGTCCTTGATCTTGACCGTGATGGTCTTGCCGTTGGGGGCCTCGTAGGAAGCCTGGTCGCCCTTCTTCTTGCCGTTGATGGCGGCACCGAGGGGGGACTTCTCGGAGTAGACCTCGAGGTCCTCGTCGCCGGCCATCTCGCGGCTGCCGAGGAGGAACTTCAGGTCGTCGCCGAACAGGTCGACCGTGACGACCATGCCGGGCTCGACGATGCCGTCGTCGGGCGGGGTGTTGCCGACCTTGGCGGTCTCCAGCAGCTGCTTGAGCTGGCGGATGCGGGCCTCCATCTTGCCCTGCTCCTCCTTGGCCGCGTGGTAGCCACCGTTCTCCTTGAGGTCGCCCTCGTCACGGGCGGCCTCGATGCGCTTGGCGATGTCGGTGCGGCCGGGGCCCGACAGCTGCTCGAGCTCACCCTTGAGGCGGTCGTAGGCCTCCTGGGTCAGGAAGCTCTGCTGAGCGGTCGTCTCGGTCACGATGATTCTCCTGGTCGGTATAAGTTCGGGTCCGGACCGCAGCGACGAGGCTCGAAAGAGCCGCGCGTCAGGTCCAGACCCGGCACGAGTAAGCCTCCATTGTACCAACTGGTCCCCGCGGTGGTGCTCGCCGGGGGCTAGACGCGCGTGCAGAGCTTGACGGTGCCGGTCACGGCCCGCGAGGTCGTGCGCAGGCTGGTCTTGGTGCGCGTGGTGTCCTGGCGGTCGTCCGCCGGCACCCGCACGTGGGTCGTGCCCACCGGAGCGAAACGCACGTCCAGGGCCTCCACCTCGCAGGACACGGTCCAGCCGCGGGGCCGGGTCACCTCGAAGTCCACCATCACCGACCGGTCGTCGGCGACGCGGTAGTTGATGACCCGGTGGGTGACCACGTCCGTGGCGTTCTGGACGCCGATCCAGGCGAGGAGCGCGATCGCCGGGACGAGGATGGCTGCCGCGATCCACCACCACCGACGCGTGCCGAGCCGGGGGACGACGGGCTGCTCGAGCTCCTCGTCGTAGTCCCGCTCGTCCACGTCCGGGTAGGCGTCGTCAGGCACGTCGGCTCCTGCAGGTGGTTCGGGGCACAATGGGGTTCGCCCCCCACCGTAGTCCCGCCGGAAGGACCCCTCGTGACCGACACCGCCCGTGGCCCGCTGCGGCTCATGTGCGTGCACGCCCACCCCGACGACGAGTCCAGCAAGGGTGCGGCCACCATGGCCCGCTACCGCGGGGAGGGGCACGAGGTCCTCGTCGTCACCTGCACCGGCGGCGAGCGGGGGGACGTGCTCAACGAGAAGCTCAAGGACGACCCGCACATCCAGCGCAACCTGCCCGAGGTGCGCCGCCAGGAGATGGCCAAGGCGCGCGAGATCCTCGACGTGGACCAGGTGTGGCTGGGCTTCGTCGACTCCGGTCTGCCCGAGGGTGACCCGCTGCCCCCGCTGCCGGACGGGTGCTTCGCGCTGGAGCCGCTGGACGTCACGACCGAGGCGCTGGTCCGCGTCGTCCGTGAGTTCCGCCCGCACGTGATGACCACGTATGACGAGAAGGGCGGCTACCCGCACCCCGACCACGTCATGACCCACGTGGTGGCGATGGCGGCGTTCGAGGCGGCGGGCGACCCGGACCGCTACCCGCACGCCGGCGAGCCGTGGCAGCCGCTCAAGATCTACTACAACCAGACCTTCTCCAAGGCGCGCATCACGGCCTTCCACGAGGCGATGCTGGCCGGCGGGCACAAGAGCCCCTACGACGACTGGCTCAAGGGCTGGCGCGACCGCCCCGAGCGGACCGTCACCACCAAGATCCACTGCGCGGAGTACTTCCCCGTCCGCGACGCCGCCCTGATGGCCCACGCCACGCAGGTGGACCCCGACGGCACGTGGTTCCAGGTCCCCCTCGCGATCCAGGAGCAGTCCTGGCCCTACGACGACTTCGAGGCGGCGCTGTCCTACGTGCCGATCGAGGCGGGCGAGGACGACCTGTTCGCCGGTCTCGGCACGCCCGATGAGGCCGACGCGTCGGGCCGGCGGACGGACCTGTCCATCGCCTACGACGGCCGCGTGGCCCTCGAGGCGGAGCACGAGCGCGAGCGCGAGGAGCGAGCCTGATGAACCCCGGTGGCGGCGGCAACGACCTCTACAACCAGATCGGCCCCGGCTTCGCGGCCTTCGTGGTCGTGTTCCTGCTGGCGCTCGCGATCTGGCTGCTCGTGCGGAGCATGAACGGCCACCTGCGCCGGGTGCGCTACCGCGAGGCCGCGGAGCAGCAGGCGCAGCGTGAGCGCATCGAGCGCAGTGAGAGCCGTGAGCAGGACGGGCGGCGTCCGCAGACAGGGTCCGGACGACAGGAGTAGCCTCGGCACGGTTCGTGCCGCGCAGCACGTCGCCGAGCCCGCTGTCCGCCGAGTCACCGGTGAAGGAGGTCCCCCGTGCGCAGCTCAGTCGGCAACCCGCTGTACTCCGCCTACGAGCGTCGGCTGCTCAGCCAGCTCCCCACCGAGGGCCTGCCGCGTCACGTCGGCGTCATGCTGGACGGCAACCGGCGGTGGGCGCGGGCCAAGGGCGCTGACACGGCCGAGGGCCATCAGGCCGGGGCGGACCGGATCGAGCACCTGCTGGAGTGGTGCGACGAGGTGGGTATCGAGTTCGTCACGCTGTGGCTGCTGTCCACCGACAACCTCAACCGCCCCGAGGCCGAGCTCGCGCCGCTGCTGCGCATCATCGAGGGCGCCGTCGCCTCGCTCGCCGAGCAGCAGCGGTGGCGCATCCGCCTGGTCGGGGCGCTGGACCTGCTGCCGGCCGAGACCGCCGCGCCGCTGCGGTGCGCCGAGCAGGCCACGGCCGAGCTCGACGGCCTCGTCTGCAACATCGCCGTCGGCTACGGCGGACGCCGCGAGATCGCCGACGCCGTCAAGGACCTCCTGCGGGCCGAGGCCGACAAGGGCCGCTCGCTGAAGCAGATAATCGAGACGCTCGACGTGGACCAGATCGCCGACCACCTCTACACCAAGGGCCAGCCCGACCCGGACCTCGTGATCCGCACCTCGGGGGAGCAGCGGATCGGTGGCTTCCTGCTGTGGCAGTCCATCCACAGCGAGTTCTACTTCTGCGAGGCCTACTGGCCGGACTTCCGGCGGGTCGACTTCCTGCGGGCCCTGCGGTCGTATGCCGACCGCGAACGGCGTTACGGCTCCTGAGGTCTCGCGCGCGCGGCCGCCGGCATCGCCGGGCGCACCCCTGCCCCGAGCGGTCCGTCGTCCGCGACGCCAGGGGTCCGCGCGGGTGAACTTCGGCTGAACCCCGACGCGTCGCGGCGGGATATCCCGCGCGACCACCACCGGGCGCACGTAGCGTGGCGGCATCCGGCGCATCCAGCGCACGGATGGGAAGGCCTTGACGTTGAGGGAGCCACACGAGCTCCGGACGGGGGCCGGACCCGGCGCCCCGGCGCCAGGGTCGGCCTCCGGACCGAGAGCGAGCGCGACGGCACCGTCGCGCGTGGGAGTCAGCGTGACGCAGACCAGCCATGACGAGTCGTCGGTGGACCAGCGGGGCGAGGGCGCTCCGGACGTCCCGCACGCCGAGGCCGTCGGGGACGCCGGCGCCGGACAGGGCGCGGTGGCCGAGGGGTGCCGCACCTACGTGATCGACACCTCCGTGCTCCTGTCCGACCCCCGGGCGATGCTGCGGTTCGCCGAGCACGAGGTGGTGCTCCCGGTCGTGGTCGTGACCGAGCTCGAGGCCAAGCGGCACCACCCGGAGCTCGGCTACTTCGCCCGCCAGGCGCTGCGGCTGCTCGACGACCTGCGGGTCAAGGAGGGCCGCCTGGACCACGCGGTGGCGGTCGGTGACGACGGCGGCACCCTGCGCGTCGAGCTCAACCACACCGACCCGCGCGTCCTGCCCGACGGGTTCCGTCTGGGCGACAACGACACCCGGATCCTGGCGGTGGCCAAGCACCTGTCGGACTCCGGTCGGCACGTGACGATCGTCAGCAAGGACCTGCCGATGCGGGTCAAGGCGTCCGCGGTCGGCCTGGACGCCGAGGAGTACCGCCACGAGTGGAAGGTCGACTCGGGCTGGACCGGCATCGTCGAGCTGGAGGTCGCGCCGGAGCAGCTGGACGCGCTCTACGAGAACGGCCGCGCCGAGATGCCCGAGGCCAAGGACCTGCCCGTGCACACCGGCCTGATGCTGTCCTCGGCCCGGGGCAGCGGTCTCGGCCGGGTCGGCGCCGACGGCGCGGTGCGCCAGGTGCGCGGCGACCGGGACGCGTTCGGGCTGCACGGCCGCTCCGCGGAGCAGCGGATCGCCCTGGACCTGCTGATGGACCCGGACGTCGGCATCATCTCGCTCGGCGGTCGCGCGGGCACCGGCAAGAGCGCGCTGGCGCTGTGCGCCGGGCTCGAGGCCGTCATGGAGCGCCGTCAGCACCGCAAGGTCATCGTCTTCCGCCCGCTCTACGCCGTCGGTGGCCAGGAGCTCGGCTACCTCCCCGGCACCGAGAACGAGAAGATGGGGCCCTGGGCGCAGGCGGTCTTCGACACCCTGGGGGCCGTCGTCTCCACCGAGGTCGTCGAGGAGGTCATCGACCGTGGCCTGCTCGAGGTGCTGCCGCTCACGCACATCCGCGGACGGTCGCTTCACGACGCGTTCGTCATCGTCGACGAGGCCCAGTCGCTCGAGCGCAACGTGCTGCTCACGGTCCTGTCCCGCATCGGCCAGAACTCCCGCGTCGTCCTCACCCACGACGTGGCGCAGCGCGACAACCTGCGGGTCGGTCGGCACGACGGCGTCGCGGCGGTCATCGAGACCCTCAAGGGGCACCCCCTCTTTGCCCACGTCACGCTCACCCGCAGCGAGCGCAGCCCGATCGCGGCCCTCGTCACCGACCTGCTGGAGGGCCTCGAGATCTGACAACCGTGCGGGGACGGGGCGCCACGGGGCAGGGGTGTTCCGCTCAAGGGAACCCCGCACTGAGGCGTGCCTAACCTCGGGCGTAGCGTGGCCCGCATGAGGCCCACCGACACCCTGCAGTCCGTCCCCACGAGACGACCGGTGCGGCTGACCCTGGTCGACCTGCCGCTCGTGGCGCGACGACGCCTCGCGGAGCTGGGCCTGCGCGCCGGCGCCACCGTCGAGGTCGTCCACCGCACGGCGGGCGGCGGTCGCGTCGTGGCGGTGGCCGGCTCGCGGATCGCGCTCGACCGGGCCACGGCGCACGGCATACAGGTCCTCGTGGTCGAGGAGGCTCCGGTCGTATGACGCAGGCCCCGCCCCTCCCGGCCGCGCCCGGTGCCGGCGCGGCCGCCGCCGGCTCCACCACGGTCGCCCACATCACCGCGAGCAGCGTCCCGAGCTGCCACAGCGACGCAGGGGGCCCGGCCGCGGCCCCGGGCACGCCCGTCGTCGCGCTCGCGGGCTCGCCCAACGTCGGCAAGTCGACGTTGTTCAACGCGCTCACCGGCGCCCGTCGCCAGATGGGCAACTGGCCCGGGACGTCCGTCGAGGTCGGGCGCGGCGCCTGGCGGATGGGGCACGCCGCCGCGGGGGGCGGCACCGGGGGCGGGGACGAGCCCGCCGGCCCGGTCGCCGAGGTCGACCTCGTCGACCTGCCCGGCGCCTACAGCCTCGACCCCGCCTCGCCGGACGAGGAGCTCACCCGGGCGTTGCTGATCGACAAGCCTCCCGCCGAGCGCCCCGACGTGGTGGTCGTCGCGGCCGACGCGGCGCACCTGGCGCGCAGCCTCTATCTCGTGGCCCAGGTGCGCGAGCACGCCCTGAGGGTCGTGGTGGCCCTCACCATGGGCGACGTCGCCGAGCGCCGCGGGATCCACGTCGACGCCGACCGCCTTGCGGCGGCCCTGGGCGTGCCGGTCGTGGAGGTCGACCCGCGTCGGCGCACGGGGCTGGACCCTCTCGCGGAGGTCGTCGTCCAGACCCTGGCCCGGCCCGTGCCGGCGACCCGTCCTGGCGCCGCTTCCGGCATACGGCCTCGGCACCCCGACGACTCCGACGACTCCGAGCTGATGCTCGCCGACGACCGGTTCGCGTGGGTCGAGGCCGCCGTGGAGGCTGCGGCCAGCCACAGCGGCGAGGTGAGGGTCGGGTGGACCGACCGCGTCGACGGGATCGTGACGCACCGCGTCTGGGGACCGCTGGTCTTCCTGGCCGCCATGTGGGTCGTCTTCCAGCTCACGACGACCGTCGCCGCACCGATGCAGGACTGGCTCGACGGCCTGTTCACCGGCCCGATCAGCGACGGCGCCGGCTGGCTGCTCGAACGGATCGGTCTGGGGGACAGCCCGGTTCGCGGCTTCGTCGTCGACGGTCTCATCGCCGGCGTCGGGATGCTCCTGACCTTCGTGCCGCTCATGGCGCTGATGTTCGCGCTGCTGTCGCTGCTCGAGGACTCGGGCTACATGGCGCGGGCCGCCGTCGTCACGGACCGGTTGATGCGGGCGATCGGCCTGCCGGGGCGGGCCTTCCTGCCGCTCGTGGTGGGGTTCGGGTGCAACGTGCCCGCCATCGCCGCCACCCGCACGCTGCCCAACGCGCACCACCGCACCATGACCGCGCTGCTCGTGCCGCTCACCTCGTGCACCGCGCGGCTCACCGTCTACGTCCTGCTGGCCACGACCTTCTTCCCGCAGCAGGCAGGCACCGTCGTCTTCGCGATGTACCTCCTGTCGATCGTCCTCGTCGTCCTGCTCGGCCTCGCGCTGCGCTCGACCGTGTGGCGGCGCGTGGGGGACGAGCCGCTGATCCTCGACCTCCCGCCCTACCAGCTGCCGCAGCTGCGGCTCATGACCTCGCAGACCTGGGTGCGGCTGCGCGGCTTCCTGCAGACCGCCGGCGGCATCATCGTCGCCACCGTGGTCGCGATCTGGCTGCTGCAGGCCACCCCCATGCCCGGCAAGGGGTCGTTCGGCGAGGTCCAGGCGTCGGACTCCGTCTACGCCGCCGGCGCCTCCACGATCGCCCCCGCCTTCGCGCCCGCGGGCTACGGGGAGTGGCGGACGTCGTCGGCGCTGGTCGTCGGCTTCGTCGCCAAGGAGGCCGTGATCTCCTCGTGGGCCCAGACCTATGCCGTGTCCGAGCCGGAGAGCGAGCGCGAGCCGGGTCGGCTGGGCGACGTCATCCGGGAGGACTTCGAACGCTCGTCCGGCGGCCACGGCACCGCGGCGGCGCTGGCGTTCATGGTGTTCCTGCTGGCCTACACCCCCTGCGTCGCGACGCTCGCCGCGCAGAAGCGTGAGATCGGCTGGCGCTGGACGGTGTTCGGGATCGCGGTGCAGATGACGATGGCCTGGACGCTGTCGGTGCTCGTGTTCCAGGTCGGGCGGCTGGTCGTATGACGGTCCCGGGCTCCACCTCGCCCGCCGCAAGCCCGACCGTCGCGTCGGGCGGGCCGTTGCGGCAGGTGCTGGCGGCGTTTGCGTCGGGGGCGGGATCCTTGGACGCGATCTCGCGCGCGACGGGCCTGTCGCGCCCGTCCGTCGACGCCGCCGTCGACCACCTCGTGCGGATGGGCCGCATCGAGGCGCGCGAGCTCGCGGCGGGCTGCCCCGACGGCGGCTGCGGGTCGTGCGCCTCCGGCTCGGACGACGGCGACGCCGGCTGCGGCGCGGACGGTCCGTCGCGGCGCCGATCCGGCCCGGTCCTCGTCCAGCTGACCCTGCGCCGCCGATAGCCGGTCACTGGCGCGGCTCCTGGGGCCGGCAGCAGGCGAGGTGTCAGAGCTTGCGCAGGAGCACGCGGCGCACCGAGTGGTCCTCGCCCTTGGTGAGCACGAGGCTCGCGCGCCCACGTGTGGTCACGACGTTGTCCTCGAGGTTGGGGCCGTTGATCTCCTCCCAGATCCGCAGTGCCGTGGCCCGCGCCTCGGCGTCCGACAGGTCGGCATACCGCCGGAAGTAGGACGCCGGGTCGGCGAAGGCCGTCTGCCGCAGCTTGAGGAAGCGGTCGACGTACCACTTCTTGATGTGGTCCATCCGTGCGTCGACGTAGACGGAGAAGTCGAAGAAGTCCGAGACGGCGAGGCCGAGGCGCCCGTCGCGGCGGGGCTGGGGGGCCTGCAGGACGTTGAGCCCTTCGACGATGAGCACGTCGGGCTGCTCCACGACGACCTGCTCGCCCGGGACGATGTCGTAGACGAGGTGGGAGTAGACGGGGGCCTGCACGGACGGCGCCCCGGCCTTGACGGCGGCCACGAACTTCAACAGCGCCCGCCGGTCGTAGGACTCCGGGAATCCCTTGCGGTGCATGAGGCCTCGCTCGGCGAGCACCGAGTTGGGATAGAGGAAGCCGTCGGTGGTGATCAGCTCGACCTTGGGGGTGGACGGCCACCGGCGCAGCAGGTCGCGCAGCAGGCGGGCGGTCGTGGACTTGCCGACCGCGACCGACCCGGCGACGCCGATCACGAACGGCGTCGGCGGGGGCGTCGACTCCATCAGGAAGCTGCTGGTGACGCGGTGCAGCTGGGAGGTGGCGTCGACGTAGAAGGAGAGCAGGCGTGACAGCGGGAGGTAGACCTCCTCGACCTCCTGCAGGTCCAGCGGCACGCCGGTGCCCTGGATGCGGGCGAGGTCGGCGGCGTCGAGCGAGAGGGGGTGCCGATCCCGCAGCCGGGCCCACGCGGCCCGGTCCATCTCGACGTACGGGGTCGAGACCGGCGCGACGGCAGCGTTGGACGACACCCCGACATTGTGGCCCATGAGCAGGTATGACGCCCCGCCGCCTCGCGCACGTGGGGGTTTCTCGCGTGGTGAGGGCCTCGAGCCGGTTATCGTGTGCCGCATGTGTGGAATCGTGGGATACGTCGGCCCCCAGGTGGATGGCAAGGCTCAGCAGGTCGTCCTCGAGGGGCTGGCCCGGCTCGAGTACCGCGGCTACGACTCGGCGGGCATCGCGCTGGTCGGGCCCGACGGGGTCTCGTCGGCCAAGAAGGCCGGCAAGCTCGTCAACCTCACCACCGAGCTGGAGGCGCACCCCCTCGGGGCCGCCAGCACCGGCATCGGTCACACCCGGTGGGCGACGCACGGCGGACCCACCGACCAGAACGCCCACCCGCACCGCGGTGGCGAGGACCGCAAGATCGCGGTGGTCCACAACGGCATCATCGAGAACTTCCACGTGCTCAAGACCCAGCTGCTCGCCGAGGGCGCGGAGTTCCTGTCCGAGACCGACACCGAGGTCGCGGCCCAGCTGCTGGCCAAGGCCTACGACGGTGACCTGACGGCGGCCATGATCGACGTGGTCAACCGCCTCGAGGGCGCGTTCACGCTGCTCGCCGTGCACGCGGACCACCCCGGCACGGTCGTCGCGGCCCGCCGCAACAGCCCGCTGGTCATCGGCCTCGGCGAGGGCGAGAACTTCCTCGGCTCCGACGTCGCCGCGTTCATCGGCTACACCAAGTCGGCCATGGAGGTCGACCAGGACCAGCTGGTCGTCATCACGCCGGAGGACGTGCAGGTCATGGGCTTCGACGGCACGCCGGCCCAGGGCAAGAGGTTCGAGGTCACCTGGGACGCCGAGGCGGCCGAGAAGGGCGGGCACTCGTCCTTCATGGAGAAGGAGATCCTCGAGCAGCCCAAGGCCATCGCCGACACCCTGCTCGGGCGCACCGACGAGGACGGCAAGCTCGTGCTCGACGAGATGAACATCGACCCCGAGCGCCTCAGGGCCATCGACAAGATCATCATCGTGGCCTGCGGCACCGCGTTCTACTCCGGGCTGTCCGCCAAGTACGCCATCGAGCACTGGACCCGCATCCAGACCGAGGTCGAGCTGGCGCACGAGTTCCGCTACCGCGACCCGGTCGTGGACGATCGCACCCTCGTCGTCTCGATGTCCCAGTCGGGCGAGACGATGGACACCCTCATGGCGGTCAAGCACGCCAAGGACCTCGGCGCCCTCACGGTCTCCATCTGCAACACCTACGGCGCGACCATCCCGCGCGAGTCCGACGCCGCGCTCTACACCCACGCCGGCCCCGAGATCGCCGTCGCGTCCACCAAGGCCTTCACCGCCCAGATCGCGGCCTGCTACCTGCTCGGCCTCTACCTCGCGCAGCTCCGCGGCGGCACGTATGCCGAGGACGCGCAGGCCGTCATGCGTGAGCTCGCCGAGATCCCGCAGCACGTCGACACGGTGCTGGGCTCCATGGACCGCGTCCGCGAGATCGCGCGCTTCATGTCCGACACCCGCTCGGTGCTCTTCCTGGGACGCCACGTCGGCTACCCGATCGCGCTCGAGGGCGCGCTCAAGCTCAAGGAGATCGCCTACATCCACGCCGAGGGCTTCGCGGCCGGCGAGCTCAAGCACGGCCCGATCGCCCTGATCGAGCCCGGCCAGCCGGTGTTCATCGTCATGCCCGCGCAGGACAGCCCCTACGACCTGCACGCCAAGGTCGTCTCCAACATCCAGGAGATCCGCGCCCGCGGTGCCCGCACCCTGGTCATCACGGAGGAGGGCGACGAGGCGGTCCGGCCGTTCGCCGACGAGGTCATCGAGGTGCCCCGCACCAGCGTCATGATGATGCCGCTGCTGTCGATCATCCCGCTGCAGGTCTTTGCCTGCGAGCTCGCCACCGCCAAGGGGCTGGACGTCGACCAGCCGCGCAACCTCGCCAAGTCCGTCACCGTCGAGTGACGGCGGGCGTCGGCATACGAGCAGGTCGTCCATGATCCTGGGCGTGGGGATCGACGTCGTCGACGTCGAGCGCTTCGCGCGCACCCTCGAGCGGGCTCCCGGCCTGCTCGAGCGGTTGTTCACGCCCGAGGAGCGCGGACTGCGCACCGAGTCGACCGCCGCCCGCTTCGCCGCCAAGGAGGCACTGGCCAAGGCGCTCGGATCGCCCGGCTCGCTCAGCTGGCACGACGCGACGGTCGTGCGGGGCGAGCACGGCCGACCCTACTGGCAGGTACGCGGCAGCGTGCAGGACCGGATGGACGACCTCGGCGTGACTAGGCTGCACCTGTCCCTGTCCCACGACGCGGGCGTGGCCTCGGCGTTCGTTATCGCCGAGAGGTGACACCCCGGCCGGTCCCGCTCCGGCGATCGCAAGGAGGCCCGAGATGATCCACGCCTGGTCGGTCGACGACGTCCGTGCCGCCGAGGAGCGTGCCATGGCGCAGCTCCCCGACGGCGAGCTGATGCAGCGGGCCGCCACCGGTCTGGCCCAGGTCGTCGCCGCGCGCCTCCCGGACGACACCAGCACGCAGCCGCTCGTGGTCGCGCTCGTCGGCGGCGGCAACAACGGCGGGGACGCCCTCTGGGCCCTCGCGCACCTCGCGGACCTGGTGGGGGAGCCGCTCGACCTGGTCGCCGTCCTCACCACCGAGACGCCGCACGAGGAGGGTCTGCGCGCAGCGCGCCGGGCCAAGGTCGAGATCCTCGACGCCACGGGCCAGGGGAGCAGGGGGCGGCGCAAGCCCGAGCCCAAGGGCCGGGCCAAGGCGGTCGAGGCCCTCGGGGTCGCCGATGTGGTCCTCGATGGCGTCCTCGGCATAGGCGGGCGGCCCGGGCTGCCCGACCTGGTCACCGAGCTCCTCGACGCCGTCGGCGACGACGCCCACGTCATCGCGGTGGACGTGCCCTCCGGCACCGACCCCATGGGCGAGCTGATCGGCGGCACAGGGGTGTTCGCCGACGAGACGGTGACCTTCGGGTGCGCCAAGCCCGTCCACGTGCTCGGCACGGCCGGCCGTTGCGGCATGCTCACGGTGGTCGACATCGGCCTCGACCTCGACACGCTCCCCGCGGCGGAGCGGCTCGACCACGACGACGTCGCCGCGCTGTGGCCCACGCCGGGTCCCGAGGACGACAAGTACTCCCGCGGGGTGGTCGGCGTCGTGGCCGGCGGCGAGGTCTACACCGGCGCACCGCTGCTCAGCGTCACGGCCGCGGTCTGCGCGGGGGCGGGGATGGTGCGCTACGTCGGTGCCCCCGGTCCCACGCAGCTCGTCCGCGCCGAGGTCCCCGAGGCCGTGCACGGGCCCGGCCGCGTGCAGGCCTGGGTCGTCGGGCCCGGTCTCGACGCGCACCCGCACTCCTGGGACCAGCTGGGCCTCGCGCAGGTGGAGGCCGCCCGCCGAGCCCTCGACAGCGAGCTGCCCTGCCTCGTCGACGCCGGCGGGCTGGACCTGCTCGACGGCCCCCGCACCCAGGCCGGCGCCCGCACCCTGCTGACGCCCCACGCCGGCGAGCTGGCCCGCCTGCTCGCCCGTCTCGACCCCGACGCGTCCGAGCTCGACCGGGCCGGGGTCGTCGCCGAGCCGCTGCGCTGGGCCCGCCGCGCCGCCGAGCTGCTGCGAGCGACGGTGCTGCTCAAGGGATCCACCACGTATGTCGTCGCGCCCCCCGCCTCCGGCCTCGCCGTCCGGGCGCAGGCCGACGCCCCCGCGTGGGCGGGCACGGCGGGGTCGGGCGACGTCCTCGCGGGGCTCGCCGGCACCCTGCTCGCGTCCGGGCTGGACCCCGTCGACGCCGGGTCCCTCGCCGCGCTCGTGCACGGGGTCGCCGCCCACGACGCCAACCCAGGCGGCCCGGTCCGCGCGCTCGAGATCGCCCAGCAGGTGCCTGCCACCGTCGCGCGGCTCCTCGCCCGCGCCTCGGAGGTGGGGTGAGCGGTGACCGGGCAGAGCTTCGCCGGTGAGCTGCGGATCGACCTGGCGGCCATCAGCGACAACGTCCGCCGGCTCGACGAGCTCGCCGGGTCCGCCGGGGTCATGGCGGTGGTCAAGGCCGGTGGCTACGGCCACGGTCTCGTGCCGTCCGCCCTCGCCGCCCTGCGCGGCGGCGCCACCTGGCTGGGGGTCGCCCAGCTGTCCGAGGCGCTCGAGCTGCGCGCGGCCGGGCTGACCTGCCCCGTCCTGTCCTGGCTGCACGCGCCCGGGGCCGACTTCGCCGCAGCTGTGGGCCAGGACGTCGACCTCGCCGTGTCCGCGCCCTGGGGGCTCGAGGCCGTCGCCGAGGCGGCCCGCGCCGTGGGCCGCACCGCCCGCGTCCACATCAAGGTCGACACCGGCCTGGGGCGCAACGGGGTGCTGCACGGCCCCGCCCTGACCTCCCTGCTCGATCGCGCCCGGGCCCTCGAGGCCGAGGGCAGCGTGCGGGTCGTCGGGATGATGCAGCACTTCGCGTATGCCGACGCGCCCGACCACCCCGAGGTCCGGGCCCAGGTCGCGCGGTTCGACGCGGCGGTGGCCGAGGCGGAGGCCGCCGGCTCCGCGCTCGAGGTGCGCCACCTCGCCAACTCCGCTGCCACGCTGACCAACCCGTCCCTCGCCTACGACCTCGTGCGCCCCGGGCTCGCCGTCTACGGCCTGTCGCCGGTGCCGTCGCTGGGTGACCACGAGCACTACGGCCTGACGCCCGCCATGACCTGGTCCGCACCGCTGGCGCAGGTCAAGGACGTTCCTGCGGGGCAGGGCGTCTCCTACGGCCACACCTATCGCACCGAGCGGGCCACGCGGGTCGGGATCGTGCCCGTGGGCTACGCCGACGGCGTGCCCCGGGCGGGCAGCGGCGTCGGTCCGCTGTGGGTGGCCGGCTCCCGGCACACGGTCGCCGGCCGGGTCTGCATGGACCAGCTGGTCGTCGACCTCGGTCCCGGCTCGGGCGCCCGCGAGGGTGACCCGTGCGTCCTCTTCGGCCCGGGGTCCGAGGGCGAGCCCACCGCCCAGGACTGGGCCGAGGCGACCGGCACGATCTCCTACGAGCTCATCACCCGCGTCGGCGACCGCGTGCCGCGCCGGTATGTCGGAGGTGAACCCGCGTGGCACCTGGCGTGACCCCCATGGGGCGGCTGACCGGGCTGGGCCTCGGCCTCGGCGCCGTCGCCGCCGGAGCCCTCGCGGGCGTGCTCTCGCGGGCGCACGCGACCGCCCCCGAGACGGACGAGACCTACGAGCACGTCCCGACGCACGAGACCGTCGTCGTCGCCGAGGACGGCACCGTGCTGCACGTCGAGGTGGACGAGCCGGACGTGCCGGCAGACCAGACGGCGATCGGGCGGCCCAGCATCGTCATCTCGCACGGCTACACCCTGTCGACCAAGGCCTGGATCTTCGTGCGGCGCCGGCTGGTCGCCGCCGGCTATCGCGTCGTGCTGTGGGACCAGCGCGGCCACGGGCGCTCCGGCCAGGGAGCCCGCGACTCCTACCGCATCGAGACGCTCGGCCGGGACCTCAAGTCCGTCATCGACGCCACCTGCCCCGAGGGGACGTTCGCGCTCGTCGGGCACTCGATGGGCGGCATGACGCAGATGGGGCTGGCCCGGCTCTATCCGACCCTGGTCCGCGAGCGGTGCGTCGCGGTGGCGTTCGTCGCCACCAGCTCCGGCGGCGAGGGGGAGCTGCGGGTGCAGCTCGGCGACCTGCTCGGTCGCGCGGCCCAGCGCGTCGGTCCGTTCGCCCTCGCCCCGCTGACCGGCCGCCAGGAGGCCGTCGAGCAGGCCCGCCGCCTCGCGCGCCAGGCCGAGGACTTCTTCACCTACCGCTACTCCTTCCACTCGCCCGTGCCGCCGAGCCTGCTGCGCTACGCCGCCGACATCATCATGTCGACGCCGATCGAGGTGATGCACGGCTTCCTGCGCACCCTGTCCGAGCACGACGAGCGCCAGGCGCTGGCGACCTTCGCGGGCATCGAGGCCCTGGTCATCAACGGTGCGGACGACCTGATGACCCCGCCGCGCCACAGCGAGGAGATCGTGCGGCTGCTGCCGGGCGCCGAGCACGTCGTGCTGACCGACGCGGGGCACCTGATCATGCTGGAGTACCCCGAGCTCGTCACCGACCAGATCCTCGAGATGCTGGACCGCGCCGAACGCCATGCCGACGGGACGCCACGGGGCCGGCGGCGCGAGGTCACCGACCTCGGGCACAGCCGCGCCACGCTCCGGCGCGAGCAGCAGGTCCGACGTCGTGAGCAGCAGGCCCGGCGCCGCGAGCAGGTGGCCCGCGCGACCGAGGAGGTCGGGCGCCAGGCGCGCAAGGTCCGGTCCGTCACCACCCCCATCACCTCCGCCCGCTCCGGGAAGGACCGCCGTGAGTCCTGACGACGCCGTGCCGCACGCGATCTCGCTGCCCACCGCCGAGGCCACGCAGGACCTCGGCCGCAGGCTCGCCACGGTCCTGCACGCCGGCGACCTGCTCCTGCTGACCGGCGACCTGGGCGCGGGCAAGACCACCCTCACGCAGGGGCTGGCCGAGGGGCTCGGGGTGCGGGGGCCGATCACCTCCCCGACCTTCGTCATCGCGCGCGTGCACCCCTCCCTCGTCGGGGGGCCGCGGCTGGTGCACGTCGACGCCTACCGCCTCTTAGGGGCGCTGGACTTCGACGACCTCGACCTGGACGCCACCGTGGACGAGTCGGTCACGGTCGTCGAGTGGGGCCACGGGGTCGCGGAGCTGCTGTCCGAGGACTACCTCGAGCTGGAGCTCACCGGCGAGACCACCCGCACCGCCCGGCTCACCGGCCACGGCCGTCGGTGGACCGGTCCGGACGCCCTCGGGGCGGTCCGGGACCTAGCCTGAGCCGTATGACGACCCTCACCGCCCTCGGCCACGAGCGCTTCGTGTCCCTCACGACCTTTCGCCGCAACGGGGAGGGCGTGGCGACCCCCGTGTGGGTGGCCCGCGACGGCGACGCCCTCGTGGTCATCACCCCGGAGGGCACCGGCAAGCTGCGCCGCCTGCGCCGCGACGACCGGGTGACCCTGCGTCCGTGCGACCGGCGTGGTCGGGTGGCCCCGGACGCCCCCACCGTCGAGGCCCGCGCGACCGTCCACGACGACCCCTGGACCGTCCAGCGCGTCATGAGCACCATGACGGCGAAGTACGGCCTGGAGTTCAAGGTCTTCATGCTCGTCGAGCGAATCATCAGGCGCGGCAACCCGGCTCGGCTCGTCATCGAGATCCGTTGAGGTCAAGCGTGCTTGATGTAGCAGGCTGACACCATGCTCAGCCGCCTCGGCTTTCCCCCGGTCGGCGACCACCGTCGGTTCGTCGTCGCCATCGGCGTGGACGCGATCGGCAGCGGCGTATTCATGCCCATCACCGTCCTCTACTTCCTGCGCACCACGGACGTCCCGCTCGAGCAGGTCGGGCTCGCGCTGTCGGTCGCCGCCGCATTCGCGCTGCCCGTGGTCCTGCTCGTCGGGCACCTGGTGGACCGCTTCGGCGCCAAGCGGATCCTGCTGGCCGCCAACGCCATCCAGGCGGTGGGCTATCTCGCCTACCTGACCGTCGACGGCTACCTCGGGGTGCAGCTGGTGACCACGCTCGTCGCCACGGGGCAGGCGGCCTTCTGGGCGTCCTACTCCCCGATGGTCGCCGCCATCACCCGTCCCGGGGAGCGGGAGCTGTGGTACGGCTTCCTCGGCGCGTTGCGCAACGTCGGCTTCGCGATCGGGGGCCTGGTGGCGGGCGTCGCGATCTCCGTCGGCACCCCGGCCGCGTTCCGCGCGATGGTGGCGGCCGACGCGGCGTCATACCTGCTCGCGCTCGTCCTGCTCCTCGCCGTCCCGGCCCACGACCGGGGTCCGGGCGGTGCGCAGCCGGCCGAGGACGCCGATGCGCACGCGGCGGGCGAGCGGTCGGGCGCCCTGGCCGGGCTGTCGATCGTGCTGCGCGACAAGCCCTTCCACGCCCTCATCGTCGCCAACACCGGCCACGCGCTCGCGTGCCTGGCGCTCAACTACGCCATGCCCGTCTACGCCGTCGAGATCCTCGACCTGCCCGGCTGGGTGACCGGCGCGATCTTCACGCTCAACACCGTCATGGTCGGGTTCGGGCAGGGGCTGGCCGTGCGGTCCATGACCGGGCACCGTCGGCACCGGGTCGTCGCCGCCGGGAACCTCGCGTTCGCAGCGGGATTCGTGCTGATGGCCGCGGCCGGGATGCTGCCGGTCGCCGTCGCGGTGACGGGGGTGCTCGTCGCGGCCGCCGTCTACACCGTCGGGGAGCTGCTCGGCGGCCCGGTCCTCACGACCGTCGCGGTCGACAGCCGCCCCGTGCACCTGCGGGGGCGCTACCTCGCCGCCTACCAGCTGTCCTGGAACGTCGCGTCCATCATCGGGCCGGTGGGTTTCTCCTGGCTCCTCGCCCGGGGGCCGCTGCCGGTGTGGGTGGCGCTCACGGTGGTCGCGCTGGCCGGGGTGGCCCTCGCCCCGGTCCTCGGTCGCGCCCTGCCCGTGGCCGCGGCCCGGGTCACCAACGACGCCGGCTGACCGCGCCGGCGCGGCGATAGACTGGCGGGCGTGCTGCTCGCCATCGACACCTCCACCACCGCCATCACCGTGGCGCTGCACGACGGCACCCGCGTGGTCGCCGAGAGCAGCGTCCTCGACGCGCGGGCGCACGGGGAGCTCGTGGCCCCCGGCATCGTGGAGGTCCTGCGGCAGGCCGGCATCGCCGCAGCCGACGTCGACGCGGTCGTGACCGGCACCGGACCCGGCCCCTTCACCGGGCTGCGCGTCGGGATCGTGACCGCGCGGACCTTCGCCCTCGCCCGGGCCGTCCCGGTCCACGGCCTGTGCTCCCTGGACGCCCTGGCCCACGAGGCGGGGCGCGGGGCGCTCGCCAGCGCGGAGCGGTTCGTCGTGGCCACCGACGCCCGCCGCAAGGAGGTCTACTGGGCCGGCTACCGCATCGAGGAGGGTCTGCCCGTGGCCGAGACCGCCCCGGACGTGCGCCGTCCCGCCGACCTCGCCCCGCTGCTCGACGGCCGGCCCGTCGTCGGACGAGGTCCGGCCCTCTATCCCGACCTGCTGGGGCCCGCGGCCGACGGCGCGCCCCTCGACGTCTCCGCCGGGTGGCTCGCCGACCTGGCCGTGCAGCGGCTCGCCCGAGGCGAGTCCCTCGCCGACACCACCCCGCTCTATCTCCGGCGCCCCGACGCCGTCCCCTCCGTCGCCCCCGTCACGGTGGTCTGATGCTGCGCGAGCTGCGCTGGACCGACATCCCCCGCCTCGCCGCGCTGGAGCGCGAGGCCTTCGCCGACGACGCGTGGACCGAGCAGACCTGGTGGGCCGAGCTCGCCGAGCGCCCCCGGCGCGACTACGTCGTCTGGGACGACCCCTCTCGTGGGGGTGTCCTCGCGTATGCCGGGATCGACGCCGCCGGTGACGTGGCGGACGTCATGACGATCGCCGTGGCGCCCGACGCCCGCGGCCTCGGCCTGGGCCGGCGGATGCTGGACGAGCTCGTCGACCGGGCCCACGCACGAGGCGCTGAGGCGCTCCTGCTGGAGGTCCGCGCCGACAACACCGCGGCACGAGCGCTCTACGACCGCAACGGGTTCGAGACCATCAGCGTGCGGCGGCGCTACTACCAGCCCGGAGGGGTGGACGCCCTCGTGATGCGGCGGCACCTTCCCGGCACACGACCTGATCACCCCGCCACCCAGGGAGAGCCCGCATGACCCGCACCGACGAGCCACTCGTCCTCGGCATCGAGACCTCGTGCGACGAGACCGGCGTCGGGATCGTGCGCGGCGGCACGCTGCTCGTCGACGCGATCGCGAGCAGCGTCGACGAGCACGCCCGCTTCGGCGGCGTGGTGCCCGAGGTCGCGTCCCGGGCCCACCTCGAGGCCATGGTCCCCACCATCGAGCGCGCCTGCCGCGAGGCCGGGGTGCGCCTGGCCGACCTCGACGCCATCGCCGTGACGTCCGGACCGGGCCTGGCCGGTGCGCTGCTGGTGGGCGTGGCCGCGGCCAAGTCGCTCGCCGTGGCGCTCGGGAAGCCGCTCTACGGCGTCAACCACCTCGCGTCGCACGTGGCCGTCGACACCCTGCAGCACGGTCCCCTGCCCGAGCCGACCCTGGCGCTGCTCGTGTCCGGCGGGCACTCCAACCTGCTGCTCGTCCCCGACATCACCCACGACGTCCGTCACCTGGGGCAGACCATCGACGACGCGGCGGGCGAGGCCTTCGACAAGGTCGCGCGCGTGCTCGGGCTCGGCTTCCCGGGCGGGCCGCACATCGACCGTGCCGCCCGCGAGGGCCAGGTGGTCATCGACTTCCCGCGCGGCCTGACCGCGGGCAAGGACATGGAGCGGCACCGCTTCGACTACTCCTTCTCGGGGCTCAAGACCGCCGTCTCCCGCTGGGTGCGGGCCAAGCAGGACGCGGGGGAGCACGTGCCCGTCGCGGACGTGGCCGCGAGCTTCCAGGAGGCCGTGGTCGACGTGCTGACCCGCAAGGCGCTGCTCGCGTGCCGCGAGAACGGCGTCGACGACCTCGTCGTGGGCGGCGGCGTGGCGGCCAACTCGCGGCTGCGGGCCCTCGCCCAGGAACGGTGCGACGCCGCCGGGGTGACGCTGCGCGTGCCGAGGCCGGGGCTGTGCACGGACAACGGCGCCATGGTCGCGGCCCTCGGCGCGCAGATGGTGATGCGCGGTCGGGAGCCGTCCGAGCTGGGCCTGCCGGCCGACTCGTCGATGCCGGTGACGGTCGTCTCAGCCTGACCGGGTCGGCGTCGACGGCGTCCTCGGCACCTACTCGCAGCGGGCGAGGCCGCGCTGCACCTTGAGCTCCACGACCCGCTCGGCCGCACGGTGCACGAGCGCCGCGAAGGCCGGGTCCCGCCGACTCTCCGCCAGCAGCGCGCGCGACATGACGCGCCCGTCCAGGGCGATCCCGGTGACCGCGACGTCGCCGCCCGCGCGGACGAAGCGCACCGCCCGCTCGCCGGTCGGGATGTGCTGGATGGCCTCCGCGCCACCGAGGTCGTCGGTCGCCACCACCCCGTCGTAGCCCAGCCGCTCGCGCAGCACCCCGGTCACCACGGGGCGGGAGAAGGCCGCCTGGGTGGTCGGGTCGATCCTGCGGTAGCGCGCGGTCGACATCATCACCACGTCCGCCCCGGCGGCGATCCCGTCGGCGAACGGCTGCAGGTAGCCGTCGTCCGCCGTCGTCTGGGTGTCGTCGATTCCGGTGGCCGAGTGGTCGGTGTTGGCGCGGACCCGCCCGAGCCCCGGGAAGTGCTTGAGCGTGGCGCCGACGCCGGCGGCGTGCAGTCCCGCGATCACGGCCGCCACCGGGGGCGACACGGCCCCGGGCTCGGTGGCGTACTGCCTCGACAGGCCGCCGATGGGCGCGTTGGCGCGGCCGAGCTCCGGCGAGACGGTGTCCGCGACGGGGGCCAGGTTGAGGTTGACGCCGGCGGCGCGCAGCTCGCGCCCGGCGTCGGTGGCCAGAGCGCGCAGGTCGTCCGGCGGCAGCGCGGCCTGCTCCACCGCGGACGGCAGGCGTCGGAAGCCGGAGCCCTTGAGCTGCTGGATCTGACCACCCTCCTGGTCGGCGGCGACGAGCAGGTCGAGCTCGTGGCCGGCCCGGTCCGCCGCCGCCTGGAGGCGACGGCTCACCTCGGCGACCTGCCCACGGTCCCGCCACCCGCCGATGAAGAAGGCGTTGCCGATCGCCTGCCCCGCGATCACGCGGCGGGCGTCGTCCTCGCGCCCCCGGGTGACCCCGACCATGACGAGCTGCCCCACCCGCTGCTCCGGGGTGAGCCCGTCGACGATGCCGGCGGCGCAGGAGGCCTGGGCCGTATGCCGGGAACCGCCCGCGGTCGGGGCCGGCGCCGGTGCTGCCGGGGCGCCAGGTGCGGTGGTCGCGGAGCCCGACGAGGAGGCCGCGCGACGCGGCAGGCCGGTGACGTCGAACGAAGGAACGTCACCCCCGCGGGTCGAGCCGGTGGCGGTCGGGGTGCTGGATCGCCCGGGACCGGCTCCGGCGCCGTCCGTGGACGCGCCGGTCGGACCCTGCGCGGTGGGTGGGGTGGCGCAGCCGGCCGTGACGGTGAGGGCAGCGGCCAGGAGGAGGGCGGGGGCGCGGGTGACGTGCGGGGGCATCAGGTCCGACGGTACCCGGGGAGGGGCTGGCACGCGCGGCGTGCTCGAGTGGCGGCAGGATGGGGCGCATGAGCCGCGTCTACGTCCTCGGGTCCCTCAACGTCGACCTCACCACCACCGTGCACCGCCTGCCCCGCCCCGGCGAGACGATCGTCGGCGGGTCGACGCGGCGCACGGCGGGTGGCAAGGGCGGCAACCAGGCGATCGCGGCGGCGGCGACGGGTGCGGAGGTCGTCATGGTCGCGGCCATCGGCGGGGACGAGGCGGGCGCGGCATACCGTGATCGGCTGCAGGACAGGATGATCGACGTCTCGCACGTCCGCGTCGTGGAGGGCGAGCCGACCGGTCACGCGTTCATCACCGTGGACCTCGAGGGGGAGAACGTCATCGTCGTCAGCCCCGGCGCCAACGCCGAGCTGCTGCCGCACCACATGGGGGTGCTGGACACGATGGCGGCGGGTGACGTGCTGCTGGTCAGCCTGGAGGTCCCGATCGAGACGGTCGCGGCCGCGGTGCAGCGCGTGTCGACCAGGGACATCCGGGTCGTGGTCAACGCCGCGCCCTACCACCACCTGCCGGTGGACGTCGTGGAGGTGGCGGACCCGCTGGTCGTCAACGAGCACGAGGCGCTGGAGCTGGCCGACGACGGCGCCTTCCCGGCGTCGCTGCTCGTGACCTTCGGCGCGGCCGGAGCCTCCTGGATGGGCGTCGAGCACCCCGCGACACCGGTCCCGCCGGAGGACGTCGTGGACACGACGGGCGCGGGGGACGCGTTCTGCGGGGCGCTGGCCGCGCACCTGGCGCTGGGGGCGACGCACGAGGAGGCGGTGGCCGGCGCGCTGCGGGCGGGCGCCGACGCGGTGCGGCACCGGGGGGCCCAGCGCGACGCGCTGCTCTGAGCGGCCCCTCCCAGCACCGCCCAGCACCGCCTAGCACAGGCCAGGGCCGCCCAGCACAGCCCAGGGCCGGACCTCCGTGCAGCCTCAGCCGGCGTCGACGGGGGCGACGTGCAGGGCCACCTGCCGGCCCTCCTGGCGGGTGAGGACCAGGATGGCGCGACCGGTGCCCTTGAGCTTGAGGGAGCGCCGCAGGCGATCCGGGTCGAGGTCCACCCCGCGCTTCTTGAGCGTCAGGTCGCCGATCGAGCGCTCGCGGCACCACGCGCGGATCGCCTTGTCCTGCAACGGGATCTCGTCGAGGATGCGGTAGGCCCGGGCCCACGGCACCGCCACCGGTCCCCGGTCGGCCGACCGCACGTAGCCCACGCCGTCGTCCAGCTCGGCCCCACCCGTGAGGCCCTCGAGGGCGCCCACCAGCCCGGCGCGGATCACGGCCCGGTCGGGCTCGTGCAGCAGGTCGCCCCGGTCGCTCCCCGGCGCGGGGCGGTCCGTGGGCACGTCGGCCTCGGTGACCACGTGCGCGGACCGCAGCGTCTGCGCATCGCCGTCGAGGACCAGCGCGGAGCGTCCGGCGGACCGGACCGCTGCGCCCCACCACAGGACGCACTCCACCACCTCGCCGCGCCACGAGACCCACTGCGCCCCGGTCCCGTCGGGGCGCGCCGCGTGCGGGAACGCGGGCGACAGCTTGGCCCCGGCTGCCTCGACCCGGCCGGCGAGGTCCTGCACGAGCTCCCACGACGGGGCCAGGTCGTCCAGACGGAAGGTCCTGCGGGTGCGCCCGGTCGCGTCGGCGACCCCGGGGGTGCGCCGGGCCGGGTCGAGCCAGACGGCGGTATGCCGGTCCGCGCCGACCAGCTCGTCGGCCACCTCCTCCGCGCGGGCGCACCGCACCTGGGGGTCAGGGGTGCCCGGGGGCCTGACGACGCCGGCGAGGTTGTGGGCGGCGAGCTCGGCGGTGACGGGGTCGGCGTCCACGGCGAGGACCTCGAGCCCGGCGTGCGCCAGGGCGGCGGCGTCCAGGCCGAGGCCGCACCCCAGGTCGTGGACGGTGCGGACCCCGGCCGCCGCCAGGCGCTCGGCGTGCTGCCGTGCCACGACGGGGCGGGTCGCCTGCTCCAGGCCGTCGGGGGTGAGCAGGAGCCGGTCGACGGCGTCTCCCAGCTTGGCGCGGCCGCGCTGGCGCAGCCGGCTCTGGGTGAGCACCGCCGCGACGAGCTCGGGGGAGTGCCCCTCGCGGCGCAGGGCGGAGGACGTGGCGAGCGAGCGGGCCTCGTCATACACCGGCAGTCCCCGGAGGAGGGCGAGCCCCTCGGGGGAGGTGAGCGCACGGGTGGTGGCGAGATCCATGGCGCCATCCTCTCCCACCGCCAGATCGACCGGCCTCGGTCACACCCGCCTGGGGAACGACGGCCGGTCGACGTGACCGCCGGGGGTAGGTCCGCGCCGCGCTGGCACTCGACTTGACCGAGTGCCAGCGGCTTCCTAGATTGTGGGTTAGCACTCTCGGCAGGCAAGTGCTAAGGGTCGACCCCCGCGACGGCGACCCGGACGCACCACCACGCGCCGGAGTCCATCATCTGTCCACTCTCGACATTCCCGAAGGGGAGGTCACCACAGTGTCGGTTTCCATCAAGCCGCTCGAGGACCGCATCGTCGTCAAGGCCGTCGAGGCCGAGCAGACCACGGCGTCCGGTCTCGTCATCCCGGACACGGCCAAGGAGAAGCCCCAGGAGGGCGAGGTCCTCGCCGTGGGTCCCGGTCGCATCGACGACAAGGGCAACCGCGTCCCCGTCGACGTCGCCGTCGGCGACAAGGTCATCTACTCCAAGTACGGCGGCACCGAGGTCAAGTACGGCGGCGAGGAGCTCCTGATCCTGAGCGCCCGCGACGTCCTCGCGATCGTCGGCTGACGCAGCATCGACTTCTCTGGGAGCCCCGGCCCGAGCCTTCGCGGCTGGGGGCGGGGCTCTCGTCATACCTCTAGACAGACAAGGAAGCTCATGGCCAAGACGCTTGAGTTCAACGACGACGCGCGCAAGTCCCTGGAGCGCGGTGTCGACGCCCTCGCCAACGCGGTGAAGGTCACGCTCGGCCCCAAGGGCCGCAACGTCGTGATCGACAAGAAGTGGGGCGCCCCCACCATCACCAACGACGGCGTGACCATCGCCCGTGAGGTCGAGCTGGACGACCCCTACGAGAACCTCGGCGCGCAGCTCGCCAAGGAGGTCGCCACCAAGACCAACGACATCGCCGGTGACGGCACCACCACCGCGACCGTCCTCGCGCAGGCCATGGTCAAGGAGGGCCTGCGCAACGTCGCCGCCGGGGCCGCCCCGGCCGGTGTCAAGCGCGGCATGGACCAGGCCGTCGACGCCGTGTCCGAGCGCCTGCTCGCCAACGCCCGCGAGGTCTCCGGCAAGTCCGAGATCGCCGCGGTCGCCTCGCTCTCCGCGCAGAACGAGGAGGTCGGCACGCAGATCGCCGAGGCCTTCGACAAGGTCGGCAAGGACGGCGTCATCACCGTCGAGGAGTCCTCCACCGCTAGCACCGAGCTGGAGTTCACCGAGGGCATGCAGTTCGACAAGGGCTACATCTCCCCCTACTTCGTCTCCGACCCGGAGCGCATGGAGGCCGTCCTCGAGGACGCCTACGTGCTCGTCAACCAGGGCAAGATCTCGGCCATCGCCGACGTCCTGCCGCTCCTCGAGAAGGTCGTGCAGGCCGGCAAGCCGCTGCTGATCATCGCCGAGGACGTCGACGGCGAGGCGCTGTCCACCCTGGTGGTCAACAAGATCCGCGGCACCTTCAACGTCGTCGCGGTCAAGGCGCCGGGCTTCGGCGACCGCCGCAAGGCCATGCTCGCCGACATCGCCGTCCTCACCGGTGGCCAGGTCGTCGCCGAGGAGGTCGGCCTCAAGCTCGACCAGGTCGGCCTCGAGGTCCTCGGCCAGGCCCGCCGCGTGGTCGTCTCCAAGGACGACACCACGATCATCGACGGCTCCGGCGACGCCGGCGCGGTCGACGGCCGCGTCTCCGAGATCAAGGCCGAGATCGAGCGCACCGACTCCGACTGGGACCGCGAGAAGCTCCAGGAGCGTCTCGCCAAGCTCGCCGGTGGCGTCTGCGTCATCAAGGTGGGTGCCCACACCGAGGTCGAGCTCAAGGAGAAGAAGCACCGCATCGAGGACGCGATCTCCGCGACGCGCGCCGCGATCGAGGAGGGCATCGTCGCCGGTGGCGGCTCCGCCCTCGTCCACGCGGTCCGCGCTCTCGACGACCTCCACCTGGAGGGCGACGAGCTGACCGGCGCCAACATCGTGCGCAAGGCCGCGGCCGAGCCGCTGCGCTGGATCGCCGAGAACGCCGGGCTCGAGGGCTACGTCGCCGTCTCCAAGGTCGCCGAGCTGGAGCCGGGCAACGGGCTCGACGCCGCGACGGGGGAGTACGTCGACCTGGTCAAGGCCGGCGTCATCGACCCGGTCAAGGTCACGCGTTCCGCCCTGCGCAACGCCGCGTCCATCGCCTCGATGGTCCTGACGACCGACACCCTCGTGGTCGAGAAGCCCGAGGATGAGCCTGCCGCTCCCGCCGGTGGTCACGGCCACGGGCACGGTCACTGACCTGACCTGACCCGACGCGACCTGACCTCACGCCAGGCCGTATGCCGCGAAGGCCGCCCGCCCCGATCGGGGTGGGCGGCCTTCGCGCGTGGTGAGGGGGGGGTCAGGCGATCGCGATCGCGGTGCTGGCGGCGTAGTGCGACTCGCGCTCGTCCTCGGTCATGCCGCCCCAGACGCCGTAGGGCTCGCGCACCCGCAGGGCGTGCTCGCGACACTGGCCCAGGACGGGGCAGGCGATGCAGACCGCCTTGGCCGCGCCGTCCCGGTTGCGCCGGGCGGGGCCACGCTCGCCCTCGGGGTGGAAGAACACGTCGGGGTTCTCCCGGCGGCATGATCCCTGCAGCTGCCAGTCCCACTGATCGGCGACGGGTCCCGGGAGGCGGCTGATCTCGGCCATGGTGTGCTCCTGTGCAGAGATGCGGCGACGATGACCGAGGATGTCACGCAAGTCACACCATGCAAGCACTTCGCACAATGATCAAACGTATGACATACTCACGAGTAACCTGAGGTGACCCATGAGCCCTAGCCAGCGACGTCGCGTAGTGGCGGGGGCGTGCTGCTGCGACAGACCGTACCTGCGTGAATGCGCCTGCGGCAAGATGCGGCAGGCGTAATCCACGCCGACTTCTCGCCCCTTGGGCATCCGGTGGGCCCGACCGGATAAATATTCGACACACAATGTGAAAACGTGGCAACGCTGTGTCAATTTAGCGCCGGTCGGGTGGAGTCGAGGTGACCAGCCGGTGGACGCCCGCGGTCGGGGGCGACCCTGGAGATCGTTGCACCTGGTTGACAGGTCGACAGGGGTCGGTCAGCGTGACGGCGGATCGGACGGCCCCGTTCGGCGACGAGGATGGGTACATGGACATGGCTGCTAGCACCGGCGCACCTCGGCGTCCCAACGCGTTCGAGAGCCTGACGGTGGCCGTGGTGGCCGAGATGGTCGGGGTCGCCCCGTCCACCCTGCGCACCTGGGCCCGGCGCTACGGCCTCGAGCCGTCCGGTCACCGGTCGGGTCTGCACCGTCGCTACTCCGAGACCGACGTGGCGCGCCTGCGCTTCATGCGCGCCCTGACCCAGTCCGGCCTGACCTCGCGGGACGCCGCCCGCCGCGCCCTGGACGCCACGACGGAGGAGCTGGCCGCCAGCTCGAACCCCACACACCACGGGGAGGGGGAGGTGTCCCTGGTCTCCGGGCGCAGCGACGCGACCGCGCTGCGGGGCGGCTACCTCGGCCGCGGCGCCCAGGTGGGCGAGGTGGCGGCTCCCGTCATGACCCTGCTGGGGACCTTGGGCAACGGCGACGCGCAGGGCAGCACGGCGCTCCTGCGCCTCGCGCAACGCGACCTCGGGGCCGCCCGCACGTGGGACGAGCGGGTGCTGCCCGCGCGCAACGCGGCCTGGATGCTGGCGCCGGTCGCCCAGGGGCGTGCGGACGCCATGCTGGCCTCCGCCACGGCGGGGGCGGTCGGCGACATACGGCTCCGACGCAGCCCTCGCAACCTCCGCCCGGTGCACGTCGTGTCCCTGCCCGGCCTCGACGACCCCGCCGCCCGCCTCCTGCTGCGCGCCGCCCTGGCCGAGCGGTCCATCGCCGTGAGCGACCTCTCGCTGGAGGGGTCGGCCAGCAGGGCCGCCCGCGTCCTGGGTGAGGGGATCGAGGGGGTGCTGGTCGTCTACGTCGGGGAGGGTGCGGTCGCCGCCCAGGTGGCCGGCCGGCTGCGGCAGTCCGCGCGGTCGGGCGACCAGGTCTACTGGGGCGAGGGCTGGCTGCACTGGCCGGGGCAGGAGGCCACCATGGCCGACGTCGTGCGGGCGGTCGAGGGCAAGTGCTGCGCCCCGTCGGGGTGACCTTGCTGAGCGTGATGGCCGGTGTGCGCACCGACATCGGCGGCACGCATGCGGGGGACGGGCAGTCGCTCGCGGTCACGCTTCTGGGCTGCATGGGTAGTGTCGGTTCTCTGGGGGGACGTTGCGACCGGTTCGGTGATTTACCTGCACCTGGACGCTTTTGTGAGCCAAGATAACTCTTGGTAATTGACTTGACCCGACCGGAGGCAGGGATGACGACCGTGATGGTGTGCGACGACGCGCCACTCACCCGCGAGGTGATGATGCGCCGGATCGGCTCGCTGCCCGGCGTGACCCGGGTCTGCGGTGCCTCCTCCGGCGAGGAGCTCCTGGCCAAGTACGCCACGGAGCAGCCGGCGCTGACGCTCACGGACCTGCGCATGCCCGGCATGGGGGGACTGGACGCCGTCAAGCGGCTGCTCGCCCTGCGCCCCAGCGCGCAGATCATGATGATGACGCTGGCCGAGGACATCGACGGTGTGGCGCGGGCCCTGGCCTACGGCGCCAAGGGCTATGTCATGAAGGACTCCACCCGCGAGGAGCTGGCCGTCGCGCTCGCGCCCTTCATCGGTGAGGCGATGCCGCGATCGGGCGGGGCCGGGCGCCCCGGGGTGACGGCGACCCTCACCGCCCGCGAGCTCGAGGTGCTGCGCGGGATGAGCCAGGGGCACAGCAACGCCGAGATCGGCGCCGAGCTGTACCTCACCGAGGACACGATCAAGACCCACGCCCGACGACTCTTTCGCAAGCTGGACGCCTCGGACCGTGCTCACGCGGTCGCCATCGCCTACCGCACCGGCCTGATCAGCTGACCTGACGCGCTGGGTGGCTCTGGGCAGGGCCAGGCGGCTACTCTGAGGGAACAGGCACGCCGTGAGGCGGCCTTCGCCGTGTCCACGACCCGCCCGACGAGGGGCCGGTCGTCGCTCCCCGAGGAGGTGCCGATGAGCGTCCCCGACGCCCGTGATCAGCGGCACCTTCACGTCTACGGAGCCGACCCCGCCGACCGCGGCCGGGGACCCGGCGCAAACCGGCCCACCGAGGACGTAACGTCCGGGGTCGCCGCACCGATGTCACCCACGGGTCCAGCCATGCGCTCGGCCGACGTCGTGTCGGCTGCCGCCCAGGGCGAGCCCGCCGCTCTGCAGGCGCTGCTGACCGACGTCCGACGCATCGCCTTCCGCTACTGCCGCGCGCGCCTCGGGGGTCTCCCCGCCGGTGTGCAGGCCGCCGATGACGCAGCTCAGGAGGTGTGTGTCGCCGTGCTCCGATCGCTGCCGCGCTACGAGGACCGTGGTGCCCCCTTCGAGGCCTTCGTCTACGGCATCGCCTCCAACAAGGTCGCCGACGCCATGCGGTCGAGCCTGCGCGGACCCGAGCCGACCGACGAGCTCCCCGACGAGATCGACCTGGACGCCGACCCGCTCGACACGGTCATCGCGGCGGAGCGCTCCTCCGACACCTGGGCCATGCTCGACCGGCTGGGGGAGACCCAGCGCGAGATCCTGACCCTGCGCGTCGCGGTGGGCATGACCGCCGACGAGGTCGCCGCCTCCCTCGACATGACCCCGGGAGCGGTGCGCGTCGCCCAGCACCGCGCCCTCACCCGGCTGCGCGCCATGATGGCCGGCCCGGCCGGCGGGGGAGGATCCCGATGAACCACCGACCCGACGGCACGCCCCAGCCCTCGCTGCGCCTCGTGCGCGACGACGACGAGCTCGTGCAGCAGATCGCCGACCGTCGCGAGACCGTCGAGCACGACGACCCCGTCCTGGCCATGCTCGAGGGCTGGGCCACCGAGATCGACCAGGACCTGCCCGAGGACCTGGCCGAGGGCGCGCCCCGACCGCTCCCCTCCAGGCGCACCGTCATCGTCACGCGGGCGGGTGTCGCGGCCAGCGTCGCCGCCGTCGTCCTGTCGGGCGTCACCGTCGCCGCCGCGGCGAGCGAGGGCGGCCTGGCCGGCTTCGTCAGCAAGGTCGAGCGCGGCGTCGAGAAGGGCGTGGCGGCCCCCCGGCCCGCGGACGCCGCCGTGCTCGCCACCGCCGACGCCACGAGCCACGGCCCGGACGGTCACTCCGTGCGCACGGCTCTCAACCTCGCCTCGCAGCGGCTCAAGGCCGGCGACCGCGACGCCGCCGCCGCCGTCCTGAGCCTCGTCGAGGACCAGGTCCGCCGTGACCCGTCGCTCCTCGGCGAGGGCGACCACGCGCTGCTCGCCGCGGTGCGCCAGGACCTGACGGGGTCCGGGTCCGACGACGACGGCCTGGTGCTGGCGGATCCGCCGCGCACCGCTGCGGCGTCCGCGTCGCCCACGCGTCCCGGGACCCGCTCGCCCGACCGGTCGGGCACCGGGTCGTCCGCGGCGGGCCCCGTCACCACGCGCCCCTCCTCGTCACCGAGCACCTCGCCGACGAGCACGCCGACGCCGACGACGACCCCGTCGTCGCCGAGCCAGAGCCCCAGCCCGTCGTCGCCGCGCCCGACGACCCAACCCACGCAGCCGACCACACCGACCACGCGGCCGACGACGCCGACCACCCGGCCCACGTCTCCCACCACGTCGCCCACGTCTCCGAGCGCCCCCTCGACGAGCCTCCCGCTGCGACCGCCGAACCCGACGCCGTCCGTGACTGGCACGGGGACGCCGCGCGTCGAGTCGCGCACACCGGCCTCCGGCCGCACCCGCACCTCCGGCACCACGCAGCAGCGCACACCGGCCCGCGACCGGTCGACGAGCCTGACGGTTGCGCCGTCGGCCGCTCGGTCGGGCGGCCACGGCGGCGACCAGCCCTGAGTCGGCGACGCGGGGAGGCGCCGAGTTGTCGGCATACGAGCCACTGCCTCCCCGCCGATAGACTGGCGGCATGAGCCTCGAAGACGTCCGCGCCGTCCCCGACAAGTTCGCCGCCCTGGGGCTCACCTATGACGACGTGCTCCTCCTGCCCGGGGAGACCGACGTCATCCCCAGCGAGGTCGACACCACGACCCGCCTGACCCGCGAGCTGTCCATCCGCATCCCGCTCGTCTCGGCGGCGATGGACACCGTGACCGAGGCCCGCATGGCCATCGCGATGGCCCGTCAGGGCGGCCTCGGCATCCTGCACCGCAACCTGTCGATCGAGGACCAGGCCTACCAGGTCGACCTGGTCAAGCGCACCCAGACGGGGCGCATCAGCAACCCCGTGACCATCGGCCCCGACGCCACGCTCGAGGAGCTCGACCAGATCTGCGGGGAGTACCGCGTCTCCGGCCTGCCCGTCGTCGGCGAGGACCTGACCCTGCTCGGCATCTGCACCAACCGTGACCTGCGCTTCACCCCCGTCGCGGAGTGGGCCACCACGCTGGTCCGCGAGGTCATGTCGCCCATGCCGCTCATCACCGCGCCGGTCGACATCTCGCGCGAGGACGCCACGGCGCTGCTGCGCCAGCACAAGCGCGAGCGGCTCCCCCTGGTCGACGGGCAGGGCCGGCTCGCCGGTCTCATCACCGTCAAGGACTTCGTCAAGTCCGAGCAGTACCCCCTGGCCAGCAACGACGCCCACGGCCGGCTCCTGGTCGGGGCGGCCGTCGGCTACTTCGGCGAGTCCTGGGAGCGCGCGACCACGCTGATCGAGGCGGGGGTCGACGTGCTCGTCGTCGACACCGCGCACGGCCACGCTCGCCTGCTCATCGACATGATCAAGCGGCTCAAGGCCGACAGCGCCACCCGTCACGTCCAGATCATCGGCGGCAACGTCGCCACCCGCGCCGGCGCGGCCGCGATGGTCGAGGCCGGCGTCGACGCCGTCAAGGTGGGTGTCGGACCGGGATCCATCTGCACGACCCGCATCGTCGCCGGCGTGGGCGTCCCGCAGCTCACCGCGGTCTACGAGGCGGCGCAGGCGGCCGCGGCGGCCGATGTCCCCGTCATCGCGGACGGCGGCCTGCAGTACTCCGGCGACATCGCCAAGGCCCTGGTCGCGGGCGCCAGCTCGGTCATGGTCGGGTCGCTGCTCGCCGGCTGCGAGGAGAGCCCGGGCGAGCTGATCTTCGTCAACGGCAAGCAGTTCAAGGCCTACCGCGGCATGGGCTCGCTCGGCGCCATGAGCTCGCGCACCAAGAAGTCCTACTCCAAGGACCGCTACTTCCAGGCCGACGTCACCAGCGACGACCAGCTGGTCCCCGAGGGGATCGAGGGCAAGGTCGCCTATCGCGGCACCCTGCAGGCCGTCGCCCACCAGCTCGTGGGCGGACTGCACCAGTCGATGTTCTACGTCGGGGCCCGCACCGTGCCCGACCTCCAGGCCAAGGGGCAGTTCGTGCGCATCACGTCGGCGGGGCTCAAGGAGAGCCACCCGCACGACGTGCAGATGATCGCCGAGGCGCCCAACTACTCCGGTCGCTGACGCGCCGCGGCCCCACGCACCCACCCTCCACCCCACAGACAGGCACCAGACGTGACCGAGATCGAGATCGGACGGGGCAAGCGCGCCCGCCAGGCCTACACCTTCGACGACATCGCGATCGTGCCCTCGCGGCGCACCCGCGACCCCGAGGAGGTGTCGGTGTCGTGGCAGATCGACGCCTACCACTTCGACCTGCCGATCATGGCCGCGCCGATGGACTCCGTCGTCTCGCCGGCCTCGGCGATCGCCTTCGGTCGGCTGGGTGGTCTCGGTGTCCTCGACCTCGAGGGCCTGTGGACCCGGTATGCCGACCCGCAGCCCCTCCTCGACGAGATCGCCACGCTGTCCGGGGCGGACGTCACGCCGCGCATGCAGGAGATCTATGCCGAGCCCATCAAGCCCGAGCTGATCACCGCACGCCTCAAGGAGATCCGCGACGCGGGCGTCACCGTCGCCGGCGCGCTGTCGCCGCAGCGGACCCAGGAGCACTGGCGCACCGTCGTCGACGCGGGGTGCGACCTCTTCGTCATCCGGGGCACCACCGTCTCGGCCGAGCACGTGTCGAGCCGCACCGAGCCGCTCAACCTCAAGCGCTTCATCTACGAGCTGGACGTCCCCGTGATCGTCGGCGGGGCAGCGACCTACACGGCCGCCCTGCACCTGATGCGCACCGGTGCGGCCGGCGTCCTCGTCGGCTTCGGCGGGGGAGCGGCGAGCACCACCCGCCAGACGCTCGGGATCCACGCCCCGATGGCCACCGCGGTGGCCGACGTGGCGGCGGCCCGGCGCGACTACCTCGACGAGTCGGGCGGACGCTACGTCCACGTCATCGCCGACGGCTCCGTGGGACGCGCCGGCGACATCGTCAAGGCGGTCGCGTGCGGCGCCGACGCGGTGATGATCGGTGCCGCGCTCGCGCGTGCGACCGACGCCCCCGGCCAGGGCTACCACTGGGGGTCGGAGGCACGTCACGAGGAGCTGCCGCGCGGCGCCCGCGTCAACGTCCGCGGCGCCGCCCCGCTGAAGGAACTGCTCTTCGGCCCTGCCCACACCGCCGACGGCACGACCAACATGATCGGTGCCCTGCGCCGCGCCATGGCGACGACGGGCTACAGCGACCTGAAGGAGTTCCAGCGGGTGGAGGTCGTGGTCAACCCGTATACGGCGCAGTGACGAAGGGCGTAGCGGAGGTTGCGCCCGACGGAGGATGGTGCGGCCGTAGCGGAGTCCGAGGAGCTGCGCCAATCAAATAGAGCGCAGTGACGAAGGGCGTAGCGGAGGTTGCGCCCGACGGAGGATAGTGCGGCCGTAGCGGAGTCCGAGGAGCTGCGCCGATCAGATACAGCGCAGTGACGAACGAGCGGTGACGACGGTCGCAGCCATCGGACGGCCGCGACGAACTGCGTCCGGCCTGCAGTTTGTCCACGTGCGGATAGGCCGGGGCTGGGGTGTGCGGGGTCTGCGCTGGGAGCGCGAACCTCGCGCAGCGGCGCGGGTGGGGGTGGGCCGGCGTGAGCGGGGCGCGCGGCATACGGCCTGGATCGGTAGGGTCGGGTGCGTCGACCACCTCGAGCACCGGAGGACACCGTGAACCACCCGACCGTCGACCCGCAGCTGCTCCGAGAGGCGCGGGACCGCGCCCGCCGGGAGCACGAGGAGGCCAAGGCCGCGGGGCTCAAGCTCGACATCACGCGGGGCAAGCCCTGCTCGGCCCAGCTCGACCTCAGCGAGCGGCTGCTGACCGTGCTGGCCGAGGGCGAGCACACGACGCAGGCCGAGGGTGACCTGCGCAACTACAGCCCGACGCAGGGCCTGACCGAGCTGCGGGAGATCTTTGCCCCGCTGCTCGACGTCCGCCCGGACCAGCTGGTGGTGCGGGACAACTCGTCGCTGTCGCTGATGCACCAGTGCGTGGCGTCGTCGTTCTTCCACGCTCCGCCCGGCGCTCCCGAGGGCACGGGCTGGGCGGGCCGGACGGTGCGGTTCCTGGCGCCGGTGCCCGGCTACGACCGGCACTTCACGGTGTGCTCGGAGCTGGGCGTCGAGCTGGTGACCGTGCCGATGACGCCGGAGGGCCCCGACATGGACCTCGTCGAGGAGCTCGCCGGCAAGGACGCCTCGATCAAGGGCATCTGGTGCGTCCCGAAGTACTCCAACCCGACGGGCGTGACCTACTCCAGCGAGACCGTGCAGCGGCTCGCGGCGATGCAGACCGCGGCGCCGGACTTCCGGGTCTACTGGGACAACGCCTATGCCATCCACCACCTGCGCAGCACCGAGGCGCAGCTCGACCCGATCCTCGAGGCGTGCGAGCAGGCCGGCAACCCCGACCGTGCGTTCGTCTTCGGCTCCACGTCCAAGGTGACCTTCGCCGGCGGCGGCGTCTCGTTCTTCGCCTCCTCGCCGGCCAACGTGGCGTGGTTCCTCAAGCGTGACGGCTTCCGCTCGATCGGGCCGGACAAGCTCAACCAGCTGCGCCACCTGCGGTTCTTCGAGACCACCGAGGGCGTGCGAGCGCACATGCAGCGGCACCGCGAGATTCTCGAGCCCAAGTTCGACGCCGTGCTGCGGCACCTCGAGAAGGACCTCGCCGAGCTCGGGATCGCGGAGTGGACCGACCCTGACGGCGGCTACTTCATCAGCCTCGACGTCGTGCCCGGCACGGCGGGTCGGGTCGTCGAGCTCGCCAAGGAGGCGGGCGTCGCCCTGACGCCAGCCGGCGCGACCTTCCCCGGCGGCGTGGACCCGGACGACCGCAACATCCGCATCGCCCCGACCATGCCGTCGACCGACGACCTGGACACCGCGCTGCGGGTCCTCACGTCGTGCGTGGTGCTGGCGGCCGCGGAGTCGCTGCTGCCGGACGACGACGCCGCATCCGGCGCACGGTGACGAGGTAGATCACGAGCAGCGCCGCGGCATACGCGACGGGGGTCGCGGGGTACGCCCCGTGGCCCCCGTACGCGCAGCACCCCGCCACGGCCAGCGCCAGCCACTCGGGACGTCCCACCATCACGGCCAGCGCCACGAGCGGCAGGGAGTACCACGCGAGCACGGGCGTAGTGGTGAGCAGCAGCGCGCCGAAGAGGTAGAGCGCGGGCAGCGCCGGGTCGTCCTCACGCCCGCGGCGCCCGAGCACCGCCCAGGCCGCCACGCCCAGGCACACGACGACGGCGAGGACGTTGGCGACGGGCAGCGGCATCACGAGCGTGAGCAGGGACGCGCGGTTCTCGCCGCCCTCCTCGGCGAGGTAGCCGTCGAGCGATCCCTTGATGGCCGGGCCGACGGCGAGATAGTGCGGCAGATAGACCAGGACGACCAGGCCGATGGCGGTGAGCCCGACCACCAGAGAGCGTCGTATGCCGCCCCAGACGCCCGCCGGGGACCCGTCGTCGCGGGTGCACCGCCAGGGTGTGAACGCCGGCAGCAGGACGAACGGCGTGAGCTTGACCGCCGCCGCGAGCCCCACGAGCCCGCCGACGACCACCGCGGCCCGCCGGTGCACGGCGGCCATCACGGCGAGCACGACCAGGAGGGCGACGAGCACGTCGACGTGACCGCCGTTGCCGGCCTCCAGCACGACGATCGGCGACCAGGCCCAGACCAGGGCCTGGAAGGGGTCACGACCACGGGAGCGCAGGTAGCGCGCGATCAGCACCGACGTCGCGACGGCGATCAGCGCCCCGCTGATCTGGAAGCCCTTGGACCCCCACGACCACGGCGTCACGGCGGACACGGCCGCGTAGTAGGCCTCGGCGACGGGTGGGTAGGGCGTGAGGAAGCGGGGGCGGCTGATGGGGGAGCGCGGGTCGTTGCGGGCGTACTCCAGAACCCCCTCGCGGGTGGCGGGCAGCGGCTCGGTCGTGACGCCGGACGGCTCGTCGGGCCGCAGCCCCGGGAACAGGACGGGGTCGCGCAGGTGCGCGAGGCGGTCGTCGAACGGCACGTAGCGGTAGGGGTCGACGCCGTCCAGCTGCACCCGGCCGTCCCAGACGTAGCGGTTGAGGTCGGTCGAGCTGGCGGGGGCGAAGAAGACGCCGGGGAGCTGGACGACGAGGGCCAGGGCGGCGATCGCGAGCAAGGGTCGGTCGGTGCGGCATGTGCGGTCGGCTCGGAAGAACCAGCGGGCCACCAGCCCGAAGACGATCCACGCGGACAGGGACACGAGCAGGTAGAGCCACCGCCGCGAGTCGGTGTTGCCCACCGACAGCACGCCGAGGTAGGTCACCGTCAGGATCGCGGTGGCCCGCGCAGCTCGTCTCACGGGCCCCAGCCTGCCAAACCCCGGCGCTCAACCAGGTGAGTGACGTGCGCTACAGGGGCACGGGGGTCTGTCATGACTGCGTAGTACGGTCTGCCCATGAGCCTCTCGACGTCCGCGAAGACCGACCCCGTCCGCGCCGCCGGCGGCAACCCCGTCGTGGGTGGGGCGCCGCGGCATACGGTCGACCAGGCGTGGATCGACCAGGTCAGCCGGGGTGTCGTCAGCGACGGGACCGTCCCCGCGGTCGAGCTGACCACGCCGCTGACCGGTGAGGTCCTGGGCACGGTGGCCCAGTCCTCACGGGCCGACGTCGAGGCCGCGGTCCGTGCCGGTCGTATGGCGCAGGTGCGCTGGGCGCGGACCCGTCTGGCGGACCGGTCCCGCATCCTGCTGCGCTTCCACGACCTGGTCCTGGAGCACCAGTCCGAGCTGCTCGACCTCGTCCAGCTCGAGTCCGGCAAGACGCGCTTCCACGGCTTCGAGGAGGTCGCCGACACGGTGATCGTGGCCCGGCACTACGCGCGTCGCCTGCCGGGCTATCTCGCGGGCACCTCGGCCCAGGGCGGGCTGCCGTTCCTGTCCACCGCTCGGGCCGCCCGGCGTCCCAAGGGCGTGGTGGGGGTCGTCGCGCCGTGGAACTACCCGCTGTCCATGTCGATCACCGACGCGATCCCCGCGCTGCTCGCGGGCAACGCGGTCGTGCTGCGCCCCGACAACCGCGCCGCCCTCAGCTGCCTGCGCGCCGTGCAGCTGCTCGAGGAGGCCGGGCTGCCCGACGGTGTCCTGCTGGTCGTGCTGGGCGACGGCCCCAGCGCGGGGCAGGCGGTCGTCGAGCTGACCGACTACGTCTGCTTCACGGGGTCGACCGCCACCGGGCGCAAGGTCGCCGCCACGTGCGCGGAGCGCCTCGTCGGCTGCTCCCTCGAGCTCGGCGGCAAGAACCCGCTCTACGTCGCGGCGGACGCCGACCTGGACCGCGCGGCCCGAGGGGCCGTCACCGCGTGCTTCGGCAGCGCCGGCCAGCTGTGCATCTCCGCCGAGCGGATCATCTGCCACGAGGCGATCGCCGACGACTTCGTCCGCCGGTTCGTGGCCCTGGTGCGCCAGATGCGGCTCTCGGTCGACCTGGCCTACGGCGCCGACATGGGATCGCTCGCGGGCCCGCAGCAGCTGGCGACCGTGGAGGAGCACGTCGAGGACGCGCGCGCCAAGGGCGCCACCGTCCTCACCGGCGGCCGGGCTCGTCCCGACCTCGGCCCCTACGTCTACGAGCCCACCGTGCTGACCGACGTGACCGAGGACATGCTGTGCGCCCGCGGCGAGACCTTCGGGCCCGTCGTCACCATCTATCGCGCCCGCGACGACCGCGCGGCCATCGCCATGTGCAACGACACCGACTACGGCCTCAACGCCTCGGTCTGGACCCGCGACGTGCGGCGCGGCAAGGATCTGGCCCGCCGCATCGACGCGGGCACCGTCGGGGTCAACGACGGCTACGCCGCCGCCTGGACCGCCGTCGGGGCGCCCATGGGCGGCATGAAGCAGTCCGGCATCGGGCGACGTCATGGCGCCGAGGGCCTGCGCAAGTACACCGAGGAGCAGAACGTCGCCGTGCAGCGGCTCGTCCCCGTGCAGGGCCCGGCGGGTGTGGACCAGTCGCTGTGGACGGGCCTGCTCACGAGCGGGCTGCGGTCCCTGCGGGTCACCGGCTGGCGCTGACCGGCTCTGCGTCCTGCGCCGGCGTGGGGTTCTGCGCGGGGTTTCTGCGCGGGATGGGCGCCCGGCCCGGCTAGGTTGAGCCAGGAATGGGACAAAGCCGACCTGGTGCTGGAGGACGTCCGTGAAGCTCGTCGTGCGTCGCGACCCTGTCTACGTGCGCCGGCGGCGCATCGTCGGGCTGATCGCGCTGCTCCTGCTGGCGCTGCTCGTGCTGGGCGGCGTCCGCGCCTGCCAGGCCCTCGTCGGAGGACGGGGCGACGACGCAACGGCTGCCGCGCTCCAGGCGCAGAAGGCCGCGTACGACGTGTCGGGCACCCAGCTCGTCAAGCGGCAGACGATCACCGGCAACATCAACCCCAAGTCGGTGGCCGCGTCCCCCAGCGGTCTCGTGATCGCGCAGAACATGATGTACCGCCACACGGTCACGGCATACGGCGCGGACGGTCAGCTCAAGGCGACCGTCCCCGACGCGGTGGACCTCGCCCAGTTCGGCGTCAAGGACGCCAAGGGCACCGTCAAGGGCGCGCCCGTCGAGGCGACCTGGACCCGGGACGGCGCCAAGGCCTATGTCTCCAACTACTCGATGTACGGCCCCGGGTTCGCCAAGAACGGCTTCGACGACTGCAGCGCCACCTCTGCGGTGGACCGGTCCTACGTCTACCGCCTGGACTCCGCCTCCCTCAAGGTCGACCAGGTCATCCAGGTGGGCGCGGTCCCCAAGGTCGTCGCGCTGAGCCCCGACCAGCGCACCCTGCTGGCGACCAACTGGTGCTCGGGCACCCTGTCGATCGTCGACGTGGCGCAGGCCAAGGAGGTGGCCACCGTCAAGATCGGCGCCCACCCGCGCGGCATCGCGATCAGCCCCGACAGCACCACCGCCTACGTCGCCGAGATGGGCGGGGAGACCGTCTACCAGGTCGACCTGGCCGCGCGGACGGCGAAGCCGCTGGTCAAGCCCGGCAAGGGTCCCCGCGCGCTCGTCGTGTCGGCCGACGGCAAGCACCTGTACGTCACCAACAACGACGCCAACACCCTCGTCCGCGTCGACCTCGCCTCGGCCAAGGTCGACCAGACCGTCTCCCTGGCGAGCCAGCCGCGGTCGATGGCCATGAGCCGCGACGGACGAGCCCTGTATGTCGTGAGCTACGGCGCCGCCGCGATGAGCAAGGTCCGGACCAGCGACCTCACCGTCCAGCAGGTCGTCGCCACCGAGCCCAGCCCGATCGGCGTCGCCTACGAGCCGACGCGCAACGCCGTGTGGGTGTCCTGCTACAGCGGCTCGATCCTGGTGCTCGACGAGGCCAAGGGCGGCACGCCCGCCCCGTCGCCCAAGGGCGGGCAGCCGACGGCGACACCCTCCGGGCCCGCCCACGACTGAGACCCCTCGTGCACGGGACGCCCAGCCGGGTCGCCTAGGGTAGGACGGTGATCCGCACCGCCCTCAAGCCCCGTTGGTTGGGGCTGCTCGCGCTCGTGGTGCTGGTCGTCATCGCCTTCACCCGCCTCGGGCTGTGGCAGCTGGACGTCTCCAAGGACCAGGGCGCCAAGAAGGCCCTGGCCGAGGCTCAGGCCCGACCCGCTGCCCCGCTGTCCCAGGTCGTGCAGCCGCACGCGCCCTTCGAGGGCGTCATGTCCAACCGTCGCGTCGAGGTGACCGGCGCCTACGACCCGTCGGGTCAGTTCCTGGTGCCGGGACGGTTGCTCGAGGGCCGCACCGGCTACTGGGTCGTGACGCCGCTCGACGAGACCGCCACGAGGGCCCGCGTCGCCGTGGTGCGGGGCTTCGTCATACGGCCGTCGGACGCGCCCGCCGCGCCGACCACGACGGTGACGGTGACCGGGACCCTGGCGCCGGGGGAGTCCCCGTCCGACCAGGTCCTGCCCGCCGGGCAGCTCGGCTCGATCGACCTGGCGGTGCTCGTCAACCGGTGGCCGCAGGACCTCTACAACGCCTTCGTGCTCGCCGGGGCGGAGCGCCCGGACCTCGGCGCCGGCACCGCGCTCCAACGCATCCCCCCGCCCCAGCCTGAGTCTCAGCTCAACTGGCGCAACTTCGCCTACGCGCTGCAGTGGTGGGTCTTCGCCGCCTTCGCCGTCTACATGTGGTGGCGCATGGTGCGTGACGACCACCGGTCCGGCATACGGCCAGCCCCTCACGACAACGACCACCCGATCGACCAAGGAGAACCCGCCCGATGACCCAGGTGCCGTCCGCCGGCTACGACAACCCCGAGACCGTCCGCAAGGCGCTCACGCCGTTCAAGGTCATGGCCTTCATCGTCGGCGTGGGGCTGCTCGTGCTCGTGCTCGAGATGCTGCTCAAGTACGGCCCCTGGAAGAACGACGTCCTCGCCTGGTGGGCGATGCCGCACGGCTTCCTCTACATGATCTATCTCGTGGCGACCTTCAACCTGGGGACGGCGGCCAGGTGGCCCCTGTCCAAGATCATCAAGGTCATGCTGGCCGGGATCGTGCCGTTCCTGTCCTTCTGGGTCGAGCGCAAGGTCGCCCACGAGGTCGACGGTAGGCTGGCCGCGTGAGTGAGTCCCTCCAGGCCAAGCCGGTTCTCGTCGTCGACTTCGGCGCGCAGTACGCCCAGCTCATCGCCCGTCGGGTGCGTGAGGCCGATGTCTACTCCGAGGTGGTGCCGCACTCCTGGTCGACCGAGCAGCTGCTCGCCAAGGAGCCCTCGGCGATCATCCTCTCCGGCGGTCCGTCGAGCGTGTATGCCGAGGGCGCCCCGCGCCTCGACCCGGCGCTGCTCGAGGCGGGGATCCCGGTGTTCGGGATGTGCTACGGCTTCCAGGCGATGGTCCAGGCGCTCGGTGGGACGGTCGCGCACACCGGCCTCGGCGAGTACGGCTCGACCCAGGCGCAGGTCAGCGACACCAGCTCCACGTTGTTCAACGGCCAGCCGGCCGACCAGTCGGTGTGGATGAGCCACGGCGACTCGGTGACCGAGGCCCCGGACGGCATGCGGGTCACCGCGGCGACCTCAGGCGCCCCCGTGGCGGCCTTCGAGGACGACGAGCGGCGGCTCTACGGCGTGCAGTGGCACCCCGAGGTCATGCACTCGACGTTCGGGCAGCGCGTGCTCGAGAACTTCCTGTCCAAGGGGGCCCGGATCGAGGCGGACTGGACGCCGGGCAACGTCGCGGAGGAGCTCGTGACCGCCGTGCGCGAGCAGGTCGGCGAGGACCGGGTGCTGTGCGCCCTGTCCGGCGGGGTCGACTCGGCCGTGGCCGCGGCGATCGTGCAGAAGGCCGTCGGCGACCAGCTGACCTGCGTGCACGTCGACCACGGGCTGCTGCGCGAGGGCGAGCGCGAGCAGGTGGAGCGCGAGTTCGTCGAGGCGACGGGGGTCGACCTGATCGTCGTCGACGCGCGGGAGCAGTTCCTCACGGCGCTGGCCGGCGTCACCGACCCCGAGACCAAGCGCAAGATCATCGGCCGTGAGTTCATCCGCGCCTTCGAGCAGGCCGCCCGCGACGTGGTCGAGGACCGCGGCGACGAGGAGCACCCCGTCAAGTGGCTGGTGCAGGGCACGCTCTATCCCGACGTCGTCGAGTCCGGCGGCGGCGAGGGCGCGGCCAACATCAAGTCCCACCACAACGTCGGTGGCCTGCCGGACGACCTGCAGTTCGCGCTCGTCGAGCCGCTGCGCACCCTCTTCAAGGACGAGGTGCGCCAGGTGGGCCTCGAGCTGGGCGTCCCCGAGGCGATCGTGTGGCGTCAGCCCTTCCCAGGCCCGGGCCTCGGCATCCGCATCATCGGCGAGGTGACCGCCGAGCGCCTCGAGATCCTGCGGCGCGCGGACTCGATCGCCCGCGAGGAGCTGTCCGAGGCGGGCCTCGACCGCGAGATCTGGCAGTGCCCTGTCGTGCTGCTCGCCGACGTGCGCTCGGTGGGCGTGCAGGGCGACGGCCGCACCTACGGCCACCCGATCGTGCTGCGCCCGGTCTCGTCGGAGGACGCGATGACGGCCGACTGGTCGCGCGTGCCCTATGACGTGCTGGCGACCATCAGCAACCGCATCACCAACGAGGTGAGCGAGGTCAACCGGGTGGTGCTCGACATCACGAGCAAGCCGCCGGGCACCATCGAGTGGGAGTGACCCGGCCCCGCCTGGGGTGACCCGATCTGGGCTGGCCTGGTCCGGGCTGGCCGGGTCTGGGGTGACCCGGTCTGGGGTGACCCGGTCTGGGGTGACCCGGTCTGGGGTGACCCGGTCTGGAGTGACCCAGCGGGAGGCCGGTCAGCGGTCGAGGGCGCTCGCGGCCATCTCGGCGAGGTGCTCGATGGTCTCGATGCCGTGCTGCTGGCTGCTGACCTCGCAGCTCACGGCCGCGAGGAGCACCTCGTGGCCAGCGGCGGTCTGCGCGCGTCCGGCCGACGTGACCACCCAGCCGTCGGACCGGGGGAGCCAGCCGTTCTTGACCTGGGCCTCGTGCTGCGGGTTGGCGGCCGAGACACCCCAGTCCTGCCCGTCGGCGACCCGGCCCATCAGGCCCAGCGCGTAGTCCCGGCTCGCCTGGTCCAGCGGGCCGTCGTCGCGGACGAGGTTGCGCAGCAGGCGCACCTGGTCGGCGGCGGTGGTGGTGGTCAGACCCCAGCGGTAGGAGGTGCCCGGCTCGGTCTCGGTCATCCCGAACCTGCGGTTGGCCGCCCGCACGCCCTCGTGCTGCCCGATCCGTCCCCACAGCGTGGTGGTGGCGTTGTTGTCGCTGTTGATGATCATGGAGGACGTCAGCGCCCGGTCGGAGCTGCTGAGGGGCTTGCCCGCGTCCTGCCGCTGCAGCAGCAGGGTGAGCAGCACGTCGAGCTTGACCATGCTGGCCGTCTCGCACCGCTGCCCGGCGTTGTGCTGCACCTGCCGACCGTCGGTCAGGTCGACGGCGAACACACCGACGTGACCTTTGCGGCCCTTGAGGTAGGCCGCGGCGGCCGCGTCGAACCCGGCCTCGGTGACGCCGGCCGCCGGTGCGGGGGTGGACGCCGGCGCCGAGGTCGGGGCCGCCGAGCTCGTCGTGCCGGCCGCTGGCGGGGTGGTCGACGTCGCGCTGGTCGACGGCGAGACGGCGGTGGTCGGCGACCCGGCCGTCGTGGACGCGCTCGCGGGGCGCTCGTCGTCGGTCGGGGCGATGACGGTGTGGGTGACGGCGGGGGCCGTGACGGTCGTGGTCGCTGATGCGGCAGCGCCGGACCCGCCGCACCCGCTCAGCCCGGAGGCGGCGAGGCCGAGGGCCAGGACGAGGGGGGAGATTCGGTGCGGCACCCGCTCATTGTCGGTGAATCCGGGACCAGTCCCCTCATTGCGCCCGCGTGTCGGGGTGTCCGGGGTCAGTGGGCGTGCGCCCGCATCTGGGCGGCGGCGGGCGCCTCGGAGAGCAGCGCGTCCTCCGCGGTCACCGACGCCGGGAGGTAGGCGCAGGTGGGGTCCGAGGCCAACGGGTCACCGGTGACGGCATACGCGTGGGAGCGCGACCCGCCGCACACCTCGCGGAACTCGCACACCCCGCACTTGCCGACGAACTGCTCCGGCGTCCGCAGCGACCGCATGATCGGCGACTCGCGATAGATCTCGGGCAGCGGCGTCTCGCGGACGTTGCCGGCCCGGTGGGGGAGGAAGCCGGAGGGGTAGACCCAGCCCTGGTGGTCGATGAACACGAAGCCGCGGCCGGAGTTGACGTCGATCGGCGGACGGGCGGGCCGCTCGCGCACCTCGCGGTCGCCGAGCAGGACGGCCGTGGCCTCGGTGAGCTGGCGGTAGAGCTCGCCGCGCTCCTCGGCCGCCGAGCCGTCGTGCGCGGCCGTGAGCCGCTGCAGCACGACCCGGCGGTAGTGCGGCGCCTCGGTGGTCTTGATCGCGATGAAGCGGGACACGTCGACGAGCCAGTGCAGCACGTCCTCGACCTCGTCGGCCGTGAGGGTCTGCAGCTGCTGGCCGCGGCCCGTGGGGACGAGGAAGAACACGCTCCACAGCTTGGCACCGAGGTCGAGGACCGTGGTGAGCAGCCGCGGCAGCTCCAGCACGGTCGAGCGGGTGACGGTCGAGTTGATCTGCAGCCGGAAGCCCGCCTCGGTGACCAGCCGCGCCGAGTCCAGGGTGCGCTCGAAGGTCCCCTCGAAGCCGCGGAACGCGTCGTGCGTCGGGGCCTGCGCACCGTCGAGCGAGAGGGACACGGCCTTGCCGCCGGCGTCCCGCAGCTCGGCCAGCCGCTCGGTCGTCAGGTTGGGGGTGGCCGAGGGTGACAGGGCCATGGACAGGCCGAGGGAGGTGCCGTATGCCGTGAGCTCGGCCAGGTCAGGGCGCTCGAAGGGGTCGCCGCCGGTGAGCACGACGAGGGGGTGCGGCTTGGGGAAGGACGCGATCTGCTCGAGCAGGGCCTTGCCCTCGTCGAGGCTGAGCTCGAGGGGGTCCCGCCGGGTGATGGCGTCGGCGCGGCAGTGCAGGCACGCGAGCTGGCAGGCCCGGGTGACCTCCCAGATGGTGATGAACGGCTTGTCCGCGACGTCGTGCCGCTGGTGACGGACCGCCTTGGCGAGGTCGGGCGCGGCGCCGGGCGCCCCGGGGTGCCGCAGGTCGTGGCTCATCGCGTGGGCCTTTCGGTGAGGGTGGTGACGGCCTGCAGGGCGGAGGTGACGCAGCCGCTGATGCCGGCCCCGTCGTGGGAGGCGCCGGCGACGACGACGCCCGGCAGGTCGCGCTGCAGGGCCGCGCGGGCCGCGGTCAGCCGCTCCTGGTGACCGACGACGAGCTGGGGCGCGGTGTCGAGCCAGCGGTGCACCCGCGTCTCGACGGGCCGGGCGCCGAGCCCGGTGAGCTCGCCCAGGTCGGCCAGGAGCAGGTCGACCAGCTCGGCGTCGCTGTGGTCGTCGACGATGGTGGAGCCGTCGCGGCCGGCGGAGAGGCGCACGAGCGTGGTGTCGCCCCCGGCCAGCTGGGGCCACTTGGAGGACAGGAAGGTCGCGGCCTTGAGCCGGCGGCCGAGCCGGCTCGGGATCATGATGCCGGTGCCCTCGGCGATGGGGCGGCACCGCTGCGCCTCGGCGGCGGGCAGCGCCACGAGGACCGACGCCAGCGACGCGGAGCGGACCTGCGCCAGGGGCGCCGCGGCGTCGGGGGAGGCGCCGGCCAGGAGGCGGGACGCGACGGCGGCGTTGACCGCGAGCACGACGGCGTCGGCGTGGTGGTCCTCGCCGGAGACGGTGGTCACGGCATACGACCCCTGCTCGGTCCGGCGCAGGGAGGCGACGGGCGAGGAGAGGCGCACGTCGACGTCGACGCCATCCAGGAGGTGATCGGTGAGGGTGGACAGGCCCTGCGGCCAGGTCGCGAACATCGACGGCGCCACGCTCGGCCCGGCCTTGCGCGTGCGGACCGACAGGGTGAGGGAGCGGCCGTCGCGCGCGACCGCCGCGAGCATCGGCGAGGCTGCCCGCAGCGACAGCTGGTCGATGTCGCCGGAGTGCAGCCCGCCGAGCATCGGGTCGACGAAGGAGTCGGCGATCTCGTCGCCGAACCGCTCGCGGACGAAGCGCCCGACCGAGACGTCGCCCTCGACGCGGTGGCGGCGGGCCACGAGCGGCTCGAGGGCGGCGCGCGCGAGACCCTGCACCGAGACGATCCCGGAGCGGACCACGGGCATCAGCTGGGTGGGGCCGGTCGGGCCGACACCCTGGGGGAGGCGGCGCAGACCCTTGCGGGTGGCGAGCCAGGTGGCGCCGGGGTTGGACCGGATCATCGTGGCCTCGAGCCCCAGCTCGCGCACGAGGGCGGTCACCGCGGGGGACGCCAGGTGGACCGCCTCGGCGCCGAGCTCGCAGCGACGGCCGGCGAAGTCCACGGAGCGGACCTGCCCGCCGAGCCGGTCGCCGGCCTCGAGCACCGTCACCCGGGAGCCGGCCTGGGCGAGGCGCCGCGCCGCGAGGAGGCCGGTGACGCCACCGCCCACCACCAGGGCACGAGCGGGGACGCTGCCCGTGGGGGCGGTGCCCTCGGCGTCGTCGGTGGGGAGGGCGGTGCTGGCGTCGGGCATGAGCCCAACCCTAACGAGGGCCGCTCCGGGACGATGCAGCGGGGTGGTGTTTGTCCCGACATACGTCGTGTTTTTTCATCCCGGGGCAAGATGGACGTATGTCGTCGACCGAGACCGCGCCCACCGCGCCGCCCGTGACCCAGCTCCACGGGCACGCGCGCCGCTGGGCGCTCGCCGTGGCCGCCGCCGGACTCCTCGTGCTGGTCATCACCATCGCCTGGAACGTCTTCGCCCCCTGGGGTCAGCGGCTCGACACCCGCGCGTTCGGGTCGATCGCGATCACCGACACCTTCCGCTACCAGCACATCGGGACCGTCCTGGCCGCCGTCGAGGTGCGCACCCTCGCCGCGGCGTTCGCGATCTGCGTGGTGCTCGCGGTGTGGCGGCGCAGGTTCGACCTGGCGCTCGGGGCGCTCGTGGTGGTGGTGGGCGCCAACCTCACGGCCTACCTCACCCGCACCTACCTGATCCACCGCCCGGACTACGGCCTCGACCACCTCGGACCGGTCAACTCCGCGCCGAGCGGGCACGCCGTCGCGTCCTGCTCGATCGCGATCGCGATCGTCCTCGTGACGCCGATGACGATCCGCCTGTGGGTGACCTTCTTCGCCGCGCTGTGGGCGAGCTGGGCCGCCCTCGGCGTCGTGGTCGTCCGCATGAACCGGCCCGGCGACGTGATCGCCGCGATCGCCCTCGTCGCCCTCTGGACGGGCATCGGGGTCGGGGTCGCGGCGCTGGTCGCCGGTCGTCCCCAGCAGCGACGGATGCTGCGGGACTTCCGCACGCAGGTCCGTGGCCTCGGGTGGCAGCGGACCCGTGAGCCCCGGGTCTCCAACGCTCCCTACGGCCTGACGCTGCTGGTCCTGTCCGGCCTGTCGGCCGTCGTGGTGATGGGGGTGCTGCTCGTGTCGTGGGGCGTCGGCGTCCTGTCCAACCCGCTCGGGCTCGTCCTCGGCATCGGCTCGCTGCTGCTGATCGGCGGGCTCGTGGGCGGCCTCGTCGGGGCAACCTCGCGGGCCGTGGAGAAGTACCTGCGCTGAGGGTCCCGCGCCGCCGGCAGGCTCGCCCTGCTGCCGGGACGACCACTCCGCCCGTATGCCGCGCGCCCGGCCTCTCGCGAGGGACCGGGCGCGCGGCATACGGCGTCATCACTGTCGACGGGTCAGCGGGCCGGACCGTTCTTGGGCCGGACCGTGAGGGCCACGCTCGCCGGGTAGGTCTGGCGACCGGTCAGCGTCAGCGTGTGCGCGCCGACCGCCGTGCTGGTGGGCACGGTCCAGCGCAGCGTGCCGGCGCCGGTGGCGTCGACCGTGACCGTGCCGACGACGGCGCCGTCCAGGCGGACCGTGACGACGTCGCCGGGCTTCCAGCCGGCCAGGGTGAGCGTGAGCTTCTGGCCCGGCTTGCGGACGCTCTCGTCGACCGTGACCGTGCCGGGCTGGTAGAGGTGCAGCGCCGGGCGGACCCGGACGACCTGGGGGTCGTGGTCGGAGGTCTGCACCGCGAACTCGCTGTTGATGTGCGCGACCTGCAGCGAGGTCGAGCCCTTGAGGTTGGCCGAGACGAGGACGTGGTCCAGGGTCTGGCTGATCCCGTTGAACACGTAGGAGTAGCGCTCGTTCTCGGGAAGCGTCCACATCGTGTCGTGCAGCAGCGCGCCGTCCGCGGTCAGGACCTTCATCGGGGCCGAGAACTGGTAGTCGTTGAAGTCGCCGCCGAGGATGACGTTGGCCTGCGGGTCCACGGCCTTGACCTGCTCGACGAAGGCCCGCAACGACTGCGCCTGCTGCGTGCGCTGCACCTCCGAGGCGCGGTTGGGCGGCTGGAAGCGCCCGTCGGCCGAGTCGTCGCCACCCTTGGAGTTGAAGTGGTTGGCCACGACGATCACCTTGCGGCCGCGGTAGACGAACTCACCGGCCAGCGGCTTGCGGGAGGCGTTCCACGCCGGGTTGGTGGGGTCGACTCGGCCGGGGCTCGCCGACAGCGCGGGGGTGTCCTCCAGGCCGGGGGTCGTGTCCTTGGTGACCGTGGTCGCGCTGGTCGCGGTGCCGCCCGCGCGCTCGACGAATGTCACCCGCTCGGGGTTGTAGAGCAGGCCCACGCGGATGTTGCCGCCGGGCTGCCCGCCGTCGCGACCGTCCTCGGGGTCGATGACCGCGGCCTTGTATGCCGGACCGCCCGCCGCCCGGATCGCCGCGATGAGCTTGGCCTCGGTGGTGTCGGAGGAGGTGGTGCCGTCGTTGGTGGCACCGCTGTCGTCCTGGATCTCCTCGACCGTGATGACGTCGGGGGACCGCAGGTTGGTGACGACGGCCTGGCCGAGCGCGGCGTACTTGGCGTCGGGGTCGGTGGGCTTGAGGTTCTCGACGTTGAAGGTCGCGACGGTGAGCTGGTCGTCGGCGGCGGGGGCCACGACGGTGCGCTGCAGGCCGTTGTCGGTGTGGGTGCCGAGGCGGGTCGCGGCGATGGTGTAGCCGCCATACGTGGACCAGTCGACCGGGCCGGTGGTGGCGCCCTGCAGGGTGTCGCCCACGTTGGCCGCCGGGACCTTGCCGTCGACCGGCATGACGAGCATGCGGCCCGTGGGGGTGCGGTCGTAGTCCGCGATGTAGGTGCCGCCGCGCGGGGTGCGCAGCTCGTCCGGCTTGGTCTGGACGTAGATCTCGCCGTACTGCGGCTGACCGGGGCCGACGACGCGGGCGTCGCCGACGGTGACGAGCTCCCCCTCGTGGGACTCGTACCACTCGATGGCGGAGCGCCGGGGGTCCAGGGTGAGGTCCTCGACGTTGCCGGTCGGGGGCTTCGGGGCGTAGGTGTCGGGCATGTCCGCGGGCAGGGTGAGGGCCTGGGGGAGGGCGTTGCCGCTGGAGAGGACGTTGACGACCGGCTTGGTGATCTCGGTCATCGACAGGTTGGGGGTGGTGGCGACCGTCTCGCCGCTGGACAGGGGGTAGTAGTCGGTGACCTGCCCGCTGACGAGGACCGCGTCGCCCTCCTTGACGGTGATGGGCGCCGAGGCGGTGTAGACGAAGACGCCGGTGGAGGCGTTGGCCTTGGCCGGGTCCTTGGTGGGCTGCTGGATCCAGAAGCCCTTGGCGCGGCCCGCGGCGCGCACGCCCGTGACGATGCCGGGGACGTTGGTGACCGCCTGGCCCTTGAGCGGGGAGATGAAACCGGGGCCCTGGATGTCCTGGATGGTCGTGCTGCCCGGGGTCGGCGTGGGAGTCGGGGTGGGGGTGGGCGTGGGCGTCGGGTCGCTGGGGCCGGTGCCGACGGTGACCGCGGCCGGCGTGGGCGCGCCCGCGGTGTAGTCCTTGCTGTTGTCCCACCCGCTCGTCGGCGCGGGCAGGGCGCGGCTGATCGAGGTGGCGTTGGTGGTGGCCGGTGCGGCCGCCACGACGAAGTCCGTGGCCGTGCCCCAGCCGATGTAGTCCACCACGCCGGCGGCCGCGTCGCAGTCGGCGCCGCAGGCGAGCGCGGTGGACGAGCTGACGAGCGCGATGCGACCCGCGGTGCCGGACATCGCGATGGTGCCCTGCGCGTCGATGCGGGGCAGGGCGGGAGCGGCGGTGTTGGCGCCCGAGGCCTCCGCCACGACATACGTGGCCTTGGGGGCGATGGTGCCGGTCAGGGCCGTCCGCTGCCAGGAGGTGCCGGCGGCGGAGGCGTACTGCACGGACCAGCCGTCGAGCGAGACGGGCTGGTCGGAGGAGTTGTAGAGCTCGACGAAGTCGGTGCGGTAGGGGGCACCGGCGTTGCCGCCGCCCCCGAAGACCTCGGAGATCACGACGGGGCTGGCGGTGTCGACGGCGTTGGCGACGACGGGCACGGCGGCAGCTGTGGTCGCCAGCAGGGCGACGGCACTGAGGCGGCTCACGGCGCGCAGGTGGATGCGCATGATGGGGGCTCCTGGGCTGATGGGGGTGCGACGACGACGTCGCCGGGGAGTGCTCGAACGGTAACCCCGCGTCACGGCGCGGTGGGGGATGGGCACGTGTCCACCCGGTGACCGGCCGGTGAGCAGTCGGCGTCGCTCGACCGCGCGCGACGCCCCAGCAGCGGGGAGGTTCGGTGTCGCTATGACGGCACCAAACCTCCCCGGCGATGGGGGGGCCGGTGCGAGGGGCCTCACGCGCCGAAGGAGTCGGAGATCTCCCGCAGGCGGCGGTGCAGATCCGCCCAGTAGGCCGGGTCGGTGCTCATCAGGTTGTCGTTGTCGACGAGGTAGCCGGCCTCGCCGTCGATGGTCTCCCGCAGGATGTCGGCGTGCCCCGCGTGCCGGCTCACGTCGGTCGTGACGTGGCCCATGATCACGAGCAGCGTGACCTCGCGTCCGCCCTCGGCCCACCACGGCACGGAGCCCGGCGCGTCCAGCGGCAGCTCCCGGATCGTGGCGTCGGCGTGGGCCCGCACCCGGTCGTAGAACGCCAGCACCTCGGTGGCCGGGACGTCGCGGGGGACCCACATGTCGTCGTTGTCGGCATACGTCTCGTCCCAGGGGAGAGGCTCGGGCAGGGGCCGGCCGAAGGTCTCGCCGAAGTAGCCCGCCTCGACCCCCGACACGTGGCGCACGAGCCCGAGCAGATTGGTGCCGGTCGGCGTCATGGGACGGCGCAGGTCGCGCTCGCCGAGGCCGCGCAGCTTCATCAGCAGCGCGTCACGCTGCCGGTCGAGCTGGCGGTGCAGGCGGGACTTCGTGTCGTCGTGCCAGGTCTGGTCCATGGACCCACCCTGGCCGGGCCGGGGGCTGAGCGCCAGGGGGCAGGGACGTCGAGCGCCCACCGTGTCCACCTGGTTGCGCCGCCGCGCGGGGCCCGGCGCAGCCCTGACCGGCGCACCCGCGCGGGTAGGCTGACGCGGGTGTTGAGGACGACGGCCGCGATCGCGGCAGGCAAGCTCGCCCGGACCGCTTCCCGGCTGCGGGGTGGTGGCAGCGGCGGCTCGGCGCTCCCGGGCCTGGTGGCGGAGCGGATCGACCCGGCGTTCCTGCGGTCGACGCTCGGCGGGCTGCCGCGCGGGATCGTCGTGGTGAGCGGCACCAACGGCAAGACCACCACCACCAAGATGGTCGTCGCCCTGCTGCGCGCCCACGGCCTGCGGGTGCTGACCAACCCCACCGGGTCCAACTTCACCCGCGGTGTGATCTCCTCGATGCTCGCCGAGCTGCCGCTGACCGGCCGCGTCGACGCCGACATCGCCGTCCTGGAGCTCGACGAGGCCCACGCCCTGAAGTTCGCCGAGGTCGTGACCCCCACCCACGCGCTGCTGCTCAACGTCGCCCGCGACCAGCTCGACCGGTTCGCCGAGATCGACCACACCGCACGGCTGCTCATGCGCCTGGCCGAGCAGACGACCACGGGTGTCGTGCTCAACCGCGACGACTCGTTCATCTCCCGCATCGACGAGCACGTGCGTCCGGGTGCCGAGGTGCGGTGGTTCGGCGTCGACCCGTCCATCGCCGACCGCCTGCCGGAGCTGCAGGAGGCCGACGTCCGGTTCAGCGAGGCCGACGACGTGCCGGCGGCCGGGCCGTCCGACGGCCTGCTCAAGCCGGTCGACGACCACTCCTTCACCGTGGTCTTCGGCGACGGGCACGACGTCGGGCCGGTGACGCTGCGCCAGCGCGGCCTCGCGGCCATGATCAACGCGACCGCGGCGACCTCGCTCGTGCGGCTGCTGCTGGGGGCGGAGTTCCGGCATACGACCGCGTCCGAGGCCCTCGCCACGGTCACCCCGCCGTTCGGGAGGGGCGAGGTCGTCGACGTCGACGGCCAGCCGCTCGAGCTGGTGCTGGTCAAGAACCCCGCCGGGTTCACCGTCGCGCTCGGCACCTACGGCACGACCCCGGTCGCGTCCATGATCGCGATCAACGACAACTACGCCGACGGGCAGGACGTCTCCTGGCTGTATGACGTGAGCTTCGAGTCCCTCCGCGATCTCGGCGTCGCCGTCACGAGCGGCGTCCGCGCCTACGACATGGCGCTGCGGCTCAGGTATGACGACGTGCCCGTGGCCGCGGTCCAGCCCGAGCTCGAGACCGCTCTCGACCTTTTCCTCGCCGAGCACCGCGACGAGCCCAAGCGGATCTTCTGCACCTACACCGCGATGATGGCGCTGCGGCGGGTGCTCGCCCAGCGCTACGACCTGCCGGACTTCGGCGAGGAGGCGAAGGCCTGATGAGCGAGTTCGCGAGCGCCCGGACGCCTGGCACCAGCAAGGGCACGGTCACCCTCGTCCACCTCTACCCGCGCGAGATGAGCATCTACGGCGACCTCGGCAACACGCGGGCGCTCGCCTCCCGGCTGCGGTGGCACGGCTACGACGTCGAGGTGGTCGGGCACGCGCCCGGCGACCCCTGGCGCGACGATGTCCACCTCGTCATGGGCGGCGGGGGCCAGGACTCCGGCCAGGCGCGGGTCGAGTCCGACCTGGAGCGGATCGGCGGCCGGCTCGTGGAGCTGGCGGCCGACGGTTGCCCGATGCTCGCCATCTGCGGCATGTACCAGCTCTTCGGCAACGCCTTCATCACGGTCGAGGGCCAGCGGCTGCCCGGCCTCGGCATCCTCGACGTCACCACGACCGGCAACGCCAAGCGCATGATCGGCGGCATCGTCCTCGACACCGAGTTCGGCGAGGTCGTGGGCTTCGAGAACCACTCGGGCTCCACGGTGCTCGGGCCGGAGCAGCGGCCCTTTGGGCGCGTTCGCGCAGGTCAGGGCAACAACGGGCAGGACGGGACCGAGGGCGCGATCACCGGCCACGTCGTCGGGACCTACCTGCACGGCCCGATCCTGCCGGCCAACCCGGCTCTTGCGGACGCCCTGGTCGGGTGGGCGGTGGAGAGGGCGACCGGGCGGGCCTTCGAGCCCGAGCCGATCGACGACACGTATGCCGACCACGCCCGCACCCGCCAGGTCCGCCGACTCGTGGCGGCCACCCGCCGGCGCTGACCCCGGCTCGCTCGGGTGACCGGAAGTGACCTGTCAGGTCGGGTCGTGGCGCCTGTGGGCGGCTTGGGCGACCGGAAGTGACCTGTCAGGTCAGGTTGGGTCGCCTGGGGGTCGCCTTGGGGTGCTCAGGCAACCGGAAGTGACCTCCGGGCTCAGGTTGGGCCGCCCGGAGGCCTGGTTGCGGT
>NZ_AUFG01000014.1 GCF_000426385.1 Arsenicicoccus bolidensis DSM 15745
ATATCCAGTATTAGCCCCGGTTTCCCGGAGTTATCCCAGAGTGAAGGGCAGGTTACTCACGTGTTACTCACCCGTTCGCCACTAATCCACCCAGCAAGCTGGGCATCATCGTTCGACTTGCATGTGTTAAGCACGCCGCCAGCGTTCGTCCTGAGCCAGGATCAAACTCTCCGTAGAAAAATTTGTAAACCCAGCAAAAAGACAAAACAACATGACGTTGAATGTCCATCTACCAAAGGAACCTCAAACGAGGTTTAAAACTTGGCATCGAATTTCGGCACGCTGTTGAGTTCTCAAACATCGGACGCTCACGACATCCCGGACCAAATGCTTGGGCCTTCGTGTCGAGGCTGTCAGTTTCCGAATCACATCTTGGGCTTCTCGGACCAGATCAATGACCTGCGGAGCGCGCTTGGCGTGTTCGGTTCCTCTACTGTAGCAGGTGTTTCTCCCGCTTCCTAATCGAGCATTTCCGCTCATCAGGACATACCGAAGTACCTTCTCGGTAGAGGTTGTCATCCGCGGGACCGGCCTACTTCGCTGCGAGGTTTCCCTGCTAGCAGTGGTGTCCGTTCCTCCCTGTCCGGGCGACATCGAGAACATTACGTGAAGGTGTCCGGGGAGACAAATCCGCTGGTCAGGACGCCGGCATACGACCAGCAGCCATGGACTTGCGCCCCCGCTTGAGCAGGACCACCCGGCCGTGGAGGAAGTCCTGCTCCCCCAGCACGGCCTCGGGATCGGACACCTTGGCGTTGTTGACCGAGGCGCCGCCGTCCTTCAGCGCGCGGCGAGCCTCGTTGCGAGACGCCACCAGACCCACCGACACCAGCGCGTCGACCACAGTGTCCCCGGGGGACAGCTCTCCCCCAGGGAGCTCCGCCGTCGCGTCCAGCAGGGTCTGCCGGTCCAGGGCCGCGATGTCGCCCTTGCCGAAGAGGGCCTCGGACGCGGCCTGCACCGCCGCGGTCGCCTCGGGTCCGTGCACGAGCGTGGTCACGTCGGCCGCCAGCGTCCTCTGAGCCGTGCGCCGGAAGGGCTCCTCAGCGACCTGACGCTCCAGCTCGGCGATCTCGTCGCGCGTGCGGTCGGTGAAGACCTTGAGCAGCTTCACCACCGAGGCGTCCTCGACGTTGATCCAGTACTGGTAGAAGGCGTAGGGCGAGGTCATCCGCGGGTCCAGCCACACGGCGTTGCCCGCAGACTTGCCGAACTTCTCCCCCGACGAGTCGGTCAGGAGCGGCGTGGTGAGCACGTGCACCGACGCCCCCTCGACGCGACCGATGAGGTCGACGCCGGCCGTGAGGTTGCCCCACTGGTCCTGGCCGCCGGTCTGCAGGGTGCAGCCGTACTGCCGGTAGAGCTCGAGGTAGTCCAGCGCCTGCAGGATCTGGTAGCTGAACTCCGTGTAGGAGATGCCCTGGTCGGAGCTGAGCCGCGCCGCGACGGCGTCCTTCTTGAGCATCTGGTTGACCCGGAAGTGCTTGCCGTAGTCGCGCAGGAAGTCCAGGGCGGAGATCGGCGCGGTCCAGTCCAAGTTGTTGACGAAGATCGGCGGGTTGTCCGTGTCGGCCGCCAGGATCGCCCGCACCTGCACCGCGATCCGCTCCACGTCCGCGGCCGTCTGCTCCTTGGTCTTGAGCACGCGCTCGCTCGACGGGCGTGGGTCACCCACCAGCCCCGTCGACCCACCCACCAAACCGATCACCCGGTGACCAGCCCGCTGCAGGTGCCGCAGGGCGATCAGCTGCACGAGGTTGCCGAAGTGCAGGGAGGGCGCGGTCGGGTCGAAGCCGCAATACACCGTGAGCGGTCCGTCCTCGAGGGCCTGGCGCAGCTCGGCCTCGTCGGTGGACTGTGCCACCAGGCCGCGCCACTGCAGCTCGTCGAGGATGTCGGTCACGGTGCATCACTCCTTGCGTCGAGGTCCCCGCCGCCGTCGGGCGGGCCGTGACTAGCCTGCCCTATCCCTGCCGGTCGGCGTAGTCGGTGTCGAGCACCGAGTAGTAGTACTCGTCGAGCCAGCGTCCGTCGTGCTGCGTCGACTTGCGGAGCGCGGCCTCGCGGGTCATGCCGAGCCGGGCCATCAGCCGACAGGCGGCGTCGTTGCCCTCGATGGTGGTGGCGAACACCCGGTGCGCACCCAGGCCGCGGAACGCGTGGTCGAGCAGCGCCCGCCCCACCTCGGTGGCGTAGCCCCGGCGGTGGTACTTGGGGTGCAGGACCCACGAGATCTCGTAGACGTCGGGGTGCTCGTAGCGGTGGAAGACGACGTGCCCGACGACCTTGTCCTTGTCGCGACGGACCAGCGCCAGCACCGGCGGGTCGTCGCCCACCCAGCGCGACAGGAAGCGCTTGACCTGCTTGTCGGAGTAGGGATCGTCGACGTAGCGCATCACCTGCGGGTCGCCGAGGTAGCTCCGCACGGCCTTGAAGTCGTCCTGGTCGAAAGGTCGTAGCGCCAGCCGCTCCGTGCGGACGGACGCGCTGACCTGCCCGGTCCGTCGTTGGTCCTTGCTCACGCTGTCGTGCTCCTGCCTGGGGCGAGGCCCGCCGTCGATCAGTGGCGCGGCAGACGGCGCCGCACCACGGCTGGACGATACGCCGAGACGGTAGGCTCGTCCGCCAGCCAGTAGCGCCAGGGGTACGTGTCGCCGTCTCCGCCCGGGCCCGACACACCGACCCGGGGGCCGGTGCGGATCAAGCCCGCGTCAGCACCCAGTGTGCCCGGCGCCAGACGGACCGGCGCGGCGGGGTCCAGCAGGTCCAGCCCGTGGTGGCCGAGGTCCAGGCCGAGGGCCTTGGTCAGTCGCCCCGGCCCACGGGCCAGGTCGCGGGGCCGTATGCCGGGGCGTCGCTCGGTCACCTGCTCGTGACCGGCGACGACCTCCCCGGCACGCAGCAGCACGGCCGACGCCTCGCCCGTGGGCCCGCACACGACGTTGACCGCGTGGTGCATGCCGTAGGACAGGTAGACGTAGAGGTGGCCCGCCTCGCCGAACATGACGCGGGTGCGCGGCGTCGGACCACGGAAGGCGTGCGAACCGGGGTCCCGCTGACCGGCATACGCCTCGACCTCGGTGAGCCGCAGACCGACCGGGCCGTGCCACAGGACGCACCCGAGCAGGTCGGGGGCGACCTCGAGGACCGGCCGCGCGAAGAACGCGCGCGTCAGCATCAGGCGCGGACGTCCAGGGCGGATCCCGTGAACTCCCGCAGCCGCCGGGCCTGCTCGGCCACGCGGCCGCGCTGCTCGGTGACCCGCGCCGGGGCGGTCCCGCCCTTGGCGGAGCGGGACGCCAGGGACCCCTCGACCGACAGGACCGAGCGGACGTCGGGCGTCAGGTGCTCCGAGATGCCACGCAGGTCGTCGTCGTCGAGGTCCCACAGCTCGATGCCGCGCTCCTCGCACGCGCGCACGCAGGCGCCGGCCACCTCGTGGGCGACGCGGAACGGCACGCCCTCGCGCACCAGCCACTCGGCGACGTCGGTGGCGAGCGAGAAGCCCTGGGGCGCGAGGGACTCCAGGCGGTCGTCGTGGAAGGTCAGGGTCGCGACCATGCCGCTGAAGGCGGGGAGCAGCACCTCGAGGGTGTCGACGGCGTCGAAGACCGGCTCCTTGTCCTCCTGCAGGTCGCGGTTGTAGGCGAGCGGCAGGCTCTTGAGCGTGGTCAGCAGGCCGGCCAGGTCCCCCACCAACCGGCCGGCCTTGCCCCGCGCGAGCTCGGCGACGTCGGGGTTCTTCTTCTGCGGCATGATGCTCGACCCGGTGGAGTAGGCGTCGTCGAGCGTGACGAAGCTGAACTCCTTGGTCGCCCAGAGCACGACCTCCTCGGCCAGCCGGGACACGTCGACGGCCGTCATGGCGCAGACGAAGGCGAACTCGGCGACGAAGTCGCGCGACGCCGTCCCGTCGATGGAGTTCTCCACGCTGGTCGCGAAGCCCAGGTCGGCGGCGACGGCCTCGGGGTCCAGGCCGAGGGAGGACCCGGCCAGGGCGCCGGCGCCGTAGGGCGAGACCGCGGTCCGGGCGTCCCAGTCGACGAACCGCTCGACGTCGCGCAGCAGGGCCCAGGCGTGGGCGAGCAGGTGGTGGGCCAGCAGCACGGGCTGGGCGTGCTGCAGGTGCGTGCGACCGGGCATGGCGGTGGTGGCGTGCGCCTCGGCCTGGGCGACGAGGGCGTCGACGACATCGAGGACCAGGCCGGCCACGGAGCGCGCGTGGTCGCGCAGGTACATCCGGAACAGCGTCGCGACCTGGTCGTTGCGCGAGCGACCGGCCCGCAGCCGTCCGCCGACGTCGGTGCCGGCTCGCTCGATGAGCCCCCGCTCGAGCGCCGTGTGGACGTCCTCGTCGTCCTGCGCCGGCGCGAACGCCCCGGACTCCACGTCGTCCCGCAGCCGGCCCAGGGCCTTGAGCATCGCGTCGAGCGTGGCGTCGTCGAGCAGGCCGGCGCGGTGCAGCACGCGGGCGTGGGCGCGCGACCCGGCGATGTCGTAGGGCGCGAGCCGCCAGTCGAAGTGCGTCGACTTCGACAGGGCGGCGAGGGCGTCGGCCGGTCCACCGGCGAAGCGACCGCCCCACAGGCTGGTGCGCTCGGAGGTCATGCGGGTCCTCTCGGGAGGTGATCTGAGGTGATCTGAGGTGATGGCGGGGTGTTGTCGGGGTGAGGTCGACCGGGTGAGGTGGAGGGCGTGGCGCGTCGGGTCAGTCGTCGTTGACGCCGGCGAGGCCGAGCAGCTTGCCCGCCACGGCCTCGCCGCCGTCGGGCGCCGCCGTGATCACCAGGATGGTGTCGTCGCCGGCGATGGTGCCGACGATGTCGCCCTCGCGGGCCATGTCGATCGCCGAGGCGAGGAAGCTGGCCGCTCCCGGCGGGGTGCGCACGATGACGAGGTTGGCGGACGCGCGGGCGGAGACGAGGAGCTCCTCGCACACCTTGCGCAGCCGCCCGGACACCTCGGCCATGTCGGGTGCGATGCGGGGGGTCTGGTCGCCACCGAGCCCGGGCAGGGCGTAGACGAGCGTGCGGCCCTGGCGGACCTTGACGGCGCCGAGGTCGACGAGGTCGCGGGAGAGCGTGGCCTGCGTGATCTCCACGCCTTCGGCCGCCAGCAGCTCGAGCAGCTCGTTCTGCGAGCGCACCGTGGTGCGGGCGAGGATGTCGGCGATCAGCTGGTGCCGGGCCCCGCGGGTCTGGGCGATCATGGAGTTCCTCCCTCGGAAGCGACGATCCCGTCCAGCACGACGGACAGGTCCGCGACGAACTCGTCCACCTCGTCCGTGGTGAGCACGAGCGGCGGCGCGAGCCGGATGGTGTCCGGGCGTACAGGGTTGACGATAGGCCCTCGGGCCTCGAGGTCCGCGGTGACCTGGGCGGACACGTCCCGCGTGAGGGCGATCGCACGCAGCAGGCCGACGCCGCGGACCTCGCGGACCAGCGGGTGGCCGAGCCCCTCCACGGCCTCGACGATGTGCTCGCCGGTGGCCTTGACCTGCTCGAGCAGACCGTCCCGCTCGATGGTGTCGAGGACCGCGAGGGCGGCGGCGCAGGCCAGCGGGTTGCCGCCGAAGGTCGTGCCGTGCTGGCCGGCGCCCAGCAGGCCGCTCACCTCGTCGCCGAAGGTGACGACGGCCCCGATCGGCACGCCGCCGGCGAGACCCTTGGCCAGGGTCATCACGTCCGGCCGGACGCCGTGGGCCTGGTGCGCGAACCACAGCCCGGAGCGACCCACCCCGGACTGGATCTCGTCCAGGACCAGCAGCGCACCGGCGGCGGTGGTCACCTCCCGGGCGGCCCGCAGATAGTCGGTCGAGGCCGGTATGACGCCGGCCTCCCCCTGGATGGGCTCGAGCACGACCGCGGCCACGGTCTCGTCGACCGCCGCGCGCAGGGCCTCGACGTCGTCGTAGGGCACGAACGTGACGTCCCCGATCAGCGGCTCGAAGGGCGCGCGGTAGGCCTCCTTGTGGGTGAGGGCCAGCGCGCCGGTGGTGCGCCCGTGGAAGGCTCCCTCGGCGGCGACGATGCGCGTGCGGCCGGTCCGGCGGGACAGCTTGACGACCGCCTCGATGGCCTCGGTCCCGCTGTTGCACAAGAACACCCGCGACCCGGACGGGGCGTCCGACAGCTCCAGCAGCCGCTCGCCGAGGCGCACCTGGTCGGGGGTGACGAAGAAGTTGGAGACGTGGACGAGCTCGCGGGCTGCGCGGCTGATGGCCTCGACCAGGGCCGGGTGGCCGTGCCCGAGGCTGTTGACGGCGATGCCCCCCAGCAGGTCGAGGTGCCGACCGCCGTCGGCGTCGTAGACGTAGCAGCCCTCGCCGCGGACCAGGGTGAGCCGCGGTCGCCCGAAGACGCCGAGCAGGACCTCCTGGGAGCGGTCGAGGGTGGTGGCGCCGGTCGTCATACGGTCTCCTCGGTCGGATGGTCGGCTGCGTCGGTGCCGTCAGGGTCACCGGGGTCACCGGGGTCACCGGCGGTGATCATCGTGCCGACCCCCTCGCTGGTGAAGACCTCCAGCAGCAGGGAGTGCGCCACACGGCCGTCGATCATGTGGGCCTGGGGGACGCCTCCGCGCACGGCCGCGACGCAGGCCTCGAGCTTGGGGATCATGCCGGCGTCGACCTGCGTCGCCAGCTCGGCGGCCTCGTCCACGCCCATCCGCGACACGATCGACGCGGGGTCCGGGTAGTCGAGGTAGACGCCCTCGACGTCGGTGAGGACGACGAGCTTGGTGGCCCCGAGCGCGGCGGCCAGCGCCCCCGCGGCGGTGTCGGCGTTGACGTTGAGGACCTGCCCGTCGACGTCCAGGTCGGGGGCGACGGTCGAGACGACCGGGATCCGCCCGGCGTCCAGGATGTCTTGCACCGCAGCGGGGTTCACGACCTCGACGTCGCCCACGAGGCCCAGGTCGACGCCCTCGCCGTCGACGACGGTGCCGCGGCGCCGGGCCCCGAACAGGTGGGCGTCCTCGCCGGACAGGCCCACCGCCAGGGGTCCGTGCTGGTTGAGCAGGCCGACGAGCTCGCGCCCGACCTGACCGGTCAGCACCATCCGCACGACGTCCATGACCTCGGGGGTCGTGACGCGCAGGCCGCCCCGGAACTCGCTGGTCAGGCCGAGCCGGTCGAGCATGGCCGCTATCTGGGGGCCCCCGCCGTGGACCACCACGGGGCGCAGCCCGGCGTAGCGGAGGAAGGCGACGTCCTGGGCGAACGCGGCCTTGAGCTCGTCGTCGATCATGGCGTTGCCGCCGTACTTGACGACGACGAGCGCGCCGCGGAAGCGCTCCATCCAGGGCAGGGCCTCGACGAGGACGGAGGCCTTGGCGAGCGTCCGCGGGTGGGACTCGTGCAGGCGCGGGGTGCGGGCGGCAGGTCGGGTCGTCATGTGCTGTAGGCCGAGTTCTCGTGGACGTAGTCGTGGGTCAGGTCGTTGGTCCAGATCGTGGCCTCCGCGTCGCCGGCGTGCAGGTCGACGAGGACGTGCACCTCGCGCGGGTCGAGGTCGACGAGCTCGCGCGGCTCCCCCACCCCCATGGCGCGGCAGACCTGGACCCCGTTGATCGCCACGTCGAGGAGGTAGGGGTCGAACGTCGCCCGGGTGGTGCCGACGGCGGCGAGGACGCGGCCCCAGTTGGGGTCGTTGCCGAAGACCGCGCACTTGAACAGGTTGTTGCGGGCGATGGAGCGCCCGACCTCGAGGGCGTCGTCCTCGTCGGCTGCGTGCACGACCTCGATCCGGATGTCGTGGTGCGCGCCCTCGGCATCGCCGATCAGCTGTCGGGCGAGGTCCTGGCAGACCTGGGTGAGGGCTCCGGTGAGCTCGTCCTCGCCGGGCGTGACGCCGCTCGCGCCGCTCGCCAGGAGGACGACGGTGTCGTTGGTCGACTGGCAGCCGTCGGAGTCGATCCGGTCGAAGGACCGTGCCGTGGCCGCCCGCAGCGCCCGGTCGAGCAGCTCCGGCTCGACCGCCGCGTCCGTGGTGAGGACGACGAGCATCGTGGCGAGCGCCGGTGCCAGCATGCCGGCGCCCTTGGCCATGCCGCCGACCGTCCAGCCGTCCCGGGAGACGGACGCCTGCTTGCTGCGGGTGTCGGTGGTCATGATCGCCTCGGCCGCGTCGGCTCCCCCGTCGGCGCCGAGCCGGCCCGCGGCGTCGTCGATCCCCGCGGCCAGCCGGTCCATGGGGAGGCGCTCGCCGATGAGGCCGGTGGAGCAGACGACGACGTCACCGGCGCTGAGGCCGAGCCGGTCGGCGACCTGCTCGGCCGTGCGGTGGGTGTCGAGGAAGCCCTCGGGGCCGGTGCAGGCGTTGGCCCCGCCGGAGTTGAGCACCACGGCGTCGACCCGGTGGTCGGCCAGGGCCTGCCGGCTCCAGGTGACCGGGGCGGCCTCCACGCGGTTGCTCGTGAAGACCGCGGCGGCGGCGTGCTGCGGTCCGTCGTTGACGACGAGGGCCACGTCGGGCCGGCCGCTGGCCTTGAGGCCGGCGGTGACCCCGGCGGCGCGGAAGCCCTGGGCTGCGGTGACGCTCACGGGGCGACTCCTGCGGTCGGCAGGCCCAGGCCCTCCGGGAGCCCGAGCGCGAGGTTGGTGCACTGGACGGCGGCGCCGGCCGTGCCCTTGGTCAGGTTGTCCTCCGCCGCGACGGCCACGACGCGGCCCACCCGCTCGTCGAGGACGACCTGGACGTGGACCTGGTTGCTGCCCAGCACGTCGCTGGTCCGCGGCCACTGCCCCTCGGGCAGCACGTGCACGAACGGCTCGTCGGCGTAGCAGCGCTCCCAGGCATCGCGCACCTGGGCGGCGGTCGTGCCCGGACGGACTCGCGCGGTGCACGTGGCGAGGATGCCGCGGGGCATGGGCGCGAGGGTGGGCGTGAAGGACACGGTCACTCCGGCACCCCGGCCCGGTGACGCTCCCCGGGCCCGGGAGAGGTTCTGCTCGATCTCGGGGGTGTGCCGGTGGCTGCCGCCGACGCCGTAGGGCGACATGGCGCCCATGGCCTCGGCGCCGAGCAGGTGCGGCTTGAGGCCCTTGCCTGCGCCGCTGGTGCCGCTGGCCGCCACGACGACCACGTCGTCCCCCTCCAGGAGCCCGGCCGCGAACCCCGGTGCCAGGGCCAGCGTCGTCGCCGTCGGGTAGCAGCCGGGGACGGCCACGCGGCGCGCGGTCCTTAGCGCCTCGCGCTGGCGTGGCTGGTCGAGCCCGCCGAGGGGCAGCTCGGGCAGGCCGTAGGGCCAGGTCCCGGCGTGGTCGGAGCCGTAGAAGTCCCGCCACGCCTCGGGGTCCTCGAGGCGGAAGTCCGCGCCGCAGTCGACGACGAGCGTGCTCTCGGGCAGGGCGTCGGCGAGCTCGGCCGAGGCGCCGTGCGGCAGGGCGAGGCAGACGACGTCGTGGCGGGCGAGGAGCTCGGGGTCGGTCGGCTCGAGGCGACGCCCCGCGAGGGGGGTGAGGTGCGGGTGGACCGTGCCCAGCAGGGACCCGGCCTGGGACGCGGCGCACACGGCACCGATGTCGAGCTCTGGATGGCCGAGGAGCAGCCGGAGCAGCTCGCCCCCGGCATACCCGCTCGCTCCGGCGACGGCTACGGACAGCATTGCATGATCATACGCGAATCGGGGTGTTCATGCATGCGTGCTCCGGCGGCCGGGCAGGAGCAGGAGCAGGAGCAGGCCCAGCAGGATCTCGGGCGGGGCTCGGAGACGCCACGGTCAGGCGAGCGGGTCGTCCTCGCCGTAGGGCAGCAGGCCGATCGTGCGGGCCTGCTCGGACAGACCCGCCGCGGCCGCGGAGCGGAGCGACTCGACGGTGTCGGTGCCCGCGCGGACCATGCGGCCGGACCAGGCGTCGAGCTCGCCCGAGGCGAGGGCGAGCGCCAACGTCACCACGTCGGCGGGCTCGGTCCACTCGGTGCGGCCCCGGTGCTGGGGCATGGCCTCGGTCATGTCGGTCCGGACCACCCCCGGCGCGAGGTCGAAGGCGCGGATGCCCCGCTCGGAACCGGCCCGGTGCAGGCCACCGGTGATGCGGGCGAGCGCAGTCTTGGAGGCGTGGTAGGCGCTCTGGAGATCGTCCGCACGGGTCCCCGAGCCGCTGTTGAGGTTGATGACGCGCCCGCCGCCCCCGGCCAGCATGTGCGGGACGACGGCCCTGCTCATGAGGAAGGGGCCCAGGACGTTGGCGCGCTGCACGCCCCACCACGCGTCGACCTCCGCCTCCCAGAGGGGAGCCGGGGGCTCGATCACGCCGGCGTTGTTGACCAGCACGTCGACCTGCGCGTGCCGTTGCAGGAGCTGCTCGACGAACACCTGCACGAGGTCGGGCTCGGCGACGTCGAGGGCGCTCCCGACGGCGTCCAGCCCCTGGCGGGACAGCTCGTCGGCCAGCCGACGCGCGCCCTCGCCGTCACGCGAGGTGAGCTCGACGGCATACCCGGCCTCGGCGAAGCCGCGGGACAGGTGGGCCCCGATGCCGCGGGACCCTCCGGTCACGACGACGACGGGACGCACGTCAGGCTCCACGCTGGGTGGCGCCGGTCGCCGCGGCCGCCGCAGCGGTGGCCTGGTCGCGCAGCCCGCTGACCTCGGCGGTCGTGAGCGTGCGGTCGGGTGCGCGGAAGGTCAGGCGGTAGGCCAACGACCGGCGCCCGGGACCCAGCTGGTCGGACCGGAAGACGTCGAACAGCGCGACCGACTCGAGCTCGTCACCCGCGCCCTCGCGCAGCGCCTGCTCGACGCGCGCGGCCGGCACGGACTCCTCGACCACGAGCGCCACGTCGCTGTGCGCGACGGGGTAGGTCGACAGCTTGTGGGCCTCGGCCACGTGACCGGTCGCCGCCCCGACGAGCACGTCGAGGTCGAGCTCGGCGGCGCACGTGCGCTCGGGCAGCTCCAGGGCCGCCACGACCTTGGGGTGCAGCTCCCCGGCGTGGCCGGCGGTGGTGCCGTCCGCCAGCACCAGGCGCGCGCACCGGCCGGGGTGCCAGGGCGCGACGTCGTCCTGCTCGACGCGCAGGGTCACCCCGAGGGCGGTCGCGACGCCGAGCGCCACCGCCACGGCGTCGGACGCCTGCACGGGACGGGCCGGTCCCCACGGACCGGCGGGCGAGGCGTCGCCGCAGAGGGCGATGGCAGCGTGCCACGGCTGTGCGGGGACGGCCTCGCGGATCCGGTCGAGCGTCGCGTCGTCGGGACGGGTGCCGAGCGGGGCGACCGGTGCCTGCCGCCCCCGACCGTCCGACCGGGTCACGAGCCCCAGCTCGTAGACGGAGACGTCGCGGGCGCCGCGCGAGACGTTGCGGCGCAGCACGTCGAGCAGGGTGTCCAGCACCGAGGTGCGCATGAGCGGCTGCTCGTCGTTGATCGGGTTGGCGAGACGCACCGTGCGGCGGCGCTCGTCGTCCGCGGCGTAGCGCAGGTCGTCGAAGCGGCCCTCCGCCACGAAGGGGTTGCTGAGGACCTCGACCAGACCCTGCTGCGCCAGCGTCGACGTGACCAGCCGCCGGGCGCGCTGCGCCGCGGTCAGGCCGTGACCGCCGGGGGCCTGGGGCAGGACCGACGGGATCTGCGCGAAGCCGCGGACCCGGGCCACCTCCTCGACGAGGTCCGGCCCGGTGCGCAGGTCGGCCCGCCAGGTGGGCGGCGTCACCCGCGCCTCGTCGCCGTCGAGCTCCTCGACCTCGCAGCCGATCTCGGCCAGCGTGCGGAGGACCTCGGCGCGCTCGAAGGTCAGCCCCACGAGCCGGGTCGGCAGGGTCACGTCGAAGGTGAACGGCTCGGGGAGCGTGGTCTCGCCGACGTCGGTGACGCCCCCGTCGGCCGTGCCGCCCCCGAGCTCGACGAGCAGGCGCACGGCGAGCTCGGCCGCGGCGCCCGCCAGCGCGGGGTCCACCCCCCGCTCGAAGCGCTTGGCCGCCTCGCTCGGCAGCCGGTGCCGCCGCGCCGAGCGGGCCACGGTGACGGGGTCGAAGTGAGCCGCCTCCACGAGCACGTCGGTCGTCGAGTCGGTGACCTCGCAGTCCTCGCCACCCATGACGCCCGCGATGACCAGGGGCGTGGTGCCGCCGTCGGTGATCAGCAGATCCTCGGGGTCGAGGACCCGCTCCACCCCGTCGAGCGTCGTCAGTCGCTCGCCGGCGCGGGCGCGGCGCACCTCGATCGAGCCCGAGAGCCGGTCGAGGTCGAAGGCGTGCAGGGGCTGGCCGAGGAGCAGCATGACGTAGTTGGTGACGTCCACGGTCAGCGAGATGGGGCGCATGCCGAGCTGGGTCAGCCGGGTGGCCATCCACGGCGGCGTCGTCGCGTGCACGTCGACCCCGCGGACCGTGCGGGCGACGTAGCGGTCGCAGCCGGCGCGCCCGTGCAGCGGGGCATCGTCGCGCAGGCGCACGGCATACCCCTGGTCGTCCGGCGCCGGGGCGGTGCGCGAGGGCTCGGCGGCCGGGTCGGTGAAGGGCACGCCGAGGCTCAGGGCCAGGTCGCGGGCGATGCCGCGCAGGCTGAAGGCGTAGCCGCGGTCGGGGGTGATGTTGACCTCGACGACCTCGTCGCCCAGGCCGAGCAGCTCGATGGCGTCGGCGCCGGGCACGGCGCGGGCGAGCCGCTCGGGGTCGTCGGCCAGGTGGTCGCCCAGCACGATGATCCCGCTGTGGTCCTCGCCGAGCCCCAGCTCGTCGACCGCGCACATCATGCCGTTGGAGACGTGGCCGTAGGTCTTGCGCGCGCTGATCCGGAAGCCTCCGGGCAGCGTGGCGCCGGGCAGGACGACGACGACGAGGTCGCCGACCGCGAAGTTGTGCGCGCCGCAGACGATCTCCTGGTGCTTGCCCTCGGTGACCATCTGCCCGTGCTCGCCGACGTCGACGGTGCACCAGCGGATGGTCTTGCCGTTCTTCTGCGGCTCGTCGGTGTAGCCCAGGACCCGCCCGACGACGAGGGGGCCGGTGATGTCGCCACCGTGCAGCCCCTCCTCCTCCAGGCCGACCTTGACCAGCGCGGCGGCGATCTCGGAGCCCGTCGTGGTCGCCGGGAGGGCGTCCTCGCCGACGAGCTCTCGCAGCCATGACACGGGTGCGCGCATCAGATCTCCATTCCGAACTGCGTGCTGAAGCGGACGTCTCCCTCGACGATGTCGAACATGTCGGGCACCCCGTGGCGCAGCATGACCGCGCGCTCGATGCCCATCCCGAAGGCGAACCCGGTGTAGCGGTCGGGGTCGATCCCGGCCGCCGACAGGACGTTGCGGTTGACCATGCCGCAGCCACCCCACTCGATCCAGCCCGTGCCGCCGCAGACCCGGCAGCGCTCGTCCTGCCCCAGGCAGATCGGGCACTGGAAGTCCATCTCGGCGCTCGGCTCGGTGAAGGGGAAGAAGGACGGGCGCAGCCGGGTTGTCACGGCCGGGCCGAAGAGCTCGGCCGCGAACCGGTCGAGGGTGCCCTTGAGGTGCGCCATCGTGAGGCCCTCGGCCACGGCGAGGCCCTCGACCTGGTGGAACACGGGGGTGTGCGTCGCGTCGAGGTCGTCGGTGCGGAAGACCTTGCCCGGGCACACGATGAACAGCGGCAGGTCGCGGGTCAGCATCGCCCGCATCTGCACCGGGGAGGTGTGCGTGCGCAGGACGAGCCCTGCGTCGCTCGGCTCGACGAAGAAGGTGTCCTGCATGGCCCGGGCCGGGTGGTCGGGGGCGAAGTTGAGGGCGTCGAAGTTGAACCACTCGGCCTCGACCTCGGGCCCCTCGGCGACCTCCCACCCGAGGCCGGTGAAGATGTCCTGGATCCGCTCGATCGTGAGCGAGACGGGGTGCCGGGCGCCCAGCGGGCGACGTGGCGCCACGACCGTCATGTCGAGGCGCTCGTCGACCAGCATGCGCTCGTCCCGCTCGGCCTCCAGGACCTCCTGGCGCGCCTTGAGGGCGGCACCCACCCGCCCGCGCGCCTGGCCGACGCGCTTGCCCGCCTCGGCCTTGGCCGACGGCGGCAGGGCGCCGATCTCGCGGTTGGCCAGGGCCAGCGGCGACCGGTCCCCCGCGTGCGCGAGCCGGACGGCCTTGAGCGCCTCCAGGTCGGTCGCGGCCTCGATCGCGGCCAGCGCGTCGGCGACGTTGGCGTCGACGGCTGCGGGGTCCAGGGCGCTGACCTCCACCGGGTCGTACTGCGTGTTGGGTCCAGACATCGCTCTCACTCGGATCGGGTCGGTGGCTGCGGCGGCCGGTGTGCTGCGGGCCCGTCGCCGGGCCCCGGCACGGCCCGGGCGACGACGTCCGTCATCCTAGTGGGCCGCCGCCGGCGGTCGTCGCGGCTGCTCGCAGGACGTGCTCGGCGCACGGGCTCGGACGACGGCTCAGACGACGTGCTCAGGCGCCCCGGCGGGCAGGGTGAAGCGGAACAGCGCCCCTCCGGACGGCGCCCGGCCGACGGTGATCCGTCCGCCGTGCGCCTCGACGAGGCCCCGCACGACGTAGAGCCCGAGCCCCGTGCCGCCGCGTCGCGTCGAGTGCCAGAACCGGGTGAACACCATGGGGTAGTTCTCCTCCGGGATGCCGTCGCCCTCGTCGGACACCGCCACGACCAGCTCGGGGCGCTCCCCGCCGGGCTCCCCGCCGGGCTCCCCGCCGGGCTCGACCCCTGCCTCGACACCCGGCTGCAGGTCGACGGTGACCGTGCCCGCCCCGTGGCGGACGGCGTTCTCGACGAGGTTGGCCATGACCTGCTCGATCCGGTCGGGGTCCGCCCACACCTCGGGCAGCGTCCCGTGGACCCGGATGGCGAACCTCTCCTGGGGATGACCGGCCGCGACGAGACCGTCGACGTGGCGGTCGAGCAGCCGCGGCAGGTCGACCGGTTGCCGGCGCAGCTCGAGTCGCCCGCTGTCGATGCGGGACACGTCCAACAGCTCAGCGACCAGCCGGGTGATTCGGTCGGTGTCGGCCTCGATGGTCTCGAGCATGAGGCGCTTCTGGTCGTCGGAGAACCGGTCCCAGCGCCGCAGCAGCGTGGACGTGAAGCCCTTGACGCTGGTCAGCGGCGACCGCAGCTCGTGCGCCACGGTGGAGATGAGCGCCGAGGTCTTCTGCTCGGCCCGTCGACGCGCCTTGGCGTCGCGCAGCGTGATGATCACCTGCTGCACCGGCCCCCGCGGGACGTGGCGCACCAGCGACGCGGTGAGGAAGACCTCGTGACCACCAGGCAGGACGAGCAGCGTCTCGGTGATGCGGGTGCGGGTCGGGAGCCCGCCGAAGGGATCGGCGCAGGTCCACCAGCTGCGGCCCTCGAGGTCCTGCAGCGGCACGGCCTGCCGGGCGTCCATGCCGGCCAGCGTCTCGGCCGCAGCACCGAGGAGGCCGGCGGCACGGGTGTTGAGGGACTGCACGCACCCGTCGGCACCGATCACGAGGACCCCGTCGGGCAGCGCGTCGAGGTCGCACCCGCACCGACAGTCACCGATCCGGGGCTCCGCAGGGCGCGAATCCTCCAGCCGTGTGATGTCGGTCGTCATAGGAGAACCATAGTCAGGCGGGGACCAGCCTCCACCCGAACGGCCTAGTCAGATCGGCCTGCGTGGAGCATCCGCGCCGAGGCGTACAGACAAACCGTTGCAGCCATGGCGAGGTTGAGCGACTCGGCGTGGCCGTGGATGGGCAGGCGCACCACGTCGTCGCACAGGGCCCGGGTCTCGGGTGGCATGCCCCACCCCTCGTTGCCCATCACCCACGCGTGCGGCCGGGCGAGCCGCCGCTCCACCGTCTCGTCGGTGAGCAGCTGGTCCCCGTGCCCGTCGGCGGCCAGCAGTCGTATGCCGCTCCCCCGCACCGCCTCGAGGGCCTCCTCGACGCCCACCCCCGTCACGACCGGCAGGTGGAACAACGAGCCGACCGTGGAGCGCACGACCTTGGGGTTGTAGACGTCGACGCTCGCCTCGCTCACGATGACCGCGTCGGCGCCGACGGCGTCCGCGCCGCGCAGGACCGTGCCGGCGTTGCCGGGGTCACGCACGTGCGTGAGCACGCACAGCAGACGGGGCCCTCGGGCCAGGACGGACTCCAGCGAGACGTCGAGGTGACGGCACACGGCCACCATCCCCTGAGGGGCCTGGGTGTCCCCCATCGCGGCGAGGACCTCGTCGGTGACCTCGTGGACGGGCAGGCCCGCGTCGCGCGCGTCCTGGAGGATCGGCTCGTGCCGGGCGAGAGCGGTGGTCGTGACGTAGACGTCGCGCACGACGTCCGGGCGGAAGGCCACAGCCTCGCGCACCGCCTGCGGCCCCTCGGCCAAGAAGGCCTGCTCGCGCTCGCGCACGGACCGGCGCGCGAGGGCCCGCACCGCGCGGACCCGCTCGGACCGCACGTTGCTCATCACGGCACGCCCGTGGGGGCGACCACGGCTGTGGTCGCCCCCACGGGAACGGTGCTCGTCAGGACCGGTGGACGGCATACGGGCCGATCGATCCGATGATCCGGCTGGTCCGACTGATCTGCTGATCGCTCGGATCAGGCGGCGTCGGTCGCGGCCTGGGCCGGGACGTTCGCCTTGGCGATCTCGACGAGCGCCGCGAAGGCGGCGGCGTCGTTGACGGCCAGCTCGGCCAGCATGCGACGGTCGACCTCGACGCCCGAGGCCTTGAGGCCCTGGACGAAGCGGTTGTAGGTCATGCCGTTGGCGCGGGCCGCGGCGTTGATGCGCTGGATCCACAGGCGACGGAAGTCACCCTTGCGGGCGCGGCGGTCGCGGTAGGCGTACCCGAGGGAGTGGGTCACCTGCTCCTTGGCCTTGCGGTAGAGACGGGACCGCTGACCGCGGTAACCGCTCGCGCGCTCGAGGACGACCCGGCGCTTCTTCTGGGCGTTGACTGCCCGCTTCACGCGTGCCACGTGAGTACTCCTTAGCTAAGACTGAACAGGGGAAAGGGGCTCACTTGCCCAGGAGACGCTTGATCTTCTTCTCGTCGGCCTTGGCGACGACGACGTCAGGCACCAGGCGGCGCGTCTGACGCTTGGCGCGCTCCTCGAACTTGTGCACGTGGTGCGCACGCTCGCGCATGACCTTGCCGGAGCCGGTCAGGCGGAACCGCTTCTTGGCACCGGAGTGCGTCTTGTTCTTCGGCATGGTGGCCGATCTCCTCTAACTCGTTGTGCGGGCGGGGAAAAAAGATGGGTGGAGGCGAGGCGCCTCACTCAGGACGGGCGGCCTCTGCGACCTCGGCCGCGGGCGCCTGAGCCTCGGTCTCGTCCGGCTGAGCCTCGTGCGGCTCGTCGTCGTGGCGGGAGGCGTCCTCGCGACGCTTGCGCTGCTCCGCCTTGGCGTCCGCCTTCTTCTTGGTCGGGCCCAGCACCATGACCATGTTGCGGCCGTCCTGCTTGGGTGCGGACTCGACGAAGCCGAGCTCGGACACGTCCTCGGCGAGGCGCTGCAGCAGCCGGAAGCCCAGCTCGGGCTTGGACTGCTCGCGACCGCGGAACATGATGGTCACCTTGACCTTGTCACCGCCGTTGAGGAACCGGACGACGTGGCCCTTCTTGGTGCCGTAGTCGTGCGGGTCGATCTTGGGACGGAGCTTGATCTCCTTGATGACCGTGTTGACCTGGTTCTTGCGGGCTTCACGGGCCTTCTGCGCTGCTTCGTACTTGAACTTGCCGAAGTCCATGAGCTTGGCGACCGGAGGCTTGGCCATGGGGGCCACCTCGACGAGGTCGAGGTCCGCCTCGGCTGCCAGGCGCAGGGCATCCTCCACGCGGACGATGCCGACCTGCTCGCCGTTGGGTCCAACCAAGCGCACCTCGGGGACCCGGATGCGCTCATTGATACGAGGCTCGCTGATGTGATGCTCCTTAAGTCGTCCGTGCCGAGACCGCGGCCGGAGATGCCGAAAGGCCCCTCGCGACCAGCACGAGGAGCCTTGGGTTTCCGCACAGGCACCTGGGCAGGACGTCACCCTGGTGGGAGACGCACCGACGGTCGACGAGGACACCTCGACGACTGCCGCACCTGCGACAGGACCTGGGACCCGGCTGCCTGCTGCTCGACTGGCGTCGATCGGTCGGCTGCCCGGGTGGAAGCGGGGCTTCTCTTGCACGTGGCGCCCACGAGGGTGCCACCGGTCAGGGATCAAGGCTACCAGGTGGGCCGCACTGACCCTAATCGCGCGCTGTGAGTGCTGCCGAGGTGGCCGGGGACGTGAACATCACGTATCGGCGGGCGTCTCGCCTTGCTCACCTCCCGCGCGCGGACGGAGGGTGGGAGGAGTCGATACGAGGAGGACGAAGAGACGATGCCGACCCAGCCGACCCACGAAGCACAGCCGGCCCAGACACCACGGCCCGAGCTCACCACCGCCGCCCCGCTGACGGACGAGGTCCGCGACCGGCTCGCCCACCCGGACGAGACCGAGCTCGCCTCCCTCGACGCCTGGTGGCGGGCCGACAACTACCTCACGGTGGGCCAGATCTACCTCCAGGCCAATCCCCTGCTGCGGGAGCCGCTCTCCCCCGAGCACATCAAGCCGCGGCTCCTCGGTCACTGGGGCACCTCCCCCGGGCTCGCGTTCGTCTACGCCCATGCGTCCCGGCTCGTGCGGCACACCGGCCAGCAGATGATCTACCTCGCCGGCCCCGGCCACGGTGGTCCCGCGCTCGTGGGCGCCGCCTACCTCGAGGGCGAGTACACCGAGACCTTCCCGGACATCACGCAGGACGTCGACGGGCTGCGGCGGTTCTTCCGGCAGTTCTCCGCTCCCGGCGGCATCCCCTCGCACGCCTCCGTGACGACGCCGGGCTCGATCCACGAGGGTGGAGAGCTCGGCTACGCCCTCATCCACGCGTTCGGCGCGGTCATGGACAACCCGGACCTGGTGGCGCTGACGGTCGTCGGTGACGGCGAGGCCGAGACCGGTCCGCTCGAGGGCTCGTGGAAGGGCATCTCCTTCCTCAACCCCGCCCGGGACGGCGCCGTGCTGCCGGTCCTGCACCTCAACGGCGCCAAGATCGCCGGCCCGACCGTGCTCGCCCGCAAGGACCCGGAGGAGGTCCGGCAGCTCTTCCGTGGGCACGGCTACGAGGTCCTGGAGGTCGAGGGTGACGACCTCCCCGGCATGCACCAGCGGTTCGCCGAGACGTTGGCGACGGCATACGGCCTGATCAGGGACATCCAGGACCGGGCGCGCGTGGGAGAGCCGCCGACGACCAGGCCGCGCTGGCCCATGATCGTCCTGCGCTCCCCCAAGGGCTGGACCGGGCCGCACGAGGTCGACGGCACGCTGATCGAGGGCACCTGGCGGGCCCACCAGGTGCCGCTGTCCGGGGTCAAGGACGACCCGGACCACCTGCGGCTGCTCGAGGAGTGGCTGCGCAGCTATCGCCCCGAGGAGCTCTTCGACGAGGCCGGGGCGCCCACGGAGCTGGTGACGCGCAACAACCCCGCGGGGCTGCTGCGGATGAGCGCGAGCCCCCACGCCAACGGGGGACTGCTCACGCAGGACCTGGACCTGCCTGACGTGCGCGACTTCGAGATCGACGTGCCCGCGCCCGCGATCGTGCGGCACGAGTCGACGCGGGTCCTCGGCGAGCTGATGAAGGCGCTCTACGAGCGCAACCCCAGCACGTTCCGGCTGTTCTGCCCCGACGAGACCAACAGCAACCGGATCGGCGCCGTCTTCGACGTCTCGGACCGGATGACGATGGAGCGGGTCACCGAGGACGACGTGAAGCTCTCGGCCGACGGGCGCGTGATGGAGGTGCTGTCCGAGCACAACTGCCACGGGTGGCTGGAGGGCTACACGCTCACCGGGCGGCACGGGCTGTTCGCGACCTACGAGGCGTTCGCGATGGTCAGCGCGTCGCAGACCATCCAGCACTGCAAGTGGCTCGAGGAGGCGCACCACCTGGACTGGCGTGCCGACATCCCCAGCCTCAACATCCTGCTGAGCTCGACCGCGTGGCGCAACGACCACAACGGCTTCAGCCACCAGGGTCCCGGCCTGATCCAGAACGTCCTGCAGATGCGCGGGGACGTCGCCCGGATCTATCTGCCCGCCGACGCCAACACCCTGCTCGCCGTCTCCGACCACTGCTTCCGCTCGCGGTCGCACGTCAACCTGATCGTGCAGGACAAGCAGCCGCAGCTGCAGTACCTCACCCTCGACGAGGCCCGGGAGCACTGCGAGCGCGGCGCCTCGATCTGGGACTGGGCGGGCAACGAGCTCGACTCGCGCGAGGAGCCGGACGTCGTGCTCGCCTGCGCCGGCGACGTCGTCACCATGGAGACGGTCGCCGCCGCGCAGATCCTGCGCGAGCGGCTGCCCGAGCTGTCGGTGCGCGTCGTCAACGTCGTCAACCTCATGACGCTGGCGCGGCGCAAGGACCACCCCAACGGGATGTCGGACATGTTCTTCGAGGAGCTGTTCACCACCTGGCAGGACGTGGTCTTCAGCTTCCACGGCTACCCGGGGGCCATCCACCAGCTCGTGCACGGCCGCAACGACGCCGACCGGTTCCACGTGCGCGGGTTCATCGAGCAGGGCACGACCACCACGCCGTTCGACATGGTCGTGCGCAACCAGGCGTCGCGCTACCACCTCGTGATGGACGCGCTCAACAACTCCCAGCGGCACCCGCGCGGCTCCGCCGAGCTCAAGGCCTGGTGCGAGGCGCAGCTGGACCGGCACGAGGAGTACATCCGCGAGCACCTGCAGGACATGCCCGAGGTACGCGACTGGGTAGCCCAGGACCCGGGCTCGGAGGTCAGCGGGCGGCCGGTCGAGGCCTGAGGACGGTCGTCGCGACGGACCCGAGGCACCCCGTGCGCGCGAGGCGCCCGACCCCGCGTGGGGTCGGGCGCCTCGGCATACGGGCGGTCAGTCGTGCTTGGGGACCAGGGCGCAGACCAGGGCGCCGAACACCGCGACCCCGGCGAACACGTAGAACGCGGTGGCGGCCGTCGCGGTCGGGCCGGCCAGGGCCGCGATGACCAGGCCACCGATGACCGCTCCGGTGTTGAGCAGCAGGAGGAAGGTCAAGGAGTAGGTCGCGTTGAAGCCGTAGGACTCCATGATCCGCGGGAGCCAGGTGTTGAGGCCGTAGGTCAGCAGCAGCCCCGAGAAGGACATGAACCCGAGCAGGATCGTGGGCACGAGATAGCTGCCGGTGAACAGCCCGCGGAAGCCGACCCGCTCGACGGCCTGGGGCGCGACGGGGGCGGACTCGATCGAGCCGGTCGAGCCGGTCGTGCCGGTCGCGCTGGACGAGCGGGCAGGCGCCCCGTCCAGGGCCACCCCGGTGCGCTCGGCGACCCGCTGCGCCTCCTCGTGACGACCCTTGGCCTCGAGCCACTTCGGCGACTCGGGGATCTTCTTCCACGCGAACGGCAGCAGGATCACCAGAGGCAGGGCGCCGATCCAGAACAGCCCGCGCCAGCCGACGATCGGCAGCGCCACCAGGGCGATGATCGAGGCCAGGACGCCGCCGGCCGGGATGCCGGAGTAGACGAGGGCGTTGAAGAGGTTCTTCTTGTCGATCGGCGCGAACTCGGCGACGACCGCGCCCAGGGTGGCCAGCAGCGCGCCCAGCCCGATCCCCGTCAGGAGCCGCATGGCGCCGAAGTAGGTGAGGTTCATGGACACCGCGGTGAGGGCCATGCCGATGGAGAACCACGCGATGGACCCGAGGACGATCTTGCGGCGGCCGATGTGGTCGCCGACCGCACCGGCCGCGAGCGCGCCGATCATGACGCCGATCAGGGCGTAGGAGCCGATGGTGCCCGCCTGGGCCGCGTTCAGGCTGCCGAGCTGGCTGGGGTCCTTGAGCAGCCGGGACACGATCGTGCCGTAGACGACGATGTCGTAGCCGTCGAAGATCAGGGCGGCGCAGGACAGCGCGAGGATCCAGTAGGTCTCGGCCATCTGCTTGACGGTCCGGGTCGCCGAGGACCCCGGCAGGTGCGTGTCCTGCAGGAGGTGGTCAGTGATCTCTGCGGGCTCTGCGGGCTCTGCGGGCTCTGCGGGCTCTGCTGACTGGGGGGATGCCGCCCGGTCGGGGATGGTGCTCATCCGTGGCCTCCGTTGGCTCGGTCGTGAGGGGGGCGCGTCGTGCGGGGCTGGCACGGATCGCTCTGCGCACCAGTAACGCCCGGGGCGTCCACCCGCCGTAAGACCGCGACACCGGACAACTCCGCATGCGAGACGAAGTCGGACGACGTACGGTGTGAACCCGCCGACTGACTCGCAGGGCGAGACAGCGCCGAGGGTCGGCAGGACGGCCACGAAGGGGTGGCAGATGAGCACGAGCTATGGGCAGTCCCTGTCGTCCCTGGACGCCGGGCTGCGGGCGATGACCCTCTTCACGACCCACGACGTCCTCACCGTGACGCTCGTCGCGCGCGAGCTGGGCTGCTCGAGGGCGACATCGTACCGCATCCTCAACACCCTGAGGAACCGCGACATCGTCATGCTCGGGCCCGGTGGGCGCGGCTACTACCCCGGCCCGGCGCTCGTCGAGCTGAGCCGTCCCCGCGGGCTGGACCAGGCGGACCGGGCCCGGCTGCGACCCGTCATCGAGGAGGCGGTCTCGCTGACCGCCGAGACCGTGCACGTGGCGGCGCTGATCGGCACCCAGGTGCTCTTCTTCGACGGCCAGGAGCCCGACCGGGCCGTGCGGGCCAGCCTGCGGCCGGGCTACCTCCGGCCGGCCCACGCGATCTCGGCCGGCAAGCTGCTGCTCTCGCAGTTCACCGACGAGCAGGTGCTGCGGCTCTATCCCGACGAGCGCCTGGGCCGGGTCACTCCGTGGACGGTCATCAGCCGCGAGCAGCTCATGGCGGACATCCGGACGATCCGCGAGCAGGGCTACGCCACCAACCAGCAGCAGACCGAGGTCGGCCTCGGCGGCGTGTCGATCCCGCTGCCCGGGCGCAGCTGGCGCGAGCGCGTGGCACTGTGCGCCACCATCCCCATCGACCGCGCCACGCCCGCCGACCTCGAACGCGTGCGGCAGGGCCTGCAGCACGCGGCGCGTCGCCTGCGCTAGCCGCTCAGACGACCGTGGCGCCGAGCGACTCCGCGACGAGGGCGGCCTGCGCCAGGTCGATCGTGACGCCGCGCAGGTCGACCTCGGCGAGCTGCACCCCGGACAGGTCGCTCCCGACGAGGGAGGCGCCTCGCAGGAGGGATCCCCGGAGCGAGGCTCGCGCCATACGGCAGGAGTGGAGCGAGGCACCCGTCAGGTCGGCCTCGGTGAGGTCGACCTCCTCGAGGTTGAGCCCGGTGAGCTCGACGCGCCGCAGGTCGGCCTGCCGCAGGGAGACGTAGGACCAGTCCCCGCCGTCGACGGTGAGGGGCAGCAGGGTGCAGCCGACCAGCTCGGAGCCGGTGAGCTTGCAGCCGACCAGGGTCGCGTCGAAGAAGGAGGTCCGCTCGAACGTGCAGCCGGTGAGCCGGGTGCGCTCGAGCCTGGCGGCGTTGAGCCTGACGTTGCGGAACCGGGTCCCCTCGAACGCACAGTCCGTGATGGTCGCCTCGGCCAGGTCGACGTCCACCAGCTCGCAGTCGACGAAGCGCTCCCCCACGAGCTCGCGGGCGTACCAGTCCTCGCCGGAGAAGCGCCGGCCCGTCACGTCGGTGGTCATGACGCCAGCATGCCAGTGCGGTGAGGGGGTTGACCGCTGAGGCTAACGCCGTTAGCGTCGGTGCCGTGGCTAACGCCGTTAGCCCCTGGGTCGAGGAAAGCTCCATGTCCGTCCGTACGATCGTCACCGTGACCGGTTCAGTCGTGCTCGTCGTCGCGCTCGTCGCCGTCGGGTCCTACCTCTGGTCGCGTCGCAGCCCGCACGTCATCGAGGCCACCAGCGAGATCCGGGCCACGCCGGCCGAGGTGTGGCAGGTGCTCGTCGACAACGACCGCTACCCGGAGTGGAACCCCTCGATCACCCGCAGCGAGGGCCGTCTCGAGGTGGGTGGGACCGTCACCAACACCGTCGGCCTCGGGGACGGCACCATGACCTTCACGCCCGAGGTCCTGGCCGTGCGTCCCGGGCGCGAGCTGCGGTGGGTGGGCCGGACCTACCTGCCGCGGGTGGCGGACGGGGAGCACTCCTTCGTCCTGGAGGAGATCCACCCCGGAGTCACCCGCCTCACCCAGCGCGAGGAGTTCACCGGCGTGATCGTGCCGTTCGCGTCCGGTCTGCTGGCCGGGATGGACGAGGAGTTCGCCGCGGTCAACGCCGCGCTGGCACGCCGGGTGGAGGCGGTCCGGGGGTCCGTCGGCGCCGGCCGCTAGCGTCGACCCCGTGACCACGCCACCTGCCCCACCCCCCGTGCCCGCCCGCACGGCCCGCCAGGCCGAGATCGTCCAGGCGGCCCGCGCGCTGCTGACGTCCGGGGGGTGGGGCTGCGTCACGGCGCGCGCCGTGGCCGATCGGCTCGGCATCAAGGCCCCGTCGCTCTACAAGCACGTGACCGGGCTCGACGACATCCGGGTCGCCCTGCTCACCGATGCCCTGGTCGAGTCCGGCACCCGGCTGCACGAGGCCGTGGCGCAGGACCGCACGGTCGCGTCGGTCGCGTCGGCCTATCGCGACCTGGCGCGACGCGAGCCCCAGCTCTATCGCCTCGCCACGGTGGAGCCGCTCGCCCGCGACGCCCTGCCGGCCGGCCTCGAGGAGTGGGCCGGCTCGCCGTTCTGGCTCGTCACCCCCGGCGGCGACCCGGCCCGCGCCCAGGCCCTGTGGGCGTGGTGCCACGGCATGGCGATCCTCGAGATCGAGGACCGGTTCCCGCCGGGGTCGCCCCTCGACCAGACCTGGGCCGTCGGGGCGGCGGCGTTCGCGTCATGACGCGGACCCTGTGGATCGACGGGACCTTCCGGACGCTCGACCCCCACCGGCCCACGGCCACCGCGCTGCTGACCGAGGACGAGCACGTCCTGGCCGCAGGAGACGTGGCCGAGCTGCGCGCCCACACCACCGGCATCACCAGCACGATCGGGCTGGGTGGCGCGACGGTGACCCCGGGTCTGGTGGACGCCCACATCCACACGGCGGGCTACGCGCGCGACCTGACCACGGTGGACCTGCGGGGCTGCACCACCCAGCGGGAGGCGCTCGCCGAGATCGCGCGGTTCGTGGCGGGGCTCGAGCCCGGGCGGTGGCTCTTCGGTGGACGCTGGGACGCCAACGACTGGCCCGAGGGGCTGCCGGACCGCGACGTCCTCGACCGGGTCTGCCCCGACCGACCGGCCATCCTGCCGTCCATCGACGGCCACACCCACTGGGTCAGCTCCCTTGCCCTGCAGCAGCTCTCGATCGACGACCACACCCCCGACCCGCCCGGCGGCACCATCGAGCGCGATGCCGTGGGCCGGGCGACGGGGATCCTGCGCGAGTCCGCCACCCTGGCCGGCGAGCACCTCATGACGCTCCACTCCGGCGACCTCACCGACCAGCTGCGGGTGGCCCAGCAGCGCCTGCTCGCCGTGGGCCTCACCGGGGTCCACTGCTTCGACGGCGAGGACGCCAGGGCGGCATACGAGACCCTGCGAGCCGCAGGCGAGCTCGCGATCCGGGTCCACAAGTCCGTCCCGCTGACCGCCCTGGACCAGGCGATCGACGAGGGCCGCCGCACCGGCGACGGGGACGCCTGGCTGTCCACGGGGCCGGTCAAGGTGTTCAGCGACGGTGCCCTCGGGTCGCACACGTGCCACATGGGCGAGCCGTTCCCGGGCGGCGGGCACGGGATGGAGGTCATCAGCGTGCCCGACCTCGTGGACGTCGTCGTCCGGGCGACGCGCGCCGGCCTCGGCGTCGCCACGCACGCCATCGGCGACGAGGCCAACCATCGGGTGCTGACGGCGTATGCCGAGGCCCGGCGCCTCGCGGGGCCGCCGGCCGTGCGCCACCGGGTCGAGCACACCCAGCACCTGCGACCGGGCGACGTGGCACGGCTCGCGGCCCTCGACGTGGTCGCGAGCATGCAGCCGACCCACTGCACCAGCGACGTCCGGCTCGTGGAGCGGCTGCTGGCGGGCCGGGACCTGCGGTCCTATGCCTGGGCGAGCCTGCTGCGGGCCGGGGCCCTGGTGGCGCTCGGGTCCGACGCGCCGGTCGAGGAGCCCGGCCCGATGGCGGGGATCCAGGCAGCGGTGACCCGTCAGGAGCCCGAGACGGGCCACCCCGCAGGGGGATTCGAGCCGCACGAGAGACTCACGATCGACCAGGCGGTGCACGGGTTCACCGTCGCCCCGGCCCGGGCGGCCGGTCTGGCGGCACCCACGGGGACGTTGCGCCCGGGAGCGCCCGCCGATCTCGTGGCCTGGAGCGGAGACCCCTGGCGGGTGCCGGCCACCGAGCTGGGTGCGCTGCGCGCCCTGACGACGGCGGTCGGCGGAGTGGTGCGTCGCACCACGGCATGACGGGTCAGGCCCCGGACGCCCCGACGCGCTCGACGTTGCTCGACAGCCCCTGGATGACGCGCGGCTTGGGCGCGATCACCGTGGCGGCCGGCGGGACGTCGCGCAGGACGGCGACGTTGGGCCCGATGGCGGCATGGTCGCCCACGGTGATCTTGCCGGCCACGACCGCGTTGACGCCGATGCTGACACCGTCGCCCACGACGGGAGCCTGGTCGCCGAAGGTCTCGCCGCCGGTCGTCCCCCCGATCGTGCAGCCCTTGCGCAGCACGCAGTCGTCGCCGATGACCGAGCCCGGGTGGATGCCGATGGCGGCCTCCTGGACGATGACGCGCCGGCCGATGCTGGCGGTGCGCGGGATGTCGATGCCGTAGACGTTGACCGAGACGCGGTGGCCGACGGTGTAGGCCAGCTCGGCGCCGCGACGCTTCCAGGTCGGCTCGTGGTCGGAGTCGAGGGCCCACCGACCGAGGCGGTAGGCGGCCAGCGCGTGGAAGCCGGGCTCGAGCCACCCGAGGTTGGTCTGTCTGTCCTCGCGGATCGTCCGCAACAGGGCGGAGCCGTCGAGCAGACGGGCCTTGAGGGGGTTGGCCGGCCGTGCGGCGTCATGCTGCGTCATCGATGCTCCTCCGCGTGCGGCAGCCCCGCTCCTGACGTCACGATCGCGGTTACGCTGCGTGATGGGGTGGCGACACCCACACCTGGGGCTCACCCTATCGGGGAAACCTGGGTGGATCCGGGACCCGCCACGACCGAGAACGTCAAACCGTCGATGCGCGTCCGCAGCTCGGCGTCCTCGGACAGCTGTCGACCCACCTCGGCGAGCACCAGGTGCAGGGTCTCGCGGTCCAGCCCCCGCGGCACGACCACGTCGACCCGCAGCTCGCCGGAGGGGGTGAGCCCTCCGACCCGGACGTCCTGGACGAGACCCGCCAGCCGCTCCTCGGCGAGCACCACCCGACGACCGCCGTCGATCGACTCCTGCACCACCACGTCGCGGTCGGCCGGCACCCAGGCCCGCCCTTGGGCGAGGGCGTAGACCATGGACGGCCGCAGGACACGGTGCTGGTCCGACCCCAGGTCGAGCACGAGCAGGTCGCAGCGCTCCTGGACGGCGGCCTGGCCGAGGGTCTGGGCGGTCACAGGGACGGGTCGGGCCGAGGGGTCCCACGCGGCCAGGGTCGCGAGGCCGGTGAACGCCGGCAGGGCCCGCTCGCCATCAGGGCTGGTCAGGACGACGGTGGCCATGTCCGCCACGGAGTCGGTGCCCACGGCCGCCCCCTCGCCCGGCGCCGCGACGACGGGCACGAAGAACCGGGCCGCCGACACCGCGCTCATGAGGGACTCGTCGTCCACGTCGCCGTCCAGCGCCGCGGCGAGCCGCGGGTCGACCTCGCCCCGGTCGCCGCTGAACGGGTTGTCGCTCAGCTCGCGGCCGTGCCACGGCACCCCGCCCGTGTCGTGGCCGTGGGAGGCGTCGTGGCCCGTCATACGGCGCTCGATCCGTGGGTCGCGCTCTCGGTCGCTCATCGCCGTCAGCTCGGCCGGCCGGCCGCGTCGAGGGCCTCGGGGAGCGTGAACGCACCCTTGTAGAGCGCGGACCCGACGATCGCGCCCTCGACCCCCTCGGCCACGAGACCCCGGATGGCCACGATGTCGTCGAGGGTGGAGACGCCCCCGGAGGCGACCACGGGGCGGTCGGTCGCGGCGCAGACCTGACGCAGCAGGTCGACGTTGGCGCCCGCCATCATGCCGTCCTTGTTGACGTCGGTGACGACGTAGCGCGCGCAGCCCTCGGCGTCCAGGCGCGCCAGCGTCTCCCACAGGTCGCCGCCGTCCTTGGTCCAGCCGCGGGCCGCCAAGGTCGTGCCGCGGACGTCGAGGCCGATCGCGACCCGGTCACCGACCTCGGCGATCGCGCGCCGCGTCCACTCGGGGTCCTCGAGCGCGGCCGTGCCGATGTTGACCCGCCGGCAGCCGGTCGCGAGCGCCCGCTCGAGGCTCGCCTGGTCGCGGATGCCGCCGCTGAGCTCGACCTTGAGGTCCAGCCGCCCGACGATGTCCGCCAGCAGCTCGTGGTTGGACCCGCGCCCGAAGGCGGCGTCCAGGTCGACGAGGTGGAGCCACTCGGCGCCCTGGTCCTGCCACGCCTTGGCGGCCTCCCAGGGATCGCCGAACTCGCCCCCGGAGCCGGCCACTCCCTGGACCAGCTGGACGGCCCGGCCGTCCACGACGTCGACGGCGGGCAGGAGCTCGAGGCGGGGTGCGTCAGTCACGGGACCGACGCTATCGCGCTCGCCCGGCGTGGCGCCGCGGGCGGTCACCGGGTGGGCAGCAGCCGCCGGTGGCGCTCAGCGCGCCAAGGCGCCCAGCGCCTCGACGAGCCGGTGGACGTCCTCGTCCGAGGTGTATGGCGCCAGGCCCACCCGCACGCCGACGTCGGGCTCGAGGCCCAGCCGCCGCCAGGCCTCGTAGGCGTAGAAGTGCCCGGCCGGCGCGAGGACTCCCTGCTCGAGGAGGCCGCGGCTGATTTCGTCGCCGGGCACGCCGTCGACGACGAGGTAGGACGTGGGTGTGCGCTCCTGCGCGCGGGACAGGACACGCACGCGAGGCAGCTCGACCAGGCTGTCCTCGAGGAGGCGGTGGAGGCGGTGCTCGTGCTCGTGGACCGCCTCCCACGAGGCGCGGAGCCGGGCGCGCCGGGTGGGGGCGTCGCCGGGTGCCAGCCCCGCGATCAGGTCGACCGTGGCCGTGACCCCGGCCAGCAGCTCGTAGGGGAGGGTGCCCAGCTCGAAGCGCTCGGGGACCGCGTCGGTCGACGGGAGCAGCTTGTCGGGGTGCAGCTCGTCCAGCAGCGCCGGGTCGGCGGCGAGGACGCCGCAGTGCGGCCCGAGGAACTTGTAGGGAGAGCACACCAGCGAGTCGGCGCCGAGGGCCTCGCGGTCGACCAGGCGGTGCGCCGCGAGGTGGACGGCGTCGATGTGCAGAAGGGCGCCGGCGTCGTGGGTGATCTCGGCGGCCCCGGCCACGTCGGGGATCGTGCCGAGCAGGTTGGACGCGCCGGTCATGGCCACCAGGCGCGTCCGCTCCCCCACGACCTCGCGGAGCGCGGCGAGGGGCAGCTCTCCCGTGGCAGGGTCGAGCTCCCACCACCGTATGACGGCGCCGACGCGCTCGGCGGCCTGGATCCAGGGCCGGACGTTGCTGTCATGGTCGAGGCTCGTGACGACGACCTCGTCGCCCGGCTGCCAGGTCGCCGCGAGCGCGCGGGCGAGGTCGTAGGTCAGGGCCGTCGCGCTGCGCCCGTGGACGATGCCGCGCGGGTCGCTGCCGAGCAGGTCGGCGCCCGCGGCGCGGAACTGCTCCACGTGCCGCTCGGCGTTGCGCTGCGACGCCGCGCCGGTGCCGCGGTTGGACAGCGGCGCGCACAGCGCCTCGGCGATCGCGTCGCCGATCTCGCGCGGCGTCTGCGTGCCGCCGGGCCCGTCGAAGTAGGCCGTGCCCTCCTCGAGGGCCGGGATGCGCGCGCGGAGGGCGGTCACGTCATAGGTCATGCCGTCATCCTGCCCGAGATGTTCCTCGGGCCCAGGACGGGGTGGGCTCATGACCGACGGCGCTCATCTGGAGCCAGGTGAGGATGCCGGAGAGACGCGGGGAGATCTGCATCGCGCGCACGAAGGCCGGCAGGGGCCGGTCGTCGATGCGGCCCTCGAGGGCGGGACGGACCAGGTGCTCGTGCTCGTTGTCCTGCATGGCCCGGGTGATGCGGGTCGGTCGTCGGCGACGCCTCTCGACGCGAGCGAGGTCCTGGTCACCGAGCGTCCCGCTCCTCAGGGGCGGGACGAGCAGGCGGGCCGTGGCGACGGCGTCCTGGACCGCGAGGTTGATCCCGACCCCCATCACGGGTGACATGGGGTGGGCCGCGTCGCCGATGCACAGCACGCCCGGCGCCCACCATCGACGCACCATGCCGGCCCGGGCGTCGAGGAACCTCACGTCGTCCCAGGACCGGATGTCGGCGAGCTGGTCCTCGGCCCAACCGAACTCGTGAGCCAGGACCCGCAGCAGGTCTGCCACGTCGCCGCGCCGCCGCTCGGCGTCCGTCCCCTTGGCGAGGAGGTAGGCGACCTGGTGGTAGTCGTGGCGAGCCATGGACACGACCACGTGCCCGTCCACGAAGCGGGCGACCACGGCGTCGGCCTCGTCCTCGGGAGCCATCGGGACGCGCAACCACCACACGTCCATCGGCAGGTCGGACTCCACCAGCTCGAGGCCCGCGGCGTCGCGCACCGCGGAGCGGCGGCCGTCGCACCCGACGACCAGGTCCGTCGCCAGGTGGTGCTCCCCCTCGGCATCGCGGTAGGTGAGACCGTCCACCGTGCCGGCAGGGTCCCGGGTGAGACCGGTCACCTCGCTCGACAGGCGCAGGGTGAACGTGGGCTCGGCCTGCGCGGCGTCGGCCAGCAGCGAGAGCAGGTCCCACTGCGGCACCATCGCGAGGTGCCGGTACCGGCCCGGCATACGGCCCAGGTCGCCCATCGTCACGTCGCGGCGCCCGATGCGCATGCGCATCGACGTCATCCGGCCCGCCGGGATCCGGCGGAACGCGTCCCCCAGGCCCAGGTCGTCGAGGAGCCGCAGGGTCGGCGGGTGGACCGTGTCGCCGCGGAAGTCGCGCAGGAAGTCGGGGTACTTCTCGAGCACGGTCACCTCGGCGCCCGCACGCGCCAGGAGCAGGCCGAGGACCATCCCGGCCGGTCCGCCGCCGGCCACCGCCACGGATGCAGGTGCAGGTGCAGGTGTAGGTGCAGATGCAGGTGCAGATGCCATGACCCCCATCCTGCCTGGCCACCTCAGCGCAGGGTCGCGACCCAGTTGGCGAGCAGCTGCATCCCGGCGTCACCGGACTTCTCGGGGTGGAACTGGGTCGCGGACAGGGGGCCGTTCTCGACGGCGGCCACGAACCGCGCGCCGTGCTCGGACCAGGTCACGCGGGGGGCGACCGCCTCGAACGGGCCGTGCGGGTCGAGGGTCCAGTCCTGCACGCCGTAGGAGTGGACGAAGTAGAACCGCTCGTCCTGGACCCCGTCGAACAAGACGGTGGCCTCGGGCGCCTCGACCCGGGACCAGCCCATGTGCGGCACGACCTCGGCCGGCAGCCGGTCGACGGTGCCGGGCCACTGGTCCAGGCCGGGCACGGCGCCCTGCACGGACGGCTCGCTGGAGCCCTCGAACATCGCCTGCATCCCCACGCAGATGCCGAGCACCGGGCGGGACCCCGAGAGGCGGACGTCGATGAGACGGTGACCATCGACCGCCCGAAGCCCGCGCAGGCAGGCGTGGAAGTTGCCCACCCCGGGGACGAACAGCCCGTCGGCGTCCAGCACGCTGCGCTCGTCGGCGGTCAGCGAAACGTGGGCGCCGACCCGCTCCAGGGCACGCACGGCCGAGCGGACGTTGCCGCTGCCGTAGTCGAGCACGACCACCTCGGGTGCGGTCACAGACCCTCCTCCACCTCGGCGTCCAGACGCTGCTCGTCGGACACCACCTTGTCGAACCGTCGGACGGACTCGTCCTTGGGCGTCACCAGCTCGGCGCCCGGCAGGTCGGCGGCGGACGTGCCGCGCACCAGCTCGGCGTGCGGGAGCCCCAGCAGGACCGCCAGGTCGAGCAGCACCTCCTCGGCCGTGCCACCAGGGTCGGCGAGGACATCCTGTATGGCGCCCGGCGCGCCCTGGTCCCGGGCGAATCCCGCGGCCCGGGCGAGGTCGGTCGGGCGCGCCAGGGGGAAGCCGGGCACGGGGCCCGGGCCCTCGCCCGGGGTCCACACGACCCAGCGCGCTCCCCCGCGCCAGCGCCCCGGCCAGCAGGTGACCACGGCACGGCCGTCGTCGACGAACAGCCCCACGGCGGGACGCAGGTCGTGGCGCAAGGGGTGGGCGGCGAGCATGGCCACGCCGTCGCGGTAGGGGGCCATGGCGCGGCTGGGCCCGGCCGCGACCAGCGCGGTCCAGCCCCGGCCGGAGGCCAGGTGCTGGACGGAGGCCTGGTGCCTGGCGGGTGGACGGGGCGCGGGCCCGGGCCCGGCCGAGGGCACGATACAGACCGGCAGGGTGCCTCGTCGCACCCACCGGATCACGCGTTCGCGTCGGCCCCTGACCAGGAGCACCCCGTGCTCCATGACCGTCAGAGGGCTCCCTTGGCGCTGGGGATGCCCTGGACCCGGGGGTCGGGCTGGCAGGCGAACCGCAGGGCGCGGGCGAAGGCCTTGATCTGCGCCTCCACGACGTGGTGGGGGTCGCGGCCGGAGAGCACCCGCACGTGCAGGGCGATCTGGGCGTTGTGCGCGACGGACTCGAAGACGTGGCGTGTGAGCGAGCCGACGTACTGGCCGCCGATGATGACGTACTCCTGGCCGGCGGGCTCGCCCTCGTGCACGACGAACGCGCGCCCGGCGACGTCGACGACGGCCTGGGCGAGCGCCTCGTCGAGCGGGACCATGGCGTCGCCGAAGCGCGAGATGCCGCGCTTGTCGCCGAGCGCCTCGCGCAGCGCCTGGCCGAGGCAGATCGCGACGTCCTCGACGGTGTGGTGGGCGTCGACGTCGACGTCGCCCTCGGCGCGGACGGTGAGGTCCATCAGCGAGTGCTTGGCGAGCGACTCGAGCATGTGGTCGTAGAAGCGGACGCCGGTCGAGACGTCGCCGCGACCGGTGCCGTCGAGGTCGAGGGTGAGCTCGATGCGGGACTCGGAGGTCGCCCTCGTGACGGTGGCGGTGCGGTGGGTCGTGCTCGGTGCCTGCAGGTCGGTCATCAGGACTCCAGTCGGTGGGTCGGGGCGAGCTCGCGCAGGGCGTCGAGGAAGGCATCGGTCTCGGCCGGCGTGCCCGCCGTCACCCGAAGGTAGTGCGGGATGCCCACGTCGCGGACGAGGACACCCCGGTCGAGCAGCGCCTGCCAGGTGGCGTGGGCGTCCGCGACGTTGCCGAAGAACACGAAGTTGGCGTCGCTGGCCACGGGGGTGAACCCCATCGCGGACAGCTCGGCGACCGTCCGGTCGCGCTGCTCCTTGATGGCCTCGACGGTGCCGAGCATCAGGTCGGCGTGCTCGAGGGCGGCCCGCGCGACGGCCTGCGTCACGGACGACAGGTGATAGGGCATGCGGACCAGGCGCAGCGCGTCGACGAGCGCCGGGTCGGCGGCCAGGTAGCCGAGACGCCCCCCGGCCAGCGCGAAGGCCTTGCTCATCGTGCGGGTGACCACGAGTCGCGGGCGACCGGCCAGCAGCGTCAGGGCGGACGGGGTGCCGGGGCGGGCGAACTCGGCATACGCCTCGTCGACGATGACCACCGCGCGAGGGGCGGCGTCATGGACGGCCTCGACCGTCTCGAGGTCGAGGGCGGTGCCGGTCGGGTTGTTGGGCGAGCAGAGGAAGACCAGGTGCGGGTCGACGTCGCGGACCTGCGTCACGGCCGACGCGGTGGACAGGTCGAAGCGGTGCGCCACGTCGTCGAAGCCCTCGCCGCGGCGCCCGTGCACGAACGCCGTGCCGGTGGTCTCGGTGATGATCGGGTGCATCGAGTAGGCGGGCGTGAAGCCCAGCGCCCGGCGGTCCGGCCCGCCGAAGGCCTGCACCAGGTGCAGCAGCACCTCGTTGGAGCCGTTGCCCGCCCACACCTGAGCGGCGTCGACCGCGACCCCGGAGGTCCGGGTCAGGTAGCCGGCGAGCGCCTCGCGCAGAGCGGTGAACTCGCGGTCGGGGTAGCGGTTGAGGTCGGGGACGACCTTGGTGACCGCCTCGGCCACCGCGTCCACGACGACCTGCGGCACGGGGTAGGAGGACTCGTTGGTGTTGAGCTGGACCGGGACGTCGAGCTGCGGCGCGCCGTAGGCCGTCCGACCGCGCAGGTCGGGGCGCAGCAGCTCCTCGATCGCTCCGGCCGCCCGCTGGGTGCGGTCGGTCATGCGGGCACCTCGTCGCCGAACCGAGCCGTGACCGCCTGCCCGTGACCGGGCAGGTCCTCGGACTGGGCGAGCGTGACCACGTGCCGGGCGACGTCGCGCAGCGCCGCCTCCGAGTAGTCGACGACGTGGATCCCGCGCAGGAAGGACTGGACCGACAGGCCGCTGGAGTAGGCCGCGGACCCTCCGGTGGGCAGCACGTGGTTGGAGCCGGCCGCGTAGTCGCCGAGGCTCACCGGGGAGTAGGGGCCGACGAAGATCGCGCCGGCGTTGCGGATGCGGGCGGCGACCGCCGCGGCGTCGCGCGTCTGGACCTCGAGGTGCTCGGCGGCGTAGGCGTCGACCACGCGCACCCCCTCGTCCAGGTCGTCCACGAGGACGATGCCGGACTGGGTGCCGGTCAGCGCGGTGCGGACCCGCTCGGCGTGCTTGGTCTCGGGGACGCGCCGCTCCACGGCCGCGACGACGGCCCGGGCCAGTTCCTCGGAGTCGGTGACCAGCACGGACCCCGCGAGCGGGTCGTGCTCGGCCTGGCTGATCAGGTCGGCCGCCACGTGGTCGGGGTCGGCCGAGTCGTCGGCGAGCACGGCGATCTCGGTCGGGCCGGCCTCGGCGTCGATGCCGATGACCCCCTGCAGCAGGCGCTTGGCCGACGCGACGTAGACGTTGCCCGGGCCGGTGACCAGGTTGGCGGGCTCGATGGCCGGGGTGCCGGTGGCGTCGTCGGCGGCCACGCCGTAGGCGAACATGGCGACGGCCTGGGCCCCGCCCACGGCATACACCTCGTCCACCCCGAGGAGGGCGCACGCGGCGAGGATCGTCGGGTGCGGGTAGCCCGCGAATACCCCGGAGCTCTCGCGCTGGGGCGGGCTGGTCACCGCGAGGGAGCCGACGCCGGCCTCCTGCGCGGGGACGACGTTCATGACCACGCTGGAGGGATAGACGGCCAGGCCGCCGGGGACGTAGAGGCCCACCCGCTCGACCGGCACCCAGCGCTCGGTGACGGTGCCGCCGGGGACGACCTGGGTGGTGACGTCCTGGCGCCGCTGGGCGCGGTGCACGCGACGGGCCCGCTCGATCGCGACCTCGAGGGCCGCGCGCACGTCGGGGTCGAGCCGCTCGACGGACGCGGCGAGCACGTCGGCCGGGACCCGCAGGCTCGGGGACCGGACCCCGTCGAAGCGCTCCCCCAGCTCCAGCAGCGCCGGCGCCCCCCGATGACGCACGTCGTCGCAGATCGGACGGACGACGTCGAGAGCAGCCTCCACGTCGAGCTCGGCCCGGGGCAACGTGTCGCGCAGCGCGCGTGCGTCGAGCACGCGACCGCGCAGGTCATCGATCGAGAGCATGCGGGCCAGTCTAGGCGGTGGGTCGGACAGGCCTGTCGGTCGTCTCAGCCACAATGGGCCGTATGACGATCCCCCTGGCGCCTCACCGACTGCCCGACCTTCCGGGCGTGCCGACGGAGTACCACCAGCTCCTGCGGGGCCCCCGCCACCGGTGGTGGCGCCCGCTGCTGTCGATCGTGATCGTGGTCGCCTCGCTCCTCATGGTCGTCATCGCGATCTCGGGGATCGCGGCGGCGGTGGTGGTCGGGGCCGGGGGCGACCTCGAGGAGTGGATGGACTCGGCGGCGTCCGGCCGGATGTCGCCGTCGGCCTTCCTGTCGACCAACCTCATGCTCGCCGCGCTGATCCCGGTGTCGTTGTTCGCGATCTGGGTCGGGCACACCGTGAACCCACGCTGGCTGCAGTCGGTGACGGGCCGGTTCCGCTGGGGCTGGTTCGCGCGCTGCCTGGCGGTCCTCGCGCCCCTGTGGCTCGCCTACCTCGCCATCGGCACGCTCGTCGACGGGCTGCCGGAGGGCGGACGCTCCAAGGAGTGGGCGGCCCTGCTGGTGATCATGCTCCTCACCACCCCCCTGCAGTGCGCCGGCGAGGAGCTGCTCTTTCGCGGGTGGGTCATGCAGAGCATCGGGTCGTGGTTCGCCCACCGCTGGGTGGCCCTCGCGGTGCCGATCGTCGTGTCCTGCCTGACGTTCGGGGCCGCGCACGGCAGCTCGGACCCGTGGATCTTCGCCGACCTCGCCGTCTTTGCCGTCTGCGCCTGCCTGCTCACCTGGCGCACCGGGGGGCTCGAAGCTGCGATCGCCCTGCACATCGTCAACAACATGCTGGTCATGGCGCTGTCGCTCACGCTCGGCGGCTTCGACGAAGGCTTCATCGACGGCGACACCAAGGGGTCCCCGCTGCCCGTGCTGACCTCGGTCGTGATCATGTCCATCGCCTACGCCCTCGTCTCGTGGCAGGCACGACGCGCCGGGATCCAGCGCCGCTCCACCCCGCAGATCCCGCCACCGCCCCAGGTGCCGCTGCCGGCCGGACAGGCCTGGCCGGCGCAGCCTGCCGCGCCTCAGGGCGGCTGGTCCCCCGCGCCGCCGCAGCAGTCGCCCACCTGGCAGCCACCGGGGCAGGTACCGGGGCAGGCGGGCGGCCAGGCCGGCGGATGGCACCCGCCATACGGCGGCTGACCAGGCCATGGGTCCCGCGACGGGTTCCGGATCCTCGCTCGTCTCCGTCGGCAGCACCGCCGACGTCGTCCGCCTCGTGCTCGTCGTCACGCTGCTCGCGCTCGCGGCCGCAGCGGTGCACCGGTGGGGCGGCCTCGGTCACTCCGGCGCCACCCTCACCGCCGCCGCCCGGGCGACCGTCCAGCTGGGCGTGGTGGGGCTGCTCATCGCCGCGGTGCTCGGGAGCTGGTGGCTCACCCTCGCCTTCGTCGCCCTGATGCTGGGCGTGGCCTCCCTCACCGCCGGTCGCCGGGTGCTGCCCGGCCGCGGGACCTGGTGGGCGGCGGCGCCGGTGTGCATCGGGGCCGTGCCCGTCGGGGTGGCGCTCGCCGCCTCCGGCGTCATCCCGCTGCGGCCCGTGGCGCTGGTCCCGATCCTCGGCATCCTCATCGGCAACGCCATGACGGCGACCACGCTCGCCGGCAAGCGCACCCTCGACGCGCTGACGACGCGGCACGGCGAGTTCGAGGCGGGCCAGTCGATCGGCCTCGTCGACCGGGACGCGGCCCTGCTCGTCGCCCGGGAGGACGCCGCCCTCGCGCTCGTGCCCGGCATGGACCAGACCCGCACCGTGGGCCTCGTGACCCTGCCCGGCGCGTTCGTGGGGACGCTGCTCGGCGGGGCGACGCCGCTCGAGGCCGCCGCCGTCCAGCTCGTCGTCCTGGCGGCGCTGCTGCTCGTGCAGGCGCTCTCCGTCGTGGCGATGCTCGAGCTGGTCGCGCGTGGCCGCATCGGCGACTATGGCCGCCGCACCGACTGAGGAGGCGTCGCGGGGCGAAACCAGTAGCGTTCCGTCCTGAGCGGGTGCGACAGTGCCCAGATGCCCGCTGCCGAGAGTCCGGGCGGTCCGCCCTCGGCGACCGTGACCGGCAGACGAGCTGGAGCTGGGACTCGCGCGTCCGCGGCTGAGAGGTCAGGCGATCCGGTCGAGAAGCATCGAGAGCGGCTCGGGCAGCTCGTCGCGCGACAGCTCGGCGGCCAGCACCCCGGCGACCTGCTCCTTGCGCCCGGACGCGACACCGCAGAAGCGATGCAGCTGCTCGGCCAGCGGACGGTCGGCCCACGCCGGCTGGATCTGCAGCGCCTCGAGCTTGCCGCCGAGCCCCGCGCTCTGGATCGCCTCGACGGCGCGACTCGTCCCGAGGGCGCGGATCAGCTCGTCCTCCAGGTCCGCCTCGCACACGAAGAAGCCGTAGGCCGGGAGATCGCTCGCGTCGCTGACCGGCAGGCCGTCGGCGACGAGCGCCCGCTCGACGAACCTCGCCTCGGCCGCGTCGCACATCCCCAGGACGTCGGCGTCCGGCTGCAGCTGCCGGATCTCCGGCAGCACCCGCCCCACGTTGGTGACGCCCTGCAGGTTGCGCAGCTCGACGTGGTCGCCGCCGATGTCGTTGCGGTGCATGATCGCTCGCACGGCGGCGACGTCGCTGACGCCTTCGAGCAGGACGATGAGGGTGGGCTCGGCGCTCATGGGCCCACCCTAGAGGGGACCGCTCGGGAGGGCCTCAGCCACCAGCCGGCCCGGGCGACGAGGCAACGTTCGCTCGCCACCTTCTCTGGCGGGGCATCGGTCAGATCACGAAGGACCTGCCACCGGATCGCAGGGTCGGAGTCGGGCAGCCAGTCGATGGTGCCCCCACGCTAGGAGGGGTTGCGGACGTCTCCCATCCGGGTGCGACGAACGGGTCGGCCGCACCCGGGCCGTGCCCGACCTGGATGCACCTCTCCCCCACGGTTCACTCGTATGGCGCTGACCCGCCGCGACCCCGATACGCTCCAGGCATGAATGTCGTCCACCACATCGAGCTCTGGACGACGGACATCGCCGGGACGGCGCCGTCGTTCGACTGGCTCCTGACCACGCTCGGATGGACCGCCGAGACCGACCCCGGTTGGCCTCTCGGCCGGACCTGGCACCACACCAGCGGGATGTACCTCGTGCTGGAGCAGTCCGCGGCCGTCGACGGCGCCCACCACCGCACCCATGCCGGGCTGAACCACCTCGCCCTGCGGGTGACGGATCGCGCGCAGCTCGACCGGATGCGGGCGGAGTGTCCACGGCACGGCTGGGTGGAGGTGTTCGCAGACCGCTATCCCCACGCGGGTGGCCCGCAGCACACCGCGCTGTTCGTCGAGAACGCCGAAGGCTTCGAGCTCGAGCTCGTCGCCGACTGACCAGGGGGTTTGGGGCGGGTCCCCCTGCGACAGGGTCGATCCGGCAAGGGACACGCCGTGCCCTCTCGACGAACCGACCCCTGTCGGTTCGTGGCCGTCACCCAGAGGTCGGGGGCCTGCCGCGGCGAGGCAGCGGCCCCGCGTCCTTCGGCATACGGCCCGATCTCTTGAGTGCGTCCCGCAGGACCATCTCGACCTGCGCGTTGACGCTGCGCAGCTCGTCACCCGCCCACCGGGTGAGGGCGTCGTGGACGGCGGGGTCGAGCCGCAGCAGCACCTGCTTGCGCTCGCCCCCGCCGCGACGCTCCCGTGGAGGGGTCACTGGTAGAGCGATCCTGTGTTGACGATCGGCGCGACCTTGGACTCGCCGCACAGGACGACGAGCAGGTTGGAGACCATGGCGGCCTTGCGCTCGTCGTCCAGCTCGACGATGTCCTGCTCCTCCAGCTTGGCGAGGGCCATGTCGACCATGCCGACGGCACCCTCGACGATCCGGGAGCGGGCCGCCACGATGGCGGACGCCTGCTGGCGCTGCAGCATCGCCTGGGCGATCTCGGGGGCGTAGGCCAGGTGGGAGATCCGCACCTCGACGATCTCGACGCCGGCGACGACGACGCGCTCGGCCACCTCGTAGGCCAGCTCGCCGGACACCACGTCGGTGGACCCGCGCAGCGACTCGACCTCGTCGCTGTCGGTGTCGTAGGGGTGGGAGATCGCCACGTGGCGCAGCGCCGACTCGGACTGGGCCCGGACGAAGTTCTCGTAGTGCTCCACCGAGAAGCTGGCGCGGGCCGTGTCGGCAACCTGCCAGACGACGATGGCGGCGATCTCCACGGGGTTGCCGTCGGCGTCGTTGACCTTGAGCACGTTGGTCTCGAAGTTGTTGACGCGCACCGAGACTCCCCGCTTGGAGGTGAACGGCATGACCATCGTCAGACCGGTGCGGCGCGCCGTCCCGACATACCGTCCGAAGAACTGGATCACCTTGGTCTGGCCGGGCTGGATGATGACGACCGCGCTGGCCACGATCGCGGCGAGCAGGATGACGACCACGCCACCGACGAAGCTGCCGATCGGGGGCTGGCCCGTCTCGTTGGCCGTGATCGCTCCGCTGATGATCAGCCAGATGCCTCCGGCGAACAGCAGCAGCGACAGGGCCAGCGCCAGGAAGCCGTCGACCGCGAACGCCGGGCGCTCGTTGACGTCGACGCGCGTGCCCTGGTGGCCGACGGGGCGGGCCGACGGTGGGGCGGTCTGCGGGTCGATGGTCTGGTCGTGCGGCTGCTGCGTGCTCATGGCGTCCCCCTGGCTGGTCGTTGTGTGACATCTTTTTGATATTACTTAAACCTTCGACGCGGCTAGGGCGCAAGGGGTTCCGGGCACGATTCGAGACCTCGTCTCCTGCTCGGACGTCGAGGCACAGTGATGGCGTGATCCCGGACGACCTGCGAGCGCGGTCGGACAGGCCACGTCGAGGTCACCGCCGACGACGCTCGGTCGACCGCCGAGCTCATCCGCTCCTGCGACGAACCGCAGTACTGAAGCGTCTCGACTAGGCGGTCTCGCGGGAGAAGGCCGAGGCTCGGGCGACCTGCTCGTCGCTCGGGCGCACCCCGGTGTAGAGCACGAACTGCTCGGCCGCCTGCAGGGCGATCACCTCAGCTCCGGTGATGACGCGCCGGTCCAGCTCACGCGCCAGCCGGATCAGCGGCGTCTCCGCGGGGAACGCCACCACGTCGAACACCGTCCGGGCTGCCTCCACGGCGGGCCGTGGCACCGGCAGCTCCTCGGCCTGGGGCCCGCCCGCCATACCGACGGGAGTCGCGTTGAGGATCAACGCGGGTCGCAGGTCGCCGAGCGAGTCCGCCCAGCGGTGGCCGTACTTCGCGGCGAGGGCGGGGCCGGTGCGCGAGTTCCGCGCCACGACATGGCCGTTGGTGAAGCCCGCGTCGGTCAGGGCGGCGACCGCGGCCTTCGCCATACCGCCGGAGCCGAGGACGGCGAAGTCGTCCGTCGGCGAGACCCCGTGGGACGCAAGGAGATTGCGGATAGCGAGATAGTCGGTGTTGTAGGCGACGAGGTGGCCGTCGTCGTTGACGATGGTGTTGACCGACTCGATCGCTGCCGCGGACTCGGTCATCTGGTCGACCAGGGGTATGACGTCCTCCTTCCACGGCATGGAGATCGCGCAGCCGCGGATCCCGAGAGCGCGCACGCCACCGATCGCCGCCGTGATGTCCGAGGTCGTGAACGCCTTGTAGACGTAGTCCAGCCCGAGCTCGCGATAGAGGTAGTTGTGAAAACGCGTGCCGATGTTGGACGGTCGCGCCGACAGCGACAGGCACAGCTGCGTGTCCTTGGTGATCCGCTCGGTCACGAGGACGCTCCCGCCTGGTCGATGAGCCAGGCGTACTCGAACGCGGCCTCGCGCCACGCGTGGTAGCGCCCGCTGACGCCGCCGTGCCCGGCGACCATCTCGGTCTTGAGCAGGATCGGACGCGTCGTGAGGTCGTTGGTCGCGAGCTCGCGCAACCGCGCCACCCACTTGGCGGGCTCGACGTAGTAGACCCGGCTGTCGTTGAGCGAGGTCGTCGCCAGGATCGCCGGGTAGGGGCGCGCCGCGACGTTGTCGTAGGGCGAGTAACCCTTCATGTAGGCGTAGACCTGGGGGTCGGCGAGGGGGTTGCCCCACTCCTCCCACTCCCCCACGGTCAGCGGCAGGCTCGGGTCGAGGATCGTCGTCAGCGCGTCGACGAAGGGCACCTGCGCGTGGATCGCCCGGAAGCGGTCCGGCGCGAGGTTGGCGACCGCCCCCATGAGCAGGCCCCCGGCCGAGCCGCCCTCGGCGACCAGCCGGTCCGGCGCCACCCACCCCGCATCGACGAGGTGCTCGGCGCACGCCACGAAGTCCGTGAAGGTGTTGCGCTTGTGCTGCATCCGGCCCTGGAGGTACCACTGGCGCCCCATCTCGCCGCCGCCGCGCACGTGCGCGAGCGCCCACACGAAGCCCCGGTCCAGCAGCGACAGCCGGGCCACCGAGAACCACGGGTCCATGCTCGCCTCGTAGGACCCGTAGCCGTAGACGAGCCCGGGGGCCGTGCCGTCGGCGACCACGTCCTTGCGGTGCACCACCGAGATCGGGATCCGGGTGCCGTCGGCCGCCGTCGCCCACTCCCGGTGCTGGACGTAGTCGCCGAGGTCCACCCCGCCGAGCACCGGCGTCTGCCGCAGCAGGGTGCGCTCCCCGGTCACGAGGTCGACGTCGTAGACGCTGCGCGGCGTCACGAGGGAGGTGAACCCGATCCGCAGCACGTGCGAGGCGTAGTCGGGGTTGTCCCCCACCCCGATCGTGCCGAGCTCCTCGTCCATGACCAGCGGCCGCATCGGCCCGAAACCACCACCGTCCGGCCCGACCGTTCCCCCAGGGTCGTCCGTCCGGTCCATCACGGCGAGCGCGGTCAGGCCGTCCCGCCGCAGCGAGACGACCGCGTGCCGCTGGAACGCGTCGACGCCCACGACGCGCTCGCCCGGCGCGGCGGCATACAGGCTCTGCCAGTCCTCCGCCGAGGTGCTGCCGAGGGGCGCCTGGGCCAGCTCGAAGTCCTCGTGGGTGGCGTTGTGGGTGATGAGCAGGCGGTCACCGGCGGGCTCGGCGTCGTACTCGACCCCCTCGCGGCGGGGAGCCACGCAGCGAGGCTCGCCGCAGGGGTCGTCGGCGGGCAGCAGCCAGGTCTCCGAGGTGTCCTTGGAGCCCGCCGCGATGATGATCCACGCGTCGTCCCGGCTGGACCCGACGCCCACCCAGAACCGCTCGTCGGTCTCCTCGTGCACCAGCACGTCCTGGTCGGCCGGGGTGCCGACCTCGTGGCGCCACACCTGGAACTGCCGCCAGGCGTCGTCGTTGCGGGCGTAGAACACGTGCCGCCCGTCGCGGGAGAAGGCCAGGCCGTAGCCGACCTTGTGGACGGCGTCGTCGACGACCTCGCCGACGGGCCCGGTGCGGGTGGGGTCGTCACCGACCCAGGTCACGACCAGGTCGTAGACCTCGTCACCGGTCAGGTCGACGGCGTAGGCGTAGAGCGTGCCGTCGTGGCTGATCTCGCTGGAGCCCACGCCGAAGAAGTCGGCGTCCGCCGCGAGCGCCTCGGCGTCGAGCAGGACCTGCTCCCCCGCCGGGGGCGCACCGTCGGTCAGCTCGGGCGGCAGCTCGCCGGGCCGCACCGGCACGCGGCACTCGCGGCCGTACTGCTCGCCGGCGCTGATCCGGGAGTAGTACCACCACCCGCGGTAGGCCGAGGGGACGCTGAGGTCGGTCTCCTGCGTGCGCGTGCGGATCTCGTCGTAGACCTGCTCGGTCAGCGGCGCCAGGTGCGCCGTCATGGCCTCGGTGTAGGCGTTCTCCGCCTCGAGGTGCGCGACGACCTCGGGCGAGCCCTTGTCCCGCAGCCACTCGTAGGGGTCGACGACGCGGTCCCCGTGGTGCTCGCGGATCGTCTCGACGCGACGCGCCACGGGAGGCTGGGGTGATGGGTTGGTCACCCGGGCACGGTAGCCGATATCAAGGAGGCATGACCGTACCCTCGCTGACCGTCCACCCCACGCTGCTCCACGAGGTCGTGAGCACGATCGTCCAGGCGTCCGGCAGCGACGCCCGCGAGGCGGGGCTCGTCGCCGACCACCTGGTCGCGGCCAACCTCGCCGGGCACGACTCGCACGGCGTCGGCATGGTCCCGAGCTATCTGGAGGCGCTGGCGGTCGGCGAGCTGCACCCGGGCGTCGGCGCGACCGTCGTCAAGGACGCCGGCGCGGTCCTGACGATCGACGGTGGCCAGGGCTATGGCCAGGTCGTGGCCCACGAGGCGATGGAGCTCGCCATCGCTCGGGCGCGCGAGCTGGGCGTCTGCGTCACCGCCGTGCGCGGCTCGCACCACGTCGGTCGGATCGGCCACTGGGCCGAGCAGTGCGCCCGCGCCGGGCAGGTCTCGATCCACCTGGCCAGCGTGGTCGGCGAGCGGTATGTCGCCCCCTTCGGGGGAACGGACGGCCGCTTCGGCACGAACCCCGTGTGCCTGTGCGTCCCGCGCGAGGGCCAGGACCCCGTGCTGCTGGACATGGCCACGTCGACGGTCGCGCTGGGCAAGACCCGCGTCGCCCACAACGCCGGTCTCCCCCTCGAGCCGGGTCGGGCCCTCGACGCCGGGGGCCGCCCCACGACCGACCCGGGCGTGATGTGGACCGAGCCGCACGGTGCGCTGACGGCGTTCGGGCTGCACAAGGGGTCGGGTCTCGCGGTCATGGCCGAGCTGTTCGCCGGCGCCGTGACCGGCGGCCTCACCACGCATGCCGCCACCACGACGCACGAGGCCGCCATCGTCAACAACCTGCTGTCGATCGTCCTGTCCCCCGAGGCCTTCGAGGGCAGCGCGATGGCCGAGCAGACCGACCTGTTCCTGGAGTCCGTGGCCGCCTCCCGCCCCGCGGTCCCCGGCGAGCCGGTGCTGCTGCCGGGCCAGCCCGAGGTGGCGGCCCGGGAGGCCCGTCGCGACGGGGCCCCGGTCGACGCGACGACGTGGGCCCAGATCCTCGACGGTGCCCGCGCGGTGGGCGTGCCGGCCGACGTGATCGAGGGCTGGCCCACCGCCTGACCGCACGGTGCAGGATGGGTGGCATGACCCACGCCCACGCCCACGCCCCCGTCCCCGAGCTGACCGACGGCGTGGTGCTCCTGCGGGCGCACACCGACGCCGACGTCCCGGCGATCGTCGAGCAGTGCACGGACCCCGCGAGCCTGCGGTGGACGACCGTCCCGCGGCCGTACGACGCGAACGCGGCGCAGGCCTTCCTGGCCATGACCCGTCAGGAGTGGGCCGTGCCCGACCGGGGACGCTGGTGGGCCATCGAGTGGCTCGACCACCCCGACGGCGCACCGGAGTTCGCCGGGACCATCGACCTGCGACCCCGGGGCGGTGGCAGCGCAGAGGTGGGCTTCGGGCTCCACCCGCAGGCCCGCGGCCACGGCCTGACGGCGCGCGCGCTGCGCCTCGTCTGCCGGTGGTGGTGGGAGCAGGGCGGGGAGCGCGTGACCTGGATGGCGATGGCCGGCCACCTCGCCTCGTGGCGGGTCGCCTGGTCGTGCGGGTTCGCACGGCACGCGACCCTCCCGGGCTATCTCCCCCACCCGGACGGCCTGGCGGACGCGTGGGTGGCGAGCGTCGGGCGGGAGGACGACCTGGACCGGCCGGCGTCCCTGTGGCTCGACCCCGTGACGCGCGAGTCGAGCGACGTGCGCCTGCGCGCCTGGCGCGACGACGACGGGGCGAGCTGCGAGCCGGGCGACTCCCCGACCCACTTCATGCCGCCGGGGGCCGAGCCGACGCCGTCGACCTTCGAGGCGTGGGTGCTGCGCCGACGGGTCCGGATGTCGCTGGGGCAGAGCGTGCACTGGTGCATCGCCGACACCGCCGGCGACCGCGCACGCGGCGACCTGTGCCTCATCCTTGAGGGGCAGCAGCCGGGGACCGCCGAGATCGGCTACGTGCTGTTCCCGTCGGCGCGAGGGCGCGGGCTGGCCTCGGGCGCCGTGCGCCTCGCGATCGAGCACGCCTGGGCGGACGCGGCGGACGGCGGGCTCGGCCTGCGGCGCCTCCTCGCCTCCACCGTCGCCGACAACGACGCGAGCGCGCGCGTACTGCAGCGCGCGGGGTTCGCCGAGTGGGGCCACGAACCGGAGTTCTGCGCCCGCGACGACGGGTCGTACGACGACATGCGGCACTGGGTCCTGCTGCGCGGCGCCTGACCCCCGCCGTCAGCGCGCCGCGGCGCGCCGCACCCAGGCGAGCAGGCCCTCGCCGACGAGGTCGGTGGTGGCGGCCAGGTCCTCCGGCGCCCACCACCGTGCCTCGTCGATGGTGGCCTGCTCGACCGCGTCCTGCCCGGACAGGTCCACGTCGGTGGAGCGGACGCGGACGGCGCAGATGACCTGCCGCTGGTCGAAGGTCACGCTCCCCCAGGAGAACTCGATCGCCTGCTCCCCCAGCACCTCGACGTCGCCCGGCCCGGCGAGCAGCCCGACCTCCTCCCGCAGCTCCCGCAGCGCAGCCGTCACCGGGTCCTCGCCCGGGTCGATCTCGCCGCCGAGGCTGAACCACAGCGGGTGCTCCCGGTCGTCCGGGTCGACCCCGTGCAGCAGCAGCACGCGGCCCGAGGGGTCGACGGGCAGGACCCGAGCCGTATGCCGGGTGCGCCGCGGGGTCGCCGTCTCGGGTCGGGCCACCGGCAACGGGGCCAGCGCCTCGAGCCGCCCCGGCTCGCAGCCCGCCGCCACGAGGACGTCGCGGATCACCTCGCCCTTGGCCCGCGTGCAGTCGTCGTGGTCCGCGTCGTCGGCGTGGGCCTGCGCGGCAGCCGTCTTGACCGCGGCGTAGCGCTCGCGATGCTGGGTGGACTCGCGCAGCAGGTCGCGGAAGCGGATCGGGTAGTCGTGCCACGGCGTCCCGGCCCGCCGCACGTGCAGGATGGACGGCATCCCCGGGTCGGGGCGGTAGTACAGCCGCTTGCGATAGTCCTCCTCGGCGCACGCACCCGGGAACATCTCGAGGTCCCGGTCGACGCCGGGCGAGTCGGGCCGAGACCCCACCGCTGGCAGGTAGCCGCACCGCAGGAGCGCCTCGTCGAACGCGCCGCCGGCAGCAGGGATCTCGTCGACGCCGAGCTGCAGGTCGACGAACGCCTTGGCGAGCAGCCCCGGCACCGCCGTGGACCCGATGTGCTCGTAGCCGAAGCCACCCGAGCCACCCGAGCCACCGCGATCGACGCCCGCCTCGCCGAGCGCCCGCGCCAGGCGGGACAGCTGACCGTGCGCGACGACGCCCCAGCGCTGGTCGTGCTCGACGAGCCGCGCCGGCGCGGGTGACGGCCCCGTGAGCCCGGCCAGGCGGCGGGCGAGCGGCTCGATCCGCTCGCCCCAGAGCCGGTCGACCAGCGCGTCCCGCGTCACGCCGTGACCCCAGTTGAGCATCACGTCGCTGCCCGCGAGCGGCGACCCCGGCGCGGCCAGCACCAACGGCGCCACCCCGGCGGCCCCGACGACGCAGACCGTGACGAGGCCGGGCGACGGCGCTGCGGCGTCCAGCGCACGCAACCGGTCCGCCACGAGGTCGGCGTCGGTGCCGGAGACGACCTCGACCCGCACTGGCCGCAGCACGTCGGTCACCGTCAGCCGTTGGCCAGGCAGGCCGGCCCCAGCAGCGCCTTGAGGTCACCGAACAGCGCCGACGTCGCGTCCACGCGGAAGTTGTCCTCCAGCCGCATCAGCACGGACCGCCCCGGCTGGGTGAGCTTGACGTGCACCTCGGTCGTGCCCGGGTGGTTGAGCAGGACGTCCTTGAGCGCCTCGGCCATGCCGTTGGTCGCCCGCGTCATCGGCAGGTTGAGCACCACCGGCCCGCGCGGACCCTCGTGCAGGTCCGGGAGCGTCAGGTCCTGCGCATAGATGGAGGTCGACTCGTCCCGCTTGTTGACCCGCCCGCGCACGACCACGACGGTGTCCGGCGACAGCATCGTGGCGACGGTCATGTAGGTCGACGGGAAGAACAGGCACTCCACGGCGCCGTCGAGGTCCTCGACCGTGGCGATGGCCCACAGGTCGCCCTTCTTGGTGCGCTTGAGCTGCAGGCCGGTGATCAGACCCGCGATCGTCACGGTCGCCCCGTCCGGCTTGCCGTCCTCGCCGTTCAGCGACGCGATGGACGTGTCCGCCGCCTGGTGCAGGATGTGCTCGATCCCGAAGAGCGGGTGGTCGGAGACGTAGAGCCCGAGCATCTCGCGCTCGTACTGCAGCGTCACCTGCTTGTCCCACGAGTGCGTCGGGACCGGCGGCATGCCGGCGAACGCGTCGGCGCCACCCGCGTCGTCGTCGTCCGCCATGGCGAACGCCGCGAACAACGAGTCCTGGCCGGCCGCCTCGCGCCGCTTGACGTCCACCAGGGCCTCGACATACGGCTCGTGCACCTCGGCGAGGCCGCGGCGGGACTCCCCGAGGGAGTCGAACGCACCGGCCTTGACCAGGGACTCGATGGTGCGCTTGTTGCACACGACCGCCGGCACCTTGTGCAGGAAGTCCTTGAACGAGGTGAAGGCGCCCTTGTCCTCGCGGGCCTTGATGATCTCGACCACGACGTTGGCGCCGACGTTGCGGACCGCCTCCAGGCCGAAACGGATGTCCTCGCCGACGGCGGCGAAGTAGCCGATGGAGTCGTTGACGTCCGGCGGCAGCACCTTGATGCCCATGTGCCGGCACTCGTTGAGGTAGAGCGCGGACTTGTCCTTGTCGTCGCGCACGCTGGTGAGCAGGGCCGCCATGTACTCGGCGCGGTAGTTGGCCTTGAGGTAGCCCGTCCAGTAGGACACGACGCCGTAGGCCGCGGTGTGGGCCTTGTTGAACGCGTAGTCGGAGAACGGGAGCAGGATGCTCCACAGCTTGGCGACCGCGTCCTTGGAGAAGCCGTTGTCGAGCATGCCCTGCTCGAAGTTGGCGAACTCGGCGTCCAGCACCTCCTTCTTCTTCTTGCCCATGGCGCGGCGCAGCAGGTCGGCGTTGCCGAGCGTGTAGCCGGCGAGCTTCTGCGCGATCTCCATGACCTGCTCCTGATAGATGATCAGGCCGTAGGTCATGGACAGGATGGGCTCGAGCGCCTCGGTCAGCTCGGGGTGGATGTAGTCCACCTCCTGCTTGCCGTTCTTGCGCAGGGCGAAGTTGGTGTGCGCGTTGGCGCCCATCGGGCCGGGGCGGTAGAGCGCGAGGGCGGCGGAGATGTCCTCGAAGTTGTCCGGCTGCATGAGCCGCAGCAGCGAGCGCATGCCGCCGCCGTCGAGCTGGAAGACGCCGAGGGTGTCGCCGCGGGCCAGCAGGTCATAGGTCGCCGGGTCGGTCATGTCCTTGGACAGGCCGTCCAGGTCGATGGTCTCGCCGCGGTTCATCTCGACGTTCTTGATGGCGTCGTCGAGGATCGTCAGGTTGCGCAGGCCGAGGAAGTCCATCTTGACCAGGCCGAGCGTCTCGCAGCTCGGGTAGTCGAACTGCGTGATGATCTGCCCGTCCGCCTCGCGGCGCATGATGGGGATCAGGTCGATCAGCGGCTCGCTGGACATGATGACGCCGGCGGCGTGCACGCCCCACTGGCGCTTCAGCCCCTCGAGGCCGCGCGCGGTGGCGACGACCTCCTGGGCCACGGGGTCGGAGTCGTGCATCGCGCGGAAGTCCGCGGCCTCGGCATACCGCTTGTGCGCGGGGTCGAAGATCCCCGACAGCGGGATGCCCTTGCCCATGACGTCCGGCGGCATGGCCTTGGTGAGCTTCTCGCCGACGGCGAAGGGGTGGCCGAGAACGCGTCCGGCGTCCTTGACGGCCTGCTTGGCCTTGATCGTGCCGTAGGTGACGATCTGGGCGACGCGCTCCTCGCCGTACTTCTCCGTGACGTACTTGATGACCTCGCCGCGGCGGCGCTCGTCGAAGTCCACGTCGAAGTCGGGCATCGACTGGCGCTCGGGGTTGAGGAAGCGCTCGAAGATCAGACCGTGCGGCACCGGGTCGAGGTCGGTGATGCGCATGGCATAGGCGCACATCGAGCCGGCACCGGAGCCACGGCCCGGTCCCACCCGGATGCCGTTCTCCTTGGCCCAGTTGATGAAGTCGGCGACGACGAGGAAGTAGCCGGGGTAGCCCTTGCCGACGATGACCTCGGTCTCGAAGGCCGCCTGCTTGCGGGCGTAGTCCGGGATGCCCTCGGGGAAGCGGGCGTGCAGGCCGCGCTCGACCTCCTTGACGAACCAGCTGGTCTCGTCCTCGCCCTCGGGGCAGGGGAAGCGGGGCATGTACTGCCCCTCGCCCTCGCTGAACGAGATGTCGCACATGTCGGCGATGAGCAGGGTGTTGTCGCAGGCCTCGGGCAGCTCGCGCCACAGGTGGCGCATCTCCTCGGGGCTCTTGAGGTAGAAGTCGTCGGCGTCGAACTTGAACCGGTTGGGGTCCATCAGCGTCGAGCCGGACTGCACGCACAGCAGGGCGGCGTGGGCCTTGGCGTCCGCGGCGTCGGTGTAGTGGAGGTCGTTGGTGGCGACCAGCGGCAGGTCGAGCTCCTTGGCCAGGCGCAGCAGGTCCTTGTGGACACGCCGCTCGATGTCCAGGCCGTGGTCCATCAGCTCGCAGAAGAAGTTCTCGGCGCCGAAGATGTCGCGGTAGTCGCTGGCCGCCTGGCGGGCCTCGGCGTACTGCCCGAGGCGCAGCCGGGTCTGGACCTCGCCCGAGGGGCAGCCGGTCGTGGCGATCAGGCCCTTGCCATAGGTCTGGAGCAGCTCGCGGTCCATGCGCGGCTTGAAGTAGTAGCCCTCGAGGCTGGCCAGCGAGCACAGCCGGAAGAGGTTGTGCATGCCCTCGTTGTTGCGCGCCCACATCGTCATGTGGGTGTAGGCGCCGGAGCCCGAGACGTCGTCGCGACCGCCGTCGCCGAACCTCACCCGCGTCTTGTCGGTGCGGTGCGTCCCCGGCGTGAGGTAAGCCTCGATCCCGACGATCGGCTTGACCCCGTGCCGGGTCGACTTCTTCCAGAACTCGTAGGCCCCGAAGATGAAGCCGTGGTCGGTGGTCGCGACCGCCGGCATCCCCATCTCGGCGGACCGGGCGAAGAGGTCGTCGATGCGGGCGGCACCGTCGAGCATGGAGTACTCGGTGTGGTTGTGCAGGTGCACGAAGGACTTGCTGGAGGCTGCTGGCGAGGACATCGGCGGCAGTCTATGCCCGCGGTCCGACAGACCCCTCCCGGACATCCCGTATGCCGTCCCGCCGCCTCGACGGGCCGCCGTCAGGCGTCTCGGTCAGCCCTCGCGGAGCAGGTCCAGCGACCGCTGCAGGTCGGCCGGGTAGGGGCTCTGGTAGGTGACCCACTCGCCGCTGCCGGGGTGGGTGAAGCCCAGCTCGCGGGCGTGCAGCCACTGCCGGTCCAGGCCGACGCGCCGGGCCAGGACCGGGTCGGAGCCGTAGAGGGGGTCGCCGACGCAGGGGTGGTGCAGGGCGCTGAAGTGGACGCGGATCTGGTGCGTGCGTCCGGTCTCGAGGTGGATCTCGAGCAGCGACGCGTGGCGGAAGGCCTCGAGCACCTCGTAGTGGGTCACCGAGTGGCGGCCCTCCTGGCGGACCGCGAACTTCCAGTCGTGGTTGGGGTGCCGGCCGATGGGCGCCTCGATGGTGCCGACCATGGGGTCCGGCAGGCCCTGCACGACCGCGTGGTAGGTCTTGGAGACCGTCCGGTCGCGGAAGGCCTGCTTGAGCACGGTGTAGGCCCGCTCGGACTTGGCCACCACCATCAGGCCGGTGGTGCCCACGTCGAGGCGCTGCACGATGCCCTGGCGCTCGGCCGCGCCCGACGTCGAGATGCGGTAGCCCTCGGCGGCGAGCCCGGACACGACGTCCGGACCGTCCCAGCCGACGCTCGGGTGCGCGGCGCAGCCGGCGGGCTTGTCCACGACGACGATCTCGGTGTCGTCGTGGATGATCGCGAGGCCCGGGACCTCGCGCGGCACGACGGCCGGCGCGTCCTCGGACACCGGGTCGGGGAGGGTGGCCTCGAGCCAGGCCCCGGCGGTGACCCGGTCGGACTTGCCCGCGGCGCGGCCGTCGAGCTGGATGTGGCCGTCCGCGGCGAGCTCGGCCGCCTTGGTGCGGGACACCCCGAAGAGGCGGGAGACGGCGGCGTCGACGCGCTCGCCCTCGAGGCCGTCGGGGACGGGCAGCATCCGGACGTCAGGCATGGGTGTCCTCCTCGGACGGGGCGTGGTCGGTGGCCCGGGTGCCGTCGTAGGAGATCCCGAGGAAGGACAGCAGCGCGACGAGGATCGCTGCGGCGACGATCGCGATGTCCGCGACGTTGCCGATGAAGAACCCGTTGTAGTCGAGGAAGTCCACGACGTGGCCCTGGCCGAAGGACGGGGGCCGGAACAGCCGGTCGTAGAGGTTGCCGAGCAGGCCGCCCAGCACCAGGCCCCCCGCGACGGCCCACGGCACGCTGACGATGCGGCGGGCGTGCCAGGCGACCAGCACCCCGATGACCACCGCGACGATGGTCAGCAGCCAGGTCGTCCCGGCGCCGAGCGAGAACGCCGCGCCGGAGTTGAAGATGAGGTTGAGCCGCAGGAACGACCCCAGCAGGTCGCGCGGCGCGCCCGGCACGAGCGCGCCCAGCGCCCAGACCTTGCTCGCCTGGTCGGCGGCGAAGGTCAGGACGGCCAGCAGGACGAGCAGGGGCCAGACACGGCGCCGCGACGCACGGGTCGCCCCGGCGTCGCGTGCGTCGTCGTCGACGGGTGAGGTCACCGCTTCTGCGCGGACTTGCACGCCACGCACAGCGTGGCGCGCGGGAAGGCCTGGACCCTCAGCTTGGGGATGACCCCGCCGCAGCTCTCGCACACGCCCTGCAGGTCCGCGTCCACGCGCTCGAGCGCGTGCTGGTACTGCGCGAGGACGTCGCGCGTGTTGGCCGCCATCGCGGCCTCGTGCTCACGCTCGATCGCCTTGGACCCCACGTCGGCCTGGTCGTCACCCACGATGTCCTGGGTGTCCTGCACCAGGTCGACCAGATCGGTCTGGGCCTCGGCGAGCTCCCGCGTCAACCGGTCGATCTCACCCTGCAGGGTCTCGCGCAGCTCCGCCACCTCGGCCGTCGACCAGGTGGCGTCGTCAGCGGTGCCCTTGGTCGAGGTCGCGGTCGTCGACTGCCCTCCGGACTTGCCAGCCATGATGCCCTCACTTGCTCGTGGTGAGGTCGACGCCCCCCGGCGCCGACCGACTCGTCACGCCAACGGCGTGCGAGGTCTGCACAGGGTAGCCGTTCGACCCCCTGTGCGACAGACGTGCCTCGTTGTCTCAGCGCTGCTGCGGAGGCTGCTGCTGCTCCGGAGCGAGGCGGGCCTGCTCCACCTCCTGCAGCTGAGTCGTGAGGAAGGTCTTGATGCTGTCGCGGTAGGAGACCTCGTAGGCCCGCAGGGAGGCGACGGCCTGCTCGAGCGTGGCCTTCTCGGTGACCAGGGTCGCGAGGATGCTCTCCCGCTGCTTGGTCGCCTCGCCGATCATCGTCTCGTGCTGCGTGGTGCCGTCCGCGATGAGCTTCTTGTGGCGCTCCTGGCCCTCGGCCACCAGCTCGTCGTGCCGGCGCTGAGCCGTGGTGACGAGCTCCTCGCGCTTGCGGGTGCCCTCGCTGATCAGCGTCTCGCGCTGCTGGCGCGCCTCGGTCAGGAGCCGCTCGTGCTCCGCCTTGCCCTTGGCGACGTGCTCGTCGTGCAGGCGCTGGGCCAGGGCGATGAGGCCCGCGGCCTCGTCGGCGTCGCCGGACTTCTCCGGAGCCTTCGCCTGCTGGGCCTGCTGGGCCTGCTGGGCGGCCGACCGTGCCTTGGTCAGCTCGGTGCGGGTCGACTCGAGGTCCTTCTCGACGGCCTGGAGCCGCTGGCGCAGCTGGGTGACCTCGGTGCGGGCGGCGGCGCTGGTCGCGCCACCGTCCGCCGTGGACTGGCGGGTCGCGTCGTCGGCGCGCTTGTTGGCGGCGGCGACCTCGGCGCGGAGCTTGTCGAGCTCGGCGGAGGGTGCCGCAGCGGCCCGGCCCTTGGCCGGCACCGGGGTCTGGCCCTTGCTTCGGGCCGTCTCCTCGTACTTGCGCTTGTAGTCGTCGCGCTCGGCGATCAGGTCACGCAGCTCGCTGACCACCTCGTCGAGGAAGTCGTCGACCTCGCGCTCGTCGTAGCCCCGTCGGAACTGGGTCGCCCCAAAGCTCTTCTTGAGCACGTCATCAGGCGTGAGCGCCATGTGTCCACCTCTTCGTTCGTCATGCGGTCGGGCCCGGAACCACCAAGGTCCCCGGGGCCATTCGTCGGAAAACCTACACCCTGGCCACGACCTGCATGAGGACGATCACGATGAGGAACAGCACCATGAAGGCCAGGTCGAGGGCGATGCCTCCCAGGCGCAGGGGCGGGATCACCCGGCGCAGGGCCCGCAACGGCGGGTCGGTGAGGGAGTAGACCCCCTCGACCAGGACGAGCACCACCCCGCGGGGTCGCCAGTCGCGCGCCAGCATCACGACATAGCTGAGGACCAGCCGGGCCATCAGCACCAGCCAGTAGAGCCACAGGAGGTTCAGCAGCAGGCCACGGATGCTCATGTCTACGGAGGTCCTTTGCCACCGACCCGGGTGTCCGGGGCGGTCGTCGTCGGGTGCGGGTCGCCGTCCAGCACAACGGCGCAGGACCCCGTGGCGTTCCCGGGGGCCTGCGCCTTCGCCCGGCTGGGGCCGGGCGGTGCGGGTGGCTCAGCTCTGGTTGAAGAAGCCGCGCGTCGACTGCGGCGCCTCGGACTCCTCGGAGGAGACCTCGACGTGCTGCGGGGTGAGCAGGAAGACCTTGCTCGTGACCCGCTCGATGGCTCCGTTGAGACCGAAGACCAGGCCGGCGGCGAAGTCGACGAGGCGCTTGGCGTCGTCGTCGGCCATGTCACCGAGGTTCATGATGACCGGCGTGCCCTCGCGGAAGGACTCGCCGATGGTCTTGGCCTCGTTGTAGGTGCGGGGGTGGATCGTCGTGATGCGGTTCATCGGGCCGACCTCCGGGTCGCGGACGACGCGCGCCACGGGGGTGCGCTGGGGCAGGTGGGCGACGGAGGCGCGGTGCTCCTCGCGGACCGCCGTCGCGCCCGCACGGTCGTCGGACCGCGCGTCGGAGCGGGCCTCGACGAGGTGCGGCTCCCGGCGGGCCGGCTCGGGCTTGTGCGCCTCGGCCGGGCGCGAGTCGCGGGCCCCGGCCTCCTGGCGGTCGTAGGTGTCGTAGTCGTCGTCCTCGGCAAGTCCGAGGTAGACCATGGTCTTGCGCAGCGCCCCAGCCATCGCGCATCTCCTGCTCAGTCGTCGGTCACGTCGTGCCGAACGCTACCGGGGCGCCGGGCGGGGCCCGAGGATTGCCGACCCGACACGCAGGTGTGTCGCTCCGTGGGCGACGGCCTGCTCGAGGTCGCCGCTCATCCCGGCGGACACCAGGGTCGCACGAGGATGCGCGGACCGCACCCCGTCGGCGACCCGGGCCAGGGCGGCGAAGGCCCGCTCCGGGTCTCCGCCGCGAGGTGCGACGGCCATCACGCCACGCAGCTCGAGGTGCTCCGCCCGGCCGACCTCGTCGGCGAGGGCCGGTATGCCGTCCGCCGGCGCCCCGCCGCGGGACCCCGAGGCGCGGTGGCCGCCATCGGCGTGGCCCTGCTCGTCGGCCTCCCCTGGCGCGTCCAGATCCACCTGCAGCAGCACGTCCAGGTCGCGCCCGGCCTGCTCGGCTCCCCGGTCGAGGGCCGCGACGAGACGGGCCCGGTCGACGGTGTGGACGACGTCGGCCCAGGCGGCCACCTGACGGGCCTTGTTGGTCTGCAGCTGACCGACGAAGTGCACGGTGAGGGCGGCACGCTCGTCAGCGGTCAGCCTCTCCAGCTTGGCGGAGGCCTCCTGCGCCTTGTTCTCCGCGACGTCTGTCACGCCCAGCGCGAGCAGGCGGCGGACGTCCTCGACGGGGAAGAACTTCGTGACGACCACGAGCTGCACGTCGCCCCGGTCACGGCCGGACGCGGAGCAGGCGGCGACGATCCGCTCCTCGACGCGGGCAAGGGCGTCGCGGAGCTCGACCGAGCGTGCGTCCGTCATCAGGCCACCTCGCGTCGCAGCACGACTCCCCCGAACCGTCCGGTCGTGCCGGAGCGGCGGTAGGAGTAGAAGCGGGCGTCCTCGTAGGTGCAGCCGGGAACCCACGTCACGGCGACCCCCAGCCCGGCGAGCTGGGTCACGACGCCGGTGGCCACGTCGATCGATGGGGTCCCGGCCCAGGTGCGGGCCAGCACCTCCGGGACGACCCTCGCGGCCGCCTGCTGCATCTCGGCGGGCACCTCGTAGCAGCGACCGCAGACCGACGGGCCCACCACCGCGCTGATGGTGCGCGCCCCGAGGTCGCGCATCGCGGCCACCGTCGCGGGCACCACACCGGCCAGCATCCCGGGACGTCCGGCGTGGGCGGCCCCCACGACACCCGCCACCGGATCGGCGAGCAGCACCGGCGTGCAGTCGGCCACGAGCACGGCCAGGGCCAGTCCAGCCCGGGAGGTCACCATCGCGTCGGCCTCACCGGCCGACCCGTGGCAGGGTCCGTCGACCTGGACGACCTCGGCGCCGTGCACCTGGTCGACGAGGACCAGCGCCTCCGGAGCGACCCCAGCCGCCTCGGCGACCCGGCGCCGGTTGGACCTCACGGCGGTGGGGTCGTCGCCGACGTGGCTGCCGAGGTTGAGGCCTCCGGCGGCGTCGCGGCCGGCGGTGTACGGCGCGTCGCTCACGCCGTCATGGGCGTCGGTGAAGGCCCGCCACACGGGCCCGTCCTGCTGCTGGTGGGCGAACACCCCACGAGGGTAGCGGCACGCGAGGCCCCCGCCGGGTCGGCGGGGGCCTCACGTGGATCGGGGCGCCGGCTCCGTGAGGAGGCTCACGGGCCGAGTCCCTCCCTACTTCAGGAAGTCCGGGACGTCCAGGTCGGCGGCGTCGTCGTAGGTCACCTGGCGCGGGGGGCGCTGCTGGGGCTGCTGCTCGCCCTGCTGCTGCTCGGCCGGGCGGACCTGCCCGGGCGTGCCCTGCTGCGGCTGCTGCTGGGGCTGTCCCTGCTGCTGGACCGGCTGGGCCTGCTGCTGCGAGGGCTGACCCTGCTGCTGGGACTGCTGGGGCTGCTGGGGCTGCTGACCCTGGGCCCGCTGCGGCTGCTGCGGCGCCGGACGCTGCTGCACCGGCTGCTGCACGGGACGCTGCTGCTGGACCGGCTGCGGGGCCGGACGCTGCTGGGTCTGCTGCTGCGCGGGCTGCTGCGCGGGGCGCTGGGCCGGCTCCTCGCGGCGGGGCTGGGGGTCGCCGCCGTCGAAGCCGGCGGCGATGACGGTCACGCGGACCTCGTCGCCGAGGGCGTCGTCGATGACGGATCCGAAGATGATGTTGGCCTCGGGGTGCGCGGCCTCCTGCACGAGGCGAGCCGCCTCGTTGATCTCGAACAGGCCGAGGTCCGAGCCGCCCTGGATGGACAGCAGGACGCCGTAGGCGCCGTCGATGCTGGCCTCGAGCAGCGGCGAGGAGATCGCGAGCTCGGCCGCCTGGACGGCGCGGTCCTCGCCACGGGCCGAGCCGATGCCCATGAGCGCCGACCCGGCGCCCTGCATGACGGACTTGACGTCGGCGAAGTCGAGGTTGATCAGGCCCGGCGTCGTGATGAGGTCGGTGATGCCCTGGACACCCGACAGCAGCACCTGGTCGGCGCTGCGGAAGGCGTCGAGCATGGAGACGTTGCGGTCGCTGATCGACAGCAGGCGGTCGTTGGGGATGACGATGAGGGTGTCGACCTCCTCGCGGAGGTTGCCGATGCCGGACTCGGCCTGGTTGGCGCGGCGACGGCCCTCGAAGGTGAACGGACGGGTCACGACGCCGATGGTGAGCGCACCGAGGTTGCGGGCGATCTTGGCGACGACGGGCGCGCCACCGGTGCCGGTGCCGCCGCCCTCGCCTGCGGTGACGAAGACCATGTCGGCGCCCTGGATGACCTCCTCGATCTCCTGGGCGTGGTCCTCGGCGGCCTTCTTGCCGACCTCGGGGTCCGCCCCGGCACCCAGCCCGCGGGTCAGCTCGCGCCCCACGTCGAGCTTGACGTCCGCGTCGCTCATCAGGAGGGCCTGCGCGTCGGTGTTGATCGCGATGAACTCGACCCCCTTGAGGCCGACCTCGATCATGCGGTTGATCGCGTTGACACCGCCGCCGCCGATGCCGACGACCTTGATGACGGCCAGGTAGTTCTGTGGTGCTGCCACGGTGGGGCCTCTCCTGCTGGGGGCAACCAACCCTTAACCCTAAAGGTTGAGTGCAAGGTTATGGTTCTGTTATAGAGCGTCGAGAGAAAGGTACGTCCTGTCCGTCGCACGGAGCAACCTTCGACCAGGCGTGTTGCCACCCGCATGGCCCAGCGATGGCCCAGCGATCGCGTCAGGTCGTGGCAGGCGCGTGCGGAGCGCTGACGTTGACCGTGGCAGGAGCGCCCTTCAGCAGGGTCGACAGCACCTTGACCTTCAGCTGAGGTTCAGTGCTGTCTCCCCACAGCACCTTGGTCTTGCCGGCCTGGAAGGTCACCATGCTGGGGCCCTCGACCCGCACGGCCGACACGGTCGAGCGCAGCTCCGGCGGCAGGGCCGACAGGACCGAGATGGCCGTCTTGAGACCCTCGGGGGTGGCTGCGCCCTGGCTGGTCACGACCGGCACACCCTTGGGCGCCTCGGGAGCGGTGAGGTAGGCGACGCCCTGGCCGTCGACCAGCTGGACGTCACCCCCTCGGTCGAGGGCGAGGACCGGACGTCGAGGCTCCACGCGCACCAGGACGGTGCTCGGCCACCGCCGGGCCACGTCGACCGAGGCGTAGAGGGGCGAGCGCGTCACCCGCTGCCCCGGGCCCTCGAGGTCGACCCGGGCGAGGGGGACCCCGAGGGGCACGTCGGCGGCGCGGCGGACGGCCTCGGCCTGCGACCCCTGCACGCCCTCGACCACGACGGAGCGCACGGCCAGCACCGAGCTGAACCACACGACGTAGACGAGGCCGGCCACCAGTACCGCGGCGAGGAGGGTGAGCAGGATCGGACGCCAGCGCAGACGCCGGGCACTGCGAGCCCGGTCCTCGAACCGGGCTCGCGACGACCCACCCTCGCCGCGGCCGCCGGGACGACGGATCCTCACCGGCGGACGCCCTCCTCCACGGCTGCGAGGATCTGCGGACCCAGCTGCGTCACGTCGCCCGCGCCGACCGTCAGGACGAGGTCACCGGCCCGCGCGAGTCCCGCGGCCAGCGGGGCCGCCTCGGGCCACCCGGCGACGTAGTGCACCTCGCAGGAGGGGCCACCGTCGCGGGCCGCCAGGTCCCGGACCGCGTCGGCGACCAGGGCTCCGGAGACCCCGTCGACGGGGTCCTCGCGCGCGGCGTAGACGTCCATGACGACGACGACGTCCGCCGGGCGTAGCCCCGCGGCGAGCTCGACCGCGAAGTCCTGGGTCCGGGAGTACAGGTGCGGCTGGAAGACCACGACGAGCCGCGCGGGTCGCTGCACGAGCCCCGCGGCGGTGCCGACGACGGCAGCGACCTTGCCGGGGTTGTGCGCGTAGTCGTCGACCACGGTGACGCCGCCGATCTCTCCCTTGAGCTCGAACCGGCGCCGCGTGCCGGTGTAGGCCCCGAGACCGGTGGCCGCGCGGTCCGCCCCGACCCCGAGGCCGTGGTGGGCGGCGGCATACGCGGCCGTGGCGTTGAGGACGTTGTGCGCGCCCGGTATGGCGATCGCCAGCCGCACCTCCTCGTCGCCGTCGAGGACGCGGGCCACGGTGCGGAAGCCGTCCACCTCGTGCCCGAGCACCCGCACGTCGGCCGACACGTCCGTGCCGTAGGTGAGGACGCGCACCCCGCTGTCGGAGGCGCGACGGGCGAGCGCCGCCGACCCGGCGTCGTCGGCGCAGGCCACGAGCAGCCCGCCCGGGCGGATGCTGCGGGCGAAGTCGAGGTAGGCGTCCTGGACGGCCTCGAAGGTGCCGTAGTGGTCGAGGTGGTCGGGCTGCACGTTGGTGACGATCGCGACCTCGGGGTGGTAGACGAGGAAGGAGCCGTCCGACTCGTCGGCCTCGATCACGAAGGCCTCTCCCCCGCCGGCGTGCGCGTTGGTGCCGAGCCCGGCCAGCTCGCCCCCGATGGCGAAGGACGGGTCGGCGCCCGCGTCGATCAGCAGCGCGGTGAGCATGGACGTCGTCGTCGTCTTGCCGTTGGCACCGGCCACGGCCACCACCCGACGGGCGTCGGCGGCGCTGGCCAGCGCCTGCGACCGGTGCAGGACGCGCTTGCCCAGCCCACGGGCGCGGGCCAGCTCGGGATCGGTCTCTCGGGTCGCCGAGGACACGACGACGGTGTCGACCTGGTCCACGGACTCGGGCCGGGCACCCACGTGCACGTCGGCGCCCGCCTGGCGCAGCGCGTCCAGCACCGGCAGGTCCTTGGGGTCGGACCCGCTCACCGGCACGTCACGGCCGAGGAGCACCCGAGCCACGGCCGACATGCCCGCGCCCCCGACGTTGGTCACGTGCACGCTTCCCAGCTCAGAGATCGGGACGACGGGGGCCGTGAAGTCGAACCGGTCCTGGTGGACGCTCATCGACGTCACCGACCCTCTCGTGACGTGGAGGCAAACGCCTCTTCGACCAGGTCCGCGAGCCGGCGGTCGCCGTCGCGGGTGCCGACCTGGGAGGCGGCGGTCGCCATCAGGTCCAGTCGCTCCCGGTCCCGGACCAGCGGCACCAGGACGCGGTCGACCCAGGCGGGGAGCAGCTCGGCGTCGTCCACGACCAGGCCGCCGCCGGCGGCCACGACCTCGGCGACGTTGAAGCGCTGCTCGCCGTTGCCGATGGGCAGGGGGACGTAGACCGCGGGCAGGCCCACGGCCGTCAGCTCGCACACCATGCCCGCGCCGGCCCGGGAGACCACGAGGTCGGCGGCGGCGAAGGCCAGGTCCATGCGGTCGGAGTACTCGCGCACGACGTAGGGCGCGCCGTCGCCGAGGGCCGCCGGCTCGAAGGTCTTGCCCGCCCCGGTGACGTGCAGCACCTGGATCCCCGCGTCAGACAGCTCGCGCACGCGGGCGGCGAAGGTGTCGTTGAGGCGCTTGGCGCCGCTCGACCCGCCCGTCACGAGGACGACCGGACCGCCGTCCGCGTCCAGGCCGAAGTGCTCGAGCGCCTCGGCGCGCCGGGCGGGGCGGTCGAGACCAGAGATCTCGGTGCGCAGCGGCATCCCGAGATGGCGGGCCCCGGGGAGCCGCGTGGCGGCGAAGGTCGTCGCGACGAACCGCGTGAGGCGGGCCCCGAGCCGGTTGGCCAGGCCGGGGCGGACGTTCTGCTCGTGGATGGCGATAGGCAGGCCCCGGCGCCGGGCTGCGAGGTAGGCGGGGGTCGAGACGTAGCCGCCGAAGCCGACGACCACGTCCGCGTCGACCTCGTCGAGGATCGCGCCGGCCGCGTCGACCGCCGCCTTGAGGGACTGCGGCAGCCGGAGCAGCGCCGCCGAGGGCTTGCGGGGGAACGCGACCTTGGGGATGGTCCGCAGGGGGTAGCCGCGCTGGGGGACCAGCCGCGTCTCGAGCCCGGTGGCCGTCCCGAGCACCGTGACGCGCACGTCGGGGTCGCGCCGTCGGAGCTCGTCCGCGAGCGCCAGGAGCGGCGAGACGTGCCCTGCCGTGCCTCCGCCGGCAAGGACCACGGAGGCGGCTCGGCGGCCCGAGGGAGGGGTCGGGGTCGGGGTCGGTGCCGGGGTCGCGGTCATCGGTCGATCCTAGGGCGGTCGTCGCGGGCGGGCCGGGAGCGGCGCAGGCTGCGGGCCTCGCGGGCGCCGGGCTCCTCGCGGGCGAAGGCCATGAGCATGCCCAGCGCCGTGAGGGTGGAGATCAGGGCGGTGCCGCCGCCGGAGATGAGCGGGAGGGGGACACCGATGACGGGCAGGAGCCCGGTCACGGCACCGATGTTGATGCTGGCCTGCACCACCAGCCAGGTCAGGACCCCGGCCGAGGCGATGCGGACGAAGAAGTCCTGCGACCGGAACACCAGGCGGTAGCACGCGTAGGCGAGCAGGGCGAGCAGCAGCAGGACGGTGAGGGTGCCCGGCAGCCCGAGCTCCTCGCCGATGATGGCGAAGATGAAGTCGTTGCGGGACTCGGAGAGCCAGCCCCACTTCTCGGCGCTCTCCCCCAGCCCCTTGCCCCACCAGCCACCCTCGGCCAGGGCGTACTTGCCGTTGACCACCTGGCGGCACAGGTCGAAGTTGGTGGCGCAGCCGTCGCCGATCCAGGCGTCGATGCGCCCCAGCCGGTTGCGGCTGGTCAGCGTCATGACCGCCACGGCGGCCACGCCCAGCAGCGCCGCGAAGCCGAAGAACCGCGCCGACACCCCGGCCGCGAAGAGCATGCCCGCGACGATGGCGAGCAGCACCAGACCGGTCCCGAGGTCGTTGCCGGCGAGCTGCAGGCCGAGCAGCAGCACCGCCGCCGGGCCCAGCGGGATGACCGCGTGCCAGAACTGCCCGAGGCGGTCCTTCTTGCGGTCGAGGATCGCCGCGCCGAAGACCACGATCGCGATCTTGGCGAACTCCGACGGCTGCAGCTGGACGCCCGCCACCTGGATCCAGTTGCGGTTGCCCTGGAACTCCTGGCCCAGCCCCGGCACGAAGATCAGCGCCTGCAGGGCCAGGGACAGCAGGATCCCCGGCCAGGCCAGCCGCTTCCACACCCGCACCGGCAGGCGTGAGGCGACGACGCACAGGACCAGGCCGATGCCGGCGAAGAGCAGCTGGCGCAGGAACAGGTCGTAGCTGCGGATGCTCGAGGCCGAGAGGTACATGACCAGCCCGACGATCGTGAGGGCCGCGGTGACCGATGCCAGCAGGTAGTAGGTCGTGAGCGGGGTGTCGATGCTGTCGAGGAAGTCCACCACCCGGTCGGGCAGGGTCTCGCGCCCCGTGCGTCGCGCGCGGGACGCACCCGTCGGCGAGGCTCCGGGGCGGGTCGTCATACGGTGCTCCCTCCGAGCCGGCGCACCGCCTCGGCGAAGGCGTCGCCGCGGGCACCGTAGTTGTCGAACATGTCCATGGAGGCGGCCGCCGGTGCGAGGAGCACCACGTCGCCCGGCTGGGCCAGGGTGGTGGCCTCGCGGACGACGCGTGCCATGGCACCAGTGTCGGTGCTGTCCACGTCGACCACGGGCACATCGGGCGCGTGTCGAGCCAGGGCCTCGGCGATGCGGGCCCGGTCGCGCCCCATCAGCACGACGCCGGCCAGCCGGTCGGCCCGGGAGCGGACCAGGTCCTCGACGTCGGCGCCCTTCAGCAGCCCGCCGGCGATCCACACGACGCGCCGGAAGGCGGCCAGGGAGGCCGCCGCCGCGTGCGGGTTGGTGGCCTTGGAGTCGTCGACGTAGCGGACGCCGTCCACCGTCGCGACCTCGGCGATGCGGTGCGCCTCGGGCCGGTAGGCGCGCAGCCCGTCGCGCACGGCCATGGGACCGACGCCGAAGGCGCGGGCGAGCGCCGCCGCCGCGAGGGCGTTGGCGACGTAGTGCGGAGCGACGTCGGGCGCGTCCCCCTGCAGGTCCGCCAGGGTGCCGAGCTCGGCCGCGCTGGAGTGGCGCTGCTCGACGAACGCGCGGTCGGCGAGGACGTCGTCGACCAGGCCCACCATGCCGGGGGCGGGGACGCCGATGGTGAAGCCCACCGCCCGGCACCCCTCGACGACCTCGGCCTCCATCACCAGCAGCTCGGTCTGGGGGTCCTGCACGTTGTAGACGCAGGCCACCTGGGTGTTGTCGTAGACGCTGCCCTTGGCGCGGAGGTAGTCGTCGTAGGACCCGTGCCAGTCGAGGTGGTCGGGGGCGACGTTGAGGCAGGCGGAGGCCAGGGGCGACAGGGAGCGCTGCCAGTGCAGCTGGAAGGAGCTGAGCTCGACCGCGACGACGTCGTAGGGGGTCGGGTCCAGCATCACTTCCATGATCGGCGTCCCGACGTTGCCGGCGGCGACCGCCCGCGCGCCGGAGTGCCTCAGGATCGACTCGAGCATCGTCACCGTCGTGGTCTTGCCGTTGGTGCCGGTGACCACGAGCCACGGCGCCGCACCCTCGCGGGGGCGCATGCGCCAGGCCAGCTCGACCTCGCCCCACACGGGGATGCCGGCCTCGGCGGCCCGCACGAGCAGGGGGTTGTGCGGCGGCACGCCCGGCGAGGTCACGACCAGCTCGGTGCCCTCGGGGATCTCGTCGGTCGCGTCGTCGCCGAGGCGGACGTCCACGCCGAGGATGTCGAGGATGCGGGCGTGCTCCTCGATCTGCGGGGTCACGTCGGGGCTGTATGCCGTGACCACGGCGAGCCGCTCGCGCAGCGCGTCGGCGGCGGCGAAGCCGGAGCGGCCGAGGCCCACGACCAGCACGCGCAGGCCCGCCCAGTCGGCGTCCTTGTGGGTGAGGCCGGGACGCGGCTCGTAGGCGATGTCTCGAGGGTCCTCGTCGGGTCGGCCCTGGCCGGCTGGCACGTCCGTCACGCTCCCACGACCCATTCCGCGTAGAACAACCCGATGCCGAGCGCCACGAAGAGCCCGGCGATGATCCAGAACCTGATGACCACGGTGATCTCGGCCCAGCCGAGCAGCTCGAAGTGGTGGTGCAGCGGCGCCATGCGGAACACGCGCTTGCGGGTGGTCTTGAACGACCCGACCTGGATGATCACCGACAGCGCCTCGAGGACGAAGAGCCCACCGAGGACCACCACCAGCAGCTCGGTGCGGGTGCAGATGGCCAGGCCGGCGAGCGCGCCGCCGAGGGCCAGGGAGCCGGTGTCGCCCATGAAGATCTTGGCCGGCGAGCCGTTCCACCACAGGAACCCGAAGCACGCCCCCATGAGGCAGGCCGCCACGACGGCGAGGTCCCGGGGGTCGCGCACCTCGTAGCACCCCGCGCTGGACGTGATCGCGCAGCTCTGGTTGGTCTGCCAGGTGCCGATGATGACGTAGGCGGCGAAGACCATGGTGCTCGCGCCGGTGGCCAGCCCGTCGAGCCCGTCGGTGAGGTTCACGCCGTTGCTGGTGCCCGCGATCATGAGGTTGGCCCACAGGACGAAGAGGACGACGCCCACCCAGGGCAGGGTCGAGCTCACGTCGAGGTCGAGACTCGTGTCGCGCACGGAGGAGATGACGGTGGAGGCGGGGGTGAGGCCCCGGGAGTTCTGGAACTGCAGGACGAGCAGGGAGAAGATCAGGCCGACGATCCCCTGCCCGGCGAGCTTCTGCCACGAGCGCAGGCCCAGGCTGCGCTGCTTGGAGATCTTGATGTAGTCGTCGAGGAACCCGACGAGGCCCAGCCCCGCCATCAGGAACATCACCAGCAGGCCGGACGCCGACGGGGGCCACCAGGTGAGCAGGTGGGCCATCGCGTAGGCACCGAGCGAGGCCAGGATGATGACGGCACCACCCATGGTCGGCGTGCCGCGCTTGGTGTGGTGGCTCGTCGGGCCGTCGTCCCGCACGAACTGGCCGTAGTGCTTGCGCACCAGGAAGTTGATGTAGGCGGGGGTGCCCAGCAGGGCGACCAGCAACGAGAAGCCGGCAGCGATCAGGACGGCCTTCACGGCGTGGCCTCCTCGGGGGTCGAAGTCTCAGGCTCCACGTGAGGTGCACGCTCCTTGGGGTGAGTGCCGGCGCGGCGCTCGCGCAGCGCGTCGCCGAGCTCCTCGCGGTCGTCGAAGGGGTGGGTCAGCCCGGCGATCTCCTGGCCCTGCTCGTGTCCCTTGCCCAGCACCACGACGGTGTCGTCGGCGCCGGACGTGGCGGCCACGGCCTCGCGGATCGCGGTGGAGCGACCCGCCACGACCCGCACCCGGTCCTGCAGCGCGTCGGAGATGCCGCCGGCCACCGCCCCGCGGATGGCGGCCGGGTCCTCCGAGCGAGGGTTGTCGTCGGTCACCACGACGAGGTCGGCGACGGCGGCCGCGGCGGCACCCATGTGCGGCCGCTTGCCGGGGTCCCGGTCACCGCCCGCGCCGAGCACGACGACGAGCCGGCCCCGGGTCTGGGGACGCAGCGCCCGCAGGGCCGCCCCCACCGCCTCGGGGGTGTGGGCGAAGTCGACGACCGCCAGGGGCTGGTCGGGCCGGCCGGTCTCGACGCGTTCCATCCGGCCGGGCACGTGGGGGTCCTCGCAGACGGCGCGCGCGGCCTCGGCCAGGTCCTCGCCACCGAGGTGCAGCAGGAGCGCGGCCACGGCGGTGTTGACCTGGTTGAAGTCGCCGGGCAGCGGGCAGACGAGCTCGAGGCTGGTCCCGCCGCCGTCGGTGAGCAGGAAGGCACGGTCGCCGAGGTCTCGCACGTGCCAGTCGGCGTCCGCCCCGGTGGCCGACACCGTGGTCACGGGGACGGTGGCCCGCTCGGCCAGGCGCCTGCCCCACGCGTCGTCGACGACGACCACGCCACGGCGGGAGCGCTCCGGGGTGAACAGCGACGCCTTGGCGGCGAAGTAGTCCTCCATCGTGCCGTGGAAGTCGAGGTGGTCCTGCGAGAGGTTGGTGAAGGCCGCGACGTCGTAGACGACGCCGTCGACCCGGTGCATGACGAGGGCGTGGCTCGAGACCTCCATGGTGCAGCGCTCGACACCGCGCTCGGCCATGACGGCGAGCAGCGCCTGCAGGTCGCTGGCCTCGGGGGTCGTCCGGGTGCTGCGCAGCCGCTCGTCGCCGATGCGGGTCTCGACGGTGCCCACGAGACCGGTGCGGCGGCCCAGGGCGTGCAGTCCGCCGTCGACCAGGTAGGCCGTGGTGGTCTTGCCGTTGGTGCCCGTGATGCCGTAGACGTCGAGCCGCGTCCCGTCCGGTCGCGCGTAGACCTCGGCGGCCGCGCGTCCCAGCGCCGCCCGCGGATCGGGGCTCACCAGCAGCGGGAGGTCACCGGTCGCCGGCCCGAGCTCGTCGCCCACCAGGGTCGCCCCGGCGTCGTCGGTCAGGACCGCCACCGCCCCGGCAGCGAGGGCCTGCGCCACGAACCTGGCGCCGTGGACGTTGGCGCCGGGCAGGGCGGCATACAGGTCTCCGTCGCGGACCGACCGCGAGTCGAGGGTGACGCCGCGGACCGCCGGGTCCGACGCGGGGGCGCCGGAGACGGTCCGCAGGGTGACGCCGTCGAGCCGGCGCGCGAGATCGGTCGCTGCGAGGGCTCGGACGTGGGCAGGGCGGGGGAAGGGGGTTGCCACGAGGAACGAACCTATCGTGCCTGCGTGGTCGTGCGGGTCCTCGCGGGGCTCCTCGGGCTAGTCGACCTGGTCGAGCCGGTCGAGCCGGTCGTGCCTGTCGAAGTCTTGTCCTCGTGCAGCGAGAACCCGTCGAAGGTCGCAGGCAGCCGCGGTGCGGGGCTGCCGCTCGGCGGGACCTGGTACTTCTCCAGGGCGGTCTTCATGACCTCGGTGAATACCGGGCCGCAGGTCTGACCGCCGTAGTGCCCCTTGATCGGCCGCTGCAGGGTGCAGGACACGACGAACCGGGGCTGGTCGGCGGGCGCGAACCCGATGAACGAGGCGGTGTGGCCGAGGTAGCGACCGGCCTGCTCGTCGTAGCGGTCGGCGGTGCCGGTCTTGCCGGCCACCCGGTAGCCCGGGATGGAGGCGTAGGCACCGGCGGTGCCCTCGTCGGAGACGACGGACTCCATCATCTCGCCGAGCGTCTTGGCCACGGGGGCCGAGATGACCTGCTGCTGCGCGGGAGCCTTCGCCGGGGTGTAGGTGCCGTCCGGCTCGGTCTGCCCGTTGATCAGCGTCGGCGGGATGCGCACCCCGCCGTTGGCGATGGTCTGGAAGACGCTGGCGGACTGGACGGCGTTGAGGCTCATGCCCTGCCCGAACATCACGGTGTAGCGCTGCGACCCGGTGGGGTTCTTGGGCACGACGCCGGCCTGCTCGCCGGGGTAGCCGATGCCGCTGAGGTGGCCCAGGCCGAACTTCCCGAAGTACTCCATGACCTTGCTGACCGGCAGCTTCTCACCGGCCAGGATCGTGCCCATGTTGGACGAGGTCGCGAGCACACCGCTCAGCGTGAGCTTCTGGACCCCGTGCTCGGAGGAGTCCTTGAACACCTTGTCCGAGCGCGGGAGCTCCGACGGCACCGTGACCGGGGTATCCGCCTTGGCCACGCCCTCCTGCAGCACCGCGGCCATGGTCATGACCTTGGCGGTCGAGCCCGGCTCGAAGTTCTCCTGGAAGGCCTTGTTGGAGACGGTGCCGCCCCGGGAGAGGCTGCCGAGGTCGGCCGGGTCGAAGGTCGGGTAGTTGGCGACGGCGAGCAGCTTGCCGGTGCGGACGTCCTGCACGACGACGTAGCCGTTGAGCGCCTCGCGCTGCGTGACGGCCCGCGCGAGGGCGTTCTGCGCGACGAACTGCAGGTCCGCGTCGATGGTGGTCTGCACGTTGCGACCGGGGACGGCCGGAGTGTGGGACTCGCTGCCGGTCGGGATCTTGAGCCCGGACGGGGTCGTCTCGTAGCGCTGCTCCCCCGGCTTGCCGGCCAGGACGGAGTTCATCAGCTGCTCGACGCCGCCCACGGGGGCGCCGGCGTTGGTCATGGCGCCGACGAGCGAGGCCGCGCCCGTGCCGGCGGGATAGACGCGCTTGGTCGTGAGCTCGGCGGACAGACCACCGATGCCGAGCTTCTTGATCTGCCGCCAGGCCACCGGCGTCATGTCGGTGGCGACGGGGTACCACCGACGCTCGCCGCTCAGCCGGGCCTGCACGTCCGCGACCGGCAGCCCGAGGAGCGGGGCGACGTCGGCCGCCGCGCCCTGGGCGCCGACCTTGGTGCGGGGACCCTTGGGGGTGAGGCGCTTCTGGTACTCCTTGACCGCCTGCTGGTCGACGATCAGGGTGTAGCGCTCGATCGACTCGGCGAGGACGGTGCCGTTGCTGTCGGTGATCTGCCCGCGCGCCGCGGGGAGGGTGCGCTTGGCGCTGCGCTGCTCGAGGGCCTTGGCCGACATCGCTGCGGCGTCGAACCCCTGGAGCCGCACGAGCTGCGCGGCGAAGACCGTCAGCACGAGGAGGGACACGATGAACATCGAGCGGACCCGACGCCTGGGGTGCATCCGCGCCCGGGACCCGGTGACCCGGGCGCCCTTGCGGGTGGGTCGCGTCGCGGTCACGCGCTCACCTCGATCCTTCGTGCGCCCTGCGGGCGCGTCGGTCCTGCCTGCTTCTGGTCCTGCATATGGCGTATGGCGCTGCCCGCCGACACCATCATCGACCGCCCGGGCCCGATCGGCGGGTTGCGACGCGGCTCAGCGGGTCGCGGCCGAGCCGGCCAGGCCGGCGAGGCCACCCACCAGCCCGTTGCCAAGCCCGAGGCCCGAGACGGCGGACGCGGCGGCCATGGTGGAGTCGTCGGGCCGAGCCTGCGGAGCGACGGCCTGGCTGCCGGACACCACGGTAAATTCGGCGGTTCTGGTCGCGGGCCTCGCCACGCCGGACACCTTGCCGGTGGCGGGGTCGAGGAAGGCCGGGGAGTCCGCCGGCCCCATGCCCAGCTCCTGCGCCTTGGTCGCGAGGTGGTTGGGCGAGGAGACCGCGTTGATGTCCTGGCGCAGGGCGGCGGACTGGTCGCGCAGCGTCGCGGACCGGTCCTGCAGGTCGTTGAGGGCGTAGGAGCCCTGGGACAGCGTGATGTTGAGGAGCAGGGCGGCGAGCAGACCGAGCGTCAGCAGCACGGCTCCCAGGACCACGAAGGGGACCTGGGAGGCTCTCCGGCCCGCCATGCGCACGACCTCCAGGTGGGGACGCTGCCCGACGAGACGATCGTACGTGCGGGTCGGTGCCGTGCGCGGGCTGACGGTCTGCAGCAGGCTCATGAACGGTGTCCCTTCCGGTGGGCTGGCCGGTCGACGCGGGTGGGGCGGGTGGTGGGCGGGGACGTGCGGACGCGCTCGGCGACGCGGAGCCGGGCCGACGCGGCGCGAGGGTTGTCACGCGTCTCGTCGTCGCCGGGCTCCTCGCCACCGCGGGTGAGCAGACGCAGGTATGGCGCGTGCTCGGGCAGCTCGACCGGCAGGCCGGGGGGCGACGTGCTGCGGGCTCCCGCGGCGAGGACCTGCTTGGTGAGCCGGTCCTCGAGGGAGTGGTAGGAGAGGACGGCCAGGCGGCCGCCGACGGCGAGCGCGTCCACGGCGGCGGGCAGGGCGGCCTCGAGGGAGGCCAGCTCGCCGTTGACCTCGATGCGCAGGGCCTGGAAGGTGCGCTTGCCGGGGTGCCCGCTCTGCCGCTGCGAGGCCGCCGGGATCGTGCGGCGCAGGAGCTCGACGAGCCGGCCCGACGTGGTGAACGGCTCGACCTCGCGCTCGCGGAGCACGGCCGAGGCGATCTGCTTGGCGAACCGCTCCTCGCCGTAGGTCCGCAGGACGCGGGCCAGGTCGCCGTGGGCGTAGGTGTTGAGCACGTCGGCGGCAGTGGTCCCGGTGGACTGGTCCATCCGCATGTCCAGCGGGGCGTCCACGCGGTAGGCGAAGCCGCGGTCCTCCTCGTCGAGCTGCAGCGAGGAGACGCCGAGGTCGAGCAGCACGCCCTGCACTCCGTCGACGTCGAGGTCCTCGAGCACCTCGCCGATCTCGTCGTAGCGGGCGTGCACGAGGTCGACGCGGTCCCCGAAGGCGGCGAGCCGCTCGCCGGCCAGGCGCAGCGCCTCGGTGTCGCGGTCGATGCCGACCAGGCGGGCCTGCGGGCAGGCGGCCAGCACCGCCTCGGCGTGGCCACCCATGCCGAGGGTGCCGTCGACGTACACCGGGCGTCGGCCGTCGACGTCCTGGGCCAGGGCCGGGGAGAGCAGGCCGACGATGCGATCGCGCAGGACCGGGACGTGACGTCCCTCGGCGCCGGTGCGCGCGTCGTCCTGCTGCACGTCGGCCCTCCTCTCTCTCGCGGGTGGTGCTGTGTCGGTCGTGCTGGTTGCGTGGTGCCGGGTGGGTGGTGCTGGGTGGGTGGTGGAGGTGGACCCTCGGACGAGGGGCCCTGGCGTCCGGTCCCCAACCGCTCCGCTCGATGTGTCCCGAGACCGGGGAAGGTGCCGCGGGGCACGAGGAGCGGGTGGAGGCCGGGCGCCAGGGATCACAGCAGTCCGGGGACCACCTCCTCCGCCTGGTCGGAGAAGGCCTGCTCGGTGGAGGACAGGTAGCGCTCCCACGCCTCGGTGTCCCAGACCTCGACGCGCTCGCCCGCACCGATGACGGTGCAGTCGCGGCTCAGCCCGGCGTACTGCCGCAGGCCGGCCGGGATCGTGATGCGGCCCTGCTTGTCGGGGACCTCGTCGGAGGCGCCGGAGAGGAAGACGCGCAGGTAGTCGCGGACGGCCTTGCTGGTCATCGGGGCGGAGCGCAGCTGCTGGGAGACCCGGACGAACTCGTCCATGGGGAAGACGTAGAGGCAGCGCTCCTGGCCACGGGTCACGACGAGGCCCTCGGCCATGCGCTCGCGGAACTTGGCGGGGAGGAACAGTCGGCCCTTGTCGTCGAGGCGCGGGTTGTGGGTGCCCAGGAACATCGTGGCCCCCTCCCCGTCGGCTCGCCGCGTGCTCTGATGTCCCCCACTTTACTCCACCACCCACCACGGTCAATCGTCAGCCGTGCGTTTCGCCGTTATTTTTTCGTCATACGCGCAGGTCAGAGGCGGTGGTAAGAAGTGGAGGGCGCGTGGGGCGATCGATCCGCCGAGTCCGGACGAAGGGGGTGAATCACCCGCCCGCGGACGCTGCGGAGGTCCGACGGCCCGCCGGGCGGCGCCTGGTGGAGGGAAGTGGGGAACCGCGGCTTCGCCTTGTCAGCAGCCGCGATGTCCATAGAGTTGGGCTGACGTCCCGGTGGACCCAGCACCGGACCGCACCAGACGGGGGCCCCGTGATCCATCGCACCGAGACGCAGCACCTGAGCACGGCGATCGAGGTCGCCGAGGCCGCCGAGGCCGTCTGCCGAGCTGTGTCCACCGTCATCGCCGGCAAGGACGAGCAGGTCCGCACCGCCGTCACCGTGCTGCTGGCGGGCGGCCACCTGCTGCTCGAGGACGTGCCCGGGGTCGGCAAGACCATGCTCGCCAAGGCGCTCGCCGGCGCCGTCGACGCCTCGGTCCGCCGCGTCCAGTTCACCCCCGACCTGCTGCCGAGCGACATCACCGGGATCTCGGTCTTCAACCAGGAGACGCGGAGCTTCGAGTTCCGGCCGGGTGCCGTGTTCACCAACCTCGTCATCGGCGACGAGATCAACCGCGCCTCCCCCAAGACGCAGTCCGCGCTGCTGGAGGCCATGGAGGAGGGGCAGGTCACGACGGACGGCGTGAGCCGCCCCCTGCCCCGGCCCTTCATGGTCCTCGCGACCCAGAACCCCCTCGAGATGGAGGGCACCTATCCCCTGCCGGAGGCCCAGCGCGACCGCTTCATGGCCCGGCTGTCCATGGGCTACCCCACGGCCGACGCCGAGACCGCCATGCTGGCCGCCCACGGCGAGCACCGTCCGCTCCGCGACCTCGCCCCCGTCACGGACGCCGGCACCATCGAGCAGCTCGTCGAGTCGGTCCGCCACCTGCACGCCGGCGAGGCGATCCAGCGCTACGTCGTCGAGCTGGTCCGCGCGACCCGGACGTCCTCCGGCCTGCGGCTCGGCGCCAGCCCGCGGGCCGGGCTCCACCTGCTGCGCGCGGCGAGGGCCCGCGCCGCGATGGCCGGCCGGGACCACGTGCTGCCCGACGACGTGCAGCAGCTCGCCGTCCCGGTTCTCGCCCACCGCGTCCTCCCCGCCGGGGGCGCGGGTGGCCTCGGGGGCGCCCACGGCGCCGCGGTGGACGTCATCGAGACCCTGCTCGCCCAGGTGCCCGTCGTCGGGGTCGCCACCCGCCGTCCCGGCTCGCGCTGACCACGCCGCAACGGCCCATGCCACGTCCCGACGGAGTCCTCACGACCCGAGGCCAGTCCTTCCTGGCCTCGGGCGTCGTGCTGCTCGCGGCCGGCGCGGCGCTCGGCCTGGGTGACCTCCTGCGCATCGGGACGGTGCTCGTGCTGCTCGCCGCCGGCGCCTGGGCCCTGTCCCGGCGTCCCGCGAGCTGGCTGCACGTCGAGCGCGAGGTCGCCCCCGGCCGGCTCGCCGTCGACGAGCTCGGCACCGTCACGCTGACGCTGCGCAACGCCGGGCGCCGGCGCTCCCCGCTCGTGCTCGCCCAGGAGGACGTGGCCTATCCCCTCGGCGACCGGCCCCGGTTCGTCGTGCCGTCGCTGCGTCCCGGCCAGCACCAGGTCATCCACTACCCCATCGGCTCCCTCGTGCGCGGCGAGCACGCGCTCGGGCCCATCTCGGTCCGCGTGCGCGACGGGTTCGGGCTGACCAGCCGGCTGACCCGTCTGCCGGGGTCCCGGACGGTGCTCGTCGTCCCCCAGGTCCTCCCCCTGGACGCCTCCGCCCTGCCGGGCTCGGGCCCCGGTCAGGACGACGACGTCGCCGACACCGTCGCCCTGCACGGCGAGGACGACGTCACCATCCGTCCCTACCGCCAGGGGGACGAGCTGCGGCGCATCCACTGGCCGGCCAGCGCCCACACCGGGTCGCTCATGGTCCGTCAGGAGGAGCAGCCCTCCCGGCGCCGGGCCGCGGTGCTCCTGGACCGCCGGGTCACCGCGCACGCCGGTGAGGGTCCGCACAGCTCCTTCGAGTGGGCCGTCACGACGGTCGCCTCCGTCGTCGGTCACCTGCAGGACCACGGCTACGACGTCGACCTCGTCACCGAGCCGGACACCGGCCACGAGCGCCCGGTCACCCTCGACGAGGCGCTCACCACGCTCGCGCGGACGGTCCTGGCCGAGCACGACGGGCTGGCCAGCACCGCCGGCGTCCTGTCCCGGGGAGCCGCGGGTCTCGTGGTCGCCGTCGTCGGACCGGGCAGCCGCACCGACCTCGAGGCGCTCGCGGCGACCCACCGCACCGGGACGGCGTCGCTGGCGATCGTCGTGGACAGCCCGACCTTCGGCCGCGCCGTCGAGGGCCGTCCGGGCGTCTCGGCGCCGGGCGCCGAGACCAGCCACCTCGCCCACCCGTCCGGCCCGGCCCGCACCGGCCACCTGTCCGCCGCCGCCAGCGTCGAGATCCTGCGGCGCTACGGCTGGCGCGCGGTGGTGGCCGGCCACGGCACCGTGCCCGCCCTGGCCTGGCGACAGATCGCCTCGTCCACCGGCAGGAGCGTCCGATGACCCGGGCCCACCTGCGCGAGACCGCGCTCTGCGCCCTCGCCGTCGTCGTGGCCGCCTGGCCCATCGGCACGCTGCTGCGCGACTCCAGCTGGACCGGCCCCACCCTCCTGGTCGTCGCCCTCGTCGCCCTCCTCGGGGCCGGCCTGCGGTCGGTGCGGGTGCCCGCCTGGGGCGTGGTCCTGGCCCAGCTGGTCGGGGTCTGCCTCGCGGTGTGCCTGCTGCACGACCTCGGCAGCGGACCGGGAGGACTCCCCTGGACCGACGTCGGGGACCGCCTCGTCGACCGTCTCGAGGAGGCCGGACGCACCATCCGCAGCTATGCCGCGCCAGCCCCTCCCACGCGAGGCCTGGTCACGCTGATCTCGCTGCTCACCGGCCTGGTCGCGATCCTGGTCGACCACCTGGTCGTGGCGCGACGGGCCGCCACCGTCGCCGGGTTCCCGCTCCTCGTCGTCTACCTCGTCGCCGTGGTCAACACCGGGGTGGCGCTGCCGGCGATGTACTTCCTCGCCCTCGCGCTGCTGTGGCTGCTGCTGCTCGTCGAGCAGCACGGGTCCCAGCTGCGCCGCTGGGCCACGCTCGCCGCAGCCCCCTCCCGCGGGTCCGGTGCCGACGACGCCGCGACCGTCGTCAGCAGGTTCTCGCGGCGGTCCCGGCTCGTCGCGGTGGCCGTCGTCCTGGCGGCCGTCGGCATACAGGCCCTGCTCCCGGACATCCAGACGAGGTTCCTCACCGAGGGCCTCGGCCGCCAGGAGCAGGCGGGCCGGGGCAGCCTGAGCTTCACCTCCGACGTCGACATCACGCGCAGCCTGGGGTCGCGCGACCCCCGGCCCGTGCTCACCCTCCGCACGAGCGACGGCAGCGAGCCGCCCCCGCTCGCGGTCACCATCGCCAAGCAGTATGTCGACGGGCACTGGCGCATGATCCCGACCCCGCCCCCATCCGGGCAGGGTCAGCCCGCCCCCGGCCGGGCGCTCGGACTGCCCGACGGGATCGCCCCGGGCCTGCCGCACCGCGCAGTCACGGCGCGGGTGAGCGACAACACCGTGATGCGTCCGCCGCAGCTCGCGGCGCCCGTCCCGGCGCTGGCCGTGGGCACGGACGTCCCCTGGCGGCGGGACGCGACGACAGGCCTGGTGTCCGTCGGCCGCGCCGCGGAGGACTACACCGTCTCCTACGCCGTCCCCACCCTGACCCCCGAGCAGCTGTCCCGAGCCGCCGGAGGCTCCGCGGCACAGCAGCCGTACGCGACCTCCGCCTTCAACGACGGGGACTACCTGGACGTCGACCCCGCCTCGCGCGAGCTCGTCGACAGCACCACCCGGGAGGTCCTGTCCTCCCCCGACGTCCAGCGCTACGGCGCCGCGGACAGCGCCTACGCCAAGGCCATGGCGATCCAGCAGTACCTCCGCTCGCCGACCTTCGTCTACAGCCTCACCCTCGCGCCGCTCACGGAGGAGGAGCGGCAGCGGGGCGTCGAGCCCGACGCGGTGAGCCACTTCCTCCGCACGCGTCGGGGCTACTGCACCCAGTTCTCCTCGGCCATGGTGATGATGGCCCGCTCCCAGGGGATCCCGGCGCGCGTCGTCTTCGGCTTCCTGCCAGGATCGCTGCAGCCCGACGGGACCCGCATCGTGCGGGCGGCCGATGCCCACGCCTGGCCCGAGCTGTTCATCGACGGGGCCGGGTGGACCCGCTTCGAGCCGACGCCGGGTGGACGGTCCGGGCTGCCCCCGGCCTGGGCGACGCCTCCGACCGCCCCCACCGCGACGGCGTCCACGTCCGCCCCCACCACGACGTCCAGCGCCCGCCCGCGCCCCGCCGAGACCGACACCTCGACCGCGGCGCCGACCCAGCCCGGGCTGCTGGACCGGCTGCGCGGCTGGTTCACCCCCGCGCGCATCATCACCCTGGGGCTGCTCCTGCTCGCTGCCGTCGCCCTGGCCGTCACCCCCCTGCGCGCGGCGCGGGTGCGTCGGCGTCGGCTCGCGAGAGCCGGGTCCCCCGCGGCGGCGGTGGAGTCGCACTGGACCACCCTGGCCGAGCAGCTGCGCGACCTGGGTGTGGGCCCACCCACGGGTATGACGCCGCGAACCCTCACCTCGCACTACGACCGGTATGCCCTGCTCCCCGACGACGGCAAGCGGGCCCTCGCCCGGGTGCTCGCCGCCGTCGAGCGGGCGCGCTACGCCCCGCCCGGCGCGTCGGCGTCCCCCCGCCAGGTGCAGGCCGACGCCCAGGTGGTGCGCCGGACCTTTGCCCGCACCCGGTCCTGGCCGCAACGGCTGCGGGCCGCACTGCTGCCCTCGGCGGGACGCGGCTCGACGTCCTGACGCCGGGCTGACGTCGGCGATCCCGACGCCCCTCACCCGCCGTCGCACGAGCGCGGACGAGGCCGGCATCCCGTGGGGATGCCAGCCTCGTCCGTCAGGTCATGGGGTCGCTCAGTCGAGGTAGTCCCGCAGCACCTGGCTGCGGCTGGGGTGCCGCAGCTTGGACATCGTCTTGGACTCGATCTGCCGGATCCGCTCCCGCGTGACGCCGTAGACCTTGCCGATCTCGTCGAGCGTCTTGGGCTGTCCGTCGGTCAGGCCGAACCGCATCGACACCACACCGGCCTCGCGCTCGGACAGGGTGTCCAGCACCGAGTGGAGCTGCTCCTGCAGGAGGGTGAAGCTCACGGCGTCGGCCGGCACCACGGCCTCGGAGTCCTCGATGAGGTCGCCGAACTCGCTGTCGCCGTCCTCGCCGAGCGGGGTGTGCAGCGAGATGGGCTCGCGACCGTACTTCTGGACCTCGACGACCTTCTCCGGGGTCATGTCGAGCTCCTTGGCGAGCTCCTCCGGGGTGGGCTCACGACCGAGGTCCTGCAGCATCTGCCGCTGGACGCGGGCGAGCTTGTTGATGACCTCGACCATGTGCACCGGGATGCGGATGGTGCGGGCCTGGTCGGCCATGGCGCGCGTGATCGCCTGCCGGATCCACCACGTCGCGTAGGTCGAGAACTTGTAGCCCTTGGTGTAGTCGAACTTCTCGACGGCGCGGATCAGGCCGAGGTTGCCCTCCTGGATGAGGTCCAGGAAGAGCATGCCGCGACCGGTGTAGCGCTTGGCGAGCGACACCACGAGGCGCAGGTTGGCCTCGAGCAGGTGGTTCTTGGCCCGCTTGCCGTCCTGGCCGACCCACCACAGCTCACGCTTGAGCTTCATGTCGATCTTGTCGCCGGAGTTGAGGCGCTCCTCGGCGAACAGGCCGGCCTCGATGCGCTTGGCGAGCTCGACCTCCTGCTCGGCGTTGAGCAGCGCCACCTTGCCGATCTGCTTGAGGTAGTCCTTGACCGGGTCGGCGGTGGCTCCCGCCGTCACGACCTGCTGCGGCGGGGCGTCGTCCTCGTCGTCCTCGCGGTAGACGAAACCGCCGTCCGTCTCCTCCTCGTCGTCCTTCTTCGCGCCCTTGGCGCGGGCCGCTGCGGCAGCGCCCTGCGGCGCCTTGGGGTCGACGGCGCCCTCGTCGTCGGCGTCGGGGGCGTCTTCGGTCGGCGCGCCGGCGGTCACTACGTCGTCCACGGCGACGTCCTCCACGACGACGTCCTCGACGTCGTCCAGGGAGGCCGGGCCCTCGTCCGCGACGCCCGTCGGCTCCTCGACCTTGGCGGCGGCGGTCTTGGCGGCGCCCGCCGCGGTGGCCTTGGCAGCCTTCTTGGCGGGCGTCGCCTTGGCTGACTTGGCGGCCTGTGCGGACTGTGCGGCCTTGGCGGTGCCGGTGGTCTTGGTCGCAGTCTTGGTGGCCGGTGCGTCGGCGGACGCGTCGGTGGAGGGCGTCGGGGCGGCGGCCTTCTTGGCCGGGGCCTTCTTGGCGGCGGCCTTGCGGGTGGAGCTGGTCCGACCCCCCGCGGACGCGGCGACGGCCCGGGCGTGGTCGGGGTCCAGGGTGACCGTGATGCCGGCGGCGTCGATGGCCCGCAGGACGGCCTTCATCCGGCGGGGCTCCAGGGCGACCTCGCTCAGGGCGGCGCCCAGCTGCTGGGAGTCGATCGAGCCGTGGGTGGCACCGAGCTGGAGCAGGGCCTGCAGGGAGGGGTGTGCGAACTCCGGGGGCAGGGAGGCGGCATTGGGTAGGGTGGTCACAACAACCTTTCGTCGCATGACGTGGGCGCGTGGAACCATCGGTCGTCGGAGGACGAGTGCGTGGGAGCCACGGGACGGCGGTTGCGCTCTGGGCTGGTGCAGCCTGTCGTGGCAGGATCTGCGGGGGGCTGACCATGGCCTCCGGTGCGCTTCACCACCATTATAAGTCGACCGGCGACCTTGCCGCGACGAAAGCCCGTCGAACGGGCCGTCCTCACCGACCGTGACCTGCCCGACGCCGGCGGATCGGTCATCAGCGGTCAGCGTCTCGTGCGGTCAGCGGGTCAGCGGCTTGACGGTGAGCACGGGGCAGGTGGCGTCGAGCAGGATCCGCTGGGCGCTCGACCCGAGGATGAGCTTGCCGACCGGCGAGCGACGCCGCAGGCCGATCACCAGGCAGCTGGCGTCGACCTCGTCCGCCACGCCCACCAGCTGCTCGGCGAGGTCCTTGCCACCCGGGGTCCGACGCTCCAGACCCAGCCCGGCCGCGGACACCTCGGCCGTGAGCTCGGCCACCACCGTCTCCATCGCCGCCGCGCTCTCGGCGTCCGGCGCGGGCCGCCCGGTCTCGACGAGCACCAGGGGCACGGAGCGGATGACGGCCTCCTGGGCGGCGCGGGCGAGAGCGGCCCGCCCCTCGGGCGTGGCGACCAGGCCGACGACGATGGTCATGACAATCCTCCGGGCAGGTGGGGCCGAGCGACGATGGCCCCGAACCTATCCCATGGGCCCGGCGCCGTGCGCACCCCTGTGATCGGCGTCGTGACGGTGCTGGGCGTCGTGAGGGCGCTGGGCGTCGTGACGGTGCTGGACGTCGTGGCGGTGCTGGACGTCGTGGGCGGCGCGGCCGGCCTGACCACCGCGGGCGTCACGGTCGTCCCTGCCGTGGCCGATCACCTCGGAGTAGACCGCCAGGCGCTCGACCGCGGGCAGGACGAGCCTCGCCATCGTGTGCCCGGGCTCCACCGCGAGCGCCCGTCGCAGCGCCGCGGCGGCGATCATGTGGTCGCCCAGGGACCACGCGACGACGCCGGCGATCGTCAGCACCCCCGCGGCGTGCTCGGGCGGGACGACCCTCGCGACCAGCAGGAGGCGCTCCTGCAGCACCTCACGGCGCTCACGGTCGGCCGACCCCCACCGCACCGGACGCCCCAGGGCACGCAGGCACCGGTCACGCAGCTCGTGCGGCAGGAGCGCAGCCGGGATCATGCCGGGGGCGGACCAGGCCAGGACGGCGTCCCTCACCGCCTTGTCCTGGATCACCGTCACGGCCGCGGCCAGGTCCTGGGCGGACCACTCGTCCTGCGACGCCATCGCCGGCGCGTGCTCGGACGCCTGAGCCCACCCGAGCAGGCGGGCCCACGCGTCCAGCCCCGGCCCCACGTGGGCCCAGCCAGACTGCTCACCGGCGGCGGCTCGCGGGGGGCGCCCCCCGCCGGCCAGGGCGTCCCGCACGTCGCGGCACCGGTCGTCCTCGGGCGCGGCCCGGACCCGGGCGAGCGCCGCGTCGCGGTCGGCGAAGGGAGCCGAGCCGGCCAGCACGAGGTCCGCGACGGCCTCCACCTGGCTCGGGTCCGGCAGGGGCTGCAGCCGCGAGGGACGGCACGCCGAGTCCGGGGCCAGCAGCGACCACCACCCCGTCGCGCCGACGACGACCGCGTCGACCACCTCCACGTCGGCCCGCCCGGCCAGCACCAGGATCTCGTCGAGCAGCTCGCAGCCCCACGCCGAGGCCGGGTCGTCCCGGTCACCGCTGCCGGGCACGTAGCCGACGACCACGAGATGGCGGCTGTGCCGCGCCATCCGGCCGTGGACGGCGTCCCAGAGGGTCGCGGCCGGGGTGCCCACCGGCGGGAGGTCGATCCGCGCGCACGGTCCGACGCAGAGCCGCCCGGTCGAGGACGGGACGAGGCCGAGCACCACGAGGCTCTCGGTGGGGTGGAAGCCGAGGAGATAGGGCAGCGTCGCCACCAGCTGGCTGCTGTCGCGCACGGACGTGACGGGGGCGTCGGCGGGGCTGCTGGGGAACGGGGCGGAGGTCTGGGGGAAGGACGTCATGGTCCGACCCTGGACGCCGCGAGGCGCCCCGACCAGGAGTGGTCGGGGCGCCTGTGGACAGAGCGCGGATTGACGCGTCCAAGGACGAGGCCTGTGGACAGTCGTCGTCAGCGCACGACGCGCCCGTCGACGGTCACCGGGGCGGGATCGCCCGGACGCGGACCGCGACGCCCGCCACGCTCCCAGTGCAGGAAGTCCTCGGTGGAGCTGACGAGCTGGGCGGCGGCCCAGGCCAGGACGAACGCGTCGTCACCGAGGCCGAGGACGGAGAACAGGCCCTCGGGGACGAGATCCAGCGGGCTCACGACGTAGACCAGGGCCGCGGCGAGCGCCAGCAGCTGCCCGCGCGAGGTGCCGGTGTAGGAACCCGACGTGACCGCTCGCACCAGGCGCGGGAGGGACTGGATCCGGGTGGCCATGCTGGGCGACCCCGGGCGGCTCGCCGTGCGGACGGCCTGGCCGAGGGACCACACGGACGCCCAGCGGGACGTGGGACGGGATGCTCGGAAGCTCATGCGACCTCCTGGGTCGGACGGGGGCGTGCTACCCCTGCCAACGAACGGGCCCGCGCGGGGATTCCCCACGCGGGCCGCCGTCGGTGCTGGTGGGTCAGGCCGCGGTGGCCGGGAACTGCTGCTTGGCGTTGGAGGCGATCTTGCCGAGGAGGTAGTAGTCCATGCCGCCACCCACGACGCCACCCACGAGCGGCAGGCCCTTGCCGACCACCTTGGCGAAGCCCTTCTGCCCCAGCGTCGAGATGAGGCGGAAGCCGACGCCCTTGTTGATCATCATCACGGCCGAGGCCGGGAGGTGCTGGGTCGCGAGGCTCGAGAGCCGGCCGGAGGTGAGCACGCCGGCGCGACGCAGCAGGTCGTCGTCGGCGTCGGCCCCGACGAGCGTCAGCAGGATGGCCGAGCGGACCTCGGGCTTGGCGATGTCGTAGCCCCGCACGCGTGCGATCGAGGCGACCATGCGGGTGGCGGTGAGGTAGAACTCGACGACGTTGGCGGGCAGGGCGACGGGCATCGTGATGAAGCCGCCGAGACCGGTGACGAAACCGCCCGTGGCCGCGATCCGCTTGTGGTCCTTGACGATCTCCCCGACGGCCTGCTCCGGGCTGCGTCCGCGCAGGGCCTTGTCCGCGACCTTGGCCGCGCCGTCCACCGGCCCGGCGCCATCCACGCCCACGTCGAGGAGCTTCTGCACGAACTCCTCGACCGGTCCGTTGAGGCGCGAGTCGCCGGTGGCGGGGTCGGTGGTGTGCTGACCGATGGCCTTGTTGATGACGGAGCCGGTGATCCTGTCGAAGATGCCCACGGGCAGTCCTTCCTGTCTGTGGCGATGGCGGGCCGCGCTCCCGGGAGGAGCGTGGTGACGCACACTGGGTCGGTGAGCGACATACCCGACACCACCCCGTCCGACACCTCCGGACTGCCCGACGCCGTGGCGGAGCTCGTCGAGGACCTCGCGGCGCTGACGCCGAGCGAGCGCATGGACCTGCTCCAGGAGCTCGCCGACGACCTCCCGGCCCCGCCCGATCGGCTCCACGGCGACCCGGGGTTCGAGCGGGTCGAGGAGTGCCAGTCTCCCGTCCACGTCCTGGCCCGGGTCGAGGAGGGGGTCGTCCGGCTGTATGTCGACGCGCCGCCCTCAGCCGCGGCCACCCGCGCCCTCGCGGCGATCCTGCACGAGGCCGTCGACGGCGCCCCGCTCGAGCGCGTGCTCGGGCTGCCCGCCGACCTGCCCCTGCGCCTGGGCCTCGGCGGCACGGTGTCCCCGCTCCGGCTGGGCGGCATGGCCGGCATGCTCGGCCGGGTGCAGCGCCAGCTCGCCGCGGCCTGATCGTGCCGGTCGAGGCGCTGGGCCTCCTCGGCCTCGCCGTCGCCGGTGGCCACGGCGTGGTCGTCGACCGCTCCGGCGCGATCGTCGTGCCGGCCTGCCCCGTGGACCGGCTCGTGCCGCAGCTGCGACGCCTCGAGGAGGACCGCCGGCCCCGGTGGGTCTGGTGGCAGGCCGGTCACGACGCGCGGCCGCTCGTCGCCGCGGGGCTGCACCTGGCGCGCTGCTGGGACGTCGCGGAGGTGCACCGCGTGCTGGCGGGCGGCTTCGCGGCCGACCCCGGCACCGTCTGGGCCCACCTCCGCGGGCTGGACCCCCACGGCCTGCCGCAGGTCGCCGAGCCGGACCTGTTCGCGCTCGTCTCCCCCGCCGCCCAGCTCGACCCGGAGTCACTGACGACGGCCGAGGGCTACCTGCGCGCGGACGCGGTGCAGGGCACCTGGACGTCGACCCCCGACCGCCTCGCGGCGTGGGCACGAGCCGCGCTGACCGCTGCCGAGCAGCAGCACGACCTGGTCGAGCAGGCGCCCCGGGTGCCGGACGCGGGGGGCAGCCCGCGCGACGCCCGGCGCCTGCTCGGCACCGCCCTGTCGGAGTCGGCGGCGGCGCTGCTCTGCGTCGAGCTCGAGGTCCACGGCCTGCCCATGGACCGCGAGGCGGCGACCTCGCTCATCACGGCGGCCGCCGGACCACGCCCTCGCGACGAGCCGCAGGCGAGCGCCATACGAGCCGAGCGGGACCGCGCCGTCCTCGTGCACGTGCCCGGCCGGGAGCGCACCGACCTGCGAAATCCCGTGCAGGTCAAGGAGATGCTCGCCTCGGTGGGGGTCCACGTCGACAACACCCGGAAGTGGACGCTGGACGCCCACCGGGCCTCGCACCCCGTCGTCGAGGCCCTCCTGACCTGGCGCAAGGCCGAGCGGATCGCCACGACCTACGGCTGGCACTGGCTCGCCACCCACGTCGGCGAGGACGACCGGCTCCGGGGCGGGTGGACGGCCTGCGACGGCGGAGCCGGCCGGATGACCGCCGCCAACGGCCTGCACAACCTGCCCGCCGAGCTGAGACCCGCCGTCGCGGCGCACCCGGGGCACGTGCTGGTGCGCGCCGACCTCGGCCAGATCGAGCCGCGGGTGCTGGCGGCGGTGGCGCGGGATCCGTCCTTCGCCGACGCCAGCCAGGCGGCCGACCTCTACTCCCCCGTCGGCGCCGAGCTGGGCGTCGAGCGACCGATCGCCAAGATCGCCGTCCTGGCCGCGATGTACGGCCAGACGTCGGGCTCGGCGGGCGAGGCGCTCAAGCGGCTGGACCGCGCCTACCCGACGGCCATGACCTACCTGCACCGGGCCTACGACGCGGGTGTGCGGGGCGACCCCGTGGTGACCTGGGGCGGGCGCAGGGTGCCCATGTGGCAGGGACCGCTGTCGGAGGCGCAGCTCGCGGGCCGCGGCAGGTTCGCCCGCAACGCGGTGATCCAGGGGGCGGCGGCCGAGCTGTTCAAGGCGTGGGCCGCGACGGTGCGCGCCGGTGGACGGGCCCTCGGCGCCGAGATCGTGCTGTGCCTGCACGACGAGCTGCTCGTGCACGTCGCGGCCGAGCACGCGGACGAGACGGTGGCGCTCGTCCACCGCAGCCTCGACGAGGCGGCGCGGCGGTGGACGGGCACCGACCGGGTCCGCTTCGTGGCGGACGTCAGCGTCGTGCGTCGGTGGTCCGAGGCCAAGGCCTGAGGGTCAGGTCGAGCCTCAGGCCTCGCCGTCGCTGTGGGTGCGCAGGAACTGCTCGAACTCCGCACCGATCTCGTCGGCCGTCGGCAGCTCGCCGATGCTCGGGGCCAGGAGGGTGGGCTTGTCGAGGCCGCGGGTCCACTGGTCGTACTGCCCCTCGAGGGCACGCACCACCTGGACGACCTCCTCGTTGTCGCCGATCTCGGAGTCGATGGCCTCGCGGTTGGCGCCGGCCACGGCGGCCAGCTCGGCCGTCGGCAGGGCCAGCCCCGTCGCGCCCGACACGGCCCGCAGGCCGGTCAGCGCCGCGTCCGCGAAGTCGGTCTGGGCGAGGTAGTGCGGGACATGCACGCTGAACCCGACGGAGTCGTAGCCGGACTCACCCAGCCGCAGCTCCAGCAGCGAGGCGAACGACGCCGGCACCTGCACCTCGCCGAAGACGGGGTTGTTGTCGGGGATGAGCGCCCCGTCGGAGGCGTGGGCGGTCAGGCCGATGGGGCGGGTGTGCGGCACCCCCATGGGGATCCCGTGGACGCTCACGGTCAAGGAGACGCCGAAGGTCCGCACCAGCCCGCGCACCGCCTCGGTCATGCGCTCCCACTGGTAGTCCGGCTCGGGACCCGTCAGCAGCAGGAAGGGCGTGCCGTCGACGTCCAGGACGCGGTAGAGCACGATCGCCGGGTCGTCGTAGGTCGTGTAGCGGTCCCGGTCGAAGGTCATCAGCGGCCGGCGCCCGCGGTAGTCGAGCATCTGGTCGACGTCGAAGGACGCCACGACGGAGTGGTCGAGCGCGCCCAGCAGGTGGTCGGAGATGAGCTTGCCGGTGTGACCGGCGTCGATGAACGCGCCCATCGCGACGACCAGCGACGACGCACGCATGTGCGTGGGGTCGCAGTCGGTCTCGAAGCGGTAGAGACCCGTGGGGTCCTGCACGGTGTGCCTCCTGCTGGTCTGGCTGATCTGGCTGATCGGCCGGTCTGGCTCGGTGCTCCGCTCCCCGTCATCGCGTCGGGAGCGGCCTTCTCCCCCAGGGCAACGCCCGTCACGCCGAGCACATTCCGAGGCGTCAGGCGACCGTGCTGGTGCCGAGGGTGACGCTCGTCGAGCGGGTCGTGCCCGAGGGGTCGGTCCACGTCACGGTGACGCGGGTGCCCGGGTACTCGTCGGACAGGTCCTCGCTCAGGTCGGTGCCGCTGGTGACGGTGTCCCCGTCGACGGCGGTGATGGTCGACCCCGCGGTGATGCCGGCCGCGGCGGCGGCCCCTCCGGCGACCACGTCGGCCACGGCGGCGCCGGACGGCATACCGGTCGCCCCCCGAGAGCCGCCGTAGCCCCCGGCCGTCACGTCGGTCACCTGCACGCCCAGGGCCGCCCGCGCCCCCACGTGCACGTCCTCGGACCGGACGCCCGCCGTGATCTGGTCGGCGATGGCGAGCGCCTGGGAGATCGGCACGGCATACCCGTCGATGTCCCCGCTGGAGGTCGCCGCCGTGTCGATGCCGATCACGCGGCCGGACGTGTCCATCAGCGGACCGCCCGAGTAGCCGGGCACGACGTCCGCCGTCGTCCGGATGAGCCCGGTGAGCTGCTCCCCGGAGCCCACGGAGGTCTCGTCCTGCGCGGTGATGGACTGGTCCAGAGCCGTGACGGAGCCGGTGACCCGGTAGATGGAACCCTGGCCGCCGCCCTGCCCGACCGCGACCACGCTCTGGCCGACCTGCGCCGGCGACCGGTCGACCGTGACCGTGGACAGCCCGCTCGCGCCCGAGAGCCGCAGCACCGCGACGTCGTGCGCCGCGTCGTGACCCACGACCGACGCGGAGTACTTCCGGCCGGTCGTGGTGTCGGTGACGGTGATCGAGGTGGACCCCTCGACGACGTGATAGTTGGTGAGCACCTCACCGTCGGCGGTGAGGATCATCCCCGTGCCGGCGCCTCTGCCGTCAGGCAGCACGGTGTCCACCATGACGACCCCCTTCATCGAGGCGACCTCGGTCCCCGAGATCGTCGAGCCGTCCGCGGCCTGGCTCAGGTCGGACGAGCCGGTCCCCTGGCCGGAGGACTGGCCGTAGCCGTCGCTCCCGTGCGCGTAGCCGCCGTAGCCGTAGCCGTGCCCGTAGCCGTACCCGTGGTGCCTGGCCCAGGTCGGCTGGCCGGTCTGGTCGGTCTGGTCGGTCTGGCCCTCGGTCGACGAGGCTATGGTCGAGCTGTCGACGACGGTGGTGCCGTCGGAGGTCCGGGCGGCGGCGAGGCCGGTCGCGACCATCCCCGGGGAGGCGGCGAGGGCGACGGCGGCCACGGCGGTCGCAGCGATCTTGGCGGTGGCGGTGGTCATGGTTGGCTCCTGGTGGACGACGGGCCGGCGAGCGTGGCGTCGGGGGGCGTGTGCGTGGACCCCACGTTGGTCCCGGCGGCTCGCAGAGCGGTGTGCCCTGCCTATGTCTCCCCTGTGAGCCCAGTCGCCGCCACCGCCGACCCCCGGTCCGGGCGGGCCCGATCGATTTACTACACTTCGACCTGTGATAAATCCGCAGGAGGCAGCCGCGCTACGCGTCCCCCGGCTGCCGCTCCTGCTCCCCGCCGGGCTGGCGCTGCTCGCGGGCCTCGACGCGGCCCTGATCCTCCTGCGGGTCCCGGCTCCCGTCGGCTCCGAGCGGCTGCCGTCCGTGCACGGTCACCTCATGGTCCTGGGGTTCGTCGGTACGGTCATCGCCCTCGAGCGGGCGGTGGCCCTGCGACGCACCTGGGGACTCGCCGCTCCGGTCCTGCTCGGCCTCGGGGCGCTCGCCCTGCTCACCCCCGTCCCTCGGGACGTCGGGACGGCGCTGCTGCTCGCCGGCACCCTCGCGCTGAGCGCGGTCTACGTCCCCCTCCACGCGCGGTCCCACGACCCGTCGGTGGCCGTCCAGGCGCTCGGGGCGGTCCTCGCCGCCGGGGCCGCGATGCTGCTCCTCGCGGGAGCCCCCGTCTCCCTGTCCCTCACCTGGCTCGTCGGCTTCGTCGTCCTGACCATCGCCGGCGAGCGCCTCGAGCTGGCCCGCCTCGCCATGCTGCAGCCCCGCGTGCCGGCCCAGCTCGTGACCATCTCCCTGCTGTATGCCGTCAGCGCCGCCACCGCGCTCCTCGCCCCCGGACCCGGCCACCGCCTCGTCGGGGTGACCGTCCTGGCGCTGGGCGTCTGGCTCGTCCGCCACGACGTCGCCCGACGCACGGTCCGCGGCTCCGGCCTCCCCCGCTACGTCGCGGTGTGCCTGCTGGCGGGTTACGCCTGGCTCGCGGTGACCGGCGCGCTGTGGGTCGTCCACGGCGCGATCACCGAGGGCCCGGCCTACGACGCCGTCGTCCACGCGGCCTTCCTTGGCTTCACGATGTCGATGATCATGGCCCACGCCCCGGTCATCCTCCCCGCCGTCCTGCGGCGCCCCCTGCCCTACAACCCCCTGCTCTACGTCGGAGCCGGGCTGCTGCACCTCACCCTGCTCGTCCGCGTCGTCGGCGGCGACCTGCTCGGTCACCAGGCGCTACGCGCCGGCGGGGGCGTGGGCAACGTCGCCGCCGTCCTGCTCTTTCTCGCCGGCGCGGTCGCGCTGGTCGTCACCGCTCCACGGAGGATCTCGTCATGAGCCTGCTCACGCCCGGCGGCAGCCGCCCGGAGACCCCGGGCACCCCGACGAACGGCCCCGGCCCCCAGGGCTTCTCGGACCGCGCCCGCTGGCACGTCCGGTCCTTCCTGCCGGTCCTGGCCTGGCTCGTGGCGGCGGCCGTCGTCTCCGTGGTGCACCGCTTCGTGCCCGGCTCGCGGTGGATGCTCGTCCACTTCCTGCTGCTCGGTGCCGTCAGCAACGCCATCGTCACGTGGACCTGGCACTTCACGGGTGCGCTCGTGCGGCGCCCCGCGTCCGCCACCGAGACCCAGCACCAGGTCGTGCGCCAGGTCCTGCTCAACGTGGGCGTCGTCGGGGTGAGCGCGGGCGTGGTCGGCGGCCAGCTGCGGACGACCGTCGTCGTGGGTGGCGTCCTCGCGTGGCACGGCGTCGCACTCGGCATCCGGGCCCGTCGCTCCCTGTCCAACCGGTTCCGCCGCACGATCACCTACTACACCGCCGCGTGCCTGCTCCTCCCGGTCGGGGCGGCCCTCGGGGCGTTCATGGCCGCGGGGCGCTCGGACGAGTGGCAGTCCCGGCTGGTCCTCGCGCATTTGGCCCTCAACCTGCTGGGGTTCGTCGGTCTGACCATCCTCGGCACCCTGGTCACCCTCTGGCCCACCATGCTCCGCACCCGCCTCGAGGAGGGCTCGGAGCGCACCTTCGCGGCCGTGCTGCCGATCCTGCTGGGCGCGATCGTCGTGACCGTGGCCGGGTCGGTCCTCGGGCTCACCTGGGTGGTCGCGGCCGGACTCGTCCTGTATGCCGCCGGCACCGTCACCCTGCTGATCCCCCTGGTGCGGACGGCCGTCCGCAAGCCGCCGTGGCAGTTCTCGACCTGGTCGGTGGGCGCGGGGATGGTGTGGCTCCTCGTCGCCCTCGGCCAGCTGGTGTGGCTCGTGGTCCGCACGCCACGGGTGGCGCGGGTGCACGACGACCTCGGGCTGGTGGTGTCCTCGTTCGCCGTCGGGTTCGTGGCGCAGGTGCTGTTCGGCGCCCTGTCCTATCTCCTGCCGGTCATGCTCGGCGGGGGCCCGGCCGCGGTGCGGCACACCACCTCCATGACCCAGCGCTTCGGCGCCTGGCGGGTGACGGTGACCTCGCTCGGCCTGCTGGTCTGCCTGCTGCCCGTCCCGAGCCTGGTGCGGGTCACCGCCTCGGTGCTCGTGCTCGTGGCGCTCTGCTTCACGCCCCCGCTGCTCGTCCGGGCCGCCGTCGTGGCCCACCGCCTGCGCACCCACCCCGAGCTCACCCGCGCCCTGCCGCTCCCCGAGCGGCGCGCCGACGGGGCGCCGACGCCGAGCCACGAGCGCGAGCGCGGTCGCCCCCTCGGTGGCCTCGTCGCCGGGCTCGCGGCGGTGCTGCTGGCCGTGGCCGGCGGTGTCGCCATGGACCCCGCCGCGGTGTTCCGCAGCGACGCCGCGGGTGGCGTGACCCCCACCGGGCGGACCGTCGACGCCACCGTCACGGCCCAGGGGATGCGCTTCACCCCCGACACCGTGACGGTGAACCCCGGCGACCGGCTCGTCATCACCGTCACCAACACCGACGCCGACGTGCACGACCTCACCCTCGAGACCGGCGAGCAGTCCGGGCGCCTCGCGCGCGGGCAGAGCGCCAGGATGGACGTGGGCGTCGTGGGCCGGTCCGTCGAGGGCTGGTGCTCCATCGTCGGGCACCGGCAGATGGGCATGGTCTTTCACGTCCGCACGACCGGCGGCGACGACGTGGCCGCCGCGCCCGGCGTTGCCGGGGCGCTCGCCGGGGGTGGCCATGGAGGTCACGCGGCCGGTGGCGCGGCCAGCCCGGAGGTCGACCTCCACGGCACCTTCCCCGCCGACTTCACGGCCCGGGACGCGACCCTCCCGCCCGCGCCCGCAGCCACGCTCCACCGGATCACCCTGCGCGCCCAGGACGTCGACCTGCCGGTCGGGCCCGGCGTCACCCGGCGCATGTGGACCTTCAACGGCCAGGCGCCGGGCCCCGCCATACGAGGCAAGGTCGGCGACCGGTTCGAGATCACCCTGGTCAACGAGGGCACGATCGGCCACTCCATCGACTTCCACGCCGGGGCCCTGGCCCCGGACGGGCCGATGCGCACGATCCAGCCCGGGGAGCGCCTCGTCTACCGGTTCACGGCGACACGCTCCGGCATCTGGATGTACCACTGCTCCACGATGCCCATGTCGGTGCACATCGCCGCCGGCATGGCGGGCGCGGTGATCATCGACCCGCCCGGCCTGCCCAGGGTCGACAAGGAGTACCTCGTCGTCCAGTCCGAGCTCTACCTCGGGGCGGGCAGCGAGCCCGCGGACGCCGCCAAGATCGCCGCCCACCAGCCCGACGCCGTCGTCTTCAACGGCACCAGCGGGCAGTATGACGCCCGCCCCCTCACGGCGAAGGTCGGTGAGCGGGTGCGGTTCTGGGTGCTCGACGTGGGTCCGGACGAGCCGACGACCTTCCACGTCGTCGGCGCGCAGTTCGACCGGGCGTTCAAGGAGGGCGCGTGGTTGCTGCGCGCCGCACCGGGCGAGCCGGACGCGCCCGGCGGGTCCCAGGCCCTCGACCTCGGCGCCGCGCAGGGCGGGTTCGTCGAGATGACCTTCCCCGAGGCCGGGCACTACCCCTTCGTCAACCACATGATGAGCCGCGCCGAGAGCGGCGCGCACGGGATCGTCGAGGTCCGCTGACGATCCCGTGCGCGTGGGCTCCTGCTCGGCGCCTGCTCAGCGACGGCGGTCGATCACGCCCTTCCACCCGAGGCCGAAGCCGAAGGAGTAGGTGTTGCCCATCGAGTCGCGGTAGGGGGTCATGTCCTCGCCGACGTCCTCCAGCTGGGCCTCGACCGCGTCCATGTCCTTGGGGCTGGTCATGGGCAGGCGGCCCCGCGGCTCGTGCTGGCCGAGCGCCGTCTCGATCAGCGCCTGGTCGCTGACGGAGTAGCCCACGAGGATGGCGTCGACCCGGCGCTCGAACTCCGCGGGGATGAAGCTCGTCTTGGCCTTGACGCTCGCGATGATCGGGATGTGGCGGCCCGTCCGCCGCTCGACCGTGCGGACGGCGTCCGCGGCCCGCAGCACGGCGGTGAGGTCGCGCTCGTTGCCGATCTTGGACGTGGCGCCGTAGTACGAGCGGTTCTCCTGCGTGCCGTCCTCGCGCAGGTCACCGGCGATGGAGGTGCGGCGCACGTGCGGGCCCGCCGCGGTGTAGGGACGCCACTGCAGGGACAGCGGGTAGAAGCTGCCGTCCTTGTTCATGCCGGCGCCGGTGAAGTTGTCGCCGTTGTCCGGGCCGCGCAGGCCGGCGAGGACCAGGTCCACGGACGACAGGTCGGGCAGCCGGTAGTCCACGACCTTGCCGGATGCGTCCAGCACCGGGGTGTCGGTCAGGACCTTCTTGAAGTAGCGCTTGGCGGTGTCGACGTCCATGGTCGGCCCGACCACGTCGGTCGTGGCCTGCGAGAACACGCTCGGGAAGCCGTGGGCGATGGTGCTGGGGATGTAGACCGTCTTGTTCTTGAAGGACGCCAGCGACGACTTCTTGACCGTGCGGCGGGCGTTCTTGAGCATGACGACGGAGTCGAGCTGGGCCGCGATGCCGCGCATCTGCTTGTCCTTGCTCGCGACCGTGGCCTGCGACCTCGACAGGTCGAGGTAGGGGTTCTCGAACAGGCCGGGGGCGAAGAGCATCCGCAGGATCCGCTCCCCCGACTGCCGGAACCGCACGTCCGCGCTGACCGGGACCTTGCCGGCCTCGAAGTCCTTCTGCCACATGGCGTGCGCAGCGAGGACGGGGACCGTGTCGTTGTTGCCGCCGAACATGTCCAGCCCCGCGCGCAGCACGGCGTAGTGCCGCTCGTTGACCGAGGCCTTCTCCATGCCCCAGGCCATGCCGAACGGCGAGTTCGGGTCGGTGTAGCCGCGGGTGACGCCCCAGTCGGTGCAGATGACGCCGTCGTAGCCGGCGTTGCGGGCCAGGTCGATCTTGACCTTGTCGTAGGCCGAGCCCACCCGGTTGCCCGTCAGGGGCGAGCCGTCCTTGGCGATGGCGATCGAGTAGCTGCTCATCACGGCCGTCGCGTCGCTCGCCGCCTGGAAGGGCTTGAGGTGCTCGGCCCAGTTGTTGCCGGGGTAGACGGCATACTTGCCGGCGTTGAGGTGCGACTCACGACCCGCCTCGCCGGCCCCGTCCCCCGGCCAGTGCTTGATCATCGTGTTGATCGAGTCCTCGCCCCAGCCTGTCGGGTGGCCGTAGAGGTCGTAGGTGTTCTGCGAGCCCTCGACGTAGGCCTTGGCCATGGTCGACGCGAGCGCGGCGTTCTCGCCGAAGGTGCCGTCGACGCGCAGCCAGCGGGGCTCGGTCGCGAGGTCGATCTGCGGCCCGAGGGCGGTCGTGATGCCCATGGCGCGGTACTCCTCGGAAGAGGTGCTCGCGAAGTCCAGCATCGTCTTGCGGGAGAAGGTCGCCGCCAGGCCCAGGTTGGACGGCCAGCGGGAGATGTCGCTGCCCGCCGCGTTGTATGCCGAGTCGTTGGCCGCCGTGGAGCGGGGATCCGAGGAGAAGTTGACCGGAACGTAGGGCAGGCCGCTCCTGGCCCGGGTCTCGGCGTAGGCCTGCACCTGGTTGACCCAGGTGACGGTCGCCTTGACGTCGTTGGAGCTGGCGTTGAGGACGTTGCGCAGGTGGTCCACGCCGAGGTACTTGCGCTGGGGGTCGGTCAGCCCGGCGGCGGCGTTGCGCTCGTGGGAGCTGAAGAGCATGAGCCCGGCGACCTGCGGGATGGTGAGCTCCTGGGCGAGGGCCTTGGCTCGCTCGTTCGTGGAGCGGCGCCAGTCCTCCCACACGTCCAGCCTGCCGTTGGCGTTCATGTCCTTGAACGCCAGGACGGCCTCGTCCGTCGTGACCCGCAGCAGCTTCACGCTGCCGCCCGGGACATAGCTGAGGACGGCGCCGCCGGCGGGGTTGGTCACCTGGGTGAACGTCGTCCGGCCGTCGGTGACGGTGCGCTCGGTGGGGGTGGGCAGGGCCGGGTCCGCGTGAGCGGTGCCGGCCGTGGCGGCGGCGCCGCCGAGCGCCAGGGCACCCGCGAGCGTCGTGGCCAGGAGGGGGGTGGTGCGCATCGGTGCTCCTTCGTGCCGCGGCCCGGTGCTGGTCGCTCCGGTGCGACCCGGCTCCCGGCCTGGATTCGGTGAGTAGCAGAGATCCTGGCATCGGCCATCTCACCCGGCAACGGGACGGAAACGGTTAGGCCGTTCAGGGCTCCATACGGCCATGCAAAGGGGCTCTTCAACCTTGAGGTGGGGGTGAGCGCGACACGCTAGAGCACGGGGTGAGGGTGGTTGGGGGTCGAGGCCTTCAGGATCGGAAGCGTCTCTTCAACCTGACCGGAAGGCCTCGACGTGTCCGAGCCTACGGGGTGCTGCTGCGCTTCCACGACCCCTTCGTACTGTGACCATTGCGACCTGCTGGTCGGCCTGGACGGCTTGCACGTGGTCGACGTCGACAAGACCGGCCATGGCGTGCTCGTGGTCACGATGGAGTCCGCGCCGACGGTGATGGGCTGCCCGACGTGTGGGGTGGTCGCTGAGAGTCGCGGCCGACGCACGACCACGCTGGTGGACATCCCGTGTTTCGCCCGGCCGACCCGGCTGCGGTGGCGCAAACGCACGTGGCGGTGCCTGGAGCCGGCGTGCCCGACCAGGGTGTTCACCGAGCAGGACGAGCAGATAGCCCGCCCGCGCGGGCTGTTGACCACCCGGGCGTGCCGGTGGGTGATCGAGCAGGTCCGCCGCGAGCACGCCTCCATCCACGGACTCGCGCGGCAGCTGGGGGTGGCGTGGAAGACGGTATGGGGCTCGATCCAACCCATCCTGGCGACGCTGGCCGACGACGAGGCCCGGTTCGCCGGCGTGACCACCCTCGGGGTGGACGAACACCTGTGGCACCACGTGAGTCCCCGCAAGCGCGGCCCGAAGGAACTCACCGGCATGGTCGACCTGACCCGTGACAAGGACGGACGCGTCCGAGCCCGGCTGCTCGACCTCGTACCCGGCCGCTCCGGGACCGTGTACAAGACATGGCTCGACCAACGCGGCACGGCGTTCAAGGCTGGGGTCGAGGTCGCCACCCTGGACCCGTTCCACGGCTACAAGAACGCCATCGACGACAAACTCGCCGACGCCACCGCTGTCCTGGATGCTTTCCATGTGGTCGCCCTGGCCGGCCGGGCGGTCGATGAGGTTCGCCGCCGCGTGCAGCAGGAGATCCACGGTCACCGTGGCCGTGCCGGCGACCCGCTGTACGGGATCCGGAACATCCTGCGCTGCGCGGCCGAGCGGCTCACCGAGAAGCAACAGGCCCGCCTGGCCGCTGCCATCGCCGCCGACGAGCGCCACGACGCCGTCCACATCGCCTGGCAGTGCGCCCAACGTGTTCGCGCCGCGTACGCCCACCCCGACCCCGCTCGAGGCCGCCAACTCGCTGAACAAGTCGTCGCCAGCTTCCCCACGTGTCCCATCCCCGAGATCGCCAAGCTGGGCCGCACCCTCAAGCAGTGGAGGGACGCCTTCCTGGCCTACTTCGACACCGGCCGCGCCAGCAACGGCGGCACCGAGAGCATCAACGGGCTCATCGAACTCCACCGCCGCATCGCCCGCGGCTTCCGCAACCGAGACAACTACCGGCTACGCATGCTCCTCATCGGCGGCGGACTCACCCCGCCACCCCCACCGGAAGTGTGAAGAGCC
>NZ_AUFG01000015.1 GCF_000426385.1 Arsenicicoccus bolidensis DSM 15745
GGCACCAAGGCCGGCCAGCGCGTGATGGTCGAGGTCAGCAAGGACCTCAAGACGGTCGAGGTGCGCACCGGTGGCCGCGGCGGCCATGGGCGTCACGGCGGCCAGCCCGGTCAGACGCCGGCCCCCAGCACGAGCGGAGCGGCCTCCCCCGCCGGCTACGCCGTCTGATTCCTAGGTCGGCCCCACGGCGTTGACAGCGTCGCGACAGCCCTGGTCGTGATCGTAGAGGCGGCGGGTGAAGGGCCCGCCGGTGCACCCGCACCGACCTCATGACGATCCACCAGGAGCAACGATGTCCCCCGACAACCGCACTCTCACGGCTGCCGCGGTGGCCGCTGCCGGTCTGATGATCGCCGGCGGCGCCGCGGCCGCCAACGCCGCCACCAGCGGGTCCACGCAGGCGTCGACGGGCTACGGCTACGCCGCCCAGGGTTACGGCGACGCCGGGCGGGGCGGGCAGCGGGCCCCGCACGAGCACACCGCCGCCACGGCCGACCAGACCGCCAAGGTCAAGGCCGCTGTGACGGCCAAGGACTCGACCATCACGGTCAGCACGGTGCAGAAGGACCCGGACGGATCCTTCGACGCGCTCGGCACCAAGGCAGGCCAGCAGGTCCGCGTCGACGTCTCCGCGGACTACAAGACGGTCACGGTCGGCACCGGTGGCGGCCACGGCGGTAGCGGGCAGAACGACACCGCCGTGACCGGCACCGAGGCGACCAAGGTCAAGGACGCCGTCAAGGCCAAGGACTCCTCGGTCACCATCACGGAGGTCCGCAAGGACCCCGACGGGTCCTACGACGCGCTCGGCACCAAGGCCGGCCAGCAGGTCTTCTACGACGTGTCCAAGGACCTGGCGACGATCACCCAGAGCACCGGCGGTCACGGCGGCCGTGGGGGCCACGGCGGGCAGCAGGGCCAGCCCGATCAGCAGGGTCAGCAGGCGCCCACCGGAGGGGCAACGTCCGCCCCCACCAGCGCCTGACCAGCTCGCCCACCGGAGCCCGGCGACCCACGCGGTCGCCGGGCTCCACAGCGTCGGCACAGGCGCACGACAGCGCCACGGCAGGCTGCGCACCCACCCTGGAGACATGAGCACGCCCGCCGCCTCCCTCCCCCGCCTCGCCGTCCCCGCGGCCCTCGGTGCGATCGCCGTGGGGATGCTGGCCTGGGCGACCGTGCTCGGCCGCACGCTGTCGGCGACCTACGCCGCCGAGCGGTGGGGCCTCGCCTGGGTGGGCCTCGACCTGGCCCTCGCCGGGTTGTTCGCCACGACCGGCTGGCTCGTCCGGCGGCAGGACCCCCTCGCCCCGGGACTCGCGCTGGCCACCGCGACGGCCCTGCTGGCGGACGCGTGGTTCGACTGCAGCACAGCAGGATCCGCAGACCTCGTCGGCGCGGTGCTGATGGCCTCCGTGGAGCTGCCAGCGGCGGCCGCGCTGGCCGGTTGGGCGGTGCGGACCACCCGACGGCGCGAGACAGTGGGGGCATGACCGACCTTCACGACCTCGAGCACGGCACCGACCTCGGGACGGCGCTCGAGACCTACGACCGGCTCGCGCCCGTGACGGTGGCGCAGCTGCGGGGATGGTGGCGCGGCACCGAGATCCCGACGGGGCATCCCCTCGACGGCGCGCTGACGGCATACGGCTGGTGGGGCAAGTGGTTCGCGGGACCGGAGGACGCGCACCCGCTGGTGTTCCGGGCGCAGGGCGGCGGGACCTACGAGGTGGACCCCGCCCGGCTCCCCCTGGGCGTCGGCCTGCGGGTGCCGCCCCTGCTGCGAGCTCGCATGACGGCCAATGCCTTTCGCGCGCTGCGCCCGGCGCTGCAGACCCGTCGTCCTCGGGGCCGGCTGCGGATGCTCGAGCATCGTGGCGTGGTGTCGGCAGCCCTCGTCTACGACCACCAGCCGATCGTCGACACCTTCCGGGCGGTCGACCCGGACACCCTCGTCGGGGTGATGGACCTGCGCGGGATACCGCCATACCTCTTCTCCCTCAGGCGCAGCACTGCTATGGTTGAATCCTCAACTATCTAGCAGACTGCCAGCCAGGAGCCAGCCCGTGACCACCACCACCGCCGCAGCCGACGCGCTCGTGCCCGCGACCCACCCCTTCGCCGGCCACCTGCACCGCGCCGCGGCGGCGGAGCGGCACCCCTCGTGGACGCCGGACGACGGGGCCCTCCCCGCGATGTACCTCTCCCACGGCGCACCGCCGCTGCTCGCCGACGCGGGGTGGATGGCGGAGCTCCACACCTGGGCCCACGACCTGCCCCGCCCGCGCGCCGTCCTCGTCGTGAGCGCCCACTGGGAGTCCGACGCCATCGCCATCACCAACCCCCATCCACGCGAGCTGGTCTACGACTTCTGGGGGTTCGACCCCATCTACGAGCAGATGCGGTATGACGTCCCCGACGCCTCGTGGCTCTCCCGACGCGTGCGCGAGGTCATGCCGGACGGGGTGCACGTCCACGAGCAGACCGCTCGCGGACTCGACCACGGCGCCTGGGTGCCCCTCAAGGCGATGTATCCCGAGGCGGACGTCCCGGTGCTCCAGCTCAGCCTGCCGACCGCGGACCCTGAGCGGCTCCTGCGCCTCGGGGCGGCCCTGCGTCCCCTGCGCGACGAGGGCGTGCTGGTCCTCGGCTCGGGCTTCATGACGCACGGGCTGCCCTTCATCCAGTGGTCCCAGCCGGACGTCGTGCCGACCTGGTCCTCGGAGTTCGACGCCTGGGCGGCGGAGGCGCTCGGGCGCGGGGACGTCGAGGAGCTGGCGCGGTTCGCCGAGCGCGCTCCCGGGGTGGGCTTCGCGCACCCGACCGTCGAGCACTTCACGCCGCTGTTCGTCACGCTGGGGGCGGCAGCCGATCCGGCCGCTCCCGTGCAGGCCGTCGTCGAGGGCTATTGGACGGGCTTGTCCAAGCGGTCCTTCCAGGTGGCCTGAGCCGTGCGACCCGTGGCTAACCTCGCGACCGCCGGGGCATGGTGAGGTCATGCCTGACGCACGCAACGCCTCCGTCGACGGCCCCTTCGAGCGGGACGAGTCCTATGTCAACGACCGCATCGTCGCGGACGCCCCCGCCGGCGAGCCCACGGGCGACCGGGTCGGCGCCATGCGCTGGCCGGTGGAGCCGGGTCGCTATCGCCTGGTCGCGGCCCGGGCCTGCCCCTGGGCGCACCGCAGCGTCATCGTCCGCCGGCTGCTCGGCCTCGAGGACGTCATCTCGCTGGGGCTCGTGTCCCCCACCCACGGCGAGGAGTCGTGGAACTTCGACCTCGACCCGGACGGGCGGGACCCGGCCCTGGGGATCCACCTGCTCCGCGAGGCCTACGACAAGCGGATCCCCGACTACCCCAAGGGGGTCACGGTCCCGGCGATCGTGGACGTCCCGACCGGGCAGCTGGTGACCAACGACTTCCCGCAGATCACGCTCGACCTGTCGACGCAGTGGCGCGAGCACCACCGCGAGGGCGCGCCCGACCTGTGGCCGGAGGCGCTCCGGGCCGAGATGGAGCCGCTGATGACGCGGATCTACACCGAGGTCAACAACGGGGTCTACCGCTGCGGCTTCGCCTCGGACCAGGCGTCGTACGACGCGGCGTACGAGCGCCTGTGGACCGCGCTGGACTGGCTCGAGGGCTACCTCGCCGACCGGCGCTACCTCGTCGGCGACCACATCACCGAGGCCGACGTGCGGCTGTTCACCACGCTGGTGCGCTTCGACGCCGTCTACCACGGCCACTTCAAGTGCAACCGGAGCACGCTGTCCGAGATGCCGGTCCTCCACGCCTACCTGCGCGACCTGTTCCAGACGCCCGGGTTCGGCGACACGACGGACTTCCCGCAGATCAAGGAGCACTACTACTGGGTGCACTCGGACGTGAACCCCACGCGCATCGTCCCGCTCGGCCCCGACCTGGCCGGGCTGCTCGAGCCCAGCGGCCGCGAGCAGCTCGGCGGGTCGCCGTGGGGCGCGGGCACGGCTCCCGCCCCGGTCCCCGAGGGCGAGCGCGTGCCGGCGGACCACACCCCCCTGGGGGAGCGCGCCTGGCAGTGAGCGGGCTCAGCGCGCTCAGGTATGACGGAGCCCCGGCGACCCGCGTGGTCGCCGGGGCCCGGCCTGATCACTCGTGGAGCGATGGCTCCGTGTCGGTCGTGCGCAGGTCGCCGGCCTCGACCTCGTCCGAGCGGCCGCGCAGCGACCTCCCGGTGAGCAGGCCGACCATGAACACGCCGATCGCGAGCGCACCCAGGGCGAAGATGATGTCCCCGGGGACGCGCAGCCACCGCACGAAGGTCAGCGTGGGGGTGTAGAGGAACTCCTCGCTGCGGGCGTACCACAGGCCGGAGTCGATCGACGCCCAGGCCTGGGCCAGGCCCAGCGGTAGGAGCGAGACCAGGGCCATCGTGAGCAGGCCGCCGTTCAGGCCCCAGAAGCCCCACTTGATCCACCGGTCGTTCCACTCGTGACCCGGCATCAGCGAGCGCACGCAGAACAGCATGAGACCGATGCCGAGCATCCCGTAGACGCCGAACAGGGCGGTGTGGGCGTGCAGCGGAGTCAGGTTGAGGCCCTGGACGTAGAACAGCGAGATCGGCGGGTTGATCAGGAAGCCGAAGACCCCGGCGCCCAACATGTTCCAGAAGGAGACCGAGACGAAGAAGTAGATCGCCCACTTGTAGCCCGAGACCCACTCCTTGACCTTGAGGATGCGCAGGTTGCGGAAGGCCTCGAAGCCGACGAGGGCGAGCGGGACGACCTCCAGCGCGCTGAAGACGGCGCCGAGTGCCATGACCGGGGCCGGGGCGCCGGTGAAGTACAGGTGGTGGGCCGTCCCGATGATGCCGCCGGCGAGGAAGATCGTCGTCGCGGAGATGACCGCCGTGGTGCCGGTGGTCGCCTTGATCAGGCCGAGGCGGGCGAACAGGAACGCGATGACCGTCGTGGCGAAGACCTCGAAGAAGCCCTCGACCCACAGGTGCACGACCCACCAACGCCAGTACTCTGCGATCGACAGGTGGGTGGAGTGGCCCATGCCGAAGGCTGCGCCGTAGAACCCGGCGATGGCCAGGCAGCTCATGAGCAGCATCGCCACGAGCGAGCGCATGCTGCCCGAGGCCAGGGGCGCGTCCTCGGTGGGGCTGATCGACGAGCCCGTCGCCTTGGCCCGGCGCAGGGCCGGGGCCATCGCGCGCCACATCAGGAAGAACCACAGGAACAGGCCGATGAACAGGCCGATCTGGAAGACCCGGCCCAGGTCGACGTACTCGTAGCCCTGGGTGCCGAGCCAGAAGGTGAGCTCGGTGCCGTAGCCCATCTTGCCCTTGATCGACAGCCACTCGCCGGCCATCGAGCCCAGCACGACGATCAGCAGGGCGACGAACAGCACGTTGACGCCGAGCCGCTGCAGCCTGGGCTCACGACCGCCGACGGCGGGACCGACGTAGAGGCCGGTGGCGAGCCACGCGGTCGCGATCCAGAAGATGCCGAGCTGGGTGTGCCACGTGCGCACGACGGCATACGGCAGGACCTGGTCGATCGGGATCCCGAAGAGAGCACCGCCCTCGACGCCGTAGTGGGCGCTGACGACGCCGCAGGCGATCTGCAGGACCAGCAGGAAGCCGACGACGAAGAAGTACTTGAGCGTCGCGCGCTGGCTCGGGGTCGGGGCGTAGCCGAGGAGCGGGTCGCGGCCGGGTGCCAGCTCCGGGGTCTGCACGTCCTCCTCGGCGTAGGACGTGTGGTACCACACGAGCCCGGCGATGCCGCCCAGGAGCAGGATGAAGCTGATGATGCTCCACAGGATGTTGCCCGGCGGCGGGACGTTGTCGATCAGGGGCTCGTGCGGCCAGTTCTGCGTGTAGGTCACGTCCGTGCCGGGGGCGTCGGTGGACGACGACCAGCTGGTCCACCAGAAGAAGGCCGCCATCTGCCGGGCCGCCGCGGGGTCCTTGAGCGTGCCGCGCGGGATGGCGTAGTGCTCGTGGCCGCCGGCGAACATCGAGCCGTAGTACTGGGCGTTGGACTCGAACGCCCGGACCCGCTCCGGGGACAGCGAGATGGTCTCGGTGCGGGCGTCGAAGGTGTTGGTGCGCATGGCCTGCTTGAGGCGCGCCTTGAGCGCGGCCTGGCGCTCGACGGGCAGCTGGTCGTAGGACGACATGCCCTCCGCCTTGGTCCAGGTCTCGAGCAGCAGCGTGGACTCGCGGTGGAGCCAGTCGGCCGTCCAGTCCGGAGCGACGTAGGCCCCGTGGCCCCAGACGGACCCGATCTCCTGCCCGCCGAGGGATGCCCAGACCTGCTGTCCCTGGACGATGTCGTCGCCGGTGAACAGCTCCTGCCCGTCGGTGGACACGACGTGGGCGGGGATCGGCGGCTTGTGGGTGTTGATCTGCTGCCCCATCCACAGCAGCACGGCGAACGAGCCGACGACCACGCAGGCCAGCGCGATCCACCATCGCTTGTCTCGCCGGGAGATCCGGTGGTGCTCGACGAGCGCTCCGGTGTCTTGAGAGTCCTTGAGGCTCATCGCCCCTCCATTAATAACGGGATATGTCGTGCTTAATATTGCACGACCTGAGAGCACTCTGACAACCGGGGGCTACTCTCTGGGCATGACTGCCCTGCGCCTGCCAGGTCTCGACCGGCTGGACCTCGGCCGGATCGGTGCAGGGTTGCCGTTCGCGGCCTCGGTGCCGGCCTTGCAGCAGGCGCTGGCCGCAGGTGTCGCGGTGGTGCAGGCGCCACCGGGGACGGGCAAGACGACGCTCGTGCCACCCGTGGTCGCCAGGGTGCTGGCGAGCCGCAGCCGTGGTGGCGGGGACGGCGGCGGGGACGGCGGCGGGGATGGTGCTGTCGCTGCGGGTCGCGTCGTCGTGGTGCAGCCGCGTCGCGTCGCCGCGCGGGCTGCGGCCACCCGGCTGGCGGCGCTGACGGGCACGCGCGTCGGCGAGGTCGTGGGATGGACCGTGCGGGGCGAGCGACGGCTGGACCGGGGCGCCCTGATCGAGGTCGTGACCCCCGGCATACTCCTGCGACGCCTGCTCGGCGACGCCTCGCTCGACGGCGTGGGTGCCGTGGTGCTGGACGAGGTGCACGAGCGCGGGCTGGAGACCGACCTGCTCGTCGGGCTGCTCACCGACCTGCGCGAGCTGCGGGACGACCTGGTGCTGGTGGCGATGTCGGCGACGGTCGACGCGGGGATGTTCGCCCGGCTGCTCGGGGGTGGGTCGGGAGCCGCCCCGGTGGTCGACTGCCCGTCGGCCCTGCACCGGCTGACGGTGTCCTGGCGACCCGGGGCCGGACCGCGGACCGACGACCGCGGGGTCTCCCGCGCCTTCCTGCGTCACGTGGCGGACGTCGCGGCCGAGGCCCACCGGGACGCCCTCGCCACCGACCCGGACGTGGACGCGCTGGTCTTCGTGCCTGGCGCCTGGGAGGTCGGCCAGGTCGCGTCGCGCCTGCGCGAGCTCACGGGCACCGAGGTGCTCGAGCTCCACGGCCAGGTCGGACCGCGCGAGCAGGACCGTGCCGTGGGTGGCCGGCCGCCCGGGGGACCGCCGCGGATCGTCGTCTCGACCTCGCTGGCCGAGTCCTCGCTGACCGTCCCCGGGGTCCGCCTGGTCGTCGACTCCGGGCTCGCCCGGGAGCCTCGACGGGACGCGGCACGCGACATGTCAGGCCTGGTCACGGTCACCTGCTCGCGCGCCTCCGCCGACCAGCGCGCCGGTCGCGCGGCCCGCCTCGGGCCGGGCGTGGTGGTGCGGTGCTACGACGAGAGCACGTATGCCGGGATGCCCGAGCACGTGACCCCCGCCATCGCGACGAGCGACCTCACCGACGCGGCGCTGCTGCTCGCCTGCTGGGGCACTCCGCGGGGGCAGGGCCTGCACCTGCCCACCGTCCCTCCAGCTGCGGCGATGCGCGACGCGGAGACGACCCTGCGGCGGCTGGGCGCCGTGGACGCCGTCGGCTCGGCGACCGCAGAGGGCCGCCGGCTCGCGCGGATCCCGGTGTCCGCCAGGCTCGCTCGCGGCCTGCTCGACGGCAGCGAGCGGGTCGGACCGCGCCGGGCCGCCGAGGTGGTGGCCGCACTGTCCGACGACATCCGCTCTCCCACCGGCGATCTCACGGGCCTGCTGCGCGACCTGCGGTCCGGGCACCCGGCCTCGGACCGGTGGCGACGCGAGACCCGCCGCCTGGAGCCCCTGGCCGCCGATCGGGTGGGCGGCACGGCATGCGACGGGGTGGTCGAGGGGCTCGTCGTCGGGCTGGCGCACCCCGAGCGCGTGGCTCGCCGGTCCGGCGACACCTATCTCCTGGCCAGCGGCACGAGAGCCGCTCTGCCGCAGGGCAGTCCGCTCGCGCGCCAGGAGTGGCTGGCGATCGCCGACGTCACGAGGGCCTCCGGCCGTGCCGCTGCGGGGACCGGCGCCGTCGTTCGGCTGGCCGCGCCGATGGACCAGGCGACGGCGGAGCTCGTCGCCGCCCACCTGCTGGTCGACGAGGTGCGGGCCGAGCTGGTCGGCGGACGCGTGCGAGCTCGGCAGGTGCGGGCGATCGGCGCCATCGAGCTGACCTCGACGCCGGTCGCCACCTCCGGCGCCGGGGTCCGGGGCGACGTGCGTTCGGCCCTGCGGGAGGCCGTCCGAGAAGCCGTGCAGGACAAGGGACTCGACGTCTTCACGTGGTCACCGTCGGCGACCGCGCTGCGAGATCGCCTGGCGCTGCTGCACGCTCATCTCGGAGGACCCTGGCCTGACGTCTCGGACGAGGCGCTGCTCGACCGGCTGGACGCGTGGCTCGGACCCGAGATCGACACCCTGGCGCGAGGATCCGCCGCGAGCGGCCTCGACCTGACCGACCCGCTGCGTCGACTGCTGCCCTGGCCGGAGGCGGCCCGCCTCGACGAGCTGGCCCCGGAGCGACTTACCGTCGCGAGCGGCTCGCACGCCCGGATCACCTATCCCCCGCACGACGACCCGACCGCGCGCCCGACGGTGCGGGTCAAGCTGCAGGAGTGCTTCGGCTGGGCGGCGACGCCCACCGTCGCGGACGGGAGGGTCCCCCTCACCTTCCACCTGCTGTCGCCGGCGCAGCGGCCGCTCGCGATCACCGACGACCTGGCGTCCTTCTGGAGCGGGCCTTACCAGCAGGTGCGCGCCGAGATGCGGGGCCGCTACCCGAGGCACCCGTGGCCCGAGGATCCGTGGACGGCCCCAGCCACCGCCCGCACCAACCGCCGCCGCTGACCGATCCGGCCAGCAGGACGCGGTGCGGGGCTACGGTGGTGCGATGACTGATGACATCTCGCGCGAGCACGAGCCGTCGGGCTTCGCCCGGGTCTTCGGGTCCTTCCTCGGCCTGCTGGCCGTCGTGGGCCTCGGCTGGGCCGTCACCCGGGGCCGCGACCGCGACCCCGTGACGGCGGCGCGGCGCCCCGACCCTCAGCGCTGAGGCTGGTGGGCCCGCTGGCGGCGCAGCATCCAGGACATCGTGCCCACGATCGCCGCGAGCGCCAGGCCGAGGACGGCATACTCCACGGGCGATCCCTCACCCTTGGCGACCAGCGTGATGAGGCAGGTCATCAGGATCGCGATCGGGATGGTGAAGGCGGCGATGACGGCCCCGCACCTCGGCCAGAGGGCGGAGATCCGGCCGCCCCCGCCTCCCCCTCGAGGAGGAGCGGAGCTGCGGTCAGGTCAGTCGCAGTTGGGGCAGATCCCGTTGAGCGGCACCTGCAGGAAGCACCGCGGGCAGATCACCGGCGCGGGCTCGGAGTCGGCCTTGCTGACGCGGCGGGCCGGCTGCGCCTTGGGGACCCGCGGCTCGCGAGGCGCCTTGGGCTCCTTGGGGGTTCGTGGTGCCCGTGGCGCGCGCACCGCACGGTCCGCGACCGGGGACGTGTCGACCGTCGTCACGGGGTGCAGGAGCGGCTGGGCGTCCTCGGGCACGCCCGGCGCATAGCGACGGTTGCACTCCAGCCGCGCCTCGGCGGCGGCCTGCTCGCGCCGCTCCGGTCCGGGGGCCTGGTCCCCGCAGGCGGTCAGGACCGCGTCATACGTCGGGCCCACCGCCCCGTCGGCCTGCACGACCAGCGACACGAGCTCCGGCTCGCCGGCCTCCCGGGTGCGGCCGGCCACGATGGCGAGGACCTTGCCCAGCCAGCTGCGGAACGGGACCTCGGTGCTCACCCCCGAGCGCTCCTGGACGCGAGCCGCCAGGTCGGCGTAGGTCACCGCGGTCTGGTGCACCGCCGCGGTCTCCAGGAGCAGGACGCTCGCGTGGTCCGCCCAGGTCTCGTAGCGCTGCTGCATGCTCATCAGTCGGGGATCGCCCATGGCCCCATCATCCCAGGCAACGGGCCCGCCCCCGACCACGGACCGCTATCGTCACGGTCAGCCACCACCAGACCGCCCCGAGGAGCCCCCATGGGTCAGCACCGTCACTCCACCGCACGCCGAACGACCCGACCGGCGCGCCTCGCAGCCCTGGCGGCCGCGACCGCGGTCACCACGACCCTCGTCACGGCGGTCGCGGCGTCCCCGGCCCAGGCCGAGCGCCCGCGCGACTACGTCGCCCTCGGCGACTCCTACTCCTCCGGCGAGGCGGTCAGGCCCTACCTCCCCGGCTCCGACACCACCACCAACCGCTGCCACCGCTCCCGGCGGGCCTATCCCCCGCAGCTCGCCGCCACCCTGGCCGCGACCAGCTTCGACTTCGGCGCCTGCGCGGGCGCGGTCACCCAGGACCTCTACGCCCCCGACCACAACGGCAACCGCGTCACCGTCGACGCCCTCGAGCCCGCCCAGCTCAGCCGGGTCGACCGCCGCACCGACGTCGTGACCCTCACCATCGGTGGCAACGACGTCGGCTTCGGGTCGGTCCTGGCCGCGTGCCTGTATGGCGACCAGCAGCGCGCCACCCGCAAGGACTGCTCGGCCAACGCCGCGCTGACCCGCGCCGTGGCCGCCCGCATCGACGCCCTGGCCGGCCGCGGCACCGCCACCACCCCGGGCGGTCTGCCGATCACGCCCCTGCACGAGGTCATCGCCGACATCCGCGAGCGCTCCCCGCACGCCCAGGTCGTGCTCGGCACCTACCCTCGGCTCGTGTCCTCGACCTTCGCCGGCACCGAGTGCCGGGTCGGTGGGCTGACCGTGCGGGAGGCGCCGGCGCAGACCGTCCCGCTCTACGTCTCCAAGGCCGACGCCACGTGGTTCACCGAGACGGTCGACCGCCTCGACCAGGTGATCCTCGACGCGCCACGGTCCGTCCGCGGCCGCCCCGCGCAGGTGGCCGACGTGCGCCCGTACTACGGCGACCACTCGCTGTGCAGCGGCACCGCGTCGTGGATCACGCCGGTCAAGGGCACCGTCTCGGCGACCACCGGGTCCGTCTCGATCGACTCCTCGTCGATGCACCCCACCGCCGAGGGCCAGGACGCCTACGCCCGGGCGTTCGACGCCAGGATCCGATGACCGCCTGAGGCCGTCGCGGCGTGCGGCGGTCCCCGTGACGCCTCAGCGCCGGGGGACGGGCGGGCCCAGCCACAGCAGCACGGCGGCCACCACGGCCACCACCAGCACCGCGACGACGACGGCCAGGAGCGGGCGGGCCAGACCCGTGGCCACGACCCGCTCCGGCAGCGTCCGCGGGGCCTCTCCCCCGGCGCCCAGGCGCCACCGGTCGGCGAGCAGGCCGCGCCGTTCGGCATACGACTCGAACGGCACCGTCGCGTAGGGCACCACGGCCGACGCCAGCCCGGTCAGGGTCGTGCCGACCGGCCAGCGCCGGTCGATCGCGACCACCACGGTCACCAGGGCATAGGCGAGGAAGACCACCCCGTGCACCATCCCGCCGATGCGCACCCCGAGCTCGGTGGTGTGCGTGACGTACTTGAGGACCATGCCGATGATCAGCAGGGTCCAGGTGACCACCTCGGCCTGGGCGAGACGGCGGTACAGCAGACGGGGGCTCACGGGACTCCTCGGTACGGTTGACGACAGCGCCGCAGATCGTGCCACGTCTCCCTGGACGACGTCGTCAGCTCGTGCAGCACTGACCCGTGCAGCACTGATCCGGCGCTACACTGATGGTATGGCGAACCTGACCGTGACCGTGGACGGTGACACCCTGCGGCGCGCCCGCATCCGAGCCCTGGAGCGGGGCGAGTCGGTCAACGGCTATCTCGCCGAGATGTTGCGCAGGTATGCCGGGGACGTGCCTCAGGCGGAGATCTTCTCCAACACCCTGAGCGTGGTCCGCGCGTCCGGAGCGGGGGCCGACAACGGCCCTCGGTCGTGGAGCAGGGACGAGCTGCACCGTGCCTGAGGTCTTCCTCGACACCAACGTCCTCGCCTACCTCTACGACGATGGCGAACCGTCCAAGCAGATTGCTGCAGGCCGACTCCTGCAGCGACCAGGTCACCGGTTCACCGTCAGCACCCAGGTCCTCCTGGAGCTGCACTCGGTGCTGACCCGGAAGTTCCGTCCACGGGTCAGTCTGGACGACGCGCAGGTCGTCGTAGCACGGCTGGCGCAGCTCCCCTGCGTGACCGCAGACGCCGACCTGGTGGTCCGGGCAGCGACGACCGCCAGGGACCATCAACTGAGCATCTGGGATGCCATGGTGGTCGAGGCTGCAGCCGAGGCCGGCTGCACGGAGCTGTGGACGGAGGACCTCGCCACCGGGTCGACACTGCGCGGCGTGACCATCGTGGATCCGTTCCTCAGCCGTTGACGTCGAGGCCGAGGGCGATCGCGCCGAGCACCCCGGCGTCATCGCCCAGCCCCGGCGGCACGACGAAGTCCGCTGCACCACCGACGATCTCGGGACGGTTGATGTAGCCACCGAGCCTCCCCACCATGGCCGCGCGCGCCGCCTCCAGGGCCCCCGTCAGGTGCGGCACGCCGCCGCCGACGACGATGCGCTGCGGCGAGAGCATCAGCACCAGGGCCGCCGTCACCTGGCCGATGTAGTAGCCGGCGAGCTGCGCCGCCTCGGCCTGGCGGTCGGGGTCCAGCAGCTCCAGGCGCGTCCCGTAGCGGTCGGCGAAGGCCGGGCCGCTCGCCATACCCTCGGCGCACCGCCCGTGGTAGGGGCAGCGGCCCGCGTAGTCGTCGTCCGGGTGGCGCTCGACGAGGACGTGCCCCATCTCGGGGTGGAGCAGGCCGTGGACGGGGCGGCCGTCGAGGACCGCGCCGCCGCCGATCCCGGTGCCGACGGTGAGGTAGACGACCGAGCCGACCCCCTGCCCCGCGCCCCAGCGCTGCTCGGCCAGCGCGGCGCCGTTGACGTCGGTGTCCCAGCCCACGGGCAGCCCGAACCGCTCCCGGAGGCGGCCCACCACGTCGGTGTCGCCCCAGCCCGGCTTGGGCGTCGTCGTGATCCGGCCGTATGCCGGGTCCCCCTCGTCCAGGCACACCGGCCCGAACGACGCGACGCCGAGCGCGGCCGGCTCCTCCCCCGCGTCGAGCCGCGCCTGGACCCAGTCGCCGACGGCGCCGAGCGTCTCGTCGGGGCTCGTCGTGGGGATCACCGTGCGCTCGCGCAGGTCCTGCGGTCCCGTCCCGACGGCGCACACGACCTTGGTGCCGCCCATCTCGATCCCTGCCACGGTCCGCGCCCCGGTGCGCTGCGTCGTCGTCATGGGACCACTGTGCACGCCGCGCGGGCCGTCACGCTCAGCGACCCCCGGCGCTCGTGCGGGGCAACTCTGCGCTAGATCGTTCAAGCGATCGCGGATCGTCGCTACCCTCGTACGTGTGGACTGGACCCGATATGACGCTGCGCTCTTCGACCTCGACGGCGTGATCACGCCCACCGCGATCGTGCACATGCGGGCGTGGAGCGAGATGTTCAACGCCTACCTGACCTCCCGCGGGATCACCGAGCCCTACACCGACGAGGACTACTTCGCCCACGTCGACGGCAAGCCGCGCTACGACGGCGTGCGGACCTTTCTCGCCTCGCGGGGCATCACGCTGCCCGAGGGCGAGCCGACCGACGCGCCCGGCACCGAGACCGTCTGCGGCCTCGGCAACGGCAAGAACGACGCCTTCCGCACCGTCCTCGAGCGCGACGGCGTCGAGCCGTATGCCGGCTCGGTGCAGCTGCTCGACCACCTCGCCGCCATCGGCACCAAGGTCGCCGTCGTCTCCTCCTCCCAGAACGCCCGACCCGTCCTGACCTCCGCCGGGCTCGTGGACCGCTTCCCCGTGATCGTGGACGGCGTCGTCGCCAAGGCCGACGGCCTGCCCGGCAAGCCCGCCCCCGACACCTTCCTCGCGGCCGCGGAGCGCCTCGGCGTGCCCCGCGAGCGCGCCGTGGTGCTCGAGGACGCGGAGTCCGGCGTGGCGGCGGGCCGCGCGGGGGACTTCGGGCTCGTCGTGGGCGTCGACCGCGGCGCCGGCGTCGAGCGGCTCACCGCGTGCGGGGCCGACGTCGTCGTCTCCGACCTCGCGGAGCTGGTGCAGTGACAGCCCTGCACCTGACGGCCGACCCCCTGGACCGCACCCGCTTCCCCGCCGAGCCGTGGCGGTTCGTCGAGACAGAGTACTCCGGCGAGGACCTCGGCACCACCGAGACGTTGTTCGCCGTGGGCAACGGCTATCTCGGCATGCGCGGCAACCCGCCCGAGGGGCGCGAGGCGCACACGCACGGCACCTTCATCAACGGCTTCCACGAGACGTGGGACATCCGGCACGCCGAGCAGGCCTTCGGCTTCGCCAAGGTCGGGCAGACCATCGTCAACGTCCCGGACGCCAAGCTGATGAAGCTCTACATCGACGACGAGCCGCTGCTGCTGGCCGTCGCCGACCTCGTGCACTACGAGCGCGCCCTGGACTTCCGGACCGGGATGCAGACCCGCGACATCGAGGTGCGCACCGCCTCCGGCAAGCGGGTGCGGATCTGCTCGACCCGCATGGTCAGCTTCACCGAGCGCCACCTCGCCCTCATGTCCCTCGAGGTGACCCTGCTCGAGGGCGACGCCCCCATCGTCGTGTCCAGCCAGATCATCAACCGGCAGGACGGCAAGGACGAGTACCACGTGCGCGCGGCCGCCATGGGCGAGGGCCACGACCCCCGCAAGGCGTCGGCCTTCGCGGACCGGGTGCTCGAGCCGCAGTCGCACTGGCACAGCGACCGCCGGATGATCCTCGGCTACCGCACCGCGCAGTCCGGCATGACCCTCGCCGTCGGTGCGGACCACACCATCGAGACCGAGGCGGCATACGAGGAGCTCATCGACAGCGACCAGGACCGCGGCCGCAAGATCTATCGCGTCGACGCCAAGCAGGGCCAGACGGTCACGATCACCAAGGCCGTCAGCTATCACACGTCGCGCGGCGTCCCCGTGCGCGAGCTCGTCGACCGGTGCCGCCGCACGCTGGACCGGGTGCGCGAGAACGGCACCGACCACTACGTCGAGCAGCAGCGCGCGTGGATGGAGCGCTACTGGGCCAACACCGACGTCGAGATCGAGGGTCACCCGGCCCTGCAGCAGGCCATCCGGTGGAGCCTCTACCAGCTGGCCCAGGCCTCGGCCCGCGCCGACCAGATGGGCATCGCCGCCAAGGGCGTCACCGGGTCCGGCTACGAGGGCCACTACTTCTGGGACACCGAGGTCTACGTCGTCCCGTTCCTCACCTACACCTCCCCCGAGGTGGCGCGCAACGCCCTGCGGGCCCGCGTGCAGATGCTCCCCAAGGCCCGCGAGCGCGCCCGCGACCTGTCGCAGCGCGGAGCGCTGTTCCCCTGGCGGACGATCAACGGCGAGGAGGCCTCGGCCTACTACGCCGCGGGCACGGCGCAGTACCACATCGACGCCGACGTGGCCTTCGCGTTCAGCAAGTTCCACGACGTCACGGGCGACGTGGGCTTCATGGCCCGCGACGGCATCGACGTGCTCGTCGAGACGGCCCGCATGTGGGCCGACCTGGGCTTCTGGCGCGAGAACGGCAAGCGCACCTTCGAGATCCACGGGGTCACCGGCCCGGACGAGTACACCACCGTGGTCAACAACAACCTCTTCACCAATGTCATGGCACGCGACAACCTGGAGCGGGCTGCCCGCGCGGTCCGTGAGCTGCAGGAGAACGACCCCTCCGGCCATGCCCGCCTCGTGCGTCGGCTCCGGCTGGAGGACGAGGAGATCGTCGAGTGGGAGGCCTGCGCCAAGCACATGGAGATCCCCTACGACGACGAGCTGGGCATCCACCCGCAGGACGACCACTTCATCGACCGCGAGGTGTGGGACCTGTCCCGCACCGACCCCGCCCGGCGGCCGCTGCTCCTGCACTACCACCCGCTCGTGATCTACCGCTTCCAGGTGCTCAAGCAGGCCGACGTCGTGCTGGCGCTGTTCCTGCAGGGCGACCGCTTCTCCCTCGAGGAGAAGCGCCGCGACTTCGACTACTACGACCCGATCACCACCGGTGACTCGACCCTGTCCGCGGTCGTGCAGTCGATCATCGCGGCCGAGGTCGGGTATGCCGACATGGCGCTCAAGTACTTCTACTCCGGGCTGTTCGTCGACCTCGCCGACCTGCACCGCAACACCTCCGACGGCGTCCACATCGCCTCCGCCGGCGGGGTCTGGAACGCCCTGGTCTATGGCTTCGCCGGCATGCGCGACTACCACGGCGAGCTGTCCTTCGACCCCCGCATGCCCGACGCCTGGCCCCAGCTGAGCTTCCCGATCCGGGTGCGCGGCACCAGGATCCGCGTCACCGTGCGGCAGGAGTCGATCGCCTTCGAGGTCGAGGAGGGCAACCAGGTCGACCTGTCGGTCCGTGGTGCGCCGTATGCCGTGACCGCCGGCTCGCCCGTCACCGTCCCGCTCGACGGGCAGGGAGAGCGCCGCGCCAGCCTGCAGGGCTCGCACCCGGTGATCGGCGACCTGCGCACGGACGGGTCGATCATCTCGGCGGGCGTGCCCGACCCCGACCAGTGGCGGCCCGGCGGCCCTCACTGACCGCGGCACCCGCGGCGCTGAGAATCGTGCCTTCGTAAGCTCCGAGCGCAGGAACGTCCGGCCGCTGGTTGCTACGCTGGAGCCGTGAGCGACCCCGACGCCCTGGTCCTCGAGGTCCGGTCCGTCCTCGCCGCGCACGCAGACCCGGAGCGGGCGGCCGGGCAGCAGCGCTACATGAGGTCGGCGATGCCGTTCCACGGGCTGACCTCGCCGGAGCGCCGGCACGTGACCCGTCCCGTCCTCGCGGCGCACCGGCTGGCCACGCGCGAGGAGTGGGAGGCGACCGTCCGCCGGTTGTGGGACGAGGCGACCCACCGCGAGGAGCGCTACACCGCGATCGAGCTGCTCCGGCACCACGCCTATCGCGAGTGGTGCGACAGCGGCCTGGCTCCCTTGCTCGAGCACCTGATCATGACCGGCGCGTGGTGGGACGTCGTCGACGCGACCACGCCGGTGGTCGGCGAGATCCTGCGCGCCGAGCCGGCATTCGCGTCGCGGTTGCGCGCCTGGTCGACGTCCGACGACCTCTGGCTGCGCCGCGCCTCGATCATCGGCCAGCTCGACAGCAAGGGACGCACCGACGTCGAGCTCCTGCAGGACTGCCTCGACGCCAACCTCGGTGACCGCGAGTTCTTCATCCGCAAGGCCATCGGGTGGGCGCTGCGCCAGCACGCCCGGGTCGACCCCGCCTGGGTGCGGACGTATGTCGCGACCCGGCGCACCCGCCTGTCCCCGCTCTCGGTCCGCGAGGCCCTCAAGCACCTCGGCGACGCCTGACCCCGTGACCAGGTGGGGCGGCGAGGGTCAGCCGGCGAGGTCGGCGAGGAGGGCATCGCGCTGGTCGGCGGGGATCGCGTCGACGGGCAGCGGGGTGCGGGTGTTGTCGCGGCGCTCCAGGACGAGCACGCCGTCGTCGGTGACCCGGGCCCGGCGGAAGCGGTCGAGCGGGTGCTCCGTCCCCGAGATGGGGAACCGGACGAGGCGGGCGGGGGCGTCATACCTCAGCGCGAAGCGCTCCTGCCCCCCGAGGGCCGAGGTGACCCGCCGGCGACGACCGACGTCGGCCGCCACGAGGACCACCGCCAGGATGACGGGCGCCAGGGCCAGCCACCAGGAGATCGATCCGCCGGAGAGCGCCACGACCACCGCCGCGACGACCGCCAGGACGACGAGCACCACCTCGAAGGCGCGCGCCTTGCGCCGGGTAGGTCCGTCGATGGCCTCCGCCAGACGCCGGACGAGGTCGGGGGTCGAGGTGACGACCGGTCCGCCGTCGTGGTCCAGGATCTCCATGGCGGCGACTCTAGCCGGGGCGGACGGGCGTGGTCCGGCACCGCGGCCCTAGGGTGGCGGCATGCGTCACGACTTCCCGGTCCACGGCGAGGGTGCCCTCCCCAACCGCGGCCTCTATCGCCTGCTGACGTCGGTGATCGTCCCGCGGCCGATCGCCTGGGTTACCTCACGGTCCGCCGCGGGCGTGGACAACCTCGCGCCGCACTCGTTCTACACCGTGTCGTGCGTGGACCCGGCGATGGTGCAGTTCACCTCGGTGGGGGTCAAGGACACCTTGCGGAACGTCCGTGAGACCGGCGAGTTCGTCGTCCACCTGCTCGGGGAGCGGCACGTCGAGGTGGGCAACGCGTCGGGGACGGACTACCCGGCGGAGGTGAGCGAGCTCGAGGCGCTCGAGCTCGAGCGGGAGCCCAGCGCCAGCGTCTCGGTGCCCCGTCTGGCCGCGTCGCCGGTCGCCATCGAGTGCCGGCTGCACGCCGCGGTCACGCTCGGCGACTCCACGGTCGTGATCGGCGCCGTGCAGCACGTCGCCGTCGACGAGGACGTCCTCGACCTCAGCCGCCCCGACAGCCCGCACGCCCGGATCCGTGACCTCGCGCCCCTCGCCCGCCTCGGCCGGGACGAGTGGGGCACGGTGGGGGAGGTGCGCGAGATCAAGCGAATCCCCTACTCGAGCATCAGCGGTCGTTGACGCGGCCGGACGTCAGCAGCTCGCGGTAGCGCCAGCAGACGCGCACCGCCTCGACGACGAGGACCAGCAGGAGCAGGCTCCGCCACCCGATCGTCCAGGCGGACTCGCCACCGAGGCCGGCGTCGACGAGCAGCCACACCCAGATCCCGAGCAGCGCGAGCCGGGCGACGATGCCGCGCCGGGCCCGCACGCGGGGGTCGCGAGCGATCCGCTGGGCATAGGCGCCGGGGGTCCCGAACTCGTCGTCCAGGGTCGAGCCCGCCTGCGCGGCATGGGCTCGCGCCTCCTCGGTGATGGTGCGGACGCGGTCCTCCGTCACGTCTCCCCGGGACCGGAGGACGCGGGCCAGCTCGGCGGTCCAGTCGTCGTCGTCCAGCCGACGACGGCTCGCGCGCGTGGCAGCGGGAGCGTCGGGGACGACCTTGCCCAGCACCCAGGCGAGCCCGGCGTATCCGGCCAGCAGCGGGACGAACCACAGGACGGACGCGTGGGCGATCGGGTGGGGGTTGCCGGTCGCGAAGACCAGGGCGATCGCCACGGCGCAGACGAGCAGCGTCGCGATCGCCCCGGCCGCAGCGACCGCCACGCGGCGACGGCGCAGGAGCCGCTCGTAGGTCCACAGGCTGAGGAGAGCTGCGGCGGAGATCGTGAACGGCATGGTGACCAGGCCGATCGTGTAGGTCACCTGCCACTCCCCGGACAGCGCGTGCACGACGCCCAGCAGGAGCGTGAGGACGACGGCGCCCACCGAGGCGATGAGCGGGACGTCCCGCAGCTGCGCCCCGCTGTCGTCGGTGACGTCCGAGCCCTCCTCGGCCCACCGCGCCCGCTGCTCCTCGGCCCACTCGTCCGCCGACCCGTACAGCTCCTCCGGCCCCTCCCCGGACTCCCGGACCAGGTCGAGCGCCTGGTCCAGCGCCCGGGCCGCCGCGCTCGACCGGACGTCGTCGCGAAAGAGGCGGTAGTACGCCCGCTCCGCCCAGGCCCGGTCGTCGGCGCTCCCCCGCGCCTCGCGGAAGCCGTCGAGGACGGCCAGGACGTCGGGCTGCTGCGTGCTGCTCATCGTTCCCCCTTGGTGGCGAGCCGCACGAGGGTGGCCTGCAGGTCACCCAGCGCGGCGAGGTCGTCGGCGAGACGGGCCGTCCCCTGCTCGGTCAGCGTGTAGCTGCGCCGACCGGGCCCGCTCTCGCCGGGGGTCCACGTGGTCGTGACGTCGCCCCGCTCCTCGAGCCGGGCGAGCACGGGATAGAGCGAACCCCCCTTGAGACGGCCGAGCCCCGCGGCCTCCAGCGACGCCGCGATGGCGTAGCCGTGCCCCGGTCCGGCGCTGAGCACGCCCAGGATCGCGGGCTCCAGGAGGGCCCGCACCCAGGGGAGCGGCCAGCGCGAGATGTCGTCCGTCACGTATCTAAGTACACGTCATATCTAGATACGACGCAACCCCTGCCGTGCCGCAGCGCGCGGACGGGTGTCAGGCCTCGAGCGTGGCCACGAGGTGGATCGTGTCGGGCTTCCTGGTCCCACGCAGCGCCGCGACCTGCGCGCTGCCCGAGCGGTCCACGACGAGGTCCACGGTGGTCGGCAGCAGCACCGGCTTGCGGAACCACACGTGCGACCGGCTCGGGCCGGTGCTCTGCGGACCGAGCGCGGCGATGGTGCGCGCGCCGGTCCACATGCCGTGCGCGATGGCCCTCGGGAAGCCCATCGCCCTGGCCGTCAGCAGGTGCAGGTGGATCGGGTTGACGTCCCCGGACACCGCGGCATAGCGGCGGCCCAGGTCGTCGGCCAGCCTCCACCGGGCGCACGGGTCTCCAGCCGGTATGCCGGGGGCCGCGGCGCCACGCGGGGCGTCGGCCTGGCCGGCCCCGCGCTGCAGGTAGGTGCTGGTCTCCTGCCAGACGGCCTCGCCGTCGACCTCCACGAGCGTCACCAGGTCGACGAGCCGCCCCTTGGTGTGCGGGCGCAGCGACTCGGCCCACACGGTGACGTCGTAGGCCTGGTCGGCGTGCAGGGTGCGGTGCACGGTCGTGGCGTTCTCGACGTGCACGAGGCCCGGCATGGGCAGGGGGAAGTCCTTGTCGGACATGATCTTTGCGGCCAGGGGGAAGCCCAGCAGGTGCGGGTAGGCGTGCGGCAGGACGTCACCGCCCGCCGCCCCCACGAGCCGCTGGTAGTCCGCGAGGTGACCGCGGTCGACCTGCACCCCGCGGCGCACCAGGCGTCGGGTGCTCAGGTCGCCGCCGCGCCCCTTGGCGGTGAGGGCGCCGCGCACGAGTGAGCGCACCAGAGAGGGGGACTCGCGGATCTCCTCGGTGGCGACGGTGGGCTGGTCGGTCGTCATCCGGCCCTCACGCCCCGATCATGTTCTGGCCGCACACGCGGACGACCTGGCCGGTGACCCCGGCCGACGCGGGCTGGACCAGCCAGGCGATCGTGTCGGCGACGTCGACGGGCAGGCCGCCCTGCTGCAGCGAGGACAGGCGGCGGGCCGCCTCGCGCGTGGCGAACGGCATCTTGCCCGTCATCTCGGTCTCGATGAGGCCGGGGGCGACGCCGTTGACGGTGATGCCGCGCTCGGCGACCTGCGGGGCGAGGGCGCCGACGAGGCCGATGATCGCGGCCTTGGTGGCCGAGTAGTTGGTCTGGCCGCGGTTGCCCGCGAAGCCGGACTGCGAGGACAGGCACACCATGCGGCCGCCGTCACCCAGGCCGTCGGAGCCGAGGAGGGTCTCGTTCATCTGCACGATCGAGGCGAGGTTGACGGCCATCACGCTGTCCCACCGGGACTCGTCCATGTTGACGAAGAGCTTGTCGCGGGTGATGCCGGCGTTGTGCACCACGATGTCGAGCCCGCCGTGACGGCCGCGAGCGTGGTCGAGGATGCGGCGGCCGGCGTCCTCGGCCGTGACGTCGAGCTGCAGCGCCGTGCCACCGACCTCGCCGGCGACCTGCGCGAGAGCCTCGCCGGCCGCGGGCACGTCGACGCACACGACCGTGGCGCCGTCGCGGTGCAGGGTGCGCGCGATGGCCGCGCCGATGCCTCGCGCCGCGCCGGTCACGACGGCGACCTGGCCGTCGAGAGGACGGTCGACCGTCGGGTTGGCCTGCGCCGCAGCGCTGCTCACCCGCACGGGCTGCCCGTCGACGAACGCCGACCGGCCGGAGAGGAAGAACCGCACGGCCTCGCCGACGTTGGCGCGAGCCTGCTCGGACACCTCTCCCTCCGAGACCGGCCCGAGGACGAGGTTGGCCGTGGCGCCGGCGCGCAGCTCCTTGGCCAGGGAGCGGGTGAACCCGTCAAGGGCGCGCTGGGTCGCCACCTGCACGGGGTCGGTGAGCTGCGTGTGGTCCGTGCCGATCACGACGACGCGGGCGTTGCGGCCGAGCCGCTTGACGGCCGGGGCACCCAGCTCGCGCAGCGCGGCGAGGTCGGCAGGGTGACGCGCGTCCGACAGGTCGAGCACGACGCCACCGAGGCGACCGTCGCCCAGCTCCTCCAGCGAGTCCACCACGGACACGGCGGCGTTGGTGAGCAGGGAGCGCACGCTCGCGACATACGAGCCCGTCCCCGCCACGAGCACCGGTGACTCGCAGAGGATCTGGCCCGGCTCGTAGCGCCGCAGGCGCACGGGGGCGGGCAGGCCGAGCCGCTTGGCGACGTTCTTGCCGAAGGGCGTGTTGATGAAGTCGGAGTACTGGTCGGCCATCTCAGGCCTCCACGATCGCGACGACGCCCTGGCCACCGGCCGCGCAGATGGAGATCAGGCCGCGGCCCGAGCCCCGCTCGTGCAGCATCTTGGCCAGGCTGGCGAGGATGCGACCACCGGTGGCCGCGAAGGGGTGGCCGGCCGCGAGCGACGAGCCGTTGACGTTGAGCCTGCTGCGGTCGATCGAGCCGAGCGGCGCGTCCAGGCCGAGCCGATCCCGGCAGAAGTCCTCGTCCTCCCAGGCCTTGAGCGTGGACAGCACCGTGGAGGCGAAGGCCTCGTGGATCTCGTAGAAGTCGAAGTCCTGCAGGCTCAGGCCGTTTCGCGCCAGGAGGCGGGGCACGGCATACGCCGGGGCCATGAGCAGGCCCTCGTCACCGTGCACGTAGTCGACGGCCGCCGTCTCGCCGTCGACGAACCAGGCGAGGGGCTCGAGGCGGTGCTCGCGCGCCCAGTCCTCGCTGGCCAGGAGCACCGCCGAGGCGCCGTCGGTGAGCGGGGTGGAGTTGCCGGCGGTCATGGTGGCACCCTCGCCCTTGCCGAAGACCGGCTTGAGGGTGGCGAGCTTGTCGACCGAGGAGTCCGGCCGCAGGTTGTTGTCCTTGGTGAGGCCCAGGAAGGGCGTCATCAGGTCGTCGAAGAAGCCGCGGTCGTAGGCCGCCGCGAGGTTGTGGTGCGAGGCGGCGGCCAGCTCGTCCTGCGCCTCGCGGGTGATGCCCCAGCGCTTGGCGGTCTGGGCCATGTGCTCGCCCATGGACAGGCCGGTGCGGGGCTCGTCGTTCTGCGGGGCGACGGGGGCCAGGTGCTGGGGGCGCAGGCCGGCGAAGGCCTTGGCGCGGGCCATCGGGGTCTTGGCGCGCATGGCGGACAGCAGGCTTCGACGGAGGCCCTCGCTGATGACGATCGGCGCGTCCGAGGTGGTGTCGACGCCGCCGGCGATGCCGACCTCGATCTGCCCGAGGGCGATCTTGTTGCTGACCAGGATGGCGGCCTCGAGACCGGTGCCGCAGGCCTGCTGCAGGTCGTAGGCCGGGGTCTGCGCCGACAGCCGGGTGCCGAGCACGGACTCACGCGTGAGGTTGAAGTCGCGCGAGTGCTTGATGACCGCGCCGGCGGCGACCTCGCCGAGCCGCTCGCCCGAGAGGCCGTAGCGGGCGACGAGCCCGTCCAGCGCGGCGGTGAGCATGTCCTGGTTGGAGGCCTTGGCGTAGGCGCCGTTGGACCGGGCGAAGGGGATGCGGTTGCCGCCGAGGACGGCGACGCGACGGGTGGTCGTCATGGGTGCTCCTGTGCGAGATGGGTCTGACGCTGTTGCCAATCTAACCGATACCTTGAGTACCCGATACCTTGATCACCTGATAATTTCTGTCGTATGACGAGCGACACCCCCCACCCCGGCGACGGCGCCGGACGCGTCGACGGGCGGGCATCCCGGTGGGAGGAGCACCGCCGGCAGCGACGGGTCGAGCTCGTGGACCACACCATCCGCGCGGTCCGGCAGCACGGCGCGGGGGTCGGCCTCGACGACATCGCCACCCAGGCGGGGACCAGCAAGACCGTGATCTACCGGCACTTCGAGGACCGCACCGGCCTGTATCGCGCCGTGGCGCAGCGCGTCGAGGGGCAGATCGTGGGGCGGGTCCGCTCGTCGCTGGACGCCGACGCGTCGCCGCGCGAGGTGCTGGAGTCCGTGATCGACGCCTACCTGCGCCTGGTGGAGCGCGACCCCGAGCTGTACCGCTTCGTCATACGACGTCCGCTGGTCGACGGCCCCCTCGACGACGACCCGGTCCCCGGCATCACCAGCCAGGTGGCGGCCACGGTGGCCGCGATCCTCGACGAGGCGACCACCCCGGCGGTGGCTCACGTCTGGGCCGTGGCGCTGGTCGGATCGGTGCAGGCCTGCGCGGACGACTGGCTCGCGACCGACCCCGCGACCCGCATGACGCGCGCCGAGCTCACGCACCAGCTGGCCGAGCTGGCCTGGCACGGCGTCGCGCAGACCTATCGGGCGTGAGGGCTCACGGATCGGGGGGTCGCGGCGTCTACCGTGTGTGAAGAGCCCCAGCCCGAGGAGCAGCATGCGTCGCCACACGATCATCGACAGCCCGGTCGGGCCGCTGACCGCGGTCGCCGAGGACGACGCCCTGATCGCGCTCTACTTCGAGCGGCACGGGCGCGCTCCGGCCGTCACCGAGCGCGGCGAGCGGGCGGACGAGGACCCGCTGCTCATCCGGGCCCGCACCCAGCTGGGTGAGTACTTCGGCGGCGAGCGGAGGTCCTTCGACCTCCCCACGGATCCCCCCGGGGACGGCTTCCAGCAGCGCGTGTGGGCGCAGCTGCGCGAGATCCCCTACGGCGAGACGCGGTCCTACGGGCAGCTCGCCCGGGCTCTCGGCCAGCCCGGCGCGGCCCAGGCGGTCGGCAACGCGAACGGCGCCAACCCGATCTCCATCGTCGTCCCGTGCCACCGCGTCATCGGGTCCGACGGCTCCCTGACCGGCTATGCCGGGGGGCTCGAGCGCAAGCGCTGGCTGCTCGCTCACGAGGAGCCGGCGGCGTCCGTGACCGGTCGGCTCTTCTGAGCGACAGCCGATCTCGTATGCCGCGCAGCGAGCCCTTCGAGGACGTGGTCACCGCGCACGGGGCCACCGTCCTGCGGGTCTGCCGCGCCGTGGTGGGGCCGGTCGACGCCGAGGACGCCTGGTCCGAGACCTTTCTCGCGGCCCTGCGCGCGTGGCCGCGGCTGGACGCGGACGCCAACGTGGAGGCGTGGCTCGTCACGATCGCGCACCGCAAGGCGATCGACCTGGTGCGCAAGGCTGCTCGTAGCACCCCGACCGAGCACGTCCCGGACCGCCCTGCGCGCCACGGGAACCCGCACGACCACGACCCCGACCTGTGGGCCGCCCTGGCCACCCTGACGGACCGGCAGCGCCAGGCGGTGGCCTACCACCACCTCGCCGGGCTCCCGCACGCCGATGTCGCCATCATCCTCGGCAGCACGCCGGCCGCCGCCCGCCGCGCCTGCGCCGACGGCATCGCGGCGCTGCGGCGCACCTATCCCCTGCTGGCGGACGACGACCGAGACGAGGACCCGAGATGACCGACCTGCGAACGCTGCTGGAGGCCGGAGCCGACGCCCCGGGCCAGGCGGACGAGACGGCCGACCTCGCCCGGCTCACCGCGGCCCTGTCCTCCCGGGCCCTGCTCGAGGGGACCCTGGACGTGCGTCACCGCACCGTCGACAGCCCGGTCGGGCCGCTGCTGGTGGCGGCGACGCCGCGAGGGGTGGCCCGGGTCGCCTTCGCGCACGAGGGGTTCGACGCGGTGGTCGACGACCTCGCCCGGCGCCTGGGCCCGCGCGTGCTGCCGGCAGGCTCGACGCTCGACGACGTCGCCCGGGAGCTGGACGACTTCTTCGCCGGGCGCCGCGACCACTTCGACGTCGCCGCGGACCTGGCGCTCGCCAAGGGATTTCGCCGCGACGTCCTCGACCGGCTGCGCGAGATCCCGTATGGCGCAACGCGGTCCTACGCCGGGGTCGCCGCCGCGGCCGGCAGCCCCGGGGCGGTGCGGGCGGTGGGCACGGCCTGCGCCACCAACCCCGTGCCCATCCTCGTGCCCTGCCACCGCGTCGTCCGCAGCGACGGCACGAGCGGCGCCTATCGTGGTGGGGCCGAGGCCAAGCAGTGGCTGCTGGCGATGGAGTCCGCCGCGGCCACGCCGGCGGACCGGCATACCGGCCCCTGAGGAGAGTCGTTGAGCGAGATCGTGATCGGTGAGGACGGCCTGGCGCGCCCGCCGTGGGCGGCCACCGACCCGCTGCTGCGCGACTACTACGACACCGAGTGGGGGATGCCGGTCCGCGACGAGCGCGGGGTCTTCGAGCGGCTGAGCCTCGAGGCCTTCCAGTCGGGGCTGTCCTGGGCCACGATCCTGCGCAAGCGGCCGGCGTTCCGCAGCGCCTTCGCGGACTTCGACCCCGACACCGTCGCGGCCTACGGCCAGAGCGACGTCGAGCGGCTCATGGGCGACGCCGGGATCGTCCGCAACCGTCGCAAGGTCGAGGCGACCATCACCAACGCCCGCGCCACCGTCGCCCTGCGCGCCGAGGGCGGGCTGGCCGAGCTCGTCTGGGCCCACCGGCCCGCCACGACCCCTGCCCCACGGACCCTGTCCGAGCTCCCCACGACGACACCGGAGTCCCTGGCCCTGTCGAAGGCCTTGAAGCGCAAGGGATTCACCTTCGTCGGACCCACGACGATGCACGCGCTGATGGAGGCCATCGGCATCGTCGACACCCACCTGGTCGACAGCCACCGCCGGGGATCGTCGGGGGTCTGGGGCTGACGACGGCTAGGATTCCTAGCCAGCCACCCTGCCAGCCACGTCCCGGAGTCCTCGATGCTGATCTCGCCCGTGTCCGGGCCCGTCCCCGACCGCCCCCTGCACATCGGAGACGTCGCCGACCTCACGGGACTCAGCCTGCGGTCCATCCGGCACTACGAGGACCTGGGGCTCGTGACGCCCCGCGGCCGCACCAACGGCGGCTTCCGCATCTACGGCGCCGAGGCCGTCGAGCGGCTACGGCTCGTGATGGACCTCAAGATCATCGGGCTGCCGCTGGAGCGGATCCGTCCCATCGTCGACGCCTGCCTCGCGCTGGAGAACGGCGAAGGCACCGACGACGACGTGGCGACCGTCGCCGAGTGCCGGTCGGACGTCACGACGGCGCTGGCCGAGATCGAGCAGCGGCTGTCGGCGGCCAAGCACCTGGGTCAGCGCCTCGGACAGGCCACGGCTCGCGCCAACGCCTGACGTCCTGATCGGATCGGCGCCCGCGCGAGCGGCCCGGGATCAGGAGGCGCGGGGCGTCGCGGCGAGCCGGTCCGGGCCGGTCACCACACCCTTGGGCAGCACGGCCTTGCCCCCGGCCGGCACGTCCTCGGTGACCAGGGCGTTGGCGCCCACCCGAGCACCGGCACCCACGTCGACCGGTCCGACGACCACGGCGCCGGCGCCGAGGGAGACGCCGTCCCCGATCGTCGGGACGTTGCGGGCCTGGTCCTCGACGTCGTCACGGTGCAGGCCGATCGTGACGTTCTGCCGCAGCGTGACGTCGTCACCGATCACCGCGTCGCGGTGCACGACGATGCCGCTCTGGTGGGCGACCCGGACGCGACGACCGAGGCTCACCTCGGCCGGGATCTCGATGCCGTAGACGGACCGGGCCACCCACTGCCCCGCACGAGCGGCGCGACCCACCGGTCCTCGCGCCCATCGCGGGGCCTCCGCGGAGGCCGCCCACCGGGCCAGCCGCTGCGACGCGACGGCCTGGAATCCCGGCGACGAGATGCCGTCGTTGCGCTGTCGGTCCTCGCGCAGGACGTCGACGATCGGGTGACGGCGGGCGAGCCACTCGACCCAGCGGCGCTCGGCGGGGACACGGGCATCGGAGGCGATGGGCTCGGCCGGCTGGGGCTGGGGTGCGTCCCACGGGGGCCGGAAGGCGTTGGACCGGGTCACGGCGGTGGCTCCTAGGCGGTGGACGGCGGGCATGACGACAGCCCCAACCCTACCCTTACGTGAGGGTAGGGTTGGGGTCAGGCCGCAGATGCGGAGACACCTCTCAGGTTGGCGGCGCCAGACGGGGGGCCGCGATCACCCTGCGGCATACGTCATGGCACTGCGTGTCGCCGCGCGGGCCGTCAGCCGCGGCGGTAGAGCGCGTCGATCTGGTCGGCGAACTGCGAGGTGACCGCACCCCGACGCAGCTTCATCGTGGGGGTGATGTGCCCACCCTCCTCGGTCAGCTCAACCGGCAGGATGCCGAAGCGGGCGATCCGCTCGGCGTGGGACACCGTCGCGTTGGCGTCATCGACCGCGCGCTGCAGCTCTGCCCGCAGGGCCGGGTCGTCCACCAGCTCGGCGACGGGCGCCTCGGGGCGTCCCTGGTCGCGCAGCCACTCGGTGACCGCCTCCTCGTCGAGGGTGATCAGCACCCCGATCGCGGGCCGGGCGTCGCCCACCACCACGGCCTGTGACACGAGCCGGTGGGACCGGATGACGTCCTCGAGGGGCGCGGGCGAGACGTTCTTGCCGGAGTCGGTGACGATGATCTCCTTGACCCGACCCGTGATGTGGACGTAGCCGTCCTCGTCGATGCGGGCGAGGTCGCCGGTGCGGAACCATCCGTCACTGTCGAGCACGTCGGCGGTGGCCCCGGGGTTGTGCCAGTAGCCGCGGAAGACGTGGCGGCCCCGGACGAGGAGCTCGCCCTTGGCGTCGACCCGGGCGTCGTAGGTCGGGAGCGGCCGCCCCACGGACCCGATGCGCATCTCGGCCGCGGTGTTGACGGTCGCCGCGCCCGTCGTCTCGGTGAGGCCATAGCCCTCGAGCACGGTCACGCCGATGCCGTGGAAGTAGTGGCCGAGCCGCTCCCCCAGGGGCGCGCCCCCGCTCACGACATACCGCACCCGCCCGCCGAAGAGCTCGCGGATCTTGGCGTAGACGAGGCGGTCGAACACTGCGTGCTGCGCCGCCAGGATCGGGCCGACGCGGCCGGCCTCGCGCGCCTTGCTCCAGCGGATCGCCGTCGCGGTGGCCGCGTCGAAGATGCGGCCCTTTCCGTCCTTGGTGGCCTTGCGCTGCGCGCCGTCGTAGATACGCTCGAAGATGCGCGGCACGGCGACCGTGAAGGTCGGGCGCAGCGTGGCGAGGTCGAGGGTGACGCGGCCGGGGTCGCTGTGGCCGACGGTGGTGCCGTCGAGCAGGAAGGCCACCTCCATGAGCCGCCCCAGCACGTGCGCCATCGGCAGGAAGAACAGGCAGCAGGCGTCCTCGCCGTCGAACAGCTCGGGGAGCCGCCCGACCGCCAGCTCCGCCTCGCGCAGGAGGTTGTCGTGCGTCAGCTCGCACCCCTTGGGGCGGCCGGTCGTGCCGGAGGTGTAGATCAAGGTGGCGACGTCGTCGCGGGTGAGCGCCTCGCGGCGACGGTCCAGCTCGGCGTCCTCGACCGTGGCCGCGCGGGTCACGAGGGAGTCCAGGCTCGTGGCGCCGTCGGCGTCGTCGATGCTCCAGCGGTGGACCAGGTCGGGCAGCCGTGACGCGATCTGCTCGACCATCGCGACCCCGTCACGACCCTCGACCACGACACCCACCGCGCCGGAGTCCTCAAGGATCCACTCCAGCTGCGGGGCCGACGACGAGTCGTAGACCGCGACCGGGATCGCCCCTGCGGTCCACAGCGCGACGTCGACGACCATCCACTCGTAGCGGGTGCGGCTCATGATCGCGACGCGGTCCCCCGGCTGCACCCCCGCGGCGACGAATCCCTTGGCCAGCTGGGCGATCTCGGCCGCCAGCTGGGTGGCCGTGACCGGGTGCCACTCCTTGCCCCGGCGCCTGCGGGCCACCACCTTGGCGGGGGTGCGGCGGGCGACCTCGCGCGCGACGGCGGCGAGGTTGGCGGGCGGGGAGGCCTGCCACCAGCGGTGGGACGACGGTGCTGCAGCGGGGCGGCTGGGCGTGGTGGGGGTGGTCACGGCGCCCACCGTACCGGCTCGCCCGCCTCCCGGCGGGCCCGCGGGAAGGACTGGGCGGCCCAGCGACCTGATGGCCGGGTCAGATGACGCCGAGGGACAGCATGGCGTCCGCGACCTTGACGAAGCCGGCGATGTTGGCGCCCTTGACGAAGTCGCCGGAGACGCCATACTCCTCGGCCGTCATCGCGCAGGTGCCGAAGACGCCCGACATGATGTCCCGCAGCCGCTGCTCGGTGTGCTCGAAGGTCCACGAGTCGCGGGAGGCGTTCTGCTGCATCTCGAGCGCGCTGACGGCGACGCCGCCGCAGTTGGACGCCTTGCCGGGGGCGAAGAGCACACCCGCCTCCTGCAGGGCGGCGGTCGCGTCCGGCGTCGTCGGCATGTTGGCGCCCTCCGCCACGACCCGGCAGTGGTTGCGGATCAGGGCCTTGGCGCCGGCGAGGGGCAGCTCGTTCTGGGTGGCGCACGGCAGGGCCACGTCGCAGGGCACGTCCCAGATCGAGCCGTCCGAGACGTGGTGAGCGCTCGACCGACCCTCGGCATACACGCTGATCCGTGCTCGTCGGGCCTCCTTGAGGTCCTTCATGACCTCGATGTCGATGCCGTCCTCGTCGACGACGTAGCCGCCGGAGTCGCTCATGGCGACCACGACCCCGCCGAGCTGCTCGACCTTCTGCGCGGCGTAGATCGCGACGTTGCCCGAGCCGGACACGACCACCCGCATCCCCTCGAAGGCGGCCTTGCGCATCGCCAGCATCTGCTCGGCGAAGAAGACGGTGCCGTAGCCCGTGGCCTCGGTGCGGGTCTGCGCGCCGCCCCAGGTGAGGCCCTTGCCGGTCAGCACCCCGGCCTCGTAGCGGTTGGTGATCCGCTTGTACTGCCCGAAGAGGTAGCCGATCTCGCGGCCACCGACCCCGATGTCGCCCGCCGGGACGTCGGTGTACTCCCCGATGTGGCGGTAGAGCTCGGTCATGAACGACTGGCAGAAGCGCATGACCTCGCCGTCGGAGCGGCCCTTGGGGTCGAAGTCCGAGCCGCCCTTGCCGCCGCCGATCGGCAGCCCCGTCAGGGAGTTCTTGAAGACCTGCTCGAAGCCCAGGAACTTGACGATCCCGAGGTAGACGCTGGGGTGGAAGCGCAGCCCGCCCTTGTAGGGGCCGAGCGCGGAGTTGAACTCGACGCGGAAGCCGCGGTTGACCTGCACGCGGCCGTGGTCGTCGACCCACGGCACGCGGAAGATGATCTGCCGTTCGGGCTCGGCGAGGCGCTCGAGGATGCTCGCGTCGACGTAGTCCGGACGGCGCTCCAGCACGGGCCCGAGGCTGACGAGGACCTCGTCGACGGCCTGGTGGAACTCGACCTCGCCCGGGTTGCGGCGCAGGATCGTCTCGCGGACGGTCTCGAGGCGGGAGGGCAGCTGGGGCGCGGTCATCTGGGGTCCCTCTCGGTCGTCGGGTGTCCCCGCAATCCTAGAGGTGCCGTATGCCGGCCCGCCCGCCGTGACGGGGTCACGGCGGGCGGGCGCGGTTGCGGCACAGCGGGATCGTCAGCCGCCGGTGGTGAACAGCTCCTTGCGGAACTCCATCTGCGGGCGCTTCTCGACGACCTCGAAGCTGATGGTCTCGGTGAAGCGGCGTCCGAGCCGGTCGGTCGCCGTCACCTCGGCCCGGTGGACCCCGACCGAGAGGTTGGCCGGCAGCGGGAGGCGCCACAGGTGCGACATACGGTCCGCGATGTTGTTGCCGGGACGGGCCGCACCCGGACCGTACTTCGAGCCGCGGTAGAGCTCGTAGCCCTGGGAGCGGGGGTCACCCGAGGTGCTCTGCTGGGCATAGCGGTTGACGCTCAGCTGGCGGGTCGCGGCGTAGGGGTCGGTCCACTCGGCTCCGACGCGGTACTCCTCCCCACGGGCCTGCTGGGTGCGCTGGGCCGGCGCCTTGGCGCCCCCGTCGATCGACACCTCGACCTTGGAGCCGGTGGTGCCGTTCCAGACGTTGGCGGTCAGGTAGCTGCCACCGGCCAGGTCCTGCGGGGTCACCAGGTGCGGGTCGCCGAGGTCGTTGTAGCTGAGGGGCGGGACGAGGTCCTTGGCCGACGGCGGGTTGGCCTGGCGCCACTGGGACAGCGTCGTGAACCAGCTCCGCCAGTGCGGGGAGTTGATGCCGAGCGCCATCTGCTTCTGCTCCGGCTCGCCGGTCACCACGAAGGTCTCGCGGAACTCGTTGCCCTTCATGTCCAGGACCAGGTGACCGGGCCGGCCGCCGTCACGCTGGGTCGCCATCGGCAGGCCGTCGACGTCCAGGTCGCCGGAGTACCAGTCGCCCGAGAGCGCGCCGGCGACGATGTGCGGGAACGGCAGCGTGGAGACGCCCGCGGCCTTCTGCCAGGGGCCGTAGGAGTCACCCGCGCGCATGTTCTCCAGCGAGTGGGTGTGACCCGACAGCGACAGCGCCTTGCGACCCTCGAGGAGCTTCCAGATCTCCTTGACGTTGTCGGTGCTGTGGATGGGGCTGGTCATGTCGGCGAAGCTCACGAGCGGGATGTGGCTGGCCAGGACGACCTGGTAGTCCTTGGGCGTGTTGGCCAGGTCGTTCTTGAGCCACTGCAGCTGCTCGTCGGTGAGGCGGCCGTTGTAGACGGGCTTGGCCGGGTCGTCGCACGAGGGGCGCTTGCCGTCAGTGTTGTCCGTGGCCTTCTTGCAGGGGAAGACCACGTTGTCGAGCCCGACGAAGTGGGTCTTGCCCACGTCGTAGGAGAAGTAGGCCGGACCCATCTGCTGACGGAAGGTGTCGAAGGAGTCCTTGTCGTCCGTGGCGTCGTAGTCCAGGTCGTGGTTGCCCGGCACGAAGCGCAGGGGCGCGTCGATCTGGCCGGCCGCCTCCTTGATGCGGGGGTAGAGACCGAGGTCGTCGCCGGCGACGTCGCCGAGGAACAGGACGCCGCACGAGCCCAGGTCACCGCGGTCGGCCAGGTGCTTGAGACCGCCGGAGCGGCCGTAGCCGATCTCGCGGCCGGAGTAGGTCTGCAGGTCCCCGGCGGCGACGCAGCGCTGCGTGTCGGCGGCCGTCGCCTTGGACGGCGCGAGCGGGAAGTTGACCATGGACGGCAGCGGGCCGGAGGGCTCGATCCCGCCGAAACGCAGCTTCTGCTGCGTCCCCTTGGGCGCGTGGTTGTAGGCGAACTGGGCGACGTTGTTGCTGTCGACGGGGACCTGGTAGCCCGACGGCTGGGTGACGAAGACGGTCATCTTGTCCCGGACCGGGAGCTCGTAGCGACCCTGGGCGTCGGTCCGGACGACGTCGATGCCGTTGCTGACCTTGACCCCGGCGACGCCCTTGTCCTTGGCCTGCCAGGCGCTGTCCTTGTCCTTGTCCTCGAAGACGACGCCGCGCAGGACCGGCTCGCCCTCGGCGTTGGTGGTGGGCGTCCTGGCGCCGACGTCGCGGACGACCTGGACCTTGCCGACGAACCGGTCGAACGCGGCTTTCGGCTGGGGAGCGGCCGGGGCCTGGGCGACGGCCGGCTCGTCAGCGGCGATGCTGACGGCGAGCGCGGTGGCCGGCACGAGGCCGACGACGACTGCGAGAGCGATGGGTGTGCGGCGAGACATCATCACGAGCTCCTCGGGGAGGGTGCTGCTGCGGGGTGAGCGCTGGTGCGCCACAGCAACGTTCACCGTCACACGTGAACCCCAGGAGGCCGTGCGATGACGACCTGACGGACGTCAGGCGAGGACGGCGGCCACCAGTGCGGGGAGCGCGCGGGCGGCGGTCTCCCGCCATACCTCGTCGACGGCGTCGCTCAGCTCGGTGGGCGCGGGGTTGATCTCGACGACGGGGATCCCGCGGGCGCGGGCCAGGTGCGGCAGGCCGGCCGCGGGGTGGACGAGACCCGAGGTGCCGACGACCAGCACCAGGTCGCCGTCCTCGACCGCCTCCTCCGCCCGCGACATGGGGGCGGCCGGCAGCATCTCGCCGAACCACACGACGCCGGGCCGCAGCAGCCCGCCGCAGCGGGTGCACGTCGGCGGGTCGAGGCGCTCCACGGGGGCGGGTGGCACGGGCGGCTCCTCGTATGGCGCCTCCCCGCAGTCCGCGCACCGCGTCGCGAACAGGCTGCCGTGCACGTGGGCGAGCACGGCGCTGCCCGCGCGCTCGTGCAGGTCGTCGACGTTCTGGGTGACGACGCGGACCTGCGTGGCGGTCTCGTCGGCCCAGGTCGCGAGCGCCCGGTGCCCGGCGTTGGGCTCGACGCCTCGGACGAGGGCGGCCCGCCAGCGGTACCACGCCCACACGAGCGCCGGGTCCGCCTCCCACGCCTCGGGGGTGGCCAGCTGCATCGGGTCGAACCGCGCCCACAGACCCGACTGCGCGTCGCGGAAGGTCGGGATGCCGCTCTCGGCGCTCATGCCCGCGCCCGTCAGGACCGTGACCCGCCTCGCGTCACGCGCAGCCCGCAGGATCCCCGCCGGCACGGGAACGTGCTCGTGCTCGTGCTCGTGCTCGTGCCCATCCTCGTCAGGATCGGCGTCGACGTGCTTCGGTCGATGGTCCATGGCTTCATCCTCCCCCTGACGTTCAACCGGTGATGGGCGGGAGGTCATCGGCGAGACCTAGCGTCGTGCGCACCAGGCAGGACCCGTCGAGCGAGCAGCGCGCTCGCCATACCTCGCAGGAGCCCTCGTGAGCCTCACCCGCACCGCCGCGGCGACCCTCGCCACGCTCGCCCTGGCCGGCCTCGTCGCGCCGTCCGCCACCGCCCAGCCGTCCGCCAAGCCGAAGCCCAAGCCCGCCAAGACCTTCGACCTGCAGGCCCACCGAGGCGGGCTCGGCCTCACGACCGAGGAGTCGCCGGAGGCCTTTGCGAAGGCGCTCGAGCTGGGCGTCACCACCCTCGAGCTCGACACCCAGGTCACCCGCGACCTCAAGGTCGTCGTCACCCACGACCGTCAGGTGTCCGGCGTGAAGTGTGCGGACACGGCACCGGTGCGGGCCGGCGACCCGCAGTTCCCGTACGTCGGCAAGTTCATCAAGGACCTGACGCTGGCCCAGGTCAAGACGCTGAACTGCGGCTATCAGCAGCTGCCCGGCCACCCCCGCCAGGAGGTGGTCTGGGGCAACCGGCTCGCCGAGCTGCGCGACGTGTTCGCCGTGGTGCGGGAGCACAAGGCCAAGAAGGTCATGATGAACATCGAGACCAAGGTCGAGGCGGGCGCGCCGGAGCAGACGATGCAGCGCAACCTCTTCGTCCGGGCGGTGCACGCCGAGATCCGGCGCTCCGGCCTGAAGAAGCAGGTCACGGTGCAGAGCTTCGACTGGGGCGCGCTCAAGCTCATGCACAGCCTCGACCGGTCGCTGCCCCTCGTGGCGCTGACCAACCATGACTTCCTGCAGGTCGGCAAGCCGGGGGCCTCGCCGTGGCTGGGCGGCATCGACGCGGACGACTTCGGCGGCGACTTCGTGGCGGCCGCTGCGTCGATCCCGGGGGTGACGACCCTCTCCCCCAACTACGGCTTCCCGCAGGACGGCAAGGTCGGCGAGCCCGGCTTCCGGCTGTATGCCGACCGCGCCATGACGGACGCGGCCCATGCGCGCGGGCTCAAGGTCGTGCCGTGGACCGTCGACGACCCGGCGACGATGCAGACGCTGATCGACAACGGGGTGGACGGCTTCATCACGAACTACCCCGACCTGGGGCGTCGCGTGATGGCGCTGAACGGGCTGCGCCTGCCACGCCCCTACCCCTCCCGCTGACCTCGCCGACCGCTCGCTGCACATCGGGGCTACTTCTGGTGGTCATGGCCACCAGAAGTAGCCCCGATGTCATGGCATCGGGTGAAAAGGGTGCATCAGCGCCCCGTCGTCCACAGGGAGACGCGGATCGGACCGCGGGATCCACAGGTGCTGGCCAGCCAGGTGCGCCGCGCGGCGGCATCGATCAGGCTGCGGTCATGCGCGAGCTCCCGCAGTCGGTCACCACCCTCGTCAGACGGCGTGGGGGCATCGTGACGCGTGCCGAGCTCCTCGCGGCAGGGTTGTCGGACAACGCGATCCGTTGGCGGCGGCAGCAATGGGTCACCGTCTTTGCCGGCATCTACGCCGTCTCCGCTGCTCCCGGCACAGACCCACGGGACCTGCCGCTCATGAGCCGTGTCTGGGCAGGCCTGCTCCATGCGGGCGAGGGCGCCCTGGTCGCCGGCAGGGCGGCCGCACGCCTGGAGGGGTTGATCGGGGAGGAGCCCCGGGTCATCGACATCTCCGTCCCCCGCAACCGGCGGGTGCGGTCGCGAGCGGGGTGGCGCTTCGTGCGCCGGCGCCCGGGGGTCCTGCTGGACCCTCGCCCGGGACACCCACCGCGGCAGCGCGTGGAGGACACCGTGCTCGACCTCTCCGCGGCGTCCACGAACGTCGACGGATGCATGTCACCTCTGCTCGACGCGGTCCAACGAGGGAGGACGACGGCAGACCTCCTCCGTCACCGACTCACGCTGCGGACGCGACACCCCCATCGGCAGCTCCTTCACGCGCTGCTGGACGACATGGCGTCAGGGACCACGAGGCACCTGGAGCTGCGATACGCCCGAGACGTCGAGTCTGCCCATGGCCTTCCCGTGGCTCGGCGCCAGGCCAGGCAGGACGGGACCGGCGCGATCTGCGATGTCGAGTACGACGGGTTCGATGTCCTCGTGGAGCTGGACGGGCGCAAAGGTCATGTCGGGGACGGGCGCTTCCGAGACATGGATCGCGACAACGCTCACACGGTGCTGGGCAAGGCGACTCTCCGCTATGGCTGGCGCCAGGTGGCGACCGTTCCGTGCACGGTGGCCGCACAGGTGGCGACAGCCCTCCAGCGTCGCGGCTGGACCGGTGAGACGGGCCGGTGCTCTCGGTGTCGCGAGGCCGCCGACGAGGCAGCATGAGGCTTCCACCGAAGATCGGGGCCACTCCTGGTGGTCATAGCCACCAGAAGTAGCCCCGATCTTTGGTGTGGGGGCGCGGGGGTGACGGGGGTCGCGGGGAGCGATGGGGTGGTGAGGGGGTGAGGGTGGGTCAGGTGGTGGCGGGGGCGGTCTCGGGGGCGCGCACCCACGGCACGGCCGCCAGCAGGGTGATCGCCCCCGCCATCGCGAACGCCCAGCCGTAGCCGTAGTGGTCGACGATCAGGCCCGCCAGGACCGGCCCGACGATCGTGCCGGCGTCCTGCACCATCTGGAAGCTCGCGAGCGCCTCGCCCGCCGAGCGCTCGTTGCCCACCACGTCGGCGACGGCGGCCTGCTGGGCGGGGTTGAACAGCCCGGCCCCGGCCCCCGCCAGCAGGGACACGGCGAACAGCAACCAGAGCGAGCCGGTGACCCCGACGAGCATGGTGAAGATCCCGTTGACCACGAGCCCGGCGATCACGAGGGGGCGGCGGCCCCGCAGGTCCGTCATACGGCCGGCGACGGTGAGGGCGGCGGCGTTGCCGGCGGCGAACACCGCGAGCGCGAGCCCCGCGACCGCGGGAGAGGTGCCGAGCGCGGCGACGGCGAACAACGGCAGGATCGCCACGCGCATGCCGAAGTTGGACCACCCGTTGGCGAAGCCGGCCCCGAGGATCGCGCGATAGGTCGGGTGCGCCCAGGCCTCGCGCAGCGTCATCGGCGGCAGCGGCACCGAGCCGGGCGCGGGCCGCAACGATGCGCCGGACAGGAACACCGCGACGACGCCGGACGCGATGACGAGGGTGACGGCATACACGATGAACGGCACGCGATAGCCGAGGCCGGCCAAGGCCCCACCGACGACCGGGCCGAGGATGTTGCCGGTCAGGAAGGCCGACGCGTAGGCCGACGAGACCCGCCCGCGCAGCGTCGGCGGCGCGAGGCGCACGATCAGCGCCGCCGCCGAGACGGTGAACATCGTCGAGCCGATGCCACCGAGCGCGCGAAAGACCAGCAGCTGCCAGTAGGTCCCCGCGAAGGCGCACGCCCCCGTCGACACCGCCACGATGAGCAGGCCGATGAGGTAGACGGGGCGCTCCCCGAGCCGGCCGACGAGTCGCCCACCGACGGGCGCGAACAGCAGCCGCATCAGCGCGAACGAGCTGACGACGATCGACGCAGCCGTCACGCCCACGTCGAAGGACCGGGCATAGGCGGGGAGGACGGGCGCGATCAGGCCGAAGCCGAGCGCGATGACCAGGGCCGCCGCGACGAGGACCCAGATCTCACGGGGGATGCGCGCCCCTGCGGGCGGCGGCGCGAGCGATGACATGGCCTGCCCAGTATGACGGTTCGGCCACAGTGCGAGTGCCACGAACGGCCCGGAGGGCGGTCACCGCGAGGCGGGGGTAATGTCCCGCCGTACCTTTCCACCGACGTAAGGGTGGTCCCATGACTGCAATCGCTCCGGCCGCGGCCCTCGCCGCCAAGGACACCTTGATCAACGCGACCTGGGTGGACTACCTCCTGATCGCGCTGTACTTCCTGTTCGTCCTGGGCATCGGCTTCGCCGCGCGCCGCCAGGTCTCCAGCTCCATCGACTTCTTCCTGTCCGGCCGCTCGCTCCCCGCGTGGGTGACCGGCCTGGCCTTCATCTCGGCCAACCTCGGTGCCGTCGAGATCATGGGCATGAGCGCCACCGGCGCCGAGATGGGTATGCCGACCTTCCACTACTTCTGGATCGGCGCCATCCCGGCGATGCTCTTCCTCGGCGTCGTGATGATGCCGTTCTACTACGGCTCCAAGGTGCGGTCGGTGCCGGAGTTCATGCTCCGCCGCTTCGGTCCCGGAGCGCACCTGGTCAACGCGATCTCGTTCGCGCTGGCGCAGCTGCTGATCGCGGGCGTCAACCTGCTCCTGCTCGCCCGCATCGTCGAGGCGCTGCTGGGCTGGCCGCAGTGGGTGTCCCTCATCGTCGCCGCCGTGATCGTGCTGTCCTACATCACCTTCGGTGGCCTGTCGGCCGCGATCTACAACGAGGTGCTGCAGTTCTTCGTGATCGTGGCGGCGCTGCTGCCCCTGACCCTCATCGGTCTGCACCGCGTTGGCGGGTGGAACGGTTTCACCGAGAAGGTCACGGCCTCGCCCGGTGGCGGCGAGCAGCTGTCCTCCTGGCCGGGTCAGGCGCTGTCGGGCTTCGACAGCCCGATCCTGTCGGTCGTCGGCATCATCTTCGGCCTCGGCTTCGTGCTGTCCTTCGGCTACTGGACGACCAACTTCGTCGAGGTGCAGCGCGCGATGGCGTCCAACTCCATCACCGCGGCCCGCAAGACACCGATCATCGGCGCCTTCCCCAAGATGTTCATCCCGTTCATCGTCATCCTGCCCGGCATGGTGGCGGCGGTCCTGGTCGGCGAGATCAAGACCCTCAAGGGTGGCGGCGAGACGACGGCGACCTACAACGACGCGCTGCTCCTGCTGATGCGCGACGTGCTCCCCAACGGTCTGCTCGGCCTGGCGATCGCGGGTCTGCTCGCGGCGTTCATGGCCGGCATGGCCGCCAACATCTCGGCCTTCAACACGGTGTTCAGCTACGACCTGTGGCAGGAGTACGCCGTCAAGGACAAGCCGGACGAGTACTACCTGCGCGTCGGCCGTCTGGCCACCGTCGCGGCGACCGTCATCGCGGTGTTCACCGCCAGCATCGCGGGCCAGTTCGGCAACGTCATGGAGTACCTCCAGACGCTGTTCGGCTTCTTCAACGCCCCGCTGTTCGCGACGTTCATCCTCGGCATGTTCTGGAAGCGCATGTCCGCGACCGCCGGCTGGGCGGGCCTCGTGGCCGGCACCGTCTCGGCGATCGGCCTCTGGTACGCCTCGAAGTTCGGTGGTGCCTTCGAGATGGCGGGGCAGGGCCTGGCCTTCCTCGCGGCCTCGACGGCGTTCGTCGTCGACATCGTCGTGAGCGTCGTCGTCACGATGTTTACCAAGCCCAAGCCGCGGGAGTCCCTCGTCGGCCTGGTCTACTCCGAGACGCCGAAGGAGAGCCTGACCGACGCGGACGCGGCGTCGCTGCCGCTCCTGGCGCGCCCGGTGCCGCTGGCCGGCCTGGCTCTCGTCCTCGTCATCATCCTCAACACGATCTTCGCCTGAGGAGGCACCGATGAGCTCCAGCACCAGCACCTCAGCCGCTCGCCCGGGCAAGGGAAAGCACAAGGCGGGCGCGTTCGACATCCGCAACTTCATCGGCTACCTGCTCGGCCTCTACGGCCTGGTCCTCACCCTGATGGGACTCTTCGGGGACAAGGAGCTCGACAAGACCGGTGGCGTCAACGCTAACCTGTGGACGGGCCTGGCCCTGCTGGTCGTCGCCTGCTGCTTCATGGCGTGGGCGCGGCTGCGGCCGATCGTGGTCCCGGACTACGTCGACACCGACGACGCCGAGGACACCGGTCGCCCGGCGGGTCACTGACGCCGGGCTGACACCGGATCCTGCACCCAGTCTCACGCTCGAGCCCGTATGACGAAGGGCCGGTCACCGCATCACGGTGACCGGCCCTTCCCGCGCCTGGGGTAGGAACATCGGCCCGGGGTCAGTCCCCGAGCGGGATCCCGGCGCGGACCACGGTGGTGACCTGCAGGTCGGCGTCGAGAGCCACCAGGTCGGCCCGCTTGTCCGGCTCGAGCGTGCCGCGGTCGTCCAGCCCCAGCACCCGGGCCGGGTTGGCCGTCGCGGCGGCGAGCGCCACCTCCAGCGGGACGCCGGCGACGTGCACCGCGTAGCGGACGGCCCGGTCGAGCGTGAGCGTGCTGCCGGCGATGGCGCCGTTGGTGACGAGCCGCGCGACGCCGTCGATGACCTCGACGCCGAGGGGCCCGAGCAGGTACTCACCGTCCGGTGCCCCCGCCGCCGCCATCGCGTCGGTGACGAGCACGAGCCGCTCGGGGCAGGTGTCGGCGGCGTGACGCACCATCGCCGGGTGCACGTGGATGCCGTCGCAGATCACCTCGACCGCCACGCGGGGATCCGTGAGCGAGGCGCCGATGATGCCGGGCTCGCGGTGGTGCAGCGGCCGCATCGCGTTGAACAGGTGCGTCGCCACCGTCGCCCCAGCATCCATCGCGTCGAGCGCGATGTCGTAGGTCGCGTCCGAGTGGCCGATCGCCGCCACGACGCCGCGCCCCACGACGGTGCGGACCGCGTCGAGGCCGCCCTCCAGCTCGGGTGCCAGCGTGACCATCCGGACGGTGCCGGGATGGGAGCCGAGCAGGCGGTCGAGGTCTGCCCGGGTCGGGGGCACGAGCTTGTCGGGGTCGTGCGCGCCCTTGTGGCAGCGGCTCAGCCACGGCCCCTCGAGGTGCACGCCCACCAGCTCGCCGTCCGCCACCAGCGGCGCGAGCACCCCCACCAGCCGGGCGAGCTCGTCGATCGTGTCGGTGACCAGGCTCGCCATCATCGTGGTCGTCCCGTGCGCGAGGTGCGTGGCGATCACCTGGCGTGCGGCGTCCTGGGTGCCATCGGTGTATGCCGCACCGCCGCCTCCGTGGCTGTGCGCGTCGACGAAGCCCGGCGCGAGGAGCACGTCCCCGAGGTCCAGCCAGTCCTCTGCGTCGGGACCGGCCCCGGGTGCGGGCGGTTCGGCATACGACACCTCGACGATCGTGTCCCCCTGGACGCGCACCCACCCGGGGCCGGTGATGCCCCGGGTGGTGAGCAGACGCTGCGCGGTGAGGATCATCGGCGGGCGTCGGAGTCGAGCACGCCGCTCTCCTCGCCCTCGTCCTCGCGGCCGGGGGTCTTGAGGTTCCACTTGCGGATGACGAACCGGAAGAGGACGTAGTACAGCGCGGCGTAGCCGAGCCCGATGGGCACGAGCAACCAGGGGTTGGTGGCGATGCCGAGGTTGAGCCCGAAGTCGATGGCGCCGGCGGAGAAGCCGAACCCGTCCTTGATGCCCAGGGCGTTGACCAGGGCCAGCGAGGTGCCGGTCAGGACGGCGTGGATCACGTAGAGCGGCCAGGCGACGAACATGAAGGCGAACTCGAGCGGCTCGGTCACGCCGGTGAGGAAGGCGGTCAGCGCGGCCGAGAGCATGATGCCGCCGGTGACCTTCTTGGCGGCCGGCTTGGCCTCCTGCCAGATGGCGATCGCCGCTGCGGGCAGGGCGAACATCATGATCGGGAAGAAGCCGGTCATGAAGGCGCCGGCCGTCTTGTCGCCGGCCAGGAAGCGGGCGATGTCGCCGTGCACGACCTTGCCCGAGGCGGCGGTGTAGTCGCCGAGGATGAACCACGGCACGGAGTTGAGGATGTGGTGCAGGCCAAGCGGGATCAGGAGGCGGTTGAGCGTGCCGTAGACGAAGCCGCCGAGGATCGTGTTCTTGGCGACCCACTCACCGACGGAGGTGAGCCCGGTGTTGAAGGCGGGGTAGATGAACGCGGTGAGCACGGCCAGCAGCAGGGCGGCGAAGGCCGTCACGATCGGCACGAAGCGTCGGCCGCCGAAGAACGCGAGGTAGGGCGGCAGGGAGATGCGGTAGTACCGCTGCCACAGCCAGCCGGCGAGCAGACCGATCAGGATGCCGCCGAGCACGCCGTAGTTGATCAGCGCAGGCTTCTCGCCCGCCTTGGTGGGCTGGTCGAGGACCAGGAGCGACATGGCGTCGCCCACGCCCTTGAAGACGAGGTAGCCGATCACGGCGGCGAGGGCCGTCGAGCCGTCGGCCTTCTTGGCCCAGCCGATGGCCACGCCGACGGCGAAGATCAGCGGGAGGTTGGCGAACAGCGCGTCGCCGGCCGCCGCGATGACGGGGGCGACCTGGGTCCACCCGGCGCCGTCGGCCCCGAGCATGTCGGGCTGGCCGAGGCGCAGCAGGATGGCCGCGGCGGGCAGGGCGGCGATCGGCAGCATGAGGCTGCGACCGAGCTTCTGGGCGGCGGCCAGGCCCTTGCGCTCTCGGGGCGCCGACGCCGTCGTCGTGCTGGTGGTGCTCATCGGATGTTCCTCTCGGGGGTGCGGGGTGGTGCGGCGCGACGGCGTCAGGGCGTCATCGTGCGGTCGAGCGTCATGTGCACCTGGTAGCGGTCTCCGCGGTACCAGCTGCGTACGCGCTCGATCGGCCGGTCCCCGGAGCGGGAGAGCCGGTCGAAGATCATGACGGGGGCGGTGGTGGACACCCCGAGGTGGCGGGCGGCGGACTGGGCCTGGTCGGCCCAGGCGGTCTGCTCGGCCGTGTCGACGGTCAGGGAGTACTCGTGGGCGAACACGTCGTAGAGCGAGCCGGTCAGGTCGTGCTGGTCGAGGCCGGGGAGCAGGTCCGCGGGGTGCCAGGCCCGCTCGAAGGCCATGGGTTCGTCGTCGGCGAGCCGCACCCGCTGGACGAGCCAGGCCGGCACGCCCGCCTCGAGACGCAGGTCCCCGGCCACCTCGCCGGGCAGCTCCTCGAGGCTGATCCCGACGAGCCGGGTCGAGGGGGTCAGCCCCCGGCGGCGCATGTCCTGGGTGAACGACGCCAGGTGCAGGTGGGACTGGACGCGGGGCCGGGTCACGAAGGTCCCCTTGCCCTGGATGCGGTGCAGGACGCCGTCGGCGATGAGCCCCTCGATCGCCCGGCGCACCGTGGCCCGGCTGACGTCGTAGGCCGTCATGAGCTCCCGCTCGGACGGGATGGCGTCGTCCGGCCCGAGGGTGCGCACCCGGCCCGCGAGGGCCTCGCGGAGCTGGACGTGCTTGGGGACGGGGCCGTCGGAGAGGCGGGTGCGCGGTGGCATCGGGGTCCTCTCGTCCGGCAGTGTGGTGCATACTGGTCCGTACCAGTACGGACCTGTAGGATCCACCTCGTCGCCATCGCTGTCAACGCGCCCAACCGTGCCGATGCCGACTCGTGACTCGAAGGAGACGTCATGATCGAGAGCCAGATGCTGCGCGAGATCCACGAGCAGCCCGCCGCCGCCACGCGCACCATCGAGGCGCTGGTGCCGATGCGTCCCGAGATCGCCGCCCTCGCCGAGGGCCGGCGCCACGTCCTGTTCGCGGCGCGCGGCTCCAGCGACAACGCCGGCCTCTACGGCCGCTACCTGCTGGAGACGTATGCCGGGCGTCCCGCCGCGATGCTGGCACCGAGCGTGTTCACGCACTACCACGCGACCGTCGACCTGTCCGACACGCTCGTCGTCACCGTCAGCCAGTCCGGCAGCACCCAGGAGCTGGTCGAGACCCAGGCGCTGGTGCAGGCGCAGGGCGCTGCGACGGTCGCCATCACCAACGTCGCCGACTCCCCACTCGCGGCCGAGGCCGACCTCGCTCTCGTCACCCAGGCCGGTCCCGAGCTCGCCGTCCCCGCGACCAAGACCTATCTCGGCCAGACCATCGCCATGGCCGTCCTCGCCACCGCGCTCTCGCCCACCCCGACGACGCTGGACGCCGAGCTCGCGGAGCTCCCCCAGCGCATCGCGCAGGTCATCGCGGCCGGCACCGGCGTCGACGAAGCCGCGTGCGCCCTGGCCGAGGCGATGGGCCCCACGATCGTCACGGGCCGCGGACTCCTGCTCGGCACGGCGCTCGAGACGGCGCTCAAGATCGAGGAGACCTGCCTGCGCCCGGTCCGCGGCTACTCCTACGCCGACCTGCGGCACGGGCCGATCGCCGTCGTCCGCCCCGGCGCGGTGGCGGTGCTCGTCTGCGCCCAGGACGGCCCGCTCACCGGTCCGATGACCGAGCTCGCCGGAGCGCTGGCCGAGCGTGGCGCCACCGTGATCGGCATCGGTGGGGACGACGAGTTCGTCCGGGCCTGCGGGTTGCACGTGCCGGCACCCGCCGCACCTGAGACGCTGGCCCCCATCGGCACCATCGTCCCCGCCCAGCTCGTCGTCGAACGCCTCGCCGCCCGGCTGGACCTGGACCCCGACAGCCCGCGCGGGCTCGCCAAGGTCACCCAGACCGAAGCAGACTCGTCCTCCGACGACCGCGCGTGATCCCGAAAGGACCCCTGACATGACCAAGGCCGAGCAGATCCTGGCCGCCCTCGGCGGCGCCGGCAACATCGTCGAGATCGAGCCGTGCATCACGCGCCTGCGCACCGAGGTCAAGGACCCCTCCGTGGTCGACCAGGCCGCCCTCAAGGCCGCCGGCGCGCACGGCGTCGTCGCCGCCGGCACGGTCGTGCAGGTCGTCGTCGGCCCCGAGGCCGACAACCTCGCCGAGGACATCGAGGACCTGCTGTGACGGACGTCCTCAGCCCGGCGACCGGCACCATCCGGCCGCTGGCAGAGGCCCCCGACCCGGTCTTCGCCGCCGAGATGGTCGGCCCCGGCCTGGCCGTCGACCCGGCGCGCGAGCCGCAGACCGCCGTCGCGCCGATCTCCGGCACCATCGCCAAGCTGCACCCCCACGCGTTCGCCATCGCCGGGGACGGGATCGCGGTGCTCGTCCACCTGGGCATCGACACCGTCCAGCTCGGCGGCGAGGGCTTCGAGGTCCTCGCCACCGAGGGCGCCCACGTCGACGCCGGCGCCGCCGTGGTCCGCTGGGATCCCACCACCGTCGAGGCGGGCGACCGCTCCCCCATCGTCATGGTGTGCGTCCTGGACCAGCTGGCCGGCGCCGTGCCGACCGACCGCGCCGGATCGCCGGTCGCCGTGGGCGAGACGCTGCTGACGTGGCCGAGCTGAGGCGACCCGCCGCGCTGCTGCTCGACCTCGACGGCACGCTCGTCGACTCCGAGCCCGTGCACCGCGAGGCCTACCGGCGCTTCTTCCGCGCCCGCGGGTGGGAGCACGACGACGCGCTGCTCTCGCTGTTCACCGGTCGCCGCGCGGACGACGTCTTTGCCAGCACCCCGGGCCCCTGGTCCGCCGAGGACCCGACCGCCCTCTTCCACGAGGTCGTGTCGCACCACCCCCACGACCTGCTCCCCGAGCCCGTCGCCGGGGCACGGGAGCTCGTCGACGACGCCTGCGCCCGCGGCATCCCGTGCGTCCTCGTGACCTCGGCCGGTCGGCGCTGGGCGGTCACCGCGCTCGAGCTCCTCGGCGGCTCCGAGCGGTTCGCGGCGATGGTGACCCGCGACGACGTCACCGAGGGCAAGCCGGCCCCCGACGGCTACCTCCTCGCCATACGCACCCTCGGGGTCCGCGCCGAGGACTGCCTGGTCGCCGAGGACACCCCCGCCGGCGTCCGGGCCGGGCGAGCCGCCGGCGTCGGGACCGTCGTCGGCGTCACCACCAGCTTCTCGGCCGAGGAGCTCCGCGACGCGGGCGCCGACCTGGTGCTCCCCGACCTGCACGGTCTCACCACGCCTGCCTGACCAGAGCAGAGCAGGTATGCCGAAGGGCCCGCCCCCTCCTCGCGGAGGTGACGGGCCCTCGTCGGTGACTCAGCGGGCTGAGGTCACTTGGGGTCCAGGCTGACCAAGACGTCCTTGACCGTGGCCGCGCCGTTGCCGAGGGAGATCGCACCGAAGTAGTGCTGCCCCGCGGTCAGGCCCTTCCAGGCGGCCGTGACGGTGGTCGGTCGGGCCATCGTGACGGACTGGGTGGCCGGGGTCGCGGTGAGGTTGCCCTCGGCCTTGTCGCCCAGCACGAACGAGTGCTGCTTGATCGCGAGCGAGTCCGCACCGGCGAAGAGCTTGGCCTCGACGGTGTAGGTGCCGGCCGCCGGGTTCATCAGCGTGACCTGCTCCTGGGCCGTGGCCTCGCCGCTGTTGCCGATCTCCTTGCCGTCCTTCTTGACCACGAGGTCGATGTCGACACCCTGCGGGTAGTCGGCGTCGAAGGTCGCGAAGCGGGCGGCCTTGGTGCCGGCCGGGACCTGGACGGTCGTCGTGAGGACGGCGCCCTTGGCGACGGTGCCGGTGTTGACCTGCGACGGGATCGCGCCGGCGGGCTTGGCGGTCAGGGTGCCCGAGTAGCCGGGCGTGACCTTGATGACCTCGGAGCCGGACGTCGCCGCGCTCTTGATCTCGCTGGTGCTGGCGGCCAGGGCCACCGGGCGGATCGCGAGCGGGCTGCGGACGACCTGGCCGCGGTTGCCCTGCCAGGTCAGCGCGCCGAAGCCGTACTGGTTCATCTGCGCCGCGCTGCGGGTGAAGGTGACCGTGAACTTCTTGGTCTCACCCGGCTTGACGGTGATGGTCGACGGCGAGACCGAGACCTTGACGCCGGTCGGCTGCTGGACGCGAGCCTTGTAGGTCGCGGTCTTGCTCTCGACGTTGCGCACGTAGCGCGTGACCGTCTGCGAGCCGGCGAGGTCGCCGACCGCGATGCTCGGGTAGTTGAGGTCGCTCGGGTCGATGGTGCCGACCCGGTCGCAGGTGCCGGGCGCCTGCACGAGCTCGAGCTGCTTGATCCCGCAGAGGTACATCAGCCAGTCGGGCGAGTAGGAGTCGTAGACCAGGCCCGGGTTGAGGGCCTGGGCCGGACGGACGTGACCGGAGCCCATGTCGAGCGGGGTGGCGTTCTCGCCCGAGCGCTGGATCGGCTGACCCTTGTCGTCGAGCGGGGACGCGGTCGTCATCATCGCGGACTTCACGGCCATCGGGGACCAGGTCCACTCGGGGTGGGCCTGCTTGATGAGCGCGGCGATGCCGGCGATGTGCGGGGCCGACATCGAGGTGCCGGACATCGAGTTGAAGTTGTTGTGACCGTCGGCCTTGGGCGAGACGGCGGCGATGATGTCGACGCCCGGGGCGGTGATGTCGGGCTTGAGCAGGTCACCACCACCGGCCAGGGACGGGCCGTATGACGAGAAGCCCGCCATCTCGGGGTTGCGCGCGGCGGGGTCGAGGTAGGGGTCGCCCAGCGTCGCGGTGGGGTTGGCGTCGGCGTTGACGTAGGTCTTGACCTTGGCGCCGTCCGTGGCCGACAGGTGGATCATCGGCACCGGCGTGAAGTCGGCGTTGAGGGACTGGTTGTCCGCGGTGTTGACCTGGATCATGCCGATGCCGCCGGCGGCCTTGACCGCCTCGCCCTTGTCGACGCGGGCGTTGCCGCCGCGCGTGCACAGGACGATCTTGCCCTTGATCTTGGCGGGGTCGAGGACGGGCGTGATGCCGTTGCCGTGGTTGTCGTCGACGTCGGAGTAGCAGTACTTGACCTTGGTCGCGTCCGCGCCCGGCAGGCCGGCCTTCTCGGAGTCGATGACGGCCGCGGGGCCGATCTTGCCGCCGGTGCCGACACCGGTGTAGGTCTGGCCGTTGCCGAGCGTGACCTTCTTGCTGACGGCCTTGGGCGCCGTGCTGGCGGCCACGGTCATCTCCCACGGGGAGTTGTGCGCGACCGACGACTCGCCCACGGTGTCACCGGAGTTGCCGGCCGACGCGGAGACGAAGACGCCGGCGTCGGCGGCGTTGAAGAACGCGATCTCGTCCGGCGTGACGGAGTAGACGCTGGAGCCCGACACCGAGTAGTTGATGACGTCGACGCCGTCCGCGACCGCCTGGTCGATGGCGGCCACGAGGTCGACCGTCGCGCCGCTCGCGCGGCCGTCAGGGGTCGCCCACAGGGCCTTGTACGCCGCGATGCGGGCGGCAGGCGCCATACCGGAGATCTTGCCGACCGAGATGCCGTTGATCGAGGCCGGGACCCCGTAGTTGCCGGCGGCGGTCCCCGCGGTGTGGGTGCCGTGGTCGTTGTAGCCGCGCGGGGTCTTGAACTCGAAGGGCTCGACCGTCGAGGCGCTGTAGTAGGCACGCGCGCCGATGAGCTTGTTGTTGCAGGTGACCTTGTTGGGTCCGGTGCCGCCGTCGCAGACGCCGTTCCAGTTCTGGTCGATGCGCCACTGGTCGGTCGGGTTGGCGAGCGGGGCGAAGGACGGGTTCTCGGGCCAGATGCCGGAGTCGATGACGCCGATGATCATGCCGGAGCCGGAGTTGGCGTTGCCGCCGAACTGCTTCTGCCACACGCCGTTCGGGCCGTCGAGGCCCAGGAACTGCGGCGTGGTGTTGGTGTCCATCGTGCGGATCTCGTTCTTCCACACGCGCACGACGTCGCCGGACTTCTCCAGCTTGGCCGCCTGAGCCGGCGTGAGGCGCACGGCCATGCCGTTGAAGGACGTGGTGTAGTCGCGCGTCTTGGCCGAGGCGGGGACCCCCGCGGCCTTGAGCGTGTCGGTGTGGTCGGCCTTGAGGTGCTGGGCGTAGCGCTGCCCCGCGCTGGACCGGACCTTGACCTTCTTGCCCTTGCCGGGCTTGGTGGCGGGGATCCCCTCGACCCCACCGGTGTAGGTGGCGAGCGGCGCGCCCGCGACCTGGACGATGTAGAGCTCTGCAGAACCCTGGCCTGCGGCGTTGGCCGGCGCGCCGGCGATCGCCAGCGGGCCGAACGCGACGGCTGCAGCAGCCGCCGAGACGATGACCGGTCTCCCTCGACCGGTCCATGAGTGCTTGTGCACAGTTCCTCCCAGAGATGGCGTGCGACCGACGTTGGTCGCTTCGCGAGCGTATGACGCCCCCGCGCGTTACGCCATAGGGGGGAGCGGCATCTGTGGCCACGCGTCGCCACAATCCGTCAACCTCCGGCGAGACGACGCCGATTCTGCGTACCCAGGGGTAACGCGCATGCTGGGGCGAACCGACGCACCCGTCCACCGTTGCCCGAGGAGCCCACCCGTGATCGGTTCGACCATCGTGTCCGTGGGCCACTACCAGCCCGCGCGCATCCTGGACAACGACGAGCTGTCCCGCCTGGTCGACACCAGCGACGAGTGGATCACCCGACGGGTCGGGATCGCGCAGCGCCGGGTCGCCGCCCCGGACGAGACGGTCGCCGACATGGCCACCGAGGCCGCACGGGACGCCCTGCAGGACAAGGGGATCGACCCCGCGGGCATCGACCTCGTGATCGTCGCGACCTGCACCAACCACGACCGCTCCCCCAGCACCGCCGCCCAGGTGGCCCGCCGGCTCGGGCTCGGCTCGGCGCCCGCGGTCATGGACGTCAACGCCGTCTGCTCGGGCTTCTGCCACGCGCTGGCGCTCGCGGAACAGGCGATCGCCACGGGCAGCGCCACGCGCGCGGTCGTCGTGGGTGTCGACAAGTTCACGGACTTCATCGACTGGAACGACCGCACGACGTGCATCCTCGTGGGCGACGGTGCCGGGGCCGTCGTGCTCGAGGCGTCGCCGGAGCGCGGGGTCAGCCCCGTGGTGTGGGGGTCGGTGCCCGAGATGGGCGACGCCGTCGTCATCAAGGAGCTGCCCGACGGGTTCAGCCAGCAGGGCCAGGCCGTCTTTCGCTGGACGACGACGCAGCTGCCGGCCATCGCCCGACAGATCTGCGAGCGGGCCGACGTCGCGCCGAGCGACCTCGCCGGGATCGTGCTGCACCAGGCCAACCTGCGGATCATCGAGCCGCTCGCGGCCAAGATCGGGGCCACCGACGCGGTCGTGTCCACCGACGTCGTCGAGTCCGGCAACACCTCGGCGGCGAGCGTGCCCCTCGCCCTGTCCAAGCTCGTGCGCAGCGGACGGGTCGCGAGCGGCGCCCCGATCCTGCTGTTCGGCTTCGGCGGCGGGCTGGCCTATGCCGGCCAGGTCGTCCGCTGCCCCTGACCTGACCTGATCTGACCTGCCGCGTCCTCCCCCGGCTCGCGTGGTTCGCGCGGCTCGCGCGGCTCACCCGGCTCGCGCCATTGGTCACCAATGACGTTTTGGATCGTTCATAACACCCCTCGACACGTCATTGGTGACCAATGGCGGGTGGTCTGGGGCGGGCGGTCAGGCGGGGACGCGGAGGTTGAAGAGCGTCAGGGCGCCCCGCATCGAGGCCATCCCCTGCCCCTGCATCAGGGCGCGGCGGCACCAGGGCGCGTCGTAGACCAGCGACCCGCTGATCTCGTCGACCCGCCCCGCGAACGCCTCGGGCGCCAGCGGCGTGCTCGGCCCCACCAGCGTGGTGCGGGCGCCGCCGCTCAGCTCGAGCAGCCGCGGCAGCGTCTTGTTGGCCAGCGTCATGCTCGTGATGAACGCGTGGTCGACCTCCGGCAGCACGAACTCCGCTGCGGCGTCGGGCAGGTCACGACCTTGGGGGCGGCGCTCGAGGACCGTCAGGTCGCAGCGGGACGCGAGCTGGTCGAGGTGGCGGAAGCGCCCCACGACGGCCACCCGGCGCCCCTGCACGAGCTCCCCCGACCGCTCGAACGCCGAGGCGTCCCAGTCGATCACGTCACCGGCGTGCGCCTCGAGCCGCTCCTGGGTGTTGCACCAGGCGTTGATGGCGGCGAGCCCGATCGCGGCGAGGCGTCGGTCCCACGAGCGCACCAGCGCGGCCACGTCGGCGAGGTCCTGACCGACCACGTCCTGCGGCCCGTGCGGGTCGTCGCGGCCGTCGTCGGGCACGCTCGACAGCCCCGCGCCGCCGGCGTCGGTCTCGACGAGCGCCCACCTCGACACCACGCAGGTGGTGACGGTGACGCCGCGAGGCACCAGCGCCGTCAGGCCGTCATACAGCTCCCAGGGGGAGGTGTGTGACCGCTCTCGAGAGGTGCTCGTCATCTCGCTCCTCATCCCTGCAGGTAGGCCTTGAGGATCGGGCCGGCCGTGCGCGACCCGCCCTCCCCCTCGTCGACGAAGACCGCGACCGCGAGATCGCCTCGGGCCGCGACCATCCAGGCGTGGAGCTTGGGCGGGGTCGTCGTGCCGAACTCCGCGGTGCCCGTCTTGGCGATCACCTCGCCGGGCAGGTCCTTGAGAGCCGCACCGCTGCCGCCCGTGACGACGCCGCGCATCAGGGCGCGCAGGGTGCCGGCCTCGGCGGCCGTGACCGGCTGAGCCGTCGCCGCCGAGGGCGTCGCCGTGGTCGGGGGCGTCGCGCCGGCAGAGGGCGTCGTGGCGCCGGTCTCGTTGGTGGGTATGACGATCCGCGGGGTCACCGGGCCGCCCTTGACCACGCTGGCGACCACCGTGGCCATCCCGAGCGGGCTCGCCGTGATCTCGCCCTGGCCGATCATCTCGGCGCCGGCCTCGACCTGGCTGCCCGGCGCCGGCACGCCGCCGAGGTAGGCGGGGACGCCGGCGGACGGGGTCGCGGTCAGGCCCAGCGACGCGGCGGCCCGCGGGAGCGCGTCGCCGGACGCCTTGTCGCGCGAGGCGATGAACGCCGTGTTGCAGGACTTGGCGAAGGCCGTGGACAGCGGCACCTGGCCGAGGCCGTCGGCGGGATAGGCGTCGTAGTTCTCGAAGGGCTTGCCGTCGACCGTGAGGGTCGGGGTGCACGGCACGGGCGTCGCGGGGGTCACGCCGCCGCGCAGGAGGGCCAGCGCACTGACGATCTTGAAGGTCGAGCCGGGGGCGTACTTGCCGAGCGTGGCGGTCGAGTAGCCCTGTCCCCCAGGACCGCTCGCGGCGGCGACGACCTCGCCCGTGGAGGGGCGGACGGCCACGAGGGCGCTCGCCGGCTCGACCCCCGCGAGCAGCTCCTCGGCGCGGACCTGCCGGGCGACGTCCAGCGTCGTGGTGACGTCCTGGCCGGGGACCGGCTCCGTGCTGTGCACCGGCTTGGCCGTGCCGGCGTGCACGAGCGAGACCGTGAGCCCGGGGGTGCCGCGCAGCGTCGCGTCCTGAGCCTGCTGCAGGCCGGAGAGGCCGACGACGTCGCCGGCCGCGACCGCACCCTTGGACCGCTCGACGATCTCGGCGGTGGCCTCCCCCACGGTCCCGAGGATGGGCTTGGCGAAGGTGCGGGTGGGCGCGAGCGGGAGCTCGGCGTCCACGACGCCCACCCCCGGCGTCGAGGTGGTGAGGGCGTCGAGCCGGGCCAGGGTGGGGTCGCCCTGGCGCAGGACGATCGCCTCGACGAAGGCCTTGGGCCCGGCCGCCTTGACCCGCGCGGCGTAGGCAGCGGCGTCGGTGAGCCCGGCGAAGGCCGCGACCTTGGGCGCTGCCGCCAGGGCCTGCTCGGGCGTGACGGTCGCCTTGTCGACGCCGACGCGACGCACCGGCCGGGGCTGGACGATGGCTGCGCCGCCGGCACCGAGGACCCGACCCCGGCGGGCGGCGGTGCGCTCCGCGCGGATCGTGTCACCCTCCGCCGCACCCGCCACGACCGTCGCGGGGCTCCACTGCGCGCGCCAGGTCCCGTCCCGCTTGACCAGGGGGAGGGTCGTCTCGTAGCTCCAGGGCTTCGCCCCCGTCCCGGGCCAGGTCACCGCGAGGCGGGCCGTCGTGGACTCCCCCTCGTCGGGTCCGGCCTGCCGCACGCTCACCTGCGGCTTCGTGCCGGCCAGGGGCCCGGCCAGGGCGGCCAGGCGGGTCGTGGCGGTGGCGGCGTCGACGCCGTCGAGGGGCACCCCGGCCAGGTCGAGGCGGGCCAGGCCCTCGGCATACTGCCTGGCCACGTCCTGCGGGGCCGGGGTGTCCGAGGTGCAGCCCGCCACCCCCAGGGCCAGGGCGAGCGCGATCGCCCCCGCACCGGCCAGGCTCGTCGTCGTGCGGCGCACGGCACCCTCCCTCTGCTCGTCGGACCCAACCTAGCGGGTCGGCCCGCGTGGTCCGCCGATCTCCGGCCCGGACGGACCTCCCTCCTCCAGGATCGTGAGTGGGGGCTTGGGCAGGAGCTGCCGTCAGGTGACGGGCTCCGAGGCCGTGACGAGCTCGACCAGGCGACCGAGCAGGGACTCGTCCAGGGAGAGGGCCATCAGCTGCGAGACCACGTGCGCGCTGGCGGCACCGGACGTGATCACCTGCAGCGCAGCGGACTTCGCCTCGAACTCCACCTGCGCGGCGTCGAGGACGGCATAGGCCGCGGCGTGGATGTCGTTGTCCGCCAGCCGATCTGCGCCAAGGATCCGACCCTCGACCCGCTGGGCAGGCGTCACCCCGGTGACGACGGCGACGACCGTATGCCGTCCCTCGTCGAGCACCGTGTCGCAGTCCACCGGGTCCCCGTCCACCGTGATCGCGAGGCTGGTGCCCGCGGGCACCCCCACCACCGCGAGCCGCCAGGTGCGCGAGGCGGGCACGACGTCGCTCGCGCCCTCGGTGGGTCCGACCACGACGGTGCGCGCCTCCCACCCGAGGCGGATCGGCGTCCGCGCAGCCCGCAGCGTCGCCTCGGGTGCCCCGTCGTCCTCGTAGAGCGTGAACGAGCCGTCCGCGCCCGCGTAGCAACGGATCTCGAGGTCGTCGGCCTCGTCGACGGAGAAGTCGTCCCCGCCGTCCGCGGCCAGCGGGAGGATGGCGCCGGCGCGCGCGAGCACGGGGATCGTCGACAGGTCGCGGTAGGCGACCAGGCGGCGGTCGCCGGCATACCTCCAGCCGGTGGTGACGTCCCACCAGTCACCCGGCGGCAGCCACGTCTGGACGCGCCCGAGACCGCAGCGCGCGTCGCCGGGCTCGGTGATCGGCGCGACGAGCAGCTCGGAGCCGTAGAGGTAGGTGTTGCGCGCCTCGTAGGCCTCCTCGCGCCAAGGGAGCTCGTGGTAGAGCGGCTCCACGAGCGGCCGGCCCTGGACGCTCGCCCGCTCGGCCATCGTGTAGAGGTAGGGCACGAGGCGGTGCCGGAACCGAAGCCACTCGCCCATGACCCGCTCGGCGAGCGGGCCGTAGCGCCAGGGCTCCTTGCCGCTGAACGGGTTCGCCGCGCTGTGCAGGCGCGTGATCGGCGACATGACCCCGAGCTGGACCCAGCGCACGGCCAGCTCGTCGTCCTTGACGCCCCACATGTGGCCACCGATGTCGTGGCTCCACCAGCCGTAGCCGATGTTGGACGCCGTCGCGGTGAAGTACGGCTGGAAGGCCAGCGACGCCCACGAGATGACCGCGTCGCCGGAGAATCCCACCGGGTAGCGGTGCGAGCCCGGACCGGCGTAGCGGCTGAAGATCATGGGCCGCACGCCCGTCGAGGCCAGCTCGTGGAAGTGGCGGTCGTTGAGCGCCCACAGCGGGTCCAGGCCGGGGAGCCGCGAGTAGGGCCCCGACTGCCAGTCGATCCACCAGAAGTCGACGCCGAGACGCTCCAGCGGGTGCGCGACGTGCTCGAAGAACGCTGCGAGATAACGCTCGTCGGTGACGTCGAAGGACAGCGGCGCCTCCGTCGCGGGGTCGACGCCCAGCGACCGCGCCATGCGCGGATAGGCCTCCTCGAACGCCCGCACCCCGTCCGCCGGGTGGTCGTTGAGCGTGACCCGCATCCCCCGATCATGAAGCCAGTCAAGGAAGCCCGCCGGGTCGGGGAACAGCTCGCGGTCGAAGGTGTAGCCCGTCCACCCGCTGCCGAACCGCGGGTCCGGGTCCGTGATATGCCAGTCCATGTCGAGGACGGCGACCGAGAAGGGCAGCCGCTCGCTCGCGAATCGCTCGACCAGACGGCGGTACTCGTCGTCGGAGTAGCGGTGGTAGCGGCTCCACCAGTTGCCCAGGGCGTAGCGCGGCACGAGCGGCGTCGGCCCGGTGAGGGCGTAGTAGTCGCGCAGCGCGGCGCGGTAGTCGCGGCCGTGGGCGAAGACGTAGAGGTCGATGGCGCCGGCAGGGCGGGGCTCGAGCCCGTCCTCGCCCTGCACGAGCGACCGGGAGTCGTCGAGGACGGCGAAACCGTTGCGGGACAGGACACCTGGCTCCAAGGGGATCTCACCGTCGGCCTTGTCGAGGGTCCGCGCCGTGCCCCCGAGCGTCTCGAAGGGCTCGGCGAACCGCCATACGGAGTGGTAGCTGGACACGCCCCCGCGCACCTGGAGCGAGAGCCCCTCGGGGCTGAACGGCCCCTCGTCGTAGCTGAGGTGGAAGCCGTCGGTGACCACCTCGACCCCCTGGGTGGTGCGGGTGACCTCGGTCTGCACCTCTCCGAGATCACGGTGCAGCACGACCTGGGTCGGGCGGTCCTCGAACCTCCCGTCGAGGGACTGCTCGAGACGCACGAGCTGCGGGGTGAGGACGGTGATCCGGTAGGTGTCGCCGGTGACGGTCGTCATGCCCTCGAACCTACCGGCGGCGAGGGCATCGACCGGCCTTCGCACCGCAGGCTGATGCCTCTACCCCCGGCGGGTCTGGGCGCGGAGCGCGCGCAGGACGTGGTCGCGCTGCTCGATCACCAGCCGCCGCAGCCCGCCCGGCGCCGACGGGTGCTCGTCGAGCCAGGCCTGCGCGGCGACCGGGACCGGGTGCGCCTCGGGCTCCTGCCCCGGCTCTAGGTCGGCGCCGCGTGGGAACAGCCCGAGCACGGCTCGGGATGCCAGCTCCTGGCTGCGGGAGTCCCAGATGCCTTCCAGCGCAGCGAAGTACGCGGGCACGAGCTCTGCCGTCAGCGCCGCCTGACCCGGCTGGGCGTAGCCCGTGGTCCAGGCCGACACGAGATCGTTGGTGAGGCTGGTGTCCTCGACGACCGTGCGGAAGGCCTCGCGCTTGAGCTCCGCCCGCGGGTATGACGCGAGCGCCGCCCGGTGCCGCACCGGCGCCAGGGACGTGCGGTCCTGCTGCAGCTCGGCGTCCAGCTCGCTCGGCGCGACGCGGTCCTGCGCGGCCAGCGACTGCAGGAAGGCCCAGCGCAGCTCGGGGTCGAGGGCCAGCCCCTCGACGTCGGCCGCCCCCTCGAGCAGCGAACGCACGCGGTCGGCGTGCCGCGGGCTCGTGGCCGACCCGGACGCGAGCACGCGTGCCCACACCAGCTGCGCCCCGGACCCCGGCTCGGCCGCCTCGAGCTCGCGCACCACCCCGTCGAGGAAGGCCTCGCGGATCGCCGGGCGGGAGGAGGCCGGGGCATAGGCCTCGACCGCGGTCTGGGCGTTGGCGGTCACGTTGGCCAGCAGGGCCACGTCCTCCTCGCGGGGCGCGTGGTCGAGCACCAGGCGCACGTAGTCCTCGGCGGGGAGCTCTCCGTCGCGGCAGGAGTTCCACAACGCCGACCAGAGCACGGCGCGGGTGAGGGACGACCCGATCGAGCTCAGGTGACCGCGAGCGGCGGCCAGCGAGCGGTCGTCGAGCCGCACCTTGGCATAGGTGAGGTCGTCGTCGTTGACCACGACCAGGTCGGGCACCGGCAGGCCGGCCGCCTCGGTCACCTCGTGCTCGTCGGTCGTCAGGTCCAGCTCGATCCGCGAGGTGCGCTCCAGCGAGTCTCCTTGCAGGGCATACAGACCCACGACGAGACGGTGCGGGCGGGTCACCGGCTCACCCGTCATCGCGTCGACCGCCTCCTGGCGCAGCACCAGGCGCTCGACCACCCCGTCGCGCTCCACGACCTCCGGCGTGAGTGTCCCGATGCCGGCCGTCTGCAGCCAGAGCCGGCTCCACCCGCCGAGGTCGCGGCCGGACGCCGCCTCCAGGGCGGTGAGCAGGTCCGCGAGCCCGGTCGAGGAGTAGGCGTGGTCTCGGAAGTACTGCCGGGCGCCCGCGAAGAACTCGTCCTTGCCGACGTAGGCCACGAGCTGCTTGAGGACGGACGCGCCCTTGGCGTAGGTGATCCCGTCGAAGTTCTGCTTGGCAGCCTCGACGTCCGGGATGTCCGCGACGATCGGGTGGGTCGTCGGCAGCTGGTCCTGCAGGTAGGCCCAGGCCTTGCGCCGCGCGCAGAAGGGGGTCCACGCGTCGGTGAACTCCGTTGCGCGCGCGTTGGCCTCGGTCCCCATGTAGTCCGCGAAGGACTCCTTGAGCCACAGGTCGTCCCACCAGCGCGGCGTCACGAGGTCGCCGAACCACATGTGCGCCATCTCGTGCAGGATCGTGTTGGAGCGCAGCTCGTGCTGGGAGCGCGTGGCCGCGGACTGGAAGACGTAGCCCGCGTCGCGGAAGGTCACCAGGCCGGGGTTCTCCATCGCGCCGAGGTTGTACTCCGGCACGAAGATCGAGTCGTACTTGCCCCAGGGATAAGGGAAGTCGTAGTGCTCGTGGAAGAAGTCCAGGCCGCGGCGCGTGGTGTCGAGGATCCGCTCGCCGTCGAAGGACCCCACCAGGGAGCGGCGGCACAGGGCGGCCAGCGGCACCTCGAGCTGCGTGCCGTCGGGGCCGCCGCGGCGCCATACGTCCTCGACCCGGTGGTAGGGGCCGGCGGCCACGCAGGTGATGTAGGTCGACAGCGGAGGCGTGGGCGCGTGCACCTGCCGCACCAGCTGGACCCCGTCGACCCTGGTGCCGGCCGAGTCCCGTGACGCCACAGGCTGGTTGGCGAGCAGCTCCCAGTCGGCGCGGCCGGTGAGCACGACCGTGAACCGGCCCTTGAGGTCCGGCTGGTCGAAGCCTGCGAACACGCGGCGGGCGTCGGCCGGCTCGAAGTGCGTGTAGAGATAGACCTCGTCGTCCACGGGGTCCTGGTAGCGGTGCAGACCCTCCCCGGACCGCGAGTAGGCTCCCTCGCCCTCGACCGTCACCACGTTGTCCCCACCGACGCCGTCCCCACCGACGAGCAGGCCCCGCAGCTGCACCCGGTTGCCGTCATGCTCGACCTCGACGTCCGTGCCGTTGACCACGACGCGGTGGACCACCGGCCCGAGGAAGTCCAGGAAGGTCTCCGGCGTCGTAGCGGCGAAGGTCACGGTGGTGCGGGTGGGAAAGGTCGCCCGGGCGAGATCATCGGCCCCCGACAGGTCCAGCTCCACCTCGTAGGTCGCGACGCCCAGGTGCTCGGACCGGTGCTGCGCCTCGCTGCGCAGGAGGTTGCGGGTGCTCATGGCGCGACCCTATCCAACCCGGGCTACTCCCCCAGCGCGGCCTCGTCGTCGGCGAGCTGCTCGCCGCGGAGCCCCACGGCGTCGAGGCGCCAGAACACGTCCGGATAGACGAGGGCGCCGGTCATCCAGTCCTCGTAGGCCGGCAGGGTGACCACCTGGAAGGCCGGGTCGGGAATCCGTCGGGACGGGGCCACGAAGCCGAGCCGCGAGGCACGCTCGAAGCCGAATCGCGTGTAGTAGAGCGGGGATCCCTCGAGGAACACCAGGGGGTGGTCGCCCCCGCTGGCCTCCGCGAGCGCGAACTCGACCAGGGCGCCGCCGATCCCGCGGGACTGCCACTCCGGGGCCACCGAGAGGGGTGACAGCACCAGGACCCGGACCAGTCGCGGCAGGGCGTCGACCCAGGCCCGCGTCATCATGACGTGCCCCACCACCTCGCCGCCGATCTCGGCGACGTAGGAGTGCCCCGCCTCGGCCGCCGAGTCGGCGCGCAGCAGGCTGACCAGGTCCGCGACGGTGGGCTCCTCCACGAAGGCGCGCGCCACGAGGTCGCGCACGGCGGCGTGGTCACGCGTGTCCTCGGGTCGGATGGTCAACCCCTCGGGGGTGGGGCGTCGGGGCTCGGTCTCCGGCATGGCCACAGGGTGTCAGAGGCCCCCTCGCCCGTCTAGCGTGGCCGTATGACGCCCGCGCCACCCGCCCACCCGGACAGTGCGGGACCCACCCGCCCGGACCCTTCACTTCTCGACTCCACCACCCCCGCCTACTACCTCGCCCTCGGCGACGGGAGGTACCAGCCCACGCTGCACGCCCAGGGCGCCTGGAACCCCTGGGAGCAGCACATGGGACCCGTGGCCGGCCTGCTCGCGCACGCCGTCGAACGGCACGCCCCGCGCGAGGACATGCAGCTGGCGCGCATCACCTACGACATCCTCGGCGTGATCCCCGCCTCCGAGGTCGAGGTCCGGTGCGAGACGGTGCGTCCGGGGCGGACCATCGAGCTCGTCGAGGCGACCCTGTATGCCGGGAGCAAGGCCGTGGTGCGGGCCACCGCCTGGCGGCTGGTCCGGCAGGACACCGCCGAGGTCGCGGGGGGCTTCCACGCCGGTATGCCGCATCACGACGAGGTCGCGGCCCGCAGCTACGAGGGGGTCTGGGGCGGCGGCTTCATCGGATCGCTGCACTTCCGGTCCGTCGACGGCGGCGAGCCCGGCCGGGGGCGCGTCTGGATCAGCACCGATCTGGACCTCGTCAGCGGCGAGGAGACCTCGGACGTGGCGCGGTTGCTGGGCCTGGTCGACACCGCCAACGGCGTGGCTGTGCGGCAGCACCCCGGGGAGTGGATGTTCCCCAACGTCGACCTCACGGTGCACCTGTTCCGCACGCCCACGCACGGCTGGCTGGGCCTCGACACCGAGGTCACCTTCGGCGAGACGGGTCTCGGGCTGACCTCGACCGACCTCTACGACGAGCACGGACCCATCGGTCGGGCGGAGCAGATCCTGACGGTGCGCCGACTGCCCTGACTGGTCCCGTGGCAGCCGGGATGTGGGGTCCGGCCCCCGGGTCGCTACAGTGCGAGGGAGGACGGTCCCGCACCCGGGGTCGATCCACGTCACCGACGACACACCACTCGTAGGGAGATTCAGCAATGGCGCTGGCACGACGACTTTCTCGCCTCGGCACGGAGACGGCCTTCGCCGTCTCGGCCGCGGCGGCGGCCTGGGGGGCCAAGGGCAACGACATCTACCCCTTCCACCTCGGCGACATCGACCTGGCCACCCCGGCCCACATCACCGAGGCCATGAACCGGGCGATCGCGGACGGCAAGACCGGCTACTGCCCCGGCCCCGGCATCCCGGCCCTGCGCGAGGCCATGGCCGCCGACATCAACCGGCTCCGCGGCACGGCATACACGGCCGAAAACGTCGCGATCCAGCCCGGCGGCAAGCCGGTGATCACCAAGTTCCTGCAGGCCGTGATGGACGAGGGCGACGAGGTCCTCTATCCCAACCCGGGGTTCCCGATCTACGAGTCGCAGATCGAGTACCTCGGCGGCGTGGCCAAGGCCTACCGCTACCTCCCGACCGAGCGCGGCTTCGCGATCGACCTGGAGCAGGTGCGCTCGCTGATCACGCCCCGGACCCGGGCGATCATCTACAACGACCTGCAGAACCCCATCTCCGCCGAGTCGACCCAGGAGGAGCGCGAGGCCATCGCCGCGATCGCGCAGGAGCACGACCTGTGGGTGCTGTCGGACGAGGCCTACTTCGAGACGCGCTACTCCGGTGAGTCGCACTCGATCTCGTCGATCGACGGGATGGCGGACCGCACCGTCATCCTCTACACCTTCTCCAAGAAGTTCGCGATGACGGGGTGGCGGCTCGGCGCGGGGATCGCTCCCGTCGAGGTGGCCCAGGTGTTCTCGACCATGAACACCAACAACGAGTCGTGCACGACCCACTTCATCCAGCACGCGGGGATCGCCGGCCTCACCGGCGACCAGCAGCCGGTCCAGGACATGCTCGACGTCCTGCGTGGCCGCCGCGACGCCGCGTGCGAGGTCATCAACCAGATCCCGGGCGTGGACGTCGCGACCCCGGAGTCGACGTTCTACCTGTTCCCGGACGTCACCGAGGCGGTGCGGCAGGTGGGTGCCGCGGACGTCGACGACTTCGCGACGCAGGCCCTGCACGCCACGGGCGTGTCCTTCTGCACGCGCAACCACTTCGGACGCCGTCAGCCGGGCGAGGACCGCGACTACATCCGGTTCGCCTACTCCGGCATCAGCGAGGACCGCATCCGCGAGGGCCTCGGCAAGCTCAAGGATTGGATCGAGAGCAAGTGAGCGGGGACAACGCGATGAAGGTCGTCATCACCAACAAGATCCCGCAGTCGGCCGTCGACGCCCTCCGGGCCGAGCACGACGTCGTCTTCTACCACGACGCCGACGACTGCATCACGCGCGAGGCCTGCCTCGAGGCCGTGCGCGGCGCCGACGCCGTCGTCACCCTGCTGACCGAGAAGGTCGACGACGAGTTCCTGGACGCGTGCGGCGGCCAGCTCAAGGTCGTCGCCAACGTCGCGGTGGGCTACAACAACATCGACGTCCCGGCCTGCGAGCGCCGCGGCGTGATCGCCACCAACACCCCGAAGGTCCTGACCGAGACCACGGCGGACACGGCCTTCGGCCTGATGCTGATGGTCACGCGGCGGTTCGGCGAGGGCGAGCGGGTCATCCGCTCCCGCACGCCGTGGCAGTGGGGCATGTTCTACCTGCTCGGGATGGGCCTTCAGGACAAGACCCTCGGCATCGTCGGCATGGGGCAGATCGGCATCGCCATGGCCCGTCGCGCCAAGGCCTTCGGCATGGACGTCGTCTACTCCGACGCCTACGAGCTGGCCGCGGACGTGGCCGGGGAGCTCGGTGCGCGCAAGGTCGAGCTGGACGAGCTCTTCGAGACCTCGGACGTCGTCTCGCTGCACTGCCCGCTGATGGACTCGACGCACCACCTCGTCGACGCCGACGCGCTGAAGCGGATGAAGAAGACCGCCTACCTGATCAACTCCGCCCGCGGACCCATCGTCGACGAGGCCGCGCTCGTGGCAGCCCTCGAGGCCGGCGAGATCGCGGGTGCGGGGCTCGACGTCTTCGAGGCCGAGCCGACCGTGCACGAGGGTCTGATCGACCGCGACGACGTCGTGCTGCTCCCCCACCTGGGCTCGGCGACGGTCGAGACGCGCACGGCCATGGCCGAGCTCGCGGCGCAGAACGTCCTCGACGTCCTGGCCGGCAAGCCTCCGGTCACCCCCGTCACCAAGGCCTGACCCCGGCTCGTATGACGCCCCCTGGCCCCGCCGCGACGCGGGGTCGGGGGGGCGTCGTGCACGCCGTCTCACCGCACCGCACCCGTCTCACCCTGCAACCCGAGACACCCTCGCCAACGGCGCCAGCGGACGGCAGCCGCCAACGATGCAGGGGCGGCGAGCGCGTCAGAGACCGCCGTCGGCGAGGGCGCGCGCCACGGTGCCGGCCAGCTGCTCGAGCAGCGGCCCCGCCTCGCTCATGCACCGCGCGGGATCCGGCTCGAGGTCCGTCAGGGCATAGACGCGGCGGATGCCCGACGCCTCCGCCTGGCCGTCGGCGAGCAGGGAGCGCCCACACACCGCCACGACGGGCACGCCCACGCGCGCTGCCGCCTCGGCGACACCGACGGGGGTCTTGCCCATGAGCGACTGCTCGTCCAGGGAACCCTCGCCGGTGATGACCAGGTCTGCGCCGTCGGCCTGCTCGGCGAAGCCGACGAGGTCGAGGACCAGCTCGACGCCTGGCCGCATCTCGGCGTCGAGGACCTGCAGGGCGGCATACCCGACGCCACCGGCCGCGCCTGCACCCGGCTCGTCGCGCGAGTCGCGGCCTATCGCCTCCGCGAGCAGGTCCGCGAGGCGCTCGAGCCCGGCGTCGACCTGGGGACGGAGCTGGGCGGTGACCCCCTTCTGCGGGCCGAACACGGCGGCGGTGCCCCGGTCGCCCAGCAGCGGGTTGTTGACGTCGCACGCCACGACGACGCGGGCGTCGGCCAGGCCAGGGTGCAGACCCGACAGGTCGACGCTGGCGAGGGACGCGAGCCCCCCTGCGCCGTCGGGGATCTCGTGGCCCGAGGCGTCGAGGAAGCGGACGCCGAGGGCGGACAGCATGCCTGTGCCGCCGTCGGTGCTGGCCGAGCCCCCGATCCCGAGGACGATCTCGGCGCACCCCTCGTCCAGCGCCGCACGCACCGCCTCGCCGACCCCGCGGCTGGTGGAGGTGAGGGGCTCGAGCCGGCCCCCGGGCAGGTGCACGATCCCGCAGGTCTCGGCGAGCTCGACGACGGCGGTGGCCCCCAGCACGGCATACCGGGCCTGGAGCGGTCGGCCCGTCGGACCCGACGTCGTGGTGGTCCGCCCCTCGTAGCCGGCGACGAGGGCCGCCTCGATGGTGCCGTCACCGCCGTCCGCGACCAGCAGCGTGCGCACGGTGGCGCCGGGCAGGACGCCACGAACCCCGACGGTGATCCGCTCGGCCACCTCGGTCGCGACCAGCGAGCCCTTGAACTTGTCGCAGGCGACGAGGACGACGGGCTCGGGCACGGTCATGACGGGCGCTCCTCGGCGAGGGTCCGGACGGGATCCTCAAGGTAGCACCGGCCGGATTCCAGCCTCGGCGCGCGTCGGACCCTGGCGGGGGCGGCCACGCTTTGTCATGATGCCTGCGCCGAGGAAGTACGAGGAAGTAGCCGGCCGAGGGTCGGAGACGGAGGTGAGGCCGGTGCCCACCGAGCCCTGCCTGCCCCGGAACGCTCTGCCCGTGCCCGGCGGCGGACCGGCCATCGACCACAGCGCCATGGTCGAGCGGGCCTGGCACGCCCGTCACCGGGACCAGGAGACCGCGTCCGCCCTGGCCGACCGGGCCGCCCGTCACGCGGTCGCCACGGACGACCACCTGCTCGAGGCACGCGCCCGCGTGGTGCAGGCGGCCTGCCGGTTCGCGGTCCAGGACTACGAGCAGGCCCTCACCCTCGCCAACGAGGGACTCGTGACGCTCACCTCGCTCGAGGACGTCTGGCTCGGCCGGCTCCAGCTCGTGCTCGGCAACGTCAGCGCGGAGATCGGCGAGCCCGCCCATGCCGCGGGCTTCTTCAACCAGGCGGTCAGCATCGCCCGGCAGGCCAACGATGTGCAGCTCGTCGCGCAGTGCCTGCTCAACGCCGCCCTCGACCGGGTCGACGTGGTCGACCAGGTGCGGGACTTCCGACGGGCCCTGGCGATCTTCGAGGGCATCGACGACGCGGAGGGCCAGGCCTATGCCCACCTCGACATCGCGCACGCCCTCGTCGACCAGCAGCGTCTGCTGGAGGCCACCGTCGAGGCGCGGCGCGCGCAGCACCACGCAGCCCGCGCCCACACCAACGACGTGGTGGCCCACGCCGTGGCGCTCCAGGCCTACGGATCGGCCCACCTCGGGCACCCGCTGCAGGCCGAGGCGCTCCTGGCCGACGCCCAGCACCGGATCGAGTCCGCCCGCCAGCCCGTGCGGATCGACGTGACCATCGAGGTCGCCCGGGCGTGGACCGCGCTGGGGCGGCCGGACGAGGCCGTGCTGCTGCTCGAGCCGCTGCTCACGGGGTCCGCGCTCACCGATCGGCAGACGCTGGCGCTCACCGACATCCTGTCCGAGGCCTACGCCGGACGGGGCGACCACGAGTCGGCCTACTGGACGCTGCGGTCCCACCTGGAGCTCAAGGACGCCCACGAGGACGCCATGGCCCGCCGCCGGGCATCGGCCCTGGTCGTGCTGCACCGGGTGCAGATGGTCGAGCGGGAGGCGGCCCGCGCCCGCGAGCGCCAGCAGCGGCTGGAGGCGGAGTTCAGCGAGCTCAAGTCCGAGCACCGCATGGTGCAGGAGATCTCGATCCGCGACGACCTCACGGGACTGCACAACCGTCGGCTGCTCAACGACCGCCTTCTCGTCGACGTGCGCGCCGCCGACGCGGACCACCCGGTCAGCCTGATCCTGCTCGACCTCGACCACTTCAAACGCGTCAACGACACGCACGGCCACGTGGTCGGCGACCAGGTGCTGCACGCCCTCGGCCGCATGCTGCAGACCGAGGTGCGGGTGTCGGACGTGGCGGCCCGCTACGGCGGGGAGGAGCTGGCGGTGCTGCAGCCGGGCACCGACCTCGACGCGGCCACCGTGCTGGCCGAGCGGCTGCGAGCACGGATCGCGGCGCTGGACTGGCTGCAGATCGTCGGGGTCCCCCTCAACCTCACGGTGAGCGCGGGCGTCGCGAGCACCTCCGGCGGGGAGACGCCCCGCGACCTGCTGCGCCGGGCGGACCGGGCGATGTATGCCGCCAAGGCCGCAGGCCGGGACCGCGTCATGACCGCCGCCGACACCACCTGAGGATCCCCGCTAAGACCCACCCCGCTGATGCCGCGCCGCGGCCCGTGGGGCAGGATTGCAGGCGTGGATACACAGCAGCGACAGATCGGCGTGACGGAGCTGGCCCTGCGGGACGCGCACCAGAGTCTGATGGCGACCCGCATGGCCCTGGAGGACATGGTCGGTGCCTGCGAGGACATCGACAACGCGGGGTACTGGAGCGTTGAGTGCTGGGGCGGGGCGACGTTCGACGCGTGCATCCGCTTCCTCAACGAGGACCCGTGGGAGCGGCTGCGGACCTTCCGCCGACTGCTGCCGAACTCCCGCCTCCAGATGCTCCTGCGGGGGCAGAACCTCCTCGGTTACCGCCACTACGGCGACGACGTGGTGGACCACTTCGTCGAGAAGGCCGCCGAGAACGGCATGGACGTGTTCCGCACGTTCGACGCCCTCAACGACACCCGCAACGTCGAGCGCGCGATCGCCGCGGTCAAGAAGGCCGGCAAGCACGCGCAGGGCACCATCTGCTACACCACCAGCCCGCTGCACGACGTGGACGTCTACCTCCGGCAAGCGCGCGAGCTGCGCGACGTCGGCGTGGACTCCATCGCCATCAAGGACATGGCGGCGCTGCTCAAGCCGCAGCCGGCCTACGACCTGGTCCGGGCGATCAAGGCAGAGATGCCGGACATGCAGGTCAACGTGCACTGCCACGCGACCACGGGCGTCACGCTCGTCTCGCTGATGAAGGCCGTCGAGGGGGGCGCCGACGTCGTCGACACCGCCATCTCCTCGCTGTCCCTCGGCCCGGGGCACAACCCCACGGAGTCCCTGCAGGAGATGCTCGAGGGCACGGGCTACATCGCCGACCTGGACAAGGTGCGGCTCGGTCGCATCAAGGAGCACTTCGCCGGGATCCGGCCCCGCTACACGCAGTTCATGTCCTCGTTCAACGTCGAGACGGACATCTTCGACAGCCAGATCCCCGGCGGCATGATCTCCAACATGGAGTCCCAGCTCAAGCAGCAGGGCGCCGGCGACAAGCTCAAGGAGGTGCTCGAGGAGGTGCCACGCGTGCGAAAGGACGCCGGCTACCCGCCCCTCGTCACCCCGTCCAGCCAGATCGTGGGCACGCAGGCCGTCTTCAACGTCCTCATGGGCCGCTACAAGGTCCTGACCGCCGAGTTCGCCGACCTGATGCTCGGCTACTACGGCTCGGTCATGGGCGAGCTCGACCAGGAGGTCGTCGACAAGGCCAAGCAGCAGACCGGCAAGGAGCCGATCGACGTGCGGCCCGCCGACCTGATCGAGGACGAGTGGGACCAGCTGCGCACCGACGCCGCCGCGCTCGAGGGCTTCGACGGCAGCGACGAGGACGTCCTGACCTACGCGATGTTCCCCAAGGTCGCTCCCGGTTTCTTCACCAGCCGCGCCGAGGGCCCCAAGAACGTCGGCAAGGGCCCCGCCGAGCTCGAGGCCGAGAAGGCCGCGGCCGCCCAGGGCGACGGCAAGACCGGCCCGGTCCGTGGCCCGATCACCTACGAGATCACCATCGACGGCAAGAAGCACTCCGTCGCCGTGAAGCCGGCCTGACGGCAGGAGAGGGAACCTCACCATGAGCAAGGCACCCCAGTCACCCAAGACGATGGCCGACCGCCTCACGGAGCTCCGCGAGCGCCGCGCCGCGGTCGAGGCCGGCGGCGGCGAGAAGCGCCACGCCAAGCAGCACGAGGCCGGCAAGAAGACCGCGCGCGAGCGGGTCGCGGACCTGGTCGACCCCGGCTCCTTTGAGGAGATGGGCCTGTTCGCCCAGCACCGGACCACGTTGTTCGGGATGGACAAGGCCGTCATGCCGGCGGACGGCGTCGTGACCGGCACCGGCACGGTCTTCGGCCGCCCGGTCCACGTCGCGAGCCAGGACTTCTCCGTGGCGGGTGGCTCCGCCGGCGAGATGCACTCCACCAAGGTCGCCAAGACGCTGCACGCAGCCCTGGAGAACGGCACCCCGTTCGTCTTCATCAACGACTCGGGCGGCGCCCGCGTCCAGGAGGGCATCGACTCGCTGTCCGGCTACGGCAAGGTGTTCTTCCAGAACGTCGCGCTGTCCGGCGTGGTCCCGCAGGTCTCGATCATCGCGGGGCCGTGCGCCGGTGGAGCGGCATACTCCCCCGCCCTCACCGACTTCATCATCCAGACCAAGAGCTCCCGGATGTTCATCACCGGCCCCGACGTGATCAAGCAGGTCACCGGCGAGCAGGTCACGGCCGAGGAGCTGGGCGGCCCGGCGGCGCACATGGCGCGCTCCGGCGTCACCCACTTCATGGCCGAGGACGACGAGCAGGCGGTCCTGATCGCCCAGAAGCTCCTGAGCTTCCTGCCGAGCAACAACACCGAGGAGCCGCCGCTGGTCGACGGGTTCGAGGACGTCGAGCCCGACGAGTCGCTCAACACCGTGATCCCCGAGGACCCCAAGAAGGGGTATGACGTCCGTGACGTCATCGGCTCGCTCGTGGACGGCGCCGACTTCCTCGAGGTGCACGCGGGCTTCGCGCCCAACATCGTCGTCGGCTTCGCCCGCATCACGGGACGTACGGTCGGCATCATCGCCAACCAGCCCAGCGTGATGAGCGGCGTCCTCGACATCGACTCCTCCGACAAGGGCGCGCGGTTCGTGCGCTTCTGCAACGCCTTCAACATCCCGTTGGTCACCCTGGTCGACGTCCCGGGCTTCCTCCCGGGCGTGCAGCAGGAGTACGGCGGCATCATCCGCCACGGCGCCAAGATGCTCTTCGCCTACTCCTCCGCGACGGTCCCCAAGATCACCGTGGTCCTGCGCAAGGCGTACGGCGGCGCCTACCTCGCCATGTGCTCCAAGGACCTCGGCGCGGACCGCGTGTTCGCGTGGCCGACGGCCGAGATCGCCGTCATGGGCGCCGAGGGCGCCGCGGGCGTGGTCTTCCGCAAGGAGATCGCCGAGGCGGACGATCCGACGGCCAAGCGGGCCGAGCTGGTCCAGCTCTACCGCGACGCCTTCTCCACGCCGTACGTCTCCGCCTCGCGCGGTCTCGTCGACGACATCATCGAGCCGGCGGACACGCGTCGTCACATCGCGCGCTCGCTGGAGATGCTCGCCGGCAAGCGCGACATGCGTCCGGCCAAGAAGCACGGCCTGATCCCGCTCTGATCGACCGACTGCCACGGAAGGACACATCATGAGCGAACCCACCGTCGCCGAGCTGCAGGCCCTGGTCGCCGACCTCACCGCTCGTCTCGAGGCCCTGGAGGCCAAGGTCTCCGCCCGGGACGACGAGGTCAGCCCCGAGGTGCTGCTCGCGATCTCCGCAGCCGTCGCGGCCTACCTGGGCAAGCGCGCCACCGTCAAGCAGGTCCACCTGCGTCGCGGCTCGGCGTGGGCGTCCCAGGGCCGCTCGGACATCCACCACTCGCACACGTTCCAGCACGGCGTGCGCTGACCGCCGACGCAACCGAAGGACTGACATGAAGCTGAAGGTGACCGTCAACGGATCGGTCTACGACGTCGACGTCGAGGTGGAGGAGGAGCCCCGACCGAGCCTGGGTGCCGTCCTCGTGGGCAGCATGTCCGCCCACGGCGTGGCCCCCACCAGCGCGAAGGCCCCGGCCAGCGCGTCCAACGCCCTCACCGCCAACATCGCGGGCACCGTCGTCAAGGTGCTCGTCGAGGCGGGCCAGGAGGTCAAGGAGGGCGAGACCCTGCTCGTCCTCGAGGCCATGAAGATGGAGACCGAGGTCACGGCGCCCAAGGACGGGCGGATCGCCGCGGTCGACGTGGCCGTCGGCGACGCCGTCCAGGGCGGCCAGGTCCTCGTGGAGTGGGAGGCCTGACCCGCCTCGGGTCTCACGGACACAGCGAGGAGCGGTTCCCCGTATGACGGGGGGCCGCTCCTTCGTCATACGGCCCTCATCAGCCCGAGAAGGTGAAGCGCAGGGAGAGCCAGTTGTCGCGGCTCAGGGTCGCGGCTCGCTCTGCGTCGCCCGCGCGGGCGGCCGCGATGATGGCGGCGTGCTGGTCGGCGCTGCCGCGGCCGGCGTAGGTCGTGAACCGCATCCGCTCCACCCGCCGCAGGACCGGGACCACCCGCTCGAGCACCTCGGCCACGACGACGTTGCCGCTCCGGGCGACGAAGACGCCGTGGAAGGCGTCGTCCGCCTCGATGGCTCGCTCGGCGTCGAGAGCGTGCAGCGCCTCCGCGAACGCCGCGTTGACCTCCTCGAGCTGCTCCAGGTCCGAGGCCGTCAGGTGAGGCGTGGCGACCCGCGCCGCGAGCTCGTGCATGGCCGCCGCGACCTGCTGGGCGTCCCGCGTCGACTCCTGGTCGACGGGTGCGACGATCGTGGCCCGGCCGGGCGTCGCCACCACCAGGCGGGCCCGCTCGAGGCGCAGCAGCGCCTCACGGATCGGGGTGCGGCTGACGCCGAGCCATCCCTCCAGCTCGGGATCGCGCAGCCGCTCCCCCGGAGCGAGCGTCCCGGCGACGATGGCGTCCCGGATGGCCTCGTAGGCGTGGTCACGCAGCAGGGACCGCTTCGGCAGGCCCGGTGACTCGGGGATCGGCATGGTCTGAATATAGGACCCGTTGCCCAGGAGACCCACTAGCAATATATTGGATTTCACCCGAGCAAAGGAGCTCCCGATGGGCATCGCCGACTTCGACCGCTATCCCCTCACCTTCGGACCCAGCCCGATGCATCCCCTCGAGCGCCTCGGCGCGCACCTCGGTGGCGCCCAGGTGTGGGCCAAGCGAGAAGACGTCAGCTCCGGCCTCGCCTTCGGCGGCAACAAGACTCGCAAGCTGGAGTACATCGTCCCCGACGTGCTCGCCTCCGGCGCCGACACCCTGGTCTCGATCGGGGGCTACCAGAGCAACCACACCCGCCAGGTCGCAGCCGTCGCCGCCCACCTCGGGCTGAAGGCCCTGCTCGTGCAGGAGACCTGGGTCGACTGGCCGGACCCCCTCAATGACCGCGTCGGCAACATCCAGCTCTCACGGATCATGGGCGCCGACGTGCGCCTCGACCCCCACGGCTTCGACATCGGCATCCGGAGCAGCTGGGAGGACGCGCTGCGGGAGGTCGAGGAGCGGGGCGGCAAGCCCTACCCCATCCCGGCCGGGGCGTCCGAGCACCCCCTCGGCGGACTGGGCTTCGCCGGCTGGGCGCACGAGGTCGCTCAGCAGGAGGCGGAGCTCGACGTCTTCTTCGACACCATCGTCGTGTGCACGGTCACCGGCTCGACCCACGCCGGGATGATCGCGGGCTTCGCCGAGCTCGAGGCTGCGGGCGGACGGCCGCGCCGCGTCATCGGCATCGACGCGTCGGCCACCCTCGACAAGACCCGCGACCAGGTGGGGCGCATCGCCCGGCATACGGCAGGGCTCCTCGGCCTGGAGCGCGACCTGCGCGACGACGAGATCACCGTGCTGGCGGGGTGGGCCGGCGACAAGTACGGCATCCCCGTCGAGTCGACGATCGAGGCCATCCGCCTCACCGGCCGGCTGGAGGGCGTCATCATCGACCCCGTCTACGAGGGCAAGTCGATGGCCGGCCTGATCGACCTCGTCTCCAGCCAGGAGATCCCGGCGAGCAGCACCTTCCTCTACGCCCACCTCGGCGGGCAGCTGGCGCTCAACGCCTACACCGCGGTGGTGCCCTGACCGGCGGCACCCTGTGCCGCGCCGGTCGAGTGGTTCGCCTAGGGTCGGACCGTGACCTCGATCGTTGATTCCCTCCTCGCGCGCCTCCCCGCCGACCGGGTCATGACCGACCCCGACGCGATGATCGCCTATGCCCGTGACCAGGCCGAGTGGGGGGCCTGGGGATCGCCGGCCGCCGTCGTGCGAGCCCGGTCGACGAGCGAGGTGCAGGCCACGGTGCAGGCGTGCCTCGAGCATGGCACCCCCGTCGTCGCCCGAGGAGCGGGGACCGGCCTGTCCGGCGCCGCGAACGCCGAGGCCGGGTGGATCGTGCTCAGCCTCGAGCGCCTGGACCAGGTCCTCGAGATCAACACCCTGGACCGGCTCGCCGTCGTCCAGCCCGGCGTGGTCAACGACCGGCTGCGCGCTGCCGCCGCCGAGCAGGGGCTCTGGTATCCCCCGGACCCCGGCAGCGCGCCCTGGTCGACCATCGGCGGCAACGTCGCGACCAACGCCGGCGGCATGTGCTGCGTGAAGTACGGCGTGACCAGGGACTACGTCCTGGCGCTGGAGGTCGTCACGGGGACCGGCGAGATCGTGCGGGTCGGTCGGCGCACCGCCAAGGGGGTCGTGGGCTACGACCTCGTCGGACTGATGACGGGCTCGGAGGGGACGCTCGGCATCATCACCGAGGTCACCGTGCGGCTGCGACCGGCCCGCGAGCCGGAGCGAACCGTCGCGGGCTTCTTCCCCGACCTCTTGTCGGCGGGCCGGGCCGTCACCGCCGTGGCGGAGGCCGGGCTCACGCCCTCGCTGCTCGAGCTGATGGACCGGACCCTGCTGCGGGCCGTCGACGACTGGAAGCACATGGGCCTGACCACCGAGGCCGACACGATGCTGCTCGGCCGCGTCGACACCCCCGGCGAGCGGGGCGACGCCGAGGCCGAGACCATGGCCGAGGTGTTCCGCGCCGCGGGGGCGGTCGACGCCGCGGTGGCCGAGGACGAGGAGGAGGGCGAGCTGCTGTTCGCCGCGCGCCGCCTCGCCTATCCCGCCGCCGAGCGCCTCGGCACGATCCTCACCGAGGACGTCTGCGTGCCCAAGGACCAGGTGGTCCCGATGCTCGAGCGCATCCAGCAGATCGGCGTGCGCCACGGCACCACGATCGCCAACGCCGCCCACGCGGGCGACGGCAACCTGCACCCGCTGCTCGTCACCACCCCGGGAGACGCCGAGCAGCTCGAGCGGGCGCACCTGGCCTTCGAGGAGATCATCGCGGCCTGCCTCGAGCTCGGCGGCACCATCTCCGGCGAGCACGGCGTGGGCACCCTCAAGCGGGACGGGCTGCACGCCGAGCTCGGCGAACCGGTCGTGGACCTGCACCGAGCGATCAAGGCGGCGCTCGACCCGCACGGAATCATGAATCCCGGCAAGGTCTTTCGTCCCTGAACGACCCGACTTCCCACGGCACCCGTCGCGGGGGCAAGGCGCCAGAGGCCCGTATGGCGTCCAAGCCTTCCACATGGAGCGTTGACCTGCCATCATGGTTTCATGGACCTGTCACATCCCCTGAGCGCCATCACGCCCTCGCTCGAGGGCGAGGCCCTGACCGTCCTCGCCGGGACCGAGAGCGCCCTCACCGGCCGAGGCATCGCCGAGCTCGCACGACGAGGTAGCCACACGGCGATGACGCAGGCCCTCGGACGTCTTGCCCACCAGGGACTCGTCATCGTGGAGCCGGCCGGTCGCGCCCACCTCTACCGCCTCAACCGTGAGCACCTTCTCGCCCCTGTCGTGCTCGCGGCGTCCAAGGCGGCCTCCGAGGTGCGTTCGAGGCTCACCAAGCAGATCGAGGGGTGGCGGGTGCCCTGCCTCCACGCGTCTCTCTACGGCTCCTTGTCGCGAGGAGAGGCCGGCTCGGACTCGGACATCGACGTCCTGGTCGTCCGCCCTCCGCACCTCGACGAGGCACAAGCCGAGGCGTGGAGCGATCAGCTGGCCGAGCTGGAGCGCCTCGTGTGGCAGTGGACGGGCAACACGTTGTCCTGGCTCGACACCACGCAGGAGGACCTGCGCCGAGCCGTGGAGGCCGACGAACCGCTGATCAGGTCCTGGCGCGAGGACTCCATCACGCTGGCGGGAGAATCCCTCGGGCCCCTGATCGCGCGACTGGCCACAGAGAGAAGCCCGGCATGACACCGACGCGGTCCAGCCCCGGCGACCGAGGTCAGGCGAAGGCCCGTCGCATCATTGCCGCGCGCTACCTCGACGTCGCAGAGCTCGCAGCCACCGAGGAGGGGCCGGGCGCCAACAACGTCGTGATCGGGATCGCGGTCCTGTCTGGCATCGCTGCCTCTGATGCCATCTGCATCGCTGCGACTGGATCGCGGTACTCCGGCGATGACCACGCCGAGGCCGCGCGGGTCCTCGGGCGCGTCGACCGCGCCCTGGGAAACGAGCTGAGCAAGCTCGTCCGGCTCAAGCCTGGAGCGCACTACGGATCGGCGTTCATCTCGGACACCGACCGTGTGCGGGCCTTGCGGGCGGCAAGGAGGCTGGTCGAGGCAGCGCTCGAACGAACCGTCGGCTGACGGGTCAGGCCTCGTCGAAGACCTGGAGCAGCGCCTCCCAGTGCCGCGCGGTGGCGCGCTCGTCGTAGGCCGGGAGGTCACTCATCGTGAACCCGTGAGCGGCGCCCGGATAGATCTCGCCCTCGTAGTCGCAGTCCGCCTCCTCGGCGGCCAGCCGCAGGCGCTCGATCTGCGACCTGGTCATGCTGGGGTCCTGGTCGGCGAAGCCGAAGTAGATGCGGGCCTCGACGTCGGGCAGCACGTGGTGCGGGCTCTCGGGGCCGTCGGTCACCAGCCGTCCGGCGTGGAACCCACAGACCGCCGACACGTCGTCGGGGCACTGTGCCGCCAGCCGCAGCGCGAGCCCCCCGCCCATGCAGTAACCCACGACCCGCACGTCGTCGTCCGCGACGTCGTCGAGACCCTGGACGTGCTCGAGATAGGCGGGGCCGTCGGCCTCCCAGTGCTCTCGGGTCAGGCTGGCGAGCAGACGGGAGATGATCGTATGCCGCTCCTCCCCCCGCTCGGCGGACAGGAACGAGGGGTCGATCAGCGGCTGGCGCCCGGCCCGGTAGTAGACGTTGGGCGCCAGCACGACGTAGCCGTCGTCCGCCAGGCGCTCGGCCATCTCCCGGATCCGCGGCCGCAGCCCGATGGCGTCCATGATCAGGAGCACCGGCGGGTGGGGTCCGTCCTCGGCGGGGCGGGCGACATAGGCGTCGCACACCCCGTCCGGCATCGGCAGGTCCAGCTCCTCGAACACGGCCATGGTGACACCCTGTCACGAGCCCGGGCGGGCGGCACCTCGACCGGAGGGCCGAGGACGCCCGGCCCCAGGGGTGGGGACGGGCGCCTCGGCTGACCACACCGTCAGGCGGTGGCCTGGGCCGGGCCGATCGTGGCTGGCTGTGCGTCCCAGGTGCGGAGGACGGCCGACCTGGAGTACATCCAGGCGGACAGCGCAGCGATCCCCACGGCCATGGTCAGCAGCCCCAGGTCCAGGGCGATCTCCGGCACCGAGGCCCGCAGCGCGACCGGGACCGCTCCGACGGCATACAGGACCAACGGGACCGCCGGCACCTCACGGGACAGCAGCAACGAAGCGACGAAGGCCATCGTGCCGAGGAGGAACGCGACGGACACCACCACGAGGGCAAGGCCGAGCGGGCCCGCGCGCAGCGACGCGACGGCGCCACGCGGGAGCTCGCTGAAGACCAGGTTGATGACGAGCTCGACGCCGACCAGCCCTCCGAGGGCAGCCGAGTTGACGAGGTAGGCGACGAGTCCGAAGGTGCCCCTGCGCCGGCCGAACGCGAGGTACAGCCCGGCGACCAGGGCGAGGGCCAGGACCTCCGCCAGGGGTGCCACCAGCTGGGTGAGGGCCGAGGTCGGGACGACCCCTGCCCGCTTGGCTGCGTTCACGAGCAGGATGAAGGCGCTGGCGCCGCCGGTCGCCGGTCGGGGCCCACCCGGCCGCGAGGGTTGTGTCCGCGCGCCCAGCAGCGAGGGCGGCGTCGGCGTCGTCCAGCCGGGCGTCGGCGCCCTCGAGGTCGCCCTCCAGCATCAGTGACCACGCGCAGACCAGAGAGAGGACGGGGCTGACGCGAACGCGGGCCCGTGGGAGAGCCCGGATCCAGCCGAGCAGGAGGCTGTCCTGGCGGCTCCGTCGCAGCAGGGGAACGGCGTCCTCGACCAGGTAGGCGGCGCGCTCGTCGTCCGAGCCCGCCAACGCCTGCCCCACGGCCTCCACGAGGTATCCGTTGGCGGCGAACCATCGGCTGGCCAGCCGGTGCAGGTCCGCCACCAGGTCAGGGTCCTGGGCGCTCAGTCGTGCGCGTAGAACGTCGGCGAACAGGTGGTGGTAGCGGTACCACGAGCGATCGTCGTCGAGGGAGACGAGGAACAGGTTGTCGGCCCAGACCCGTTCGAGCATCGCGGTGCCGTCGGTCCGGCCCGTGAGTGCGTCGCACGCGGGGCCGCACAGCCGGTCCAGGACTGCCGTGCGCAGCAGGAACTCCCGCACCGGGGCGGGCTGACGGTCGAGCACCTCGTCGGTGAGGTAGTCGAGGACGAAGCGGTGGCTGCCCGCGAAGTCACGGACGAAGTCGTGGGCCTGGCCACCACCCGACCGGCCACCCAGGGCCAGGGACACCAGCTGCAGACCGGCGATCCAGCCCTCCGTCCGGCCCTCGAGGGCATCCACGTCGTGGGCGTCCAGGGTCAGCCCCATCGCCGCGACCAGGAAGTCCTCCGCCTCGGCCCGGGTGAAGCGGAGATCGGCCGCACGCAGCTCGATGAGCTCGCCGCGTGCGCGCAGCCGCGCCAGGGCGAGAGGCGGGTCGGAGCGGGTCGAGAGGACCAGGTGCAGCCCCGCGGGCAGGTGGTCCACGAGGAAGGCGACCGCCTGGTGCACCTCGGGGGCGCGCACGAGGTGGACGTCATCCATCACCAGCACCCGCACGGCGCCCGGCCTGAGGGCGTCGGCACGGACCACGGCATCGATCACGGCGGATGCCGCCGCCGTCGCGTCACGGTGCCGCCCCAGGGCCGAACCGTCGACCTGGATGTCCAGGCCCGCCAGCGAGGCCGCCAGCAGAGCGAGGAAGGCGGTGAGATCGTCGTCCTCGTCGCCAAGGCTCATCCACCCGACCCGGACCGGCGGCTCCCGCCGCGCCAGCTGCGCCGCCCAGTCCGCGAGCAGGCTCGACTTGCCGAAACCCGCCGGCGCGGACACCAGCGTCAGGCGATGACCGCCCTCGAGAGAGCCGTCCAGCCGCGCTGCCAGCCGTGGGCGCGGGACCAGCCTCGGGCGCCGCGCCGGCACGAACAGCTTCGTCGCGAGGACGGGGGACGACACCCGTCGAGCATAGGCCTGGCCGTTGGGGGACGGCGGGGTCCGAGGTGCGCCGGGATCTAGGAGGCCTCAGCCTCCAGGGCGGTGATCGCCTCGTGCATGGTGAGCACGCGCTGGGCGGACTCGACGTGGAGGTTCTCGATCATCCTGCCGTTGTAGGTCACGACGCCGGAGCCCTGGCCGTCCTCCCACGCCTGCAGGATGCCGCGGGCGTCCTCGACCGCCTGCGACGACGGGGCGAAGGCCTCGTTGGCGCCGGCGACCTGACCGGGGTGGATGAGCGTCTTGCCGTCGAAGCCCAGCTGACGACCCTGCGCGCACTCCGCGAGGAAGCCCTCGGTGTCCTTGACGTCGTTGTAGACGCCGTCGAGGATCGCCTTGCCCGCGGCGCGTGCACCGAGCAGCGCGAGCCCGAGACCGGCCAGCAGCGGCTGGCGTCCGGGCACGTGCTCGGCATACAGCTCCTTGACCAGGTCGTTGGTGCCCATGACGAGCACGCTGAGCCGGTCGGACGCCGAGGCGATCTCCTCGACGCGCAGCATGGCCCCCGGGGTCTCGACCATGGCCCACAACGTGGTGCGGTCGGGTGCCCCGGCGTCCTCCATCGCCGCCACGAGCGTGCGGACCTCGTCGGCGGAGCCGACCTTGGGCACGACGATCGCGTCGGGCCCAGCAGCAGCGGCGGCGCGCAGGTCATCCTCGTGCCAGGGCATGCCGATGCCGTTGATGCGGATGGTCAGCTCGCGGCGGGCGTACTCCCCCGAGCGTGCCGCGGCACACGCGGCCTCGCGCGCAGCCTCCTTGGCGTCGGGAGCGACGGCGTCCTCCAGGTCGAGGATCAGCGCGTCGCACGGCAGGGTCTTGGCCTTGTCCAGCGCCCGCGCGTTGGAGGAGGGCATGTAGAGCACGGACCGGCGGGGGCGGAAGACGGTGTCAGCCATGGGATCTCACTTCTCCTGCTGGTCGGGTCCGCCGACGGACGCGTCGCGGGCTTCGTCGTACGCGCTCTTGAGGTCGGGGTCTATCGCCGCGAGCTGCTCGGCGAGCTCGACCATGACCAGGCACTGCTTGAGGGACGCGTCGTCCTCCATCTTGCCGTCGACCATGACCGCGCCCGTGCCGTCGCCCATGGCCTCCTTGACCTTGTAGGCGTGGGCGATGTCCTCGACCGACGGGCTGAACACGCGCCGCGCGATCTCGATCTGCTTGGGGTGCAGCGTCCAGGTGCCGACGCAGCCGAGCAGGAACGCGTTGCGGAACTGGTCCTCGCAGGCGACGACGTCGGTGATGTCGCCGAACGGCCCGTAGTAGGCGTAGATCCCGTGCATCGCGCAGGCGTCGACCATGCGCGCGATCGTGTAGTGCCACAGGTCCTGCTGGTAGGTGCTGCGGTCGGCGTCGACCTGCGAGGTGCCGTCGGCGCCGCGTGGCGGGTCCTGCCGGACGAGGTAGCCGGGGTGGCCGCCACCGACGCGCGTCGTCTTCATGCGGCGGTCGGCGGCGAGGTCGGCGGGGCCGAGGGAGATGCCCTGCATGCGCGGGGAGGCGCCGCAGATCTCCTCGACGTTGGCCATGCCGCGCGCGGTCTCGAGGATCGCGTGGACGAGGATCGGGCGCTGCAGCCCGGCCTTGGCCTCGAGCTGGGCGAGCAGCCGGTCGACGTAGTGGATGTCCTCGGCGCCCTGCACCTTGGGGATCATGACGACATCGAGCCTGTCGCCGATCTCGGCCACGAGGGTGGTGATGTCGTCCAGGAACCATGGCGAGTCGAGGGCGTTGAGGCGCGTCCACAGCTGGGTCGGCCCGAAGTCCGTCGCCTTGCCGATGTCCACCAGGCCCTGGCGCGCGGCCTCCTTGTTGTCGGCCTTGACCGCGTCCTCGAGGTTGCCGAGCAGGACGTCGACCTGCCCCACCATCGCGGGGATCTTGGCGGCCATCTTGGCGTTGCTCGGGTCGAAGAAGTGGATCGCCCGCGAGGGTCGCGCGGGCACCTCCCGCAGGGGTGCGGGCGCCCCCACGGCGAGGGGGGCGAAGAAGTCCTTGGCGCTGCGCATGTCGCTCCTTGGCTGACGGCGTCGTCGGTCTGGCTCGGTCTCATCGCGGACGCTAGCAGCGAGGACCGACAGGCCGGTATGACGGACGCCACGCTGCCTCGCGGGGACGCCGCAGGAGGGGCGCCGCAGCCCCCAGAGCGCCGCCGCCTATCCTGTGGAGGATCTGTGCCACCCGGGAGGCCCTCTTGACCAGCCAGTCCAGCCCGCCGCGCCGCTCCGCCACGCGCAGCCGTGAGGTCGTCGTCCTGTCGGTCCTGCTCGTCGTCGCCGTCGTCATCATCGGCATGCTGCTCCTGCGTCCCCCGGCCCAGCAGGCAGCGGCCCCGGCCCAGCCGGGCGCCACGCAGCAGGCCGGCTCTCGGCCGGCGACGCCGTCCTCCCCCACCACCCAGGGCAAGGTCACCGACACGGCCCGCCGCATCCCCGGCGACCCGCTCGCCCTGGGCAAGGTCGACGCCCCGGTCGTGATGATCGAGTACGCCGACTACGCGTGCCCCTTCTGCGCGAAGTTCGCCCTGGAGACCCAGCCCGAGCTGGTCAAGAAGTACGTCGACGCCGGCGTGCTGCGCATCGAGTGGCACGACCTCGTGATCTTCGGCGACAAGTCGCAGCGGGCGGCCCAGGCCGCGCGGGCCGCGGGCGCGCAGGGCAGGTTCTGGCAGTTCCACCACGCGCTGTTCGCGGCCTCGCCCACCTCAGGTCACCCTGACCTCACCGACGACAGGCTCCTCGGCTTCGCCAGGACGGCGGGGGTGCGCGACCTCGCTGCCTTCCAGAAGGCCATGACGTCCTCCGCCGTCGAGGAGGCGGTGGGCCGCGAGACCCAGGTCGCCCGCCAGCTGGGCGCGACGAGCACGCCGGTCTTCGTGATCAACGGCACACCCGTGGTGGGGGCGCAGCCCGCAGAGGTCTTCACCCAGGTGATCGACCAGGCCGCGGCCGCCGCCCAGCAGGGCTGAGCCTCACCCGTGACCGGCATCGGACTGCTGGGCGCCCTCCTGGGCGGGCTGCTGTCCCTGGTCAGCCCCTGCTCGGCGCTGCTGCTCCCGTCCTTCTTCGCCCTCGCGTTCGAGCGTCCGGTGGTGCTGCTGCGCCGCGTCCTCGCGTTCTACCTCGGGCTGGTGCTCGTCCTCGCACCCCTCGGGGCTGGTGTCGGCGCGGTGGGCAGCCTGCTCACCGTCCACCGCACGACCGCCACCCGCGTCGGTGGCCTCGTCGTCATCGCCCTCGGCCTGCTCGTGGCGGCGGGCGGCGGCTTCGAGCTCGGGGCGGCCCAGCGCGCCAGGGGTCGCCTGCGCCTGGGGCCGGCCGGCTCCACCGTGTCGGTCCTGGCGCTCGGCGCGCTCTACGGCCTGTCGGGGTTCTGCTCCGGTCCCCTGCTCGGGTCCATCCTCACCATCTCGATGGCGGGCGGTTCCCCGGCATACGGCGCCCTGCTCATGGCCACCTATGCCGCCGGTATGACGATCCCCCTGGCCGTCCTCGCGCTGCTGTGGGACCGGGCGGGGCTGCGCGACCAGCGCTGGCTACGGGGCCGCCCCGTCACGCTGGGGCCGCTGCGCACGCACACGACGAGCCTGCTGGCGGGCGGCGTCTTCGTGCTGATCGGCCTGACCTTCGTCCTCAGCGACGGGACGACGCTGCTGCCGGCGCTCACGGACAGCGGCACGCAGCTCGCGTGGCAGTCACGCGTCCAGGGCTGGCAGGCGCAGGTCACCGACCTGCACGTGCTCCTCGCCGTCGTGCTCGCGGCCGCCGTGGTCGTCGCGACGAGGCTCGTCCGCGACCGCAGCGACCAGGGCCGCTGACCTCAGCAGCCGCTGACCTCAGCTCGCGCAGGGGCGGGAGACCGTGGGCACGACCTTCGGCGGCTCCGGCGGGATCGCAGGGACCTGGTCCTGCGGGGTCAGGCCCTTCCACTTCATGCCGAGCAGCAGGTCGACCGAGGCGTCCTTGCGGTCGTCGCGCAGCAGGGTGCTGCCGGGCACGTGCTCCTGCACGAGCTTGGCGTTGAGGTCGCCGTTCTCGCCGTAGCGGATGACCGCGACCTCGGTGACCCAGGACTTCTGCGGGTCGGCGGAGACGCCGCCCTGCTTGAACCCGCGCCTCACCATGTCGTTCATGGTGTTGGTGGCGAGGTTCTCGTAGTAGGTCGTGTTGTAGACGTTGAGCGTGAACTGGCCGGGGCGGGCCGGCGGACGCGGCGGACGCGGGGCCAGCCCGCGGAAGTCCGTGCCGATCACGACGTCCACGACGGTGTCGAAGCGCTCGGGCAGCTCGACCATGCGGGCCCCCGGCACCTGCTGCTGGATGAGCAGCGCCTGGTCGTATCCCTTGCGCCCGTAGCGGATCTCGCCCTCCGGGGTCACCGCGCGCAGCTCGGTGTCGTTGCCCAGCCGACCGACCTTGAAGCCGCGCTTGCCGAGCTCGGCGTGGACCGGGCCGGCCACGCCGGACTTGCCCGACGCGTTGAGGACGTTGGTCGCGAAGGACGCTCGGGCGGGTGCCGGCACCACGGTCGGCTGGCAGGTGTCCCGCTGGGGGGCGTCGAGCCAGCCCATGCCGGCGGCGCTGCCCACGCCGGCGGTGGCGATCAGCACGGCGGGGAAGGTCACGAAGGCCGTCACGCGACGACGGCGACGACGACGCATTCGCTCTGCATCGGTCAGCTGGTGCATGCCGTTGACCCCCCGGAGTCCCTCGGGACCGCTCGTCCATCCTGTGCGGACAGCGGTCGTGTGGTGTCACAGTGACGGGTGTGACAGGTCGATTGTCCTGCCGCCCGGGGGCCACGGAAGGCGCTCGGGCGCGGCGTGATCATTCCGTGTCCAACTCGTCACCTTCTGTCAATCTTAGGGGGTCTTCAGTGGGGTTCGTTCCACCTTTCGGCCGTCCGCTCCTGCCGGGTCAGCGCAGCGTCGTGTGGCTGCACGACGTCGTCGACGACACCCGTCGCGTCCTGCTCGAGAGCGACGAGCTCGTGCTGGAGGCGCCGAGCTTCGCGCCGGACGGGCGGCACCTGGTCGTCAACGCCGCCGGGCGCCTGCACGTGCTGCCGCTGACCCGGTCGTTGCGCCCCGACGGCCCGCTCGCCGAGGTCGACACGGGCTCGATCCGCAACGCCAACAACGACCATCTCGTCTCCCCCGACGGCCGCCACCACCTGCTCACCGCGGACGGCCACGTCTATCGCGTGCCCTGGCAGGGCGGGGAGCCGCAGCGGCTCACCCCCGACCCGGGCTCCGAGCCGCTGCGCTACTACCTGCACGGGCAGAGCCGGGACGGGCGGGTGCTCGGGCTGACCGTGCTGAGCGGCCGGCTGGGCAGCGGGGACGTCATACGGACCAATGTCGGGCTGCTGGACCTCGACTCGGGCGAGCTGACCCTGCTCACCGACACCACGGCCTGCGACGGCACCGAGCTCGGTCCCGGCGGGCCCGGCGAGGGCCACGACGACCGGGTGTGGTTCAACAGCGAGCTGCGCGCCACGCGACCCGGCCACTCCCAGGTCTATCGCGTCCGCCCCGACGGCACCGACCTCGAACAGCTCACCCACGACGAGCGGGTCAGCTGGTTCCCGCACCCGTCGCCGGACGGTCGCTGGCTGGCCTATCTCGCCTACGAGCCCGGGGTGGAGCAGCACCCCCCCAACCTGCCGGCCCAGATGCGGCTCCTCGACCTCGCCGACCCCCGCGTCGGCACCCCCGCGCTGCCAGTGCACGTCCTCGCCGACATCTTCGGCGGGCAGGGCGCCACCAACGTCAACGGCTGGGCGCCGGACTCGCGACACCTGGCGTATGTCGACCATCCCGTGGGTAAGGGGACCGCATGACTGACGACAAGAAGATCACCGTCCAGCGGACCATCGACGCGCCGGCCAAGGACATCTTCGAGGTCCTGACGCTGCCGTCGCGGCACGCCGAGCTCGACGGCTCGGGCTTCGTCCGCAGCGACTCCAAGACCGACCGCATCACCGCCACCGGCCAGGTGTTCACGATGAACATGCACGGCGACCACATGGGCGGCGACTACCAGACCGACAACCACGTCACGGGCTACCTCGACAACAAGCTCGTGGCCTGGCAGACCGCCCCCGCCGGCACCGAGCCCAAGGGCTGGGAGTGGATGTGGGAGCTCGAGCCCCAGGGCCAGGACAGCACCCTCGTGACGCTGACCTACGACTGGAGCAAGGTCACCGACAAGCAGCTCCTGCAGAAGGTCCACTTCCCGCTGGTCCCGCAGCACGACCTCGAGGAGTCCCTCGAGAAGCTCGCGGGCGCCGTCTCCGGCGGCTGACCGACCGCATCCCGCACGCGGATCCTGCACGCCGGATCCTGCACGCAGACGATCCCGTCGCCCTCCTCGGGCGGCGGGATCGTCTGCTGCTGCTGGTGGGTGGTGCGCGCTCAGCCCTCGCGGCTGACGACCCGGGTGATCCGCAGGGGCTTGCCCTGCATGCAGGTGGTCATGACGCCCTTGGCCTCGTGCCCCTCGACGGTGACCCGGTCACCGACCTTGAGACCGCCGCCCATCGGCTGGTAGGTCTCGCCGGTGGCCTGGTCGGTCAGGACGAGGCAGCGGGGCTCGACGCCCTCGGTGACGGCGCCGGTGACGGTGAGCGTGGGGCTGGGCTTGCCGTTGTCGGTGACGTCGGTCGTGGGGACGAGGGGCGAGGTCATGGTGCCTCCCGGGCTGGTGGGCGTGGTGGTGGGTGCGCTGGTGGGGGGTGCGCCGGCGGCGCTCGAGCTGCTCGTCGCGGAGGGCGAGGATGAGTCGGTCCCGCAGCCGGCGAGGACGAGCGCGAGCAGCGCCGTGCCGACGGCAGCGGCGGCAGGGCGGGTGGTGGTCGTCATACCTCGTATGACGCCCCGCCGCAGGCGTGCGTTCCGGCGCGGCGCTCCCGCACCGGTCACGCCGTGGGGCCGTCGTTGGCCTCGTCGCCGGGCTGCTCGCCCCCGGCCGGGTCGCCCTCCCAGGTCAGGCAGGTCCACCCGAGGTCGGGCCCGCCCTCGAGCACGATCACGCCGGTGTTGCTGATGAGCCGGTCGGCCAGGAACTCGCCCGTCAGGTTGGCGCAGCGCATCGCGGTCCACAGCCGCAGCACCGCCCCGTGGCTGACCACGACGGGGCACTCGGCGCCGGAGTCCGCCACCTCCTCCACCGCCGCGTCGAACCGGCCGAGGACCTCGTGACCCGACTCGGCACCGGGCATCCCGGCGTCGAGGTCGCCGCGCGCCCAGGAGTAGAGGACCTCGAGATAGGTCCGGACCGCCTCGCGGTCGCCGCGCATCTCGACGTCGCCGGCGCTGATCTCGCGCAGGTCGTCGAGTTGGATCGGCGTGATCCCCCGCGCGGCCGCCAGCGGGGCCGCGGTCTGGTGGGTGCGCACGAGGCTGGAGACATAGATGGCGTCGACGGGCTCGTCGGCGAGCGCGGGGACGACGGCCTCCGCCTGCTCGCGCCCACGGTCGGTGAGGTCCGCCCCGGGGCGCGCCGTGTCCAGCAGGCCGTCGACGTTGGACGTGGTCTGCCCGTGGCGGACGAGGATGAGACGCATAGGTCGCACGGTACTGCCCCGACGTGACGTCGTGGCGTCGACCCCGGTCAGGGGATCCGGTGCGTCCACGCCGGCGTGCTGAACTTGGTCTCCACGAGCGTCGCGGCCGCGTCCAGCTCGGTCTGCGTGTAGGTCCGGCGCGTCACGGCATACCGGCTCTCGAAGGAGCGCAGGAAGGAGTCGATGATCTGCTCCCGCGGCAGCCCGGTCTGCGAACGCATCGGGTCGACGCGCTTGTTGGCGGAGCGAGTCCCCTTGTCCGACATCTTCTCCCGACCGATGCGCAGCACCTCGAGCATCTTGTCGGCGTCGATGTCGTAGGCCATCGTCACGTGGTGCAGCACGACCCCTCCGGCGAGCCGGCGCTGCGCGGCGCCCGCGATCTTGCCCTGGTCGGAGGCGATGTCGTTGATCGGCACGTAGCGTGCCCGGATGCCGAGCTCGGCCAGCGCGCCCATCACCCAGTCGTCGAGGAACTCGTAGGAGCGCTGGAAGCTCAGCCCCTCGACGAGCGAGGCCGGCACGACGAGGGAGTAGGTGATGCAGTTGCCCGGCTCCATGAACATCGCGCCGCCGCCCGTGATCCGCCGCACGACGTCGATCCCGTGCCGTCGGCGGCCCTCCTCGTCGATCTCGTTGCGGTAGGACTGGAAGCTGCCCATGACGACCAGCGGCCGGTCCCAGTCCCAGAAGCGCAGGCTCGGCCCGGCCTCGCCGCGAGCCACCTCGCCCGCCAGCACCTCGTCGAGCGCGACGTGCATGCGCGGGTCCAGCGTCACGGGCGCGATGAGGTCGAAAGTGTGGTCCTCCCAGCGGGAGGCGTGACCCAGCGCGCGTCGGACCGCGATGCCGACCGCCTCGGGCGAGAAGCCGATGAGCTGGGCGTCGTCGGGGAGCCGCGACGCGATCGACGCGGCGACGTCGTCCGCCCTGGCGTCGGCGGGGAGCCCCACCAGGGCGGCGTTGATGTCCTCGAGGGCCTCGTCGGGCTCGAGGAAGAAGTCCCCGGAGACGTGGGCCTCGCTGATCCTCCCGTCGACGGTCTCGAGCTCGACCGCGACCAGCTTGCCGCCTGGGACCTTGTACTCGCCTCGCATGATCCTCGACCCTACGCCGTGGCGGGCGCGGCGCTCAGGTCGTCGACACCTCGTCGTAGAGCTGCCAGGCCACCCGGGCCCCCTCGGCGTCGCCCGCCAGGGTCAGGTCGCGCGCCGCGGACAGGGCCTCGAGCGCCACCTCCTCCTGGTCGCCGGCGCTGCGCAGGGTCCGCGCCCGGTCGAGCCGCAGCCGCCCCCGCGCGAGCCCGGCCAGCCCCGGGAGCCGCAGCGCGTCGTCGAGCACCCGGCGCGCGTCCTCGTGCCGGTCGTGCTGCTCGTGCCACTGCGCCTCGGTGCGCGCGAGGTCGGCGAGCTCGTCGGTGCAGCCCAGCCAGGTCAGGTGCTGGCGGGCCAGGGTGATCAGCTCGGGCACGTCGTCGTCCACGCGGCGGCTCACCCGCATCCAGCACGTCGCGCCCACGAAGCGCGCCCAGTCGCGGTGGTCGACGTCGGGGTTGACCTCGGTCGCGGCGACCTTGTGCCACCGCAGCCCGTCCCGCACGTCGCCGCTCTCGAAGGCGTGCGTGCCGATGGTCCAGGCGACGAGCCCACCGAGGTGGGTGCCGGCGAGCCGGTGGTGCAGCGTCTCGAGCTCGACGAGCAGGCCGTCGCCGGGCAGGGCCTGCGTGGCCAGCGCCGCGATGACGGCCTCGGCGCGCAGGGCGGGGTCCCCGACGTCGGCGCTGGCCTCGAGCGCCCGGTGCGCGTGGTGGGTCGCCGAGGTGCGGTCGACCGCCCGCCGGCTCGTCTTGCTGGCCAGCGTGTGCGCCTCGGCCGCGAGCGCGGGCTGCGACTGCACCCAGGGGTGGGCCGTGAGGGCCGTGGCCGCGTCCGCCGCCGCCGTGTAGTCACCGATGTGCATCAGGGCCCTGACCTCGACGATCGTCATGGCCCACCACATCTCGGGCCGGTCGTGGCCCAGCGCCAGCTCCGCGGCGCGGCGGGCCTCGGCCGCGAGGTCCTCCGTCGACGAGCCGGACCGCATCCGCCCCACCCGTGACGCGAGGGCTGCCAGATCTGCCGTGGACACCTCGGGCACCTCCTCGTCGCGCCCCTGCCCCCAGGACTCCCCCGCCAGGTAGCCACGGGGCAGCTCCAGCCGCCGCTCGAACAGCGAGGTGAGCCGTGGCGTCGGCTCGCGACGACCCGCCTCGAGGTGGGACACATAGCTGATGGAGAGGTCCTGCCCGGCCAGCTCGCCCTGAGAAAGCCCGGCCTCGAGCCGAGCACGTCGCAACCGGCTCGCGAAGGACGTCTCGTCGGCGTCCGTCATGGCACCTCTCCGATCCGCGGATGGGCCGTTCGGGGCCCAGGGCTGTCAACCTCCTTGACACTAAGGTCAACGGCCGTCCGTGTCATCCCACGACACGGTCGCCGAGGGACCAGGCCGGTGCCGCTGTGCGAGGGTGCCGCCATGCCCACGATGACCCCCGCCGTGCGCATGGGGCTGTCCATCGCCGCCGCGACCGGGCTCTACGGCCTGTCCTTCGGCGCGCTGGGCGTCGGCGCGGGCCTGAGCATCTGGCAGACGTGCGCGCTGTCGCTGCTGATGTTCACCGGCGGGTCGCAGTTCGGGTTCATCGGGGTGGTCGGTGCGGGTGGCTCGACCGTGACGGCGCTGTCGACCGCCGCCCTGCTCGGTGTCCGCAACGCGCTGTACGGCATACAGATGAATGCCCTGCTCAAGCCCCCGTGGGCGCTGCGCCCCCTCCAGGCGCACGTCACGATCGACGAGTCCACCGCCACGGCCGTCGCCCAGGAGGGCGACCCCGACGAGACGCGGCGCGGGTTCTGGGCCGCCGGGCTCGGAACCTACGTCCTGTGGAACGCCTTCACGCTGGCCGGCGCGCTGCTCGGCGACGCGATCGGCGACCCGGGGACCTACGGGCTGGACGGGGCCGCGGTGGCGGGCTTCCTCGGGCTGCTGTGGCCACGCCTGCGACGCCGGGACGGGCGGGCGGTCGCGGTCGTCTGCGCGCTCGCCACCGTCCTCGCGACACCCGCCCTGCCCTCGGGGCTGCCGATCATCCTCGCCGCGGCCGTCGCGCTGATCATCGCCCTGGTGACCCGACGGGCCGTCGACGCGAGCGACGAGGGGGAGGCCGCGTGACCCTCACCGCCGCCGTCCTGCTCGCCGCCCTCGTCTGCTACCTCACCAAGCTGTCGGGCTATCTCGTGCCGAGCCACCACCTCGAGCACCCCCTCGTGGCCCGCATCGCCTCGACCATGACCGTCGGGCTGCTCGCGGCCCTCGTCGCCGCCAACACCGTCGTCACCGGCCGGGCGATCGTCCTCGACGCCCGCTTGGGCGCGCTCGCGGTGGCAGCGGTGGCCCTGTGGATGCGGCTACCCTTCATCGTTGTCGTCATCCTGGGCGCCGCCGCTGCCGCCCTCCTCCGCCACCTCGGGATCGGGTAGCCCTCTGTCGTCGTTCACCTCCGCCTACGGGATCCTCTTCCGGATCCCCGGGGCGCGCCGCTTCATGCTGTCCGCCTACCTCGCCCGCTTCGGCGCGGCCATGATGGGCGTCAGCATCATCGCCATGCTCTCCTCGCGCCGCGGGTCCTACGGCCTCGCCGGCGCCATCTCCTCGGTCGGCCTGGTCGGCATGGCCCTCGCCGGGCCGTCCATCGGGCGCCTCATCGACCGCCACGGCCAGCGGCGGGTCGCCCTGCCCCTCGGCCTCGTGTCGGTCGGGGCGCTCGGCATACTCCTCGTGGCCACCTGGCTCGGCGCACCCGTCTGGCTGCTGGTCCTCGCCAACCTCGGCAACGCCGTGATGCCACAGGTCGGCACCCTGGTCCGAGCCCGGTGGGCGCACCTGCTCGGCGGCGACGCCCGCGCGCTGCACACCGCCAACTCGTTCGAGCAGGTCGCCGAGGAGTCCTGCTTCATGCTCGGCCCCGCGCTCGGGGGCGCGCTCGCCACCCTGGCCTTCCCCGAGGCCGGGCTGCTCGTCGCGCTCGTGCTGTATGCCGTCGGCGTGGTCGGCCTCACGGTCCAGACCTCCACCGAGCCGCCGATCCACGCGGTGCACGAGCACCACGCCGGACGCGCCTGGCGGGCCCCGGGCCTGCTGCTGCTCGCCGTCACGCTGGCCCTCACCGGCGCGATCTTCGGATCGATGGACATCGTGGCGCTGGCGTTCGCGGAGGCGCACGACGCCAAGTCTTTCGGCGGGGTGGCGCTCGGCATGTTCGCCGGCGGCTCGCTGATCGGGTCCCTCGTGTATGGCGCCCTGCCCGTCACCGGGGCCATCGCCAGGCGCCTCCGCTGGGGCACGGCCGCGATGTTCGTGCTGCTGCTGCCGGTGCTGATGGTCGACCACGTGTGGACCTTCGCGGTGGTCGTGCTGATCGCGGGCGGCGCCATCGCCCCGACCCTGATCACCTCGACGATGCTGGCGCAGCGCCTCGTGCCGCCGTCGCAGATCAACGAGGGCATGACGATCGTCATGACGGGGCTGCTGATCGGGGTGTCGCTGGGGTCCTTCGCCGGCGGGACGGCGGTCGAGGCGCTGGGTGCGTCGCGGGCCTTCCTCGTGCCGTGCGGTGCGGCGATGGTGGCGTTCGTGCTGGCGCTGGTCGGCGGTGGCCGGGTGGCGCGGGCGGAGAAGCGCGCGCTGTCGCTGTGGGGGTCACCTGCGGCGGGCGGCCCCGAGGCTGCGGGGACCCCGCCGGCCTGAGCGCCGGGGTGGTGAGCGCCGGCCAACGTGGTGGGGCCAACGGTGGAGAACGCCACCGTCATGGGTGGCCTTCTCCACCCGTTCGTCATGGCGGCGACCCGCGAGCTGCGTGCGAAGTGGTTTGCCGAGTCGCGCGCGGCACCTTGGCGCCCGAAACTGACCCGACGGGGCAGGTCGAACGTCCTCACGGCGTCCCAGGCGGCTGAAAGTGACCCGCCGGGGCAGGTTGAACGTCCTCACGGCGTCCCAGGCGGCTGAAAGCGACCCGGCGGGGCAGGTTGAACGTCCTCACAGCGCCCGGGGCGCCCGGGGCGACCCAACGCGCCCCGACGGGTCACTTCGTGCCGCCAGCTCCGGGTTTGCGAGCCAACGG
>NZ_AUFG01000016.1 GCF_000426385.1 Arsenicicoccus bolidensis DSM 15745
CGGTCCTGCTACCAGCTGTTCTTGGTGATGGACGTGTACTCCCGGTTCCCGATCGGGTTCAGGGTCGAGCTAGACGGGTCACGTCATCACGCGGTGGACATGTTCGCGCAGGCGTTCACCGCGTTCGGGCGCCCGAAAGTCCTGCACTCGGACAACGGGGCACAGATGCGTTCGAGGGACCTGGCCGAGCTGCTGGACGACGTCGAGCAGGTCGTACAGGCCTCGTTCAGTCGCCCGCACGCATCGGACGACAATCCGTTCAGCGAGGCCCTGTTCAAGACCATCAAGTACGACCTGGACATGCCCGAGTTCTTCGCCACCGTCGAGGAGGCCCGCGCCTGGATCGAGGCCTACCTGCGTCGCTACGCCGCCGAGCACCACCACAGTGGCCTGGCCAACTTCACGCCCGAGCAGGTCTACACCGGCCAGGTCGAGACCATCCACGCCCAGCGCCAAGCCACGCTCGACAAGAACTACCGCGAGCACCCCGAGCGGTACCGCAAACCACCCCGCGCCAAGACACCACCGGGCACCGTCGGCATCAACCTGTCCAAGACAGGTTGACAACTTCCGTCGCACGCCAGGCCGATGTGACCAACCCGGGCGGATCCTGGTTCGCCCGTATGACGTCACGCCCGGTCCGGCATACGGCTCAGAAGTCGCACCCACCGAGGTCGCACCCGTCGCCGCACCCGTGCAACCCGTCCACGAGGTCGCCCGCGGAGGACACGAACTCCCCCACCCCCGAGGCGAGCTCGCCGAGGCCGTTGGACAGGGTGTCGACCAGGTCGAGGTCACCGAGGCCGCCGAGCCCGGCGCCGACGTCGACCAGCCCCGGCCCGTCGAACGCGTCGACGACCCGCACGACGTCGAGCCCCAGGTGCGACACGTCGGCGAGCAGCCCCACGCCGTGGATCCAGTCGAGGTCGAACGCCACGTCGGCCACCCCTGCGAGGTGCGCCCGCGCCGCCACCTCGCCGAAGATCCGCGACCACCGCTCGGCGCAGCCGAACACGATCGCGTAGGGCAAATAGCGCGAGAAGACGTCCCGCGCCTCCTCGAAGCGGATCTGGTCGGCCTCGGCGGTGGTGAGGTACTCGCGGAAGCCGAGGGTCTGCACCCGCACCGCCGTGCCTGCCGCCGTGCGGGGCGTGCGCCCACGACCGCCCCACAGCAGCAGCGCCGCCGACGCCACGAGCCCCAGCCCGGGCACGACCTCGAGCGGCCCGAACCGCCGCACCGTCACCAGGTCGATCAGCATCACCCCGAGCACCAGCAGGCCGAGCAGGAGCATGGGGATGCCCAGCCACCAGAGGCGCTTGTTGCGGTCCTGGGGGTGCTTGGCGTACCACCCGCGATCGACGACCTCGCGGTAGAGCCCGATCTGCGCCCGCCGCAAGGTCATCCCGAAGGACCCCTTGAGCGCCGACAGCCGCACCACGGGGCCGCTCGCGAAGAGCTCGCCGAGCAGCTCGGCCTCGAACGGGCGCAGCCGGCCGGATGGCGAGGGGGCGCGGGTCAGCTCCCAGTCGACGGCGGTCGAGGGCTCGTCCGTGCCGGGCGGGGTGGCCGTCGGGCTGGCTCCCCGGGTGGCGCCCTGCGGGTGGACGGCCGTGATGGTGAGGTGGCCGCGGACGGCGAGGTCGATGATCGTGGCGCTGATGTCGACCTGGTCGGCGCGCCCGTCCACGACCGTCCCCGCGATGCCGGGCGTGACGTCGTCGGGCGGGGCGAACCTCACGGCGACCGTGCCGCGCCACTCTCCCGGGCCCGCGAGCCGTCGGGTCCGTATGCCGTCCCCGGTCGCCGGCAGCTCGCCGGGTGTCACGCCGACGAACATCTCGTCGCGGCGGCGCCGCCGGAACCACACGAGCACGACGGCGACGAGCAGGAGCGGGGCCACCCCGAGGACGAGGAACCCGATGTCGATGCTGGCGGCGCTGTCGAGACCGCCCACCCTGCCGACGCTCGCGATCCTGGTCGTCCAGCTCATCGCTCTCTCCCCCTGGCTGCCTGCATCTGTCGTCGCCTCCTTGGACCTACCGGCGGCAGGTCCATCAGCCTGGCGGACGAAGGCCGGTCGATGCCTCTACCGGCGGTAGGTCCATCAGCCTGGCGAACGAAGGCCGGTCGATGCCGTTACCGGGGGTAGGTCACCAGGAGCCGCCGCCGCCGTCGCCGACGCCGCCACCGGAGAAGCCCCCGCCCCCGCCGAAGCCGCCCCCGCCGAAGCCGCTGCCCCCCGAGGAGCCCGGCGTGGACGTGAAGGTGCCCGCCGCCGACGTCGAGAACGAGTCGACCGCGTGCCCGAAGTCACCGAACCCGCCGAAGCCGCCGCCGTACCAGATGTAGAAGGTCGGCACACCCACGTCATAGCCGTCCATCCGGGCCATCTCGGCGACCTTGGCGAAGATCTGCGCCCAGCGATCGGCCACGCCGAACACCACCGCGTAGGGCAGGTAGCGGCTGAAGATGTCGAGGGCCTCGTCGTACTTGATCTGCTCGGCCTCGGCGGTCAGGAGGTACTCGCGGAAGCCCTTGGTCTGCTCGAGCACCGCGGAGCCGTCGGCCGTGCGGGCCGGGAGCTTCTTGATGAGCCAGCGCATGATGAACGGCACCGAGAACAGGCCGGCCGCGGCGACCATGACCGAGGGCACGGGCAGGTCGAAGCCCGCGATGCTGTCGCTGGTCAGGGCGCCCGCGAAGGAGCCGGCCCCGAAGAACATCCATCCGAAGATCAGCGCGAACGGCAACCAGGTCAGGCAGCCGAAGCCCTGGCGCACCCGCTCCGGCGACTGCCGGAACCAGCCGCGCTGTACGGTCTCGGAGTACATCTCCTGCTTGGCGATGGCCAGCGTGCCGGAGAAGTGGTTCTTGAGCTCGGACATCATCACGGGGGTGCCGTAGGCGAAGATCCCGTCGAGCACGGTGCGCTCGTACTTGAGCAGCCCGCGATCGCCCACCTTGGGGGTGCCGAGGTACTCGAGCCGCCAGTCGGAGGTCTGGAACCGGCCGCCGTCCTGGGTCTGCTCGATCCGCAGGTAGCCGCGCACCGCCAGGTCGATGACGGTGGCCGAGACGTCGATGGTGTCCGCGTGCTCGTCGTAGATCGTGCCGATGAGTCCCGGGGTCGCGTTGTCCGGCGGGTTGAACCGCACCGCCGTCACCGGCGCCTTGCCGCCACGCGTCGTCGGCACCTCCTGCCCCGGGGCCGGGAGCGTGTCGGGGGCCAGCCCGACATACCGCTCGTCCCGCCCTCGTCGCCAGACCAGGGCGCCCATGCCGGCCAGTGCCAGGAGGGGCGCGCCGACACCGATGCCGAGCTGGCTGAGGGTCCGCACCCGCGCCGACTCCGGCGAGATGTAGGGGCCGCCCGAGCCGGCGGACCCGGCGTCCCGGACGTCCTTGCTGACGTCGGTGAAGGCGCTGCGCGGCAGGAGCGCGACGATGCTCATGTTCTGCATGATCTCGAGGTTCTGCGCGCTGAACCGGGCCGGGTTGCCCGGCGTCGACTGGCAGGGCGTGTCGCTCTTGAAGGTGCCGTAGTAGCAGGCGGTCTTGCTGACGGCGCTGGAGCCGGGCCCGCGGACCGTCACCTCGACGGCGTCGAAGGGCACGCGCCAGGAGTTGCCGAGGACGTTGTAGTAGAGCTCGACGCCGTCCTTCTGCTCGTTGACGACGTGGGCGAGGTGGTACTTGAGGACGTAGCGCTCGGCCCCGGAGACGGTGCGGTTGGGCGACCCGACCCGTATGACGGTGGCGTCGCCCTGGTCGCGGACGCTCAGCTGGGCCGGGGCGCCGCTCGGGCTGCTGGCCGAGATGTCGCTGATCTCGTAGTGCCGCTCCTGCGAGGTCGCCCCGCCAGAACCCTCCGAGCCGGCAGACGTCTCCTCGGCCGGGGTGTAGCCCTGTGCCGTCGCGACCGTCCGCTCGATGCCGTGCCGGCCGCTGGTGTTGAACTGGTAGTCATAGGTCTCCGTCACCGAGACGCCGCCCTGGGCGTCCACGACGTAGTCGACGACGAGACGGGTGACCCGGTCACCGCCCGAGGCGGCGAACGACGGCCCGGCCCCGAGCAGGAGGGCCCAGACGGTGATCGCGAGGACCGCGAGCACCCGGGGCAGCGAGCGGGCCGGGACGCGCCGGACGCGCGAGCTCGGGGGTGCTCCCCCTGGTCGGATCGTGCTCGCCGGACGCGTCACGTCGTACCCCCTCGGGAATTGGCTGGACGGACCTCTGACGGCGAATCTATCCGAACCGCTCCCCCGGATCCGCCGACGGCCCGTCGATGTGTCAGCCGCGCCCGCGCTTGAACGCGTTGGACATCGCCCGTGCCGCCTCACGGTTGTCCTGCCGCTCGCGCAGCGTCTGGCGCTTGTCGTAGAGCTTCTTGCCCTTGGCGACCGCGATCTCGACCTTGGCGCGGCCGTCCTTGAAGTACAGCTCGAGCGGCACGATGGTGTGGCCGCTCTCCTGCGAGGAGGCAAAAATCTTGCGGAGCTCGTCGCGGTGCAGGAGCAGCTTGCGACGGCGGCGGGCGGCGTGGTTGGTCCAGGTGCCCTGGGAGTACTCGGGGATGTGCACGCCCTCGAGGTAGAGCTCGCCGTTGTACTCCTGCGCGAAGCCGTCGACGAGGCTGGCGCGCCCCTGCCGCAGCGACTTCACCTCGGTCCCGGACAGCACGATGCCCGCCTCCCACGTCTCCTCGATGTGGTAGTCGTGGCGCGCCTTCTTGTTGCGCGCGATCACCTTGGTGCCCTGCTCCTTGGCCATAGCGTCCCAGTCTACCTGCCGGTCACCTGGTCCCTGGAGCGAGTTCTCGAGGCGCCCCGCGACAGACCGGCTGCAGAGACCGTATGCCGACCGCGGCCGCCGCCAGGCGTGGCCGCCCGCCCGGCCGAGGGTCAGAGCCACTCCATCGGGTTGGTGAAGCGCCCGTCCACGATCGTCTCGAAGTGCAGGTGGCAGCCGGTGGAGTAGCCCGTCGTGCCCGAGTAGCCGAGCAGCTGCCCCTTGCGGACCGCGCCGCCCTGCACGGCGAAGGACGTCAGGTGGTTGTAGGTCGTCACCAGATCGCGTCCTCGAACGGTGCCGTGCTCGACCATGATCCGGTTGCCGTAGCCGGTGTTGAACCCGGCGGAGATGATCCGGCCGTCGGCGGCGGCGTAGATCGGTGCCCCGCACCCGGTGGAGAAGTCGGTGCCCGTGTGCAGCTTGTAGACGTGCAGGACGGGGTGCTGGCGCATGCCGTACGGCGACGTGATGCCTCCGGTCGCGGGGCGGCCGAGGATCCCGCCCCCCGGTGCGGGGTTGGCGGCCGGCGCTTCGACGGGTGGCGGTGCGGGGCGGCCGCGGCGGGCGGCGTCGGCGGCCTGGCGGGCGCGGTCCGCGTCGGTGGCGGCGCGTCGAGCGCGCTCGGCGGCCTCGGCGGCGGCCGCCGCCCGGGCGCGGGCGGCCCGGTCGGCCAGCTCGGTGCGGACGGCGTCGGCCTCCCGGTCCAGCTGGGCCAGCCTGGCGGTCTCGTCTGCCTTGCGGGCCTCGACGGCGGCCTTGGCGCGGGCGGTGGTGGCGACGAGCTGCTCCACGCGGGTGCGGGCGGCGGCGGCGTCGGCCTGGGCGTTCTCGCGGCCGCGGACGTTGTCGGCGGACTCGGTCTTGAGCTCGGCGACGCGTGCGCGGACGGCCTTGAGGCGGGCCTGCTTGGAGGTCTCGGCGGCGCGCACCGTGGCGAGGTCGCGGGCCGCCGAGGCACGCACGGACCCGACGGCCTCGAGGACGGAGTAGCGGGTGTAGAGGTCGTCGGGGGTCTGGGCCTCGACGAGCAGGGACAGGTCGCGCAGCTCGGCGCCGGGGTCCTGCATCTCGCTGGCGACCTGGCCGATCGCCTCGGTCGCGGACACCATGGAGGCGCGTGTGCGGGCCAGGTCGTCACGGGCAGTCGTCTCGTCGGCGCGCGCCTGCTCGAGCTGGGCGGCCAGCTCGGCGTCGCGACGACGGGCCGCCTCCAGGGCGGACGTGGCGGCCGCCTCGGCGGCACGCGCCCCGGGCAGCTGGCGCTCCGCCGTCACGAGCTCGGCGTAGGCGTCGGCGAGGGCGGAGGAGGTGACCTCGAGCGTCCCCCGGAGCGTTCCCATGTCCCGCTCCAGGGCGGACCGGCGGTCGCGCAGGTCGTCGTCGGAGTCGCCACGCACCTGGGCGGCGTGCGCCGGCGCCGCGAGGAGGACCGACGGCAGCACCGGGAGGGCGGCGGCGAGGGCACAGGCCAGGGCGACGGAGCCGCGATGGAGACGGCCTCGGTGGAGCACGCTCATGTCTGACGTCCTGGGGGTTCCGGGGGCGATGGCGGTCGAGCACGAGGTCGGTGCCGAGCGACACCGCCTCCACGTTGGTACCACCAGCACCAGCAGTCGCACGACCACCGACCTCGCACGGAACCTCCCCGAGACGCTTTTGTCACCCGTCCGCGACCTCTGACCATGCGAATGGCCTAAGAATGACGGCGGCCCCGTCCGTCATACGCGCAGATAACGACGCAGCGTGACCAGCGAGGTCAGGAGGGCCACGACCAGGGCGGTCAGGAACAGCCAGGGCGCGACGCGCCACAGGTCACCCTGGTCGACGACGGCGATGCCGCCGAGGATCGTGAGCTGGCCGGCCTTCTGCCCGACGAACCACGCGAGGACCCCCCACAGCAGACCGGTGGCCAGGGCCGCGCCGAGCAGCGAGGCGACGACCGTCTCGATCACGAACGGCGCCTGGATCGTGGCCGCGCCCGCCCCGACGAGGCGCATGATGCCGGTCTCGCGCCGCCGGCTGTAGGCGGACTGCCGGATCGTGGTCGCCACGAGGAGCGTGGCGCAGAGGAGCATGACGCCCGCGAGCGCGATCGTCGCGACGGTCAGCGTGCTGAGCAGGTCGATGAGCGGCTCGACGACCTTGCGCTGGTCCTCGACCTTCTCGACGCCCGGGGAGCCCTGGAAGGTGCTGGTGATCTGGGGGTACTGCTGCGGGTCCTTGAGCCGGACGCGGTAGGACGCCTTGAGCTGCTCGGGACGCGTGCTCTGGACCAGCGGGTTATCGCGGAACTGCTCCTTGAACCGGTCGTAGGCCTCCTGCTGGCTCTCGAAGTAGCGCTCCTGCACGATCGGCATCGCGTCGAGCTGCTTCTCGAGGGCGGTGCGGTCGGCGTCGGTGGCGGCGCCCTTGGAGCACGCGGCCTCGGCGGACGTGGCGTTGCACAGGATGATCGAGACCTGGATCTTGTCGTACCAGTAGCCCTTCATCGTCTGGACCTGCTGGTAGCTCAGCAGGCCGATGCCGAGGAACAGCAGGCTGACCATGGTGACCAGGGCGACCGACACGGTCATCGACAGGTTGCGGCGCAGGCCGGTCCAGGCCTCGCCGAGGATGAAGCCGAGCCTCATCGGTCCCCCTCCTCTGTGGGCTCGAGCGAGCCCGTGGACCGGGCCGTATGCCGGGACGCGCCGCCGTCAGGTCCGCGGAGCCCGGTCGCGCGAGTGAGGGCGTACTCGCCCCGCTCGTCGTCGCGGACCAGCCGCCCTTCGTCCAGCTCGAGCACCCGCCGGCGCATGGCGTTGACGATCTCGTCGTCGTGGGTGGCCATCAGCACGGTCGTGCCACGGCGGTTGATCTGGTCGAGCAGGTTGATGATGTCCAGGCTCGTCGCGGGGTCGAGGTTGCCGGTGGGCTCGTCGGCCAGCAGGATCGAGGGCCGGTTGACGATGGCGCGGGCGATGGCGACGCGCTGCTGCTCGCCGCCCGACATCTCGTGCGGCAGGCGGCGGCCGAGGTCCTGCAGGCCGACCATCTCGAGGGTCTCCCCCACCTGGCGCCGGATGTCGCGGCGGCGACCGCCGATCACCTGCAGGGCGAAGGCCACGTTGTCGGTGACGGTCTTGGCCGGCAGCAGCCGGAAGTCCTGGAAGACGCAGCCGATCTCGCGGCGCAGGGCGGGCACGTCCCGGCGTGGCAGCCGCTCGAGCTCACGGCCGGCGACCTGGACCCGGCCCGAGGTGGCGGTCTCCTCCTTGAGCACCAAGCGCAGCAGCGTGGACTTCCCGGAGCCGGACGAGCCCACGACGAAGGCGAACTGTCCCCGCTCGATGCTGGCGCTGACGTCGTCCAGGGCGGGCCGCGTGGTGCGCGGGTAGACCTTGGACACGTGGTCGAACCTGATCATCGCGTGGCGCGCCCCGTCCTCGTCCCGTCGGCCGCCGCCGGGTCAGGTCGCGACCCACGGCACAGGACGAGCCTAGGCCGACCGGGGGGACGAGCGCCGCACGTCTTGCCGACTCGGCGTTGCGGACGGCGACCGGCGGTGACGATGCGTCAGGACCTGCCGGCGGAGGAGGGTCAGGAGGTGCTGGCCCGCGAGTGCTCGGCGAGGAAGGCCTCGACGTCGTCCTTGGCGGTGACGAGGTCGAGGTGGCGCGTCTCGCGGTGGACCTTGATGGCCGCGATGCGCTGGCCGCGCAGGGCGAGCTGCTGGGCCTGCTCGTCGAGCACCGGGCGCGCCTGCGGCAGGTGGTTGGGGTCCATGCCGGCGAACTTGGCCAGCATGGCGACCTGCTCCTCGAGCAGCTCGACGCGGCGGCGCAGCAACGCGACCTCACGACCCGACGAGTCCCCCCACAGCAGTGCCATGGGGTCAGCCTAGGTCACGGTCAGGTCACGTCGGAGTGAATACTGGGCCTCACCACCCGGATGCCGCCTGATGGACGACGCACGGGTGACGCGGTGCTCCACGACGACTACCCAGCGTCGACTACTCGGTGTCGTTGGCCTTGTTGCGGCGCCAGCGGATCCCGGCCTCGAGGAAGCCGTCGATGTCGCCGTCCAGCACGCCCGAGGTGTTGCCGACCTCATGCTCGGTGCGCAGGTCCTTGACCATCTGGTAGGGGTGCAGGACGTAGGACCGCATCTGGTCGCCCCAGCTCGCCTTGACGTCGCCGGCGAGCTCCTTCTTCTTGGCGTCCTCCTCCTGCTTCTTCTGCAGGAGCAGGCGGGACTGCAGGACGCGCAGCGCAGCCGCGCGGTTCTGGATCTGGGACTTCTCGTTCTGCATCGACACGACGATGCCGGTGGGGATGTGCGTCATCCGGACCGCGGAGTCCGTGGTGTTGACCGACTGACCACCGGGGCCCGAGGAGCGGAAGACGTCGACCTTGAGCTCGTTCTCGGGGATCTCGACGGTGTCCGTGGTCTCGATCAGCGGGATCACCTCGACGGCGGCGAAGCTCGTCTGGCGGCGTCCCTGGTTGTCGAACGGGCTGATCCGCACGAGGCGGTGCGTGCCGGCCTCGACGGACAGGTTGCCGAAGGCATAGGGCACGTTGACCTCGAAGGTCGCGGACTTCAGGCCCGCCTCCTCGGCGTAGGACGTGTCCATGACCTTGGTCGGGTAGCCGTGGCGCTCGGCCCAGCGCAGGTACATCCGCATGAGCATCTCGGCGAAGTCGGCCGCGTCGACGCCACCGGCGCCCGAGCGGATCGTGACGACGGCCTCGCGCTCGTCATACTCCCCCGACAGCAGGGTGCGGACCTCGAGCTCGCCGACGGCCTTGGTGATGGAGACCAGCTCGCGCTCGCACTCGGCGAGGGTGTCGGCGTCGCCGCCGTCCTCGGTCGCCATCTCGACGAGCACCTCGAGGTCCTCGATGCGCTGGTCCATCTCGACGACCCGGTCGCGCTCGGTGTTGGCGCGGGACAGGGCGCTCGTGACCTTCTGCGCGGCGTCGGGGTCGTCCCACAGGTCGGGGGCGCTGGCCTGCTTCTCGAGCTCGGCGATCTGACCCGCCAGCGCGTCCAGGTTGGTCACCTCGCGCACCGACGCCATGGTCGCGCGGAGGTTCTTGATCTCTTCGGAGAAGTCGACAGCCACAAAGCAACAGCCTACCGCCCGGGTGCAAACCGCCCGCTCAGCGCAGGTGACGCAGGTAGCGCTCGGGGCCGTCGAGGAATCGGCGGTAGTGGTCGACGAGGTCGAGGTCCTCCCACGCCGCGGGACGGTAGCCGTCCTCGTCGAGCTGCAGCAGCGTCGCCCCGGGCAGGCTGGCGAGGACCGGCGAGTGCGTCGCCAGGAGCACCTGGCTGTCGCCGCGCTCCATCAGCCCGAGCAGCACCGCCAGCAGGTGCAGCTGGCTCGTGAACGACAGCGCAGACTCCGGCTCGTCGAAGACGTAGAGCCCGAACTTGTCGGTGAACCGGTGCCCGGTGAACAGGTCGAGGAAGCCCTCGCCGTGCGAGCGACCGTGGAAGTCCTCGCCGAACATCCCGTCGACGTAGGTGTAGAAGGAGTGCATCGTCTCGGCCCGCAGGAAGAACCCCCACCGCGTCGCCGACCCCGCGTGCCGCACCAGCTGCAGGTGCTGGTGCAGCGGCGACTCGCTGGGCCGCGTCGTGTGCTGCGCGCCGGTCGACCCGCCCTCGGGGTTGAGGCCGTAGGCCATCGCGATCCCCTCGACCAGCGTCGACTTGCCCGCGCCGTTCTCCCCCACCAGCACGGTGGCCGGACCCAGGTCCAGCCCCTCCCGCAGCAGCTGGGCGACGGCCGGTATGTCGAACGGCCAGACGTCGTCGCGGCGCTCCGGCACCTCGCCGGTGACCCGCGCCTCGACCCTGCGCAGGGGTAGCCGGACGTCGTGCCAGGCCTCGGCGGTGGGGCGGCGCGGCGTCATACGGCCATGCTCCCCCATCGCCAGGTCGTCGGCCGGGGTGGGATCGGGGATGCTGGGGCGATGAGACTCCTGATCCTCGGCGGGACCGCCTTCCTCGGCCGCGCCGTCGCTCGAGCGGCCGTCGGCCGTGGGCACGACGTGACCTGCCTCGCCCGCGGCACCGACGCCGTCGCCGAGGGCGCCCACCTGGTTCGGGCGGATCGCGATCACGAGGACGCGCTGGTCCCCCTCCGTGAGGACCTCTGGGACGCGGTCGTCGACGTCACGCGCCAGCCGGGCCAGGCCCGCCGGGCCGTCCGCGACCTCCGGGCGCGGCACTGGGTCCTGGTGTCGACGGGCAACGTCTACGCCCGCTTCGACCAGCCGGAGCAGGGCGAGGAGGCCGAGCTGCTCGACGCGCTCGAGGGTGACGTGATGGCCGACATGAGCCAGTACGGCCCCGCCAAGGTGGCCTGCGAGCGCGCGGTGAGCGAGGGCCACGACAGCTGGACGATCGTCCGCGCGGGTCTCATCGGCGGCGCGGGGGACACGTCCGGCCGCTCAGGCTACTACCCCTGGCGCTTCGCCCACCCCACCGGTCCCGACGTCCTCGTGCCGCCCGACCTCACCTTTCCCGTGGCCCTCGTCGACGTGGAGGATCTCGCCTCCTGGCTCGTCGACTGCGCCGAGCGGCGCACGCAGGGCGTGTTCAACGCGACCGGGCCGACCACGACCCTGCAGGACGTCCTCGAGGCGTCGCGGACGGTGACCGGCAGCGATGCCGCCGCGCGCCCCGTCCCGGCCGAGACGCTCCGCGAGGCCGGCGTCAGCGCCTGGATGGGGCCCTCGTCGCTCCCCCTGTGGATCGACGACCCGGGGTGGCGGTGGTTCGCGACGCTCGACTCGACGGCGGCGCGCCGCGCGGGCCTCCGCACGCGCCCCCTGGCGGCCACGCTCGCGGCGGCCCTGGACCACGAGAACCAGCGTCGTGAGCCCCGCGCCACCGGCCTGACCGACGACGAGGAGCTGGCCCTGCGGCGCCGGCTGACGTGACCGCTCGGCGGGCGGCCCGCGCCCAGGCGGTTCCCGCCGAGGCGCCGGCGCCCGGCATACGGCCCCGGTCCCCGACATGCGTGTGGCGTGGCCGTCTCAGGGGAACAGCCACGCCACACGGGTCGTGATGGCCTGCCGCGGCAGACCGGGTCAGCAGGTCAGACGAACAGCGAGGCGACCAGGACCGAGAGCAGACCCATCACGGAGATCAGGGTCTCCATGATCGACCAGGTCTTGATGGTCTCGGAGACCTTGAGGCCGAAGTACTCCTTGACCAGCCAGAAGCCGGCGTCGTTGACGTGCGAGAAGAACAGCGAGCCCGAGCCGATCGCGAGGACCAGCAGCGAGGTCTCGCCGCTGCCCATGCCGGCGACCAGCGGGGCGACGATGCCGGAGGTGGTGACCGTGGCGACGGTCGCGGAGCCGGTCGCGAGGCGGATGACCACGGCGACGAGCCAGGCGAGGAGCAGCACGGACAGGCCGGAGCTCGCCATCCCGTCGGCGAGGAGCTTGCCGATGCCGGTGTCGACCAGCACCTGCTTGAAGCCACCACCGGCGGCGACGATCAGGATGATGCCCGCGATGGGGGGCAGCGAGGACTCGACGCTCTTGGTGAGCTCGGCGCGGGTCCAGCCGGCGCCGCGGGAGAAGGTCCACATGGCGACGAGCGCCGCGATGAGCAGCGCGATCAGCGGGGTGCCGAGGAAGTCGAGGCTGACGCGGATCAGGTTCTTCTTGTCGCTGATCAGGATGTCGGCGAGCGCCTTGCCCATCATGAGGACGACGGGCAGCAGCACGGTGAACAGCGTGATGCCGAAGCCCGGGCGACGACCGGTGGTGTCCTCGCGGGACTCGAACAGGTCCGGCGCGGGCACGTCGACCCAGCGGCCGGCGATGGTGCCGAAGACGGGGCCGGCGACGATCAGGGCGGGGATCGCGAGCAGGACGCCGAGGGCCAGGGTCAGGCCGAGGTCGGCCTTGAGGACGCCGATGGCGGCGAGCGGGCCGGGGTGCGGCGGCACGAAGCCGTGCATGACCGACAGGCCGGCCAGGGTCGGGATGCCGATCCTGATCAGCGACTGGCCGGAGCGGCGGGCCACGAGGTAGATGACCGGCATCAGCAGGACGAGGCCGATCTCGAAGAACATCGGCAGACCGATGAGGGCCCCGACGCCGGCCATCGCCCACGGCAGCGCGGCCGGGGAGGCCTTGCCGACGATGGTGTCGACGATCTCGTCGGCGGCGCCGGAGTCGGCCATCAGCTTGCCGAAGATCGCACCGAGGGCGATCAGGGTGCCGACGCTGGCCGCGGTCGAGCCGAAGCCCTTGGTGAAGGACTCGACGGCGGTGTTCATGTTGAGCCCGGCGACGGCGGCCACGGCCAGCGACCCGATGGTCAGGCCGAGGAAGGGGTGCATCTTGAACTTGGTGATGAGCAGGACGATCAGCGCCATGCCGATCAGCGCGGCCGGGATGAGGCGGCCCGCGGGGATCGCGGCGGCTGCTTCCCCGGCCTGGGCCAGGGAGATCAGGGTGGTGGTCATGCTGGGCGACATCCTTGTCTGTCAGGGCTCTTCGTCGTCGCGGGGGCGATCGAGAGGGTGGGTCGGGTGGTGCTGGAGCGGTCCGTATGACGTAGTGGTGGGGGCCTCGGGGGCGGGCGCCTCGTGGGCGTGGGCCTCGGGGGCGGGTGCCTCAGGAGGCGGCGGGCACGACGGGGTCGCCGGGCAGTGCCTGAGCCGGGAAGGCGCGGACGTAGTCGTCGATGATGACGTCCACGGGCAGGGCGAAGTCGATCGCCACGCCCGCCTCGCCCTCGCGGAGCGGCTCGAGCGTGTCGTACTGCGAGTCGACGAGGGAGGCGGGCATGAAGTGACCCGGGCGTCCGGCGACCCGCGCGGCCACGACCTCGCGGTCGCCGTGCAGGTGGAGGAAGGTCAGCTCGGGGGCGCCGCTGCGCAGGATGTCGCGGTACTTGACCTTGAGGGCGGAGCAGCCGATGACGGCACCGGTCTCCTCGTGGTCGCGCAGCCAGGTCGCGAGGCGGAACAGCCAGGGGCTGCGGTCGTCGTCGTCGAGGGGGATGCCGGCCGCCATCTTCGTGACGTTGGCCTCGGGGTGGAAGTCGTCCGCGTCGGCGAACGGGACGCGCAGCCGCTGCGCGAGGGCCGCACCGGCGGTGGTCTTGCCGCAGCCGGTGACGCCCATGACGACGACACGTGGGGCGCGGGTCCGCGCGCCGTCCGTGCCGATGTCGGAGGAGCTCATCGTCGAAGCCTCCAGGTCTTGGGGACACGCCTCGTCGCGCGTCGAGAGCACCAGCATGCAACCTCTTGGCAGACGATTTCAAGACCTTGGGCAAAATATGTATGACGATTGACCCGTATGGGCTGCCAAACGTCACTGTGTGGGACGATCGAGCCATGCCCCCCGCACCCTCCCGATCCAGCCTGCACGACATCGTGGTGGAGCGCCTCGGTCGCTCCATCGTCTCCGGGGAGCACGCGCCGGGCACGGTCCTGCGGGCCGACCTGCTCGAGGAGAGCTTCGGCACCTCGCGGTCGGTCGTCCGTGAGGCAGCCCGCGTCCTGGAGGCCATGGGCCTGATCGCGACCCGCCGCCGGGTGGGGATCACGGTGCAGCCGCGGGCGGCGTGGCAGGTCTTCGACCCCCGCATCATCCGGTGGCGCCTCGACGGCACCGAGCAGGACCGCGCCGAGCAGCTGCGCTCCCTCAACCAGCTCCGCGCCGGAATCGAGCCCATCGCGGCCGGCCTCGCGGCGCAGCACGCGACCCCCGAGCAGGCGGGCACGCTGGTCGGCTCGGTCATGGAGATGGCCCGCTGGGCCAAGGCCCAGGACCTCGAGGCCTATCTCGAGGCGGACGTCGTCTTCCACACCACCTTGCTGCGGGCCAGCGGCAACGAGATGCTCGCGGCACTGGACGGCGTGGTCGCCGAGGTCCTCGCCGGGCGCACCCACCACGACCTGATGCCCGTCGACCCCAACCCCGAGGCGATCCGCCTGCACGGCGACGTCGCCCAGTCGATCCAGTCCGGCGACGCGCTCGCGGCGACGCGGGCGATGCAGGAGATCATCGACGAGGCCGCCGCCGCGGTCGCCGCCGTCGTCGGATCCTGACGGCGGGCGCCGGCATACGGCCAGTGGGCACGACCAGGCGCACGGCCGGCGCGACGCTGGGCACTGAGTCTGCGGCCAGGCCCATCCGTGGATTCCGTGAGGTGGAATGGCCCGAGACGGCCGGGCTGCGCGTGTCACCGTGAGGGCCGCCCGAGCTCGTGATCATCGGGGTGAGCGGCCTCTTCTACGGCCTGATGTTCACGCCGGTCCTGATCGTGGCCTTCGGGTTCCTGGTCAACCTCTTCGAGCGCGGCTACACGTCCCTGGCCTACGCCTACTCGCCCGAGCTGTTCGACACCGACGCCCGCTCGCTCGGGACGGGATTCAGCTACGGACTCGGTCGACTGTCGAACGCCGCGGGCCCGTTGGTCATCACCTCGATCTACACCTCGTCCGGCTATCGCTCGGTGTTCTTCTTCATCGCCGCCACCTGGTTCGTCGGAGCGCTGGTCCTCGCCTTCTTCGGGCCGCGAACGCGGGAGCTCGCGACCGCCTGACCGCAGGTCAGCGCACCGCCGAGCGAGCGCGGGACACGACGGTCACGTCCACTCCCCCGCCGAAGGCCTCGACCACGCTGCCGACGATCGGCAGGTCCACGTGACCGGTCACCTCGACCACCGCGGTCTCCCCGTCCGGGCTGCCCGTCCGCCCACCCAACGACCAGGACCGCACCAGGTGGGGTCGCCGCTCCGCCGACAGGTGCTCACCGGCGACCTCGGCGACGCCCGCGCTCGTGACGGGGACCATCGAGGGCAGGCCCTGGGTGTAGACGCGGTCCTCGTCGATGCGGTCGGCCGCGTCCAGCGCAGCCGAGTCCGCGGCGTCCCACAGCTGGGTGCGGGCCAGCTGCACGGCCGTGATGTCCACACCCACCACGATGAGCATGGCGGCGACCAGCATCATCCCGAGGGACAGCAGCGAGATCGACCCGCGGTCCTCCTCGTCGGTGCCCACGCCCGGGCTGGAGGCGTTCTCACGAGCACCGGTCGCCCCGGGCGCGGACCACCTCACGACTCGCCCCGGAAACGCTCGACGGTCGCCAGGTGCTCACCGTGCACCACGACCTCCGACGGCACCACGCCCCGCACGAAGTCAGGCACCAGCGGCAGCGGGACGCGCAGCGTCGTGGTCGCCCGCACCCGGGCGTCCGGCCCGAGGCAGGGATCGTCCAGGCACGCGACCTGGACCTCTCCGGCCGCGAAGCCGTAGTCCTCGAAGATGATGCGCGCCGCCGCCTGCGCCCGTCCCTGCGCGGCGTCCACGTCGCGGGACTCGGCGAACACGCGGCCCGCGTCGCGGGCGGCCCCGGACACGGCATACGCACCGGCCTGGAGCTGGGCCAGGGTCATGACGAGGTAGAAGAGCGGGACGAGCAGGAGCACCGAGACGCCGATCAGCTCCAGGCTCGCCGACCCGCGGTCGCCCTGCTCGCGCACGTCCCGGCCGAGACGGCGGCGCAGCCCCGGCAGCCGGCTCGGCCGGTTGTGCTGCTGCGGCCGGTCGAGCGAGGTCACGACGGTTCCTGCCCTTCCCGATAGGCCCGTCCCGACACGGTCAGCTGCCCGGCCGGCCCCAGGGTGCCGATGACCGGCAGCGGCGCCCGGATCGTCACCTCGACGACCTCGGCACCACCGGAGGAGGTGACGCGGGACGAGACGTCCTGGGCGTAGCGGTCCGTGGTGAACCCCCGCACGAGCTCCTGCGCCCGTCCGACCGCCGCCCCGGGATCCACGTCCGCGCGGGCGCCGTAGCGGGCGCCCTCGACCGCGCACTGCACGAGGGTGTTGCGCACGTGCAGCGCGACGGCGACCTGGACCACGCCGAGCACGAGGACCATGAGCAGGACGGTGACCATGGCGTACTCCGCCACGGCCGAGCCGCGCTCGGGGTCGTCGCGCACGGGGTGGTCGCGCTCGGGGTGGTCGCGCTCGGCGACCCGCAGGAGGGCAGGGGTCACCGGTCAGCCGCCGATGGTGGCCATGGCCTTCTCGAACAACCCCGTCAGGGCGGGCTTGGCCACGAGCGCGAGGGCCGCGACCAGACCCGCCGTCATCAGCGTGATCATGACCCAGCCGGGCACGTCGCCCCGCTCGCGGTCACGGTCGTCGTGCAGCCGCGCACCGAGGACGTGCAGGGTGGCGGTGGTCCGGGTCAGCAGGGCGAGCCCGGCGTCGGTGAGGTGGTGCATGTCGTCCTCCGTGAGGGTGTGGATGGGTCAGACGGTGAGGGTCAGGAGCTGGAGACCGGGGAAGACCGCGAAGAGCACGGTCACCGGCAGGATGAGGAAGACGACGGGCGTCATCATGGCGATCTCGCGCCGGCCGCCCTCCTCCATGACGGCGCGACGGCCCTGCTCGCGCACGTCCTGCGCCTGCGAGCGCATGACATCGGCGAGCGGGGTGCCGCGCTCGACGGCGATGACGATGCCGTCGACGAAGCGGGCGAGGCCCGGGAGCCCGGTGCGGTCGGCCAGGGACTGCAGGGCGGCGGGCAGCGACGACCCCGCGCGGGCGTCGGCGAGGCAGTGGCGCAGCTCCTCGGCGAGGTCCCCGCCGGAGAGCCGGCAGACGCGGTCCAGGGCGCCGGAGGCACCCTCCCCCGCGCTCACGGACAGGGCGAGCAGCTCTGCGACCGTAGGGAACTCCTGCAGGATGCGTTCCTCACGGCTGCGGACGGCGCGGCTGAGCAGGTGGTCGCGCAGGACGACCCCGGCCGCGGTCGCCACGACGACGAGCACCACGGCCGGCACCAACGCGCCCCGGTCGCGAGAGACGGCGACGGTGGCCCCGACCGCGCCCAGGACGGCTCCCCCGGCGCCCCACAGCACCTGCTGGGCGCGAAAGCCCTCGACGTCGGGCACCTGGCCGGAGCGCTGCAGCCGTCGCCGCACCGACTCCTGCCCGCCGAGCGCGAGGTCCAGCCAGGCCCCGGCGCGCACGAGCCAGGGCTGCAGGAGTGCCAGCAACCCACGGTCGTCGAGCTCTCGGCCCACCGCAGGGGGTGGGAGCGCCACGTCCTGCAGGTATGGCGCCACCCGGTCGTCGATCGTGGGTCGGCGCCGTGCGGGGAGGCGGCGCCATACGAGCAGGACACCCGTGGCCCAGGTGAGCCCGAGGGCGGCGCCGGCCCACGACCAGTCGGCCAACCAGCTCATCGCAGCACCCTCCGCTCCTCGGGGAGGCGCCCGATGCGCATCATCAGCTGGTAGGCGATCACCGTGACGACGGCGCCGGAGGCCAGGACGACGGCCCCGAGCGGGGTGCCGAAGGGCTGCAGCGACGCAGGGCGGGTGGCCATCGTGGCCAGGACGACCCAGGGTGCGGCCACGGCGAGCCGGGCCGCGTTGACGGTCCAGCTCTGGCGGGTCTCCATCTCGGCGCGGGTGCGGGCGTCCTCGCGCAGGAACGAAGAGAGAGTCCGCAGCAGGCGCCCCAGGTCGCTGCCGCCGACCTCACGGGCGAGCCGCATCGACTCGACCAGCCGGTCACCGACCGGATCCGCGAGCTGTGCCTTGAGGCGGTCCAGGCAGTCGCCGAACCGTCCGGTCACGCGGTAGTCGTCGGCGAACGCCGCGAACGCCGGCCGCAGCGGCTCCGGGCCGCGGACCGCCAGCTGAGCCAGGGCCTCGGGCAGCGCCAGCCCCGCGCGCACGCCCGAAGCGATGTTGTCGACGGCGTCCGGCCACAGGTCGCGCAGGAGCATGCGGTGCCGGCGTGCCCGCCCGCGGACCACCGCCAGCGGGGCGTAGCCGGCGATCACCGCGAAGCACACGGCGACGGGGACCACGCCCGTGGTCGCCCAGGACGCCACGAAGGTGATGAGGCCGAGGAGGGCGCAGCCCGTCACGACCTGGGCAGGTGTCACCGAGCGCAGGTCGGCCTGCACCAGCTCGTCGCCCAGGCGGGCCAGCCGAGGCCCACGCACCTGCTCGACCCGGTCCTCGGACGGCACCCAGCAGGACCACCAGATGCAGAACAGCCCGAGGCCGAGGAGGAGCCCCACCGCGAGGCCGCTCATGATCGCGGTGCTCCGAGGATGGCGGTGACGTCGTGCCCCGCCCGCTCGAACCGGTCCAGGTGGGGCGGGAACCCGTCGCTGCGCACGAGCTCGTCACCGCGCCGGGTGAACAGGTCGGCGACCTCGATGACGTCGTCCTCGACCCGGCCGGGCACGGCGACGATCTCGCGCACCCGCCGCGTCCCGTCACGCTCCAGGGCGACCTGCACGACGACGTCGATGCTGCCGGCGACGGTGGGGACGACGAAGCGGGAGCCGACGTTCTCCCCGGCCAGCAGCGGCAGGGTGCACATCTTGGTGATGGCCTCGCGGGCGGAGTTGGCGTGGATGGTCGCCATGCCGGGCAGGCCGCTGTTGAGGGCGATCAGCAGGTCGAGGCTCTCGGCCTGGCGGACCTCCCCCACGACGATCCGCGAGGGCCGCATGCGCAGGGCCTCCTTGACGAGACGCCGCAGCGGGATCTCGCCGGTGCCCTCCAGCGAGGACTGGCGGCACTGCATGGCCGCCACGTCGCGGAGCGGCAGCTGGAGCTCGAACACCTCCTCGCAGCTGACCACCCGCTCCCGCGGCGGGATCGCCGAGGCCAGGCAGTTGAGCATGGTGGTCTTGCCGGCCTGGGTGCCGCCACTGACCAGGACGTTGAGCCCGGAGGCGACCGCGGCGGCCAGGAAGTCGGCCGCGTGCCGGGTCAGGGTGCCCAGCCGCACGAGGTCGTCCAGGTGGGTCGCCTTGGCCACGAACCGGCGGACGTTGACCTGCCAGTGCTCGCGGGACACGTCGGGGATCACGACGTGCAGGCGCGAGCCGTCCGGCAGGGACGCGTCGACGAACGGGGACGAGAGGTCCACACGTCGCCCGGAGGACTTGAGCATGCGCTCCACGAGGTCGCGGACGCCGTCGGCGGTGAGGATCGTCGGGGTCAGCTCGCTCACCCCGTCCCGGGCGACGAACACCTTGCCCGGCTCGTTGATCCAGATCTCCTCCACCAGAGGGTCGTCGAAGTACGGCTGCAGCGGACCGAACCCGGCCACCTCGTCCACGATGCGCTTGGCGGTGAGGTCGACGTCCTCGAGCGGCGGCAGCCCGGCGGCGATCGCCCGCTCCTCGTAGTCGTCGATGGCCCGGGCGACGAGAGCGGTCACGCGGGCGCGATCGGCCACGGGGTCGACGCCGTCGCGCCTGATCGCGTCCCTGACCTCTGCCTCGAGGGTCGTGCTCGTCTGCACCATGGCTCCTTGCTCCGGGTCCCTCGAATCTAGGGAGATTCCGGGCGTCACAGGCTCCGTCCACCTGAATGGCTGTGGATGTCACGGAGTGCGCGTCACCGTTCCTCCGGTCCTGTGGATGACGCCCAGGGCCTGTCGGTGGCGGCCTGCACAGTGGGCCCGACGCGGGAGGAGGACGCAGTGCGAGTGGAGCTGAGGGTGCAGTCGGCCGGGGTGGAGTCGGTCGTGGCCGTCACGGCCCCGCCAGGCACGCCCTGGTCGACGGTGCGGCCGCTCCTGGCGACGGCCGTCGGAGGCGACCCAGGGACCGTATGGCGCCTCGGCCCCGCCGTGATCCCGGACGGCGCCGTGGTGGGTCGGCCGCCCCTGGTGCGGGGAGCCCGGGTGAGCGACCGGCCCGACGTCGGGGACGCGTCCGCCCCCGCGAGACCGCCGTCGGCGTTGCACCTCGTCACCGTGGGCGGGCCGGATGCCGGGCGCGTGGTGCCGCTGCCCGCAGGACCGCACGTCGTCGGCCGCGACCCGACGTCCGACATCACCCTCGACGACCCGGAGCTGTCCCGCCGTCATGCCGTCGTCTCGGTGGACGACGACGGCGTGCTCCTGACGGACTGCGGCTCGACCAACGGGTCTCACGTCGACGGGGAGGCGGTCGAGGGGTCGGTGGCCCTGACGGTGGGCACCCGGGTGCGCCTCGGGAGCTCCGTCGTGTCGGTCCGTCGCAGCGCCCGCCGTCAGCGTGCCGAGCCTGACGGGGAGGGCCACCTCGTCGTCCACCCGCTCCCGACGGTCGTGCCGCGTCCCGAGGACGTCGTCCTGGAACGTCCCAGGCCCCCCGCCGGGGCAGAGGGCCGGAGCTTTCCGTGGTTGACCCTGCTGCTCCCGTTGATCGCCTCGGGGGTGCTCGCCTGGGTGATGCACTCGCCCTACCTCCTGCTCTTCGGCCTGCTGGGCCCGGTGATGGTGCTCGGCACCTATCTCACGGACCGTTCGGCCCGGGGTCGTCGGGCTCGAGCCGAGCGCGAGGACCACCGGGCCGCCGGTGCGGACCTCGACCGGCGTCTGGCCGAGGTCCTGGCTGACGAACGCGTGAGACGCGAGCAGGCGTCGCGGGATCCGGCGGCGGTCCTGATGACCGCCCGGCTCGAGGCGCCCGGGCTGTGGTCCCGACCCGCCGGGGCGACGGTGCCGCTGGTCGTCCGGCTCGGCCGCGCCCGGCTGCCGGCCCGCGCGGCCGTCCGCGAGCCGGACGGCGCCCTGACCCGGCCCTCCCTGGACGACGTCCCGGTCGACGTGGACCTGGCGGAGGCCCGCATCATCGGCCTGAGCGGACCCGGCGCGATCGGCGTCGCGCGGGCCGTCGTGGGCGCCCTCACCGTCGAGTGCCCTCCAGATTCGCTGACCATCGACGTGGTGGCCGGCTCGCCCCGCCAGGCCCGGTCGTGGGAGTGGAGCCGCTGGCTGCCGCACCGTTCGCAGCGGCCGACGACGCCCGTGCCCGTCGTCGGCACCCAGGCGGCCTCCGACCTGATCGAGGAGCTGCTCGGGAACGACGTCCTCGGCAGCCCGCACGCGGCTGGATCACCCCGGCACCTGGTGGTGGTCGCCGGGCTCGACTCGGCCGGGCTGGACGAGCTGCTCGCTCGGCTCCTGTCCGGGGTGGGAGGTGAGTCGGTGCTGGTCCTGACCGTCGCGGAGCAACCGGACCGGCTCCCGGCGTCGGCCGGGGCCTGGTTGCGACTCGATCCCGATGGCCGGGCCTCAGTCGGTATGCCGGGCGGAGGTCTGGTCTCGGGCGCCGTCCCCGACGCGGTCGGACCCAACGTGTCGTGGGAGCTGGCGCGAGCGCTCGCGCCCTTGCGGGCGTCCACCTCGGGCGCGGCGGCCATCACCCCCGACCTGGTGACCCTGGCCGACGTCAGCCCCGTCGGGCTGGACAGCCCGACCGACGTGGCCGCGGCCTGGACCCGGCCCACCCGGCACCCCCTCGCAGCGCTCGGCCGCTCGGCAGGCGGCCCGATCACCCTCGACCTCGCCGCCGACGGCCCGCACGTGCTCGTCGGCGGCACCACCGGGGCCGGCAAGTCCGAGCTGCTGCAGACCCTCGTCGCGGGGCTGGCTCTCGCGCTGCCGCCGGACGAGCTCACCCTCGTGCTGCTCGACTACAAGGGTGGGGCGGCCTTCGCCGAGTGCGCCGCCCTGCCGCACACCACAGGACTCGTCACGGACCTCGACCCCCACCTCGCCCGTCGAGCCCTCACCTCGCTGCGCGCCGAGCTGACCCGCCGCGAGCGTGCCCTGCGTGCTGCCGGCGCGGTCGACCTGGAGGCCTACCAGCGGGTCCGCCGGCCCGGCGACCCGCTCGTGCCCCGGCTGGTGATCGTCGTCGACGAGTTCCGGGTCCTGGCGCAGGAGCTCCCGGACTTCGTGCCGGGGCTGCTCACCGTCGCCACGATCGGTCGCTCCCTGGGCGTCCACCTCGTGCTCGCGACGCAGCGACCGGCAGGTGTCGTCACGCCCGACATCCGTGCCAACGTCAACGCTCGCATCGCCCTGCGCATGCGTGACCGCGCCGACTCCGAGGACGTCATCGAGGCACCCGACGCGGCCCGGATCAGCGACCGGCTGGCCGGTCGCGCGCTCTGGCGGACCGGCGACGGAAGCCTTCGAGCCTTCCAGACCGCGTGGGCCGGAGCACCGGCCCTCGTCACGACCGGCGACGTAACGGTGGAGCTCGAGGACGGGCGACGCGTGTCCTCCGCCCGGAACGGACCAGACACCCAGCTCGCGGCCCTCGTTCGCGCCACCTGCGAGGCGGCCGTGGGACGGTCCCGACCGGCCAGTCCCTGGCTCGCGCCGTTGCCTGATCTCGTCCACCCCGCCGACCTCCCGCCCGACCCCGGCCCGAGCGACGGCCACGGCGCCCTGCCCCTGGGCCTGGTGGACCTCCCGCACGAGCAGCAGCAAGCGGTCTGGCACTACGACCTGCAGGCCGGTCGTCACCTCGCCGTGGTCGGGACCCACCGGACCGGCCGCACGAGCCTGCTGCGGAGCGTCGCGGTCGAGGCGGTCTCGCGACACACCGCAGACCAGCTGCACCTGCACGTCGTCGACGGAGACGGCGGGCTCGGCGACCTCGAGACCCTGCCCCACTGCGGCACTCGCGTGACGCGTGCCGACCCGGGTCGCGTCCTGCGTCTCCTGCAGCTGCTCGCCGCCGGGCTGCACCCCACCGTGCCCTCCGAGGTTGCCTCCGACGACGCGCACCCGACCGTCCTGGTCCTCGTCGATCGGTGGGACGCCGTCCTCGCCGGCGCGGACCCTCTCACCGGTGCCGCCCTGCAGGACGCCCTGACCGGCCTCCTGCGCGACGGGCCCGGGCACGGCCTCGTCGTGGTGCTCGCCGGTGATCGCTCGTTGCTGACCTCGTCGATCGCGACCCACCTGGGAGAGCGTCTGCTGCTGCGGCTCGCCGACGCGACGGACCTGGCCCTGTGCGGCGTCCCGGCCTCGGCCCGCCCGGACCACCAGCCTCCCGGGCGCGGCATCCGGGCCACGGACCACGCCGAGGTCCAGGTCGTCCTCACCGAGCCGAACGACGTGCGGCAGCTCGCCCGTGACCTGGTGCCGGCCCGTCGGCGACCACCGCTGGCCCTGCGACCGCTGCCGGCCATGGTCACCGACGACGCTCTGCGGCAAGCAGATCCGCGCGCCTTCGGGCTCGGCGGGGACACCGCCACCCCCGTCGCGCTGGACCTGGCCCTCCGGCCGGTCGTCACCGTGTGCGGCCCACCGGGCAGCGGACGCAGCACCACCCTGATCACCCTGGCGCAGGCATCCGGGCGGCCGACCGAGCAGGTGCTCGTCATCGCTGTCGGCCCCTCTCCGGTGGCCGCGTGGGCCGTCTCGGGCTCCGCAGCCAGCGTCCTGGGCCCGAGCGACGACGAAGCGCTGCGCCGGCACCTCGCCCAGCAGCCCGCGACGCTGGTCCTCGTCGACGATGTCGAGCGCCTGCTGGACAGCCCCGTCGAGCAGGTCCTGGTCGAGCTCGCGCGGCACGCCGTCAGCCACCCCGGTGGGGCCGCCGTCGTCGCCGCGGGCACCACCCAGCACCTCGCTGCGACCTACCGCGGCCTCGCCACGGAGCTCCGCCGCGCCGCCACCGGCATCGTCCTGCAGCCACGCCACGCCTCCGACGGCGACCTCCTCGGCGTCGCCCTCCCCCGCCTGCACGGACCCCCACCTGGTCGCGGCGTCCTGGTCGATCGTGGCCGCACCCTCGTCGTGCAGGTCGCGCTGACCCACCGCCTGCAGGGACAGGGCACAATCGACGGGTGACCACCCGCCTGAGCCCGACGACGCGCTTCGCCGTGGTCGCCGCGGGCGGGATCGGCGGAGCGCTCCTGCGAGCAGGCATCAGCGAGCTCGTCCCCTACGACGCGGGCCACTTCCCCACCTCGCTCCTGCTCACCCAGGCGATCGGCTGCGGGCTGGCCGGCTTCCTCACGCCCTACCTGCTGCGCCGCGGACCCCTGTGGTCACTCGCCTTTCTCACCGGGGCGCTCGCGTCCTTCACGACCTTCGGCCTGTTCACCGGCCAGGTCATCCTGCTCGCCCCGCAGCGACTCGCGACCGCCGTCGTCTACCTCCTCGCCACCGTCCTGGTCGGCGTCGCCGCCGCCGTCGCAGGCCTGCACCTCGCGATGAGGCTGATCGAGCGCCCCGACCGCTCCGACCGTCCGGGCGGTTCCGGGGGGCCACGCTCGGCCGTGCGCCGGCAGGCCTCCACCGGCACCCACCCCGTCCAGTCCCGCGACCCGCGCGAGCACACCTCGCCCGTCCGCGCCGCCCGTCCGAGGTGGCGCCGATGAGGCTCGTCGACACCCTGTGCCTCGCCGTCGGGGCCGGGCTCGGCTCCATGGTCCGGTATGCCGTCGCGCTGCGCGCCCCATCCCGAGAGGACCTCCCCCGCGGCGCCGTCGCGACGACCGCGGTCAACGTCACGGCGTCGCTGCTCATCGGCATGATGCTGCACTGGTTCGTCGCCGGCGGCCTCGCGCAGCCGCTCTATGCCCTCGTCGGGATGGGCTTCGCCGGCAGCCTCGGCAGCTGGTCGCCGCTGGCCGTCGGGTGCGCCGAGCTCGTGCACCGCCGGGAGTGGACGTTGCTCGGTACCTACCTCGGCGGCAACGTGCTCGGTGGGGTGCTGGCCGCCACCCTGGGCTGGGCCGTCGCCGGCGCCTGACGCCGGCGGACCGTCATACGGCTGGTGCTCGCCTCGGAGACGCAGGCAGGGGGCCGACGCCGGCTCGGGGTCCGGGTCGGCGCGGGGGTCGAGGTCGGGGTCGCCGCCTCAGGCGTCGACGCCCGAGCCGTGGGGACGGGAGAGCACGATCCCGGCGATCGCCACGGTGACGCCCAGCAGCACCAGCGCGGCCAGCACGACCTCGCCGCTCTGCCACAGGCTGATCCCCACCGGCACGAGCAGCACGTGCCACAGCACCGTCGGGGTGCGCGGCCACCTGCTCCCGCGCCACAGTCCCCGCGCCAGCGCCACGAAGCCCGCCGCGGCCAGGAGGAACAGCACGAGCTCGACCACGCTCCGCGCCACCTCGTCGGTGCCACCGGACCCGATCTGCACTGCCCAGTAGCCCGCGGCCACCACGGCCACGACCGCCTGGATCGCCAGGACGAGGGCCGACCAGAGTGCGGCCCCGGCGCTCGTGGCCGCGCCTCGCGCTGGTTTGCTGCTACTCAACGTGACCAATCCTCTTCAATCGTGACCAAAGGTCAGGTCCGATCGCACGATCGGCCCTGAATTCGTCCCAGCCTCTAGTCAACGAGGCATGTTCTTACTAAGGTTGCTAGTCGGCGTGCGACGAGCTTTGCTCGATCAAACGGTACCCACAAGCGTAGGCGACAGCTTCTGACGCCCACCCCTTGTGCCACAGATGCGGCAGATGTGATGGTGGACGAGAGCGGGGCGGAACACGCTGGGCATGTCCATCGTTGGACCCAACATCTCCCACACCCCACAAGGGTACGGAACCCTGGATGCCCTCACGCACCCAGGCCGCATCGTCAATGCAAGGAGCATGATCAAGATGGACTGGCGCGACCGCGCGGCCTGCCTTGAGGAGGACCCTGAGCTCTTCTTCCCGATCGGCAACACGGGCCCGGCAATCATGCAGATCGAGGAGGCCAAGGCCGTGTGCCGACGGTGCCCGGTCATGGACACCTGCCTCAAGTGGGCCATCGAGTCCGGTCAGGATGCCGGCGTCTGGGGCGGCATGTCCGAGGACGAGCGACGCGCTCTCAAGCGCCGCAACGCCCGGGCCCGCCGCGCGAGCTGACTCCCGCAGGCACATCACACCAACGACGGCGTCGCCACCCCCGGGTGGCGGCGCCGTCGTCGTGCGCCCACAACCGTGATGGGGTCCCGTGCCGCGTCAGCGCTCGCAGCGCGGACCTGGCACGCTCTCGAGCCCCGCACCGTGGCTGCTCAGCGCTCGCAGCGCCGACCCGCACGCCCCCGACCCCACGCGACGGCGGTCAGACCAGGTCGTCGGTCGGCTTGCCCTCGGGACGCAGCTTGGCGGTGAACGTCACGGTCGTCCCGCGGGGTTCGCGGCGCTCCCAGCGGATGTGACCCCGCAGGTCCTGGACCAGGCTCGACACGATCTGGGTGCCCAGGCTGTCCCCTTGCGGCGTGAAGCCCTCCGGCAGCCCGACCCCGTCGTCGGAGACGGTCACCGTCAGCAGCTCCCCCGCGTCGTCCGACGGGTCGTTCGGGTCGGCGTCGCGGCGCGCCTCGATGACGAGCTCGCCACCGGTCGAGGCCAGGCCGTGCTCGACGGCGTTGGACACGAGCTCGGCCATCACCATCGACAACGACGTGGCATCCTCGGCCCGCAGCCGCCCGAACGACCCGACGAGCTGCGTGCGCACGGGCTCCTCCGTGCGTGCCACCTCGACGACCGAGCTGCTGGACCGCCGGACGATGTCGTCGAAGTCCACGGTCTCGTCCAGCGCCTGGCTGAGGGTCTGGTGCACCAGCGCGATCGTGCCCACCCGCCGCACCGCCTCCTGCAGGGCCACGCGAGCGTCCTCTGACGGCATCCGACGGGCCTGGAGGCGCAGCACCGCCGCGACGGTCTGCAGGTTGTTCTTGACCCGGTGGTGGATCTCGCGGATCGTCGCGTCCTTGGTCATGAGCTCCCGCTCGCGGCGCCGCAGCTCGCTGACGTCGCGCATGATGATGACCGCGCCGACCCGCTGCTCGCGCTCGACCAGGGGGATCGCGCGCATCGTCACGTGGCCGGCGCGGGTCTCGACCTCGGTGCTCCACGGCGCGCGCCCCGTCACGACCAGGGCGAGGGTCTCGTCGACCGGTGCGTGGTCCCGGAGCACGCCCGTCGTGATCTCGGCGAGCGTCACCCCGATCACGGCCCCGACGTGCCCGATGCGGTGCAGGCCCGAGATGGCGTTGGGGCTGGCATAGGTGATGACGCCGTCGACGTCGAGACGCACGATGCCGTCGCCCACGCGGGGAGCCCCGCGCCGCTGCCCCGTCGGGACCTCGCTGCTGGGGAACGCGCCCGACGCGATCATCCGGCACATGGCGTCGCCGGTGGACATGTAGGTCAGCTCGAGCCGGCTCGGCACCCGCAGGTAGGCGGGATTGGTGCAGCGGCTCATCACCGCGACCGCCCGGCCGTTGTGCACGACCGGGACGGCGTCCTGCCGGATCCCGTCGTCGTCGATCCAGCCCGGGTCCTGGTCGCGAACGGTCCGCCTGGATGCGAACGACTCGTTGAGGAGCGGTCGGCGGCTGCGCGGGGTGCGCGTCCCCACGATGTCCTCGGCAAACACCATGCGCCCGGTCGTCGGGCGCGCGTGCGCCACGACCAGCCACTCCCCCGACCGCGTCGGCACCCACAGCACCAGGTCGGCGAAGGTTAGGTCCGAGATGATCTGCCAGTCGCCCACCAGCAGGCGGAGCCAGTTGAGGTCGACGTCGTCCAGGTCGGTCTCGGCACGCAGGATGTCGGTGAGGGTCGCCACGTCCTCACCCTAGGTGACCGGAGGCGAGCCCCGGCGCACGACCCTTGCGAGCCGTATGCCGGGGCCCGCCGCGAGCGGGGTCGCCGTCAGTCCGCCGCTCCGCTGCGGATCACGCTGCGCAGCGTGCGCAGCGCCACCGAGAGCGGCGCGATCCCGGGACGCTCGATCCGCGCGATGCCGGTGAGCGACGTCTGCGCGCGACCCAGCTGGTCGGCGTGGAGCTGCTCCCACCGCTCGATCTGCTCGCCGGGGTCCTGCAGGTCCCCGGCCGATCCCAGCACCGCCATCGTGAGGGCGCCGAGGGCGGCATACAGGTCGTCCCGCATCGAGCCGCGGGCCAGGGCGTCCCACCGGTCCTCGCGAGGGAGGGCCGAGACCCGCGTCAGCAGGCTGTCGACGCCGAAGTGCTCCGAGAGCAGGAAGTAGAGCCGGGCCACGGCGTCGCCGGGGCGCTCGGTCTCACGGGCGATCTCGACGATGTCGAGGACGGAGTAGAGGTCGAGCAGCCCGGCGGCCCGCACCGCGAGCTCCTCCGGCACGCCCTGGTCGACGAGCCGGTCGGCCTGCTCGCGCAGCCGCTCGTGCTCGCTGCCCTGGAGCAGGCCCGCCACCTGGGGCTGCACGCGCCGCACCGTGTCGGCGAACCGCTCGATCTCGGCCTCGACGTCGAGGTTGGCCGGGCGGTTCTGCAGGAACCACCGGGTGGCGCGGTCCAGCAGGCGACGGAACTCGAGATACATCCACGTCTGCGTGTCGGTGGGGACCTTGGTGTCCAGCGCCTCGACCTGCTCGACGAAGTCCCGCAGGCCGAACACCTCGCGGGCCACGACGAAGGCCTTGGTGATCTGCTCGGGGCTGGCCGCCGTCTCCTCCACCGCGCGGAACGCGAAGGTGATGCCGCCGCGGTTGACCAGGGAGTTCACCACCGAGTTGACGATGATCTCGCGTCGCAGCGGGTGCTGCTGCAGCTCCTCGGCATAGCGTCCCCGCACCGGCTCCGGGAAGTACTCGGCGAGCGTCCGGGTGAAGAACGGCTCGTCGGCCAGGCCGCTCGACTGCAGGTCCGCCTTGAGCGCCAGCTTGGCGTAGGCCATCAGGACGGAGGCCTCGGGCGAGGTCAGGCCGTGGCCGGCCTCGCCGCGCTCGTCCAGCTCGGCGTCCCCGGGCAGGAACTCCAGCGTGCGGTCGAGCTCGCCGCGCTCCTCCAGCCAGGCGATGAGCCGCCGGTGCGTGGGGAGCATCGCGTGCTCCTGGTAGCGCGCGTTGCCGAGCAGGACGTTCTGCTCGTAGTTGTCGCGGAGCACCTGGTAGGCGACCTCGTCGGTCATGGACGCCAGCAGCTCGTTGCGCTGCTTGAGGGTGAGGTCGCCGTCCTTCATCAGGCCGGTGAGCAGGATCTTGATGTTGACCTCGTGGTCCGAGGTGTCCACGCCCGCCGAGTTGTCGACCGCGTCGGTGTTGACGTGGATGCCGGCCTTGGCGGCCTCGATGCGGCCGAGCTGGGTCGCGCCGAGGTTGCCGCCCTCGCCGACGACCCGGCAGCGCAGGTCGCGGCCGTCGACGCGGATCGCGTCGTTGGCGCGGTCACCGACCTGGGCGTGCACCTCGGTCGACGCCTTGATGTAGGTGCCGATGCCGCCGTTCCACACGAGGTCGACCGGCGCCTGCAGGATCGCCCGCATCAGCTCGGCCGGGGTCATCGACGCGGGCGCGTCGGCGATCCCGAGCGCCTCGGCCAGCTGCGGCGAGACCGGCACGGACTTGGCGGACCGGGGGAAGATGCCGCCGCCCTCGCTGATCAGCGAGGCGTCGTAGTCCGCCCACGAGGATCGCGGCAGGTCGAACAGGCGCCGGCGCTCGGCATACGAGCTGTCGGCCACCGGCGAGGGGTCCACGAAGATGTGCCGGTGGTCGAAGGCCGCGACCAGGCGGATGTGCTCCGACAGGAGCATGCCGTTGCCGAAGACGTCGCCGCTCATGTCGCCGACGCCGACGACCGTGAAGTCCTCGGTCTGGGTGTCCAGGCCGAGCTCGCGGAAGTGGCGCTTGACCGACTCCCAGGCACCGCGGGCGGTGATGCCCATGCCCTTGTGGTCGTAGCCCGCCGAGCCGCCCGAGGCGAACGCGTCGTCCAGCCAGAAGCCGTAGGACTGGGCCACGCCGTTGGCGGTGTCGCTGAAGCTCGCCGTGCCCTTGTCCGCCGCGACCACGAGGTAGGGGTCGTCGGGGTCGTGCCGGACGACGTCGCGCGGCGGCACGATCTCCTGACCCACCCGGTTGTCGGTGAGGTCCAGCAGCCCGGAGATGAACAGCTTGTATGCCGCGATCCCCTCGGCCAGCCAGGCGTCACGATCGGCCGCCGGGTCGGGCAGCTGCTTGGCGAAGAAGCCGCCCTTGGACCCGGTGGGGACGATGACGGCGTTCTTGACCATCTGCGCCTTGACCAGCCCGAGGACCTCGGTGCGGAAGTCCTCGCGCCGGTCGCTCCAGCGCAGGCCACCGCGCGCGACGTTGCCGAACCTCAGGTGGACGCCCTCCACGCGGGGGCTGTAGACCCAGACCTCGAACTTCGGCTTCGGGGCCGGGAGGCCGGGGACGGCGTGGGGGTCGAGCTTCATCGACAGGTAGGTCTTGGGCGTGCCGTCGTCCTGGTGCTGGTAGAAGTTCGTGCGCAGCACGCCCTGGATCGTGCCGAGGAAGGACCGCAGGATCCGGTCGGCGTCCAGCGACGCGACCTCCTCGAGCGCGTCGGTGATGCGGTCGGCCACGGCCTGCTCGGCGCCGTGCCGCTCCTGGATCCCTCGCTCGTCGTCGGCGTAGGTGCCGACGGCGAAGCGCGTCTCGAACAGCTCGACGAGCATGCGGCTGATCTCGGGGTTGCCGGTGAGGACGGACTCGATGTAGCCCGCCGTGAAGGTGGTGCCGGCCTGGCGGAGGTACTTGGCGATCGAGCGCAGGATCACGACCTGGCGGGACGTGAGGCCGGCGCGCAGCACCAGCGCGTTGAGCGAGTCCGACTCGATCTCGCCGGACCAGGCCTGGGCAAAGACCTCCTGGACGTGCTGACGCACGTCACCGCCGTGGTCCTCCCACACGCCGGCGGAGTCGGCCTTGAGCCCGAAGTCGTAGACGAAGGCGGGCGCACGACCGGCGCGGTCCACGGTGTAGGGCCGCTCGTCGGTGACCTCGACCCCGAGGTGGGTGAAGATCGGCAGCAGTCGCGACAGCGAGAGCTCCTGCTCGGTGTAAACCTTCATCCGGCGCTCGTCGCCCGGCGCCCCGAGGGAGTGGTAGAGGTTGAGGCCCAGGCCGTCGCCGGGCACGGAGTCCAGGTGGTCCAGGTCGACGACGGCGACGCGGGCGGAGAACTCCTCCTTGTAGGACTCGGAGAAGGCCTGGCCATAGGACTTCAGGATCCGGGCCGCGTCCTCCTCGCCGTGCTCCTGGGTGACGGCCTCGGCGAGGTCGTCGCCCCAGGCCCGGGTGATCTCCATCATCTTGCGCTCCAAGGCTTCTCGGTCGACGTCGGGCAGGGAGACGCCTCGCGGCACGCGCACGACGAAGTGCAGGCGGGCCAGCGTCGACTCGTTGACGCGGGTGGTGTAGTCGATCTGGTCGCTGCCGAAGGTGTCGCGCAGCAGCGCCTCGATCCGCAGGCGGGCCGTCGTGTTGTAGCGGTCGCGCGGGAGGTAGACGAGGCAGGAGGTGAAGCGGCCGTAGACGTCCTTGCGCAGGAACACCCGCAGCTGGCGGCGCACCTTGGCGTGGATGATGGACTTCGCGGTCTCGGCGAGCTCGGTCGGCTCGGACTGGAAGATCTCGTCCCGGGGGAAGGTCTGCAGCACGCTGACGAGGTCGCGGCCGTCGTGGCTCTCCGGGGCGTAGCCGGACAGGCGCAGCGCCTCGCGGACCTTGTCGCTCGCGACGGGCACCCGCATCACCGACTCGGTGTAGGCCCCCGACGTGAACAGCCCCAGGAAGCGGCGCTCCCCCGTCACCACGCCGTCGGCGTCGAAGGTCTTGACCCCGATGTAGTCGAGGTAGCCGGAGCGGTGCACGGTGGAGCGCGAGTTGGCCTTGGTCAGGATGAGCAGGTGCGGCTCGCGGGCCTTGTCACGCACGGCGCCGACGAGGTGCGGGACCGAGGCCTGCCGCTCGTCGTAGCGCAGGATCCCGAGCCCGGTGCCCGGCACGGCGTGCAGCGACAAGTCATCGCCGTCCTCCTGCAGGGCGTAGTCGCGGCACCCGACGAAGGTGAAGTTGTCCGCGGCGAGCCAGTCGAGCAGCCGGACCGCCTGGTCGACCTCGCCGTCGCTCACCGGACCGGGCGGGTCCTCGCGCAAGGCGTCCGCGGTCTGACGAGCCCGGTCACGCATCTTGGACCAGTCCTCGACCGACTCGCGCACGTCCCCGAGCACCTGCTCGAGCCGCTCCTGGACCTCCCGCAGGTCGGGCGCGTCGGACTCACGGTCGATCTCCACGTGCATCCACGACTCGACGTGGATGCCGAACTCGCCCGTTGGCGCGTCCTCGGGGTCGACGTCCAGCACCTCGACGAGCTCGCCCACGGCGTCGCGCCGCACGACGAGCTGCGGGTGCACCACGTGGTGGATCGTGCGCCCCCCGGCCATGATCGCGGCGGTGACCGAGTCGACGAGGAAGGGCATGTCGTCGGTGACGGTCTGCACGACCGTGTGCCCGCAGGACCACTTGTTCTCCGCGACCGTGGGGGTGAAGACCCTCACGCTCGCTCGCCCCGGCGCTCGGCGTCGCGCCAGCTCTCGGTGCGACAGCGCCGCGCCGAGCAGGTCCTCGGGCGCGCGCGCCCGCAGGTCCTCGTCGACGGTGTGTCGGTAGTAGCGGGGCAGGAGCTGGGCGGTTGTGCCGTCCCGGGAGCGACCTGCCACCTCCGCGGCTGCGGTCAGCAGCTCCGTGCGGGTCTGGTCGAAGGATGCAGACATGGCCTGTGGGTACCTCATCGATCTCGACGTCGTGCACGACGGTGTGCACCACCCCGAGACTAGCCTCCCGACGCCGTGCCGCGCAGGCGACCCCTGCGCCTCGCCCGGCTCCGCACCCGCAGGATGTGGACCAGGGTGGCGGGCGGGCCACCTATCCTCCGGTCGGTCCGGCCCTGGACCCTCATCCTTGCGATCGCGTCAGGGGCCTGTGGACACCGCCGTCAGGCCTCCCGGGGCCCGCTAGAGTCGTGCGCGTGCCCGCCCCCACCGCGACCTCCTCCCCCGGCGCCGGGGACGCCTGGCGTCACCTCGCGCAGGTGCTGGACGACGCGGTCGAGGACCTGACCTGGTCGGCACCCGAGCCGGCGCCGGAGCTGCAGGAGGCCCTGTCGGACACGCTCGTGCGGCTCGCCTCCCGCCTGGCGACCCTGCAGGACCGCTCGACCGAGCTGGTCGGGTCATGAGCCCGTATGCCGCGCCCGCCGGCGACCCGGCGTCCTGCTCGGCGCTGGCCGCCGCCCTGCGCCGCCACCACGGCCGGGTCGCCGACGCGCTGGCCGTTGCGCGCGAGCCTGGCGGGTCATCCACGACGGACGAGGAGCGTGGCCTGCTGGAGGCGATGGACCGGCTCGCCTCAGGTCTGCAGGCGCACGCCACGCACCTGTCCGACCTGCAGTCCCACCCACCGGCGGGGGACGACGAGCGCGTGCTCGCCACCGCACGGCACCGCGCCGAGGTCGTCCGGATGCGGCGCGTGCTGGCCGCCGTCGACGCGCGCCTGCACGACCTGCCGGCCTAGCCGAGCGAGCGTCGCTCAGCGGCCCTCGGCCAGGGAGATCACCTGCTCGAGCTCCGTGACGTCGTGCCACAGCAGGTCGGCGTCCTGGTGCTCGGTCGTCTCGTCGACGTGGAAGGACACCAGCCGCTCGCGCGGCAGCGGGCCGTCGAGCGTCACCTCGGCGTAGCCGTCGGCGACGTCGTGCACCGCAGCCTCGGGCAGGTCCGCCGCGGCCACGACGCGTCGCGACGAGCCGGCGCGCTCCGAGGCGGCGGCCGCGCACTCCAGCAGGGCGTCATACTCCTGCTCCTCCTCGTCGACCTCGGCGAGCTCGCGGCGGACGGCTGCCGTCACGGCCCGCGCAGGCCTCCCGTCGACCTCCACCCGGCCCTCGTCGGCGAGCTGGTGCAGGTCGGACGGATCGAGGGCGACGTAGACGCGGCGCAGGGACATGGGGCTCCTCTGGTGGTGGCGGTCGATGCGGTCAGGCGTGGTCGAGCAGCTCGCCGAGGCTCTCGGTGATCGCGGCCGCGAGCACGTCCAGGTCCGGCACGAGGTCGCGATCGGCGTTGATGCCGTAGTGGACCTGACCGTCGTAGGACGTGACCCCGATCGCGAGCGCCTGCCCCTCGGCCACCGGCATCACGGGATAGGTGTCGGTCATGGTCGCGACGCCGAGGAAGCGTGGGGTCTGGGGTCCCGGCACGTTGGTCACCACGAGGTTGAACAGGCTGCGCGACGCCGCCGCCCCCAGCCTGGACCCCAGGGAGTGCAGGGTGGGGGACGCGAACCCCGCCAGGCCCGCCAGGGTGGCCGCACCCAGCGCGCGACCCCGGTCGACCTGGCGCCACATGGCGTAGGCGATCTGGTGCAGGCGGACCAGGGGCGTCGGCTCGCCGACGGGGAGGTCGATGAAGCAGGCCGTCAGCCGGTCGCCGCTGCCGTCGTCGGTGCCGCCGTCGGTGCCGTCGTGGACGCTGACGGGGACCAGGACGCGCACGGACGTGCTGCGGGTGACGTGCTCGCCGCGCGACTCCAGCCAGGCGCGGAGCGCGCCCGCGATCACCGCCAGGATGACGTCGTTGACGCTCGGCTGGAGCCCGACGTCGCCGCGGTCGGCACCGCTGCGCACGACCCGGTAGTCCTCGAGGTCGGTGTCGACGGTGACGAACCGACGGGCCGACCCCGTGTGACCGTTGAGCGGGCTGCGGTTCGTGCTCCGCGAGGTGCTGGCGAGCGCGGACACGACCTGGCCGACCCCGGCGGTGACGCGCTCCCCCGCGTCCTTCAGCTCGACGGCACCGCTCCGCGCCACGTCGAGCAGACGGCTCGGACGACGCACGGCGCCCACGAGGGCACCGACCACGAGCTCGACGTCGCTGGGCTCGCGGCTGGGAGCCCACGGCGCTGCCGGGGGCTCCTGCTCGACCGGCTCGTCGTCGAGGACGACCTCGGCGATGTCGACGGCCTCCACCCCGTCCACGAGCGCCTGGTGCGTCTTGGTGACGAGCGCGAAGCCCCCACCCTCCAGGCCCTCCACGAGGTAGAGCTCCCACAGGGGGCGCGCCCGGTCGAGGGGCCGGGCCAGGACCCGCGCGACGAACTCGTCGAGCTGCTCGCGCGTGCCGGGTCTCGGCAGGGCGGACCGCCGCACGTGATAGGTGACGTCGAACGCCTCGTCCGTGACCCAGACCGGGTTGGCGACGCCGCCCGGGACGGCCCGCACCCGCTGGCGGTAGCGAGGGTACTGGGCGATCCGACCGCTGACGCGCTGCAGGAGCGCCTCGTGGCTGGGGGCCGCCTGGTCCCCGTCGAAGACCAGGACCGCACCCACGTGCATCACGGCGTTGGGCCGCTCGAGATAGAGGAAGGAGGCGTCCAGCGGGGTCAGTCGGGTGGTCACGGCACCATGCTCGCAGACCTCTGGCGGGGTCGCCGTCCCGTGCACGGACGGGCCCTAGTCAGTAGGCCCCGTCGCCCTTGATGACCGCGCGTGCGGTCTTCCACAGGATCTGCATGTCCATCCCGACCGACCAGTTGTCGACGTAGCGCAGGTCCAGGTTGACCGACTGGTCCCAGTCGAGGTCCGAGCGACCGCTGACCTGCCACAGGCCGGTGAGGCCGGGCTTGACCCGCAGACGACGGTTGTCCTTGTCGTGGTACTTCTCCGCCTCCTCGGCCAGCGGAGGCCGCGGACCGATCAGGGCCATGTCGCCGCGCAGGACGTTGATGAGCTGCGGCAGCTCGTCGATGCTGTAGCGGCGGATGATCTTGCCGACCTTGGTGACCCGGGGGTCGTCGGCCATCTTGAACAAGACCTTGTTGCCACCGGAGCTGCCCTCGGACGAGGCCGCCTGCTGCTGCTTGACCAGCTGTGCGCGCAGCTCGTCGGAGTCGGTCACCATGCTGCGGAACTTGATCATGGTGAACGGCTCGGCGTCCTGCCCCAGCCGCTGCTGGGTGTAGAAGATCGGGCCCTTGCTCGTGAGCTTGATGGCCAGCGCGGTCGCGATGAGGATCGGCGAGACCGCCAGGATGGCCAGGCACGCGATGGTGCGGTCCTGGATGTTCTTGACCAGACCTCGGCCCAGCTTGTCGGACGGTCGCTCCCAGTGCAGGAGCTGCAGGCCCGACGTGGGCTGCATCGTGACCAGCGACGGGGTGGTGTCGACCATGCCGGGCGAGACCACGAGGTCGGCGCCGGTGCGCTCGAGGGCCCACGACAGGCGTCGCAGCGAGGTGCCGGACAGCCCCCCACCGGTCACGACGACCGTGTCGATGTCGTGGTCCACGACCATCTGCGGGATCTCCGACAGGACGCCCCAGACCGGCACCTGCGCGCCCCGCGTCATGGGGACGACGTCGAGGCTGGACAACGCCATACCGACCACGTGCATGCCGTGGTCCTTGGTGCTCGCGAGCTCGCGGGCGAAGGCTCCGGCCGTCAGGCCGTCCCCCGCCACCAGGGTGCGGAGCATGGCGTCGCCCGAGGTGCGGCGCCGCTTGAGCGTGTGCCTCACCACGAGCCGGTGCACGATGGTGAGCAGCGCGATAGCCGGGACCCCGACCAGGACGTAGCGTCGCGGCAGCTCGACCTTGACGGCGTAGGACATGAATCCCAGCACGGCGATGGCCCCGAAGGCCGCACCGAGGACGGCCTGGACGGCAGCGGTGCTCTCGCTCATGCGCCGCAGGTCGTAGCCGCGACGGATGAGCAGCAGCGCGCCCCAGAGGAGGCCCGTCACGAGGGCCCCGGCGACGGACTCCCCGAAGGAGCGCCAGTCGTTGATCATCAGGACGAAGGTGATGCCGATGGCGATGAGCACGTCCCCGGACACCGCCTGGAGCATCACGGGTCGTTCCCAGCGAGCGCGTCGCGTGTGGGCGCGCGCCACCGGGTCGAAGTCATGGTCGAGCTCGCGCCCGACCTTGGTGTCGTCGACAGCGGCCGGCACGACGTACGGCCGCTCGGCTGCCCACGAGATCCTGGTGCGGGTGGTGGGCTCGCGGCGGTCGTCCCCCTGCTCCGCCTGATCCTCACCCATCCGCTCGTGCTGGATCGTCATCTACCCCCCCCTGCAAAGCTGGTGTCGTGCACGCCACGGTTCACCATCACACTACGGTGACGCATGTCGGTCCTGTGAGCCGTTGCAACATCTCCGCACGACTGGTCCCGCAGGCGAACCGTCCGTGATTTTCGATTACTCAGCGTGCTCGCTCGGTGGTGCCCGGCGGTCGGCCCTGCCGTTCACCCGACGAGGGCCGTGGCCACCGACGCGATGGCGTGACGCACGGGGGCATCCGCCGCGACGTCGTGCAGGACGGTCCCGGCGAGGAGTGCCGCGTCCACCCGCTCCACGTCCAAGGGCACCAGGACGGGTGCCTCGACACCCCCGAACCTCTCGAGGAGCGACTGGACGCGCGACATCGGCCGCGCGCCCACGGCGCTGGCCCGGAGGCGGTTGACCACGACCCCCCCGATCTCCACGTCACGCCCGGCCAGGTCCTGCAGACCCCGGACCAGCCGCTGCAGGCCGACGGGGTCGCCGGCACCCACGACCACCACCTGGTCGGCGACGTCCAGCGCCGTCAGCGCCGCCATGTTGCGACGGGGCGCCACGGTGTCATAGCTCAGCTCGTCGTCGTCCTCGAGGCACGACGCGCAGTCGACCACCACGACGTCGCAGTCCAGGCGCGCCACCTCGAGCATCCGCTCGATCGCGCCCGACCGCAGCTCGGGCCACCGGTCGGGGCTGGGCAGACCCGTGAGCACCCGCAGGCGGGGCAGGACCTCCGGCGCCAGCCGGCCGAAGGAGGTGACGTCGAGGGTGCCGTGCTCGGCGGCCCGGCAGGCGGCGGCGACGCCGGGCGCCTCGTCGAGGATCGCGAGGTGCTGGGCGACCGAGGCGGCCTGCGTGTCGACGTCGACGAGGACGACCTCGCGGCCGCCGAGGGCGAGCTCGGCGGCCAGGTTGACCGCCACGGTCGTGCGGCCGGGAGCGCCCGCAGGCCCCCACACCGCGACCACCTGTCCACGACGGGTGATCTCGTCCTCCTCCGTCAGGTCGTCCCCGTCCCCGTCCGAGGGCACGGACGGGACGGCGAGGGCTCCCACCACCGCGCCGTAGAGGTCGGCCGCCGGCGCGTCGGGGGCGACGAACGTCCGGACGCCCAGCTGGCGCAGCATCGCCTCGCCAGCCTCGTCGTCCGGGTCGACGACCCCGAGGACACCCACCGAGCCCAGGCGCAGGTCGCGGACGGCACTCAGGTCCAGCCCCCGCAGGCGGGGCGAGACCAGCGCCACGTCCCCCAGCCGGGCGTGGGCCGCGGCGAGCAGGTCGGGCAGGTCGACGCACCGTCGACCCACCGTCACACGGGACCCGAGACGCCCGACCACCGCGCCGTCCCAGACATCCGGGAGCGCCGTGAGGACCGAGGGCCGCCGCGCCGTCACGAGTCCACCCGCAGCGCGGCGCCGGGCAGCGGCACGGCGGTGATCCGGTCGCGCGCGTCGACGGCCGCCAGCAGCTCAGGGACCACGGTGGCCGGGACCCACACCTGCAGCGTCACCGTCGAGCCACCACCCATCAGGCTCGCCCCCTCCTGGGGGTCCCGCGCGATCGTGGCGCCACCGACGACCTTGCGCGGGGCGGCATACACGTCCGTGCCACCGACGGCGCTGCGCTTGCTGACCCACACCTCGACGGCCGTTCCGCGGACCAGCGCCCCCACGGACCCGCTGGGCGCAGGGAGCGCGACCTGCCGCTGCCCCACCTGCTCGCGGGTGCCGAGCGCGTCTGCCGGCACCAGCTCTCCGGCGCGCACCGCCTGCACCACGTGCATCCCGGACGAGCCGACGGCCCCCGGAGCGACGTACACCCCGGTGAGGTCGCCGAGGCGGACCTCGACATCCCTCAGGTCGGCCGGGGCCACCGCCTCCCCCGGGCTCAGGTCTCGGGTGGCGACGAGCGCGTGGGTCGTGTCCTTGGCCGCGGCGACGACGCGAGCGCCGAGCACCACCGAGGCCAGGACGAGGAGCACCCCCACCACGAGCCGGGCGTCCCGCCAGGACGGTTGGCGCAGCCGCCGGGCGGTGGGCCGCGGCGAGGCCGACGAACCTGATGAGGCCGACGAGCCTGACGACGTGGTGCCGGTGGCGGTCGGACGAGAACGACGCATGAGACCTCCTGCTGCTGGACGGCCGCACGTCGAGGCGAGCCGTGGCTCCATCGTCGTCAATCCGCAGCGGACGCGTCGCCCGTCATCCACAGGCCGCCGAGTTGTCCACACCCTCGCCGCTCGGCGAACGCACGAAGGGCCCGCCCGCCCTAGACTCGTCCTCGCCGGGCACCGACGTGGCCCACCTGCCCGACAACCGCCTCATGAGGAGCAGCACTCCATGGCCAAGCGTTTCATCCAGCTCGCCGAGGTCGCCGAGATCCTCGACATCTCCTCCGCGCAGGCCTATGCGCTGGTGCGCTCGGGCGAGCTCCCGGCCATCAAGGTCGGCGGACGAGGACAGTGGCGGGTGGAGACCAGCGAGCTCGAGGACTACATCGAGCGGATGTACTCCGAGACCAAGGCTTTCGTCGCGGCCCATCCCTTCGGCTCGGTCGACCCCGACGCCGGCGCTCAGAGCTGACGCACCACCGCGAGGGCGCTGAAGGGCACGGTCGTCCGCGAGCGCCCCTCCGCCGCGCGCACGGTCAGGTCGGCAGGCACGACGAGCAGGTCCAGGTGATCCTGACCCACCCGGTCCAGGACGCCCTCGTTGACCACCCCGGTGACGTCGTGCGCTCGCACCGGGCGTCGGTCCCGGGCCAGGTCTCGCACCGCTCGGCCGAGCCCCGGCCGGTCCCCCAGCGAGAGCGGGCCCGGACGGTCCCCCAGCCGATCCACGCGCACCACGGACGCCAGCGGCACCACCGCTCGTCGACCGCCGTCCTCCAGCACCACGCAGTCGACCATCACCTCGTCGACCTGGCCTGACACCTGCTCCCCTCCCAGGACGTGCACGCGCACCCCGGAGCGGGCGACTCCGGCGAGCCGGGCAGCAAGGGTGATCCCCGCCCGATCCCGACGAACCCGGTCGGCGAGCCCGGCCAGCTCGTCCGCACGCCGCTGCTCCTCGACCCGACCCTCGAGGTCGTCGAAGAAGCCGTCCCACCGATCCATGTCGCGCCTCCTGCACTCAGGGTACGTCCAGTGGCCCTGCGTGACTGTCATCGTCAACACAGAGACACGAACCGTCGAGGCCTCCTCACCCTGAGTTCCAGGAACGACTCTTTCAGCATCACCCATAGGCAAACGATCGCAAACTTCCTACAGTCGCTGCCATGTCCAGCCGACCCCTGCCCGTGCACGCCACCCGTCCGCGTCGTGCCCGCGCAGCACTCGTCATCGCCGGGACGGCCCTGGGCGCCGCGGCCTGCGTCGTCGTGGCCGTCCTGCTCGGCCGGCAGCTGGTCGAGGCCGGCACCGGCTCGTTGGGCCTGCCGGACGTCCTCGTCTCGGCGGTCGAGCTCGCGCTGGCGCTCGGGGCCGGCGCCTGGCTGGCACGGACCTCGACCGACGTCTGGTCCCTCTCCCAGGAGGCCGCGAGGTCGGACGCCGGGCCCGGCTCGCCCTCCCACCTGATGCTCCCCACCGGGCGCGCTCGGGTCGCCGCCCTGCTCCTGGGCGTCAGCCTCGGGGCCACGGCCCTCCCGGCCCAGGCCGCGCCCCGGTCGCCCGCGGCCACCGTCGCGTCGACGGCCGGGACCACCGCGGCGGCACCCGCGACCCCGTCCGACGGCTCCCGGGCTCGGTCCACCGCGGGCTGGACGACGTCCTCGTCCCCGGGCTCCAGGCAGGGCGACCGCGCTGGTGCCCCGGCCGGCCCCGTGTCACCGGAGCTCCGAGCGCCTGCTCCTCCCCAGCCCTCCCCCGTCGACCCCGAGCTGCGACCGGCCCGCCAGGCCCAGACCGGTCGCCCCGCACCGGCGGCTACCCACGTCGTGGTGCGTGGGGACACGCTGTGGAGGATCGCGGCTCGACACCTGCCGCCCGACGCCGACGCCGAGACCGTGGCGCGGGCCTGCGCCGCCTGGCACGACCGCAACCGCGACACCATCGGCCCGGACCGTGACCTGATCCTGCCGGGACAGGTCCTGACCGCCCCGGTGGCCGCACCCACCGTGAACCAGCTCCAGGGGAACCCATGACCGTCATCGCGACCCGTCCGCACCTGCGCCCCGCGCCGGTGATCGCCCCGGAGCCGCTGGACACCGCCGGCGGCGTCGTCACCCTGCCGCTCGACGACGAGCCCGACCACGACCGCCAGCCGGTGCTCGCGCTCGACTTCCACGAGCGGGACGCCTTCTTCGGGCCCCAGCCGACCGCCAGCGCGGACCTGCCGTCCGCCCGGGTCTGGGCCCAGCAGGTCAGTCAGGCCCTCGTGGAGGTGCTCGGAGCGCATCGGCCGGTCAGCCAGCTGGTGCGCTGGACCACCACCGACGTCTACGCCCGGCTGGCGCGCGGGTCGCAGGCCGTCGGCAACCGGCACGCACGTCGTGGCCGACGCCCGGTCGTGCGCAGCGTCCACGTCTCGGGCGACCGCGACGGCCTCGCCGAGGTGACGGCGGTCGTCGTCGTGGGCGAGCGGGTCCGTGCGCTGGCCTTCCGGATGGTCGGTCGCGACGGCCGCTGGGTCATCGACGAGCTCGTGGTGGGCTGACCCCACCAGCACGAACGCCCCCGCACCCGGCTACCCGGTGCGGGGGCGTTCGTCATACAGGCTGGTCAGCGTCCCTTGCGCTGGCTGCGCTTGGCGGCGCGACGCTCCTTGCGGGAGCCGGCGGACGAGTCGGGTGCGCCCTCGTCGTGCTCCTCGACGCCACCGTCCTCGCCGGGCGCGCTGTAGTGCAGCCGCTCCTGATGACGCTCGGGCTCCAGGCCCTTGGCCTTGAACTGTGCCTTGGCCTCGGCCTTGGCCTCGGCCGCGTCGGAGAGGCGCTGAGCCTCCTCCTCGCCGATCTCCACCTCGAGGTTGAACAGGTAGGCGACCGACTCCTCCTTGATCCCGTCCATCATGGCCTCGAAGAGCATGAACCCCTCGCGCTGGTACTCGACCAGCGGGTCGCGCTGGGCCATCGCACGCAGGCCGATGCCCTCCTGGAGGTAGTCCATCTCGAAGAGGTGCTCGCGCCACTTGCGGTCGAGCACGGAGAGCAGGACCCGGCGCTCGACCTCGCGCATGACGGGCTCGCCGAGCTCCGCCTCGCGCTGGTCGTAGGCGTGCTGGGCGTCCGACTTGAGCTCCAGGGCGAGGTCCTCGCTCCGCAACGCCGACCGGCCGCCAGCGTCCGCCTCGAGCTCCTGCCAGGTCACCGCGACCGGCCAGACCTGGCGCAGCGCCGTCCACAGCCGGTCGAGGTCCCACTGCTCCGGGAAGGCCTCACCGGTCTCGGCCGTGACGTAGCCGTCGACGACGTCGTTGATGAACAGCCGGATCTGGTCCTGGAGGTTCTCGCCCTCGAGGACGCTGCGTCGCTCGTCGTAGATGACGGTGCGCTGGCGGTTGAGGACGTCGTCGTACTTGAGGACGTTCTTGCGGATCTCGAAGTTGCGGCCCTCGACCTGGGTCTGCGCGCTCTGGATGGAGCGGCTCACCATCTTGGACTCGATCGGGACCGACTCCTCGATGTTGGCCCGGGCCATGAAGGTCTCGACCATCGCGCCGTTGAACATCCGCATGAGGTCGTCCTGCAGCGACAGGTAGAACCGGCTCTCGCCGGGATCGCCCTGGCGACCGGACCGGCCGCGGAGCTGGTTGTCGATGCGGCGGGACTCGTGCCGCTCGGTGCCGAGGACGTAGAGCCCGCCGTAGCCGACGACCTCCTCGTGCGCGGTCGCGGTGGCCCGCTCCGCCGCCGCGAGCGCCTCGTCCCAGGCCGCTTCGTACTCCTCCGGCGTCTCGTCGGGGTCCAGCCCGCGGGCCTTGAGGTCGGCCATGGCGCGGAACTCGGGGTTTCCGCCGAGGATGATGTCGGTGCCTCGACCGGCCATGTTGGTGGCGACGGTGACGGCGCCCTTGCGCCCGGCCTCCGCGACGATCGCGGCCTCGCGCTCGTGGTGCTTGGCGTTGAGGACCTCGTGCGGCACCCCACGACGACGCAGCAGCTCGGAGAGGTACTCCGACTTCTCCACGGAGGTGGTGCCGACGAGGACCGGCTGGCCCTTGGCGTGCCGCTCCTGCAGGTCGTCGGCGACGGCCTCGAACTTGGCCGCCTCGGTGCGGTAGACGAGGTCCGGCTGGTCCTTGCGGATCATCGGGCGGTTGGTCGGGATCGGCACCACGCCGACCTTGTAGATCTGGTGCAGCTCGGCGGCCTCGGTCTGGGCGGTGCCGGTCATGCCGGACAGCACCTTGTAGAGCCGGAAGTAGTTCTGCAGCGTGATCGTGGCGAGCGTCTGGTTCTCGTTCTGGATCTCGACGCCTTCCTTGGCCTCGATCGCCTGGTGCATGCCCTCGTTGTAGCGACGGCCCGGCAGCATGCGGCCGGTGTGCTCGTCGACGATCAGGACCTCGCCGTTCATCACGACGTAGTCCTTGTCGCGCTTGAACAGCTCCTTGGCCTTGATGGCGTTGTTGACGTAGCCGATGAGCGGGGTGTTGACCGACTCGTAGAGGTTGTCGATCCCGAGGAAGTCCTCGACCTTGGCGATGCCTGCCTCCAGGATGCCGACGGTGCGCTTCTTCTCGTCGACCTCGTAGTCGCCGGCGCCGTCGGTCCCGCGCTCGAGCCGCTTCACCAGGCGGGCGAACTCGACGTACCACTTGGTCGCCTGGTCGGCGGGCCCGGAGATGATGAGCGGGGTGCGCGCCTCGTCGATGAGGATCGAGTCGACCTCGTCGACGATCGCGAAGTTGTGGGGGCGCTGCACGAGCTCCTCGGTCGACCAGGCCATGTTGTCGCGCAGGTAGTCGAAGCCGAACTCGTTGTTGGTGCCGTAGGTGATGTCTTTGGCGTACTCGGCCCGCCGCTGCTCGGGCGTCATCGAGGCGAGGATGCACCCGGTCTCCAGCCCGAGGAAGCGGTGCACGCGGCCCATCTGCTCGGCCTGCGTGGACGCGAGGTAGTCGTTGACCGTGACGATGTGGACGCCCTTGCCCTCGAGGGCGTTGAGATAGGCCGGCAGGGTCGCGACCAGGGTCTTGCCCTCACCGGTCTTCATCTCGGCGACGTTGCCCTGGTGCAGCGCTGCCCCGCCCATCAGCTGCACGTCGAAGTGCCGCTTGCCGAGGGTGCGCTTGCTGGCCTCGCGGACGACGGCGAAGGCCTCGGGGAGGATGTCGTCGAGGGTCTCGCCGTCCGCGAGTCGCGCCCGGAAGGTGTCCGTCTCGGCCCGCAGCTCGGCGTCGGTGAGGCGCTCGAAGTCCTCCTCGACGGCGTTGACCTGGGCCGCGATGCCCTGCAGCCGGCGGAGGGTCTTGCCCTCACCGGCGCGCAGCAGACGCTCGATCACTGACACGTTGAGCTCCCTCGATGATGGATGACGCGTGGGGGCCGACCCCCTGGTCGGCGCACACCTGGCCCAGGGTAGTCCGTCCTGCGGGCGCTGGGTGGCAACCCGGCGTCAGCGAGCTGGTCGGTCCGCACGCACGCCGTCATGGACAACGTCGGGGACGCCGAGCCAGTGCCCGAGCGTGGACAGCTCCTGCTGCAGCGCGACCACGGCCTCCTCCGACGCGGCGCCGTCCTCCCAGTGCAGCCCGCGGACGAGCAACCGGCCGGTGGGCCGGTCCGCCTTGAGGTCCACGCGCGCCACGAGCCGCTCGCCGTGCAGGAACGGCAGGACGTAGTAGCCGTGCACCCGCAGCTCGGCGGGCACATAGATCTCGAGTCGGAAGTCGAAGCCGAACAGCGCCCGGGTCCGGTCCCGCTGCCAGACCAGCGAGTCGAACGGGCTGAGCAGGGCGCTCGCCGTCACCGTGCGAGGCACCCTGGCGTCCCGGTGCACGTATGCCGCCGCGCGCCACCCCTCGACGGTCACCGGGACGAGCGCTCCCGCCGCCACGAGGTCGGCGACCGCGGGGCCGACCTGCTGGGGCGAGAGGCGGAAGAAGTCCCGCAGGCAGCGCAGCGTGCCGACCCCCAGCGCGCGGGCGGACAGCTCGACCAGCCGCCGGACGTGCTCGGCGTCGAGCGTGGCGTGGGGCTCGGCCTGGGGCTTGGCGTAGGGCTCGGCGGACGATGTCGGCGATGTCGGCGATGTCGAGGACGACACCTCGGCGGCGGCCCGCGCGGCGCGTGCGGCGGCCACGTCGTCCAGGACGGTGCGGGGCAGGACGCGCTCCAGGGCGGCATACCGCCGCTCGAAGCCGGCCGTCCGCCCGGCGCTGGTGATCCGCCCGGCCCAGAAGAGGTGCTCGAGGGCGTTCTTGACCATGGACCAGTTCCAGCCCCAGTCGTCCCGCTGCCGGGGCAGGTCGTGGGCCAGGGCGCGCTCGACCTCGCGCGAGGTCAGCGGACCGCGCGTGACGACCTCTGCCAGCACCGCGGCCACGAGCTCGGGGTGCTCCTGGGCGACCCGGCGCATGCCGCCCCAGGCGTCGTCCTCGGCCCGGCGCATCCGCACGTCGAGCAGCGGCCAGGTGGTGGGCGGGACCAGGCTGGCCTCGTGGGCCCAGTACTCCACCATGCGGCGGGGGGCACGGTCACGCAGCCGGTCCAGCAGGGCCGTGTCGTAGGCGCCGACGCGGGAGAAGAACGGGAGGTAGTGGCTGCGGGTGAGGACGTTGACCGAGTCGATCTGGACGACCTGGACGGTGGACAGGACCCGCACGAGGTCGCGTGCCGTCACCACCTCCGGGTGGGGGCGGGTGAAGCCCTGGGCCCCGAGCGCCATACGACGGGCCTGCGACAAGGTGAGCCGACGCACCGGGGAGGCCGGCCCGGTGGCGGTCCCGAGATCGTCCCGTCGCGCGGTCATTCGGGCAGTTCGAGGATCTTCTGGCGGACGGCGTACATCACGGCCTCCATCCTCGAGTGCAGCTGGAGCTTCTCGAGGATGTTGCGGACGTGGTTCTTGACGGTGTTCTCCGAGATGAACAGGTCCGTGGCGATGTCCTTGTTGGCCATCCCACGCGCCACCAGCTTGAGGACCTGCAGCTCGCGGTCCGTGAGGCGGGGCACGGGCATCTGCTGCCCCTCCTCCTGCCGCTTCATCATCAGCGCGAACTCGGCGAGCAGCTTGGAGGCCATGGGCGGGGAGATCAGCGACTGACCCGCGTGGACCTGGCGGATCCCGACCGCGATGTCCTCGCCGGGCACGTCCTTGAGCAGGTAGCCCGTCGCGCCGGCCCGCACGGCGTCGTACAGGTCCTGCTCCTCGTCGGAGATCGTCAGCATGATCACCTTGCTCGACGGGACGACCTCCCGCACCCGGGCCGTGGCCTCGGGGCCGGACAGCCGGGGCATGCGCACGTCCATGAGGACGACGTCCGGGATGAGCTCCTCGGCCTGCGCGACCGCGTCGGCGCCGTCGCTGGCCTCCCCCACGATCTCGATGTCGGGCTCCTGGGCGAGCACCATCTCCAGACCCCGGCGATAGAGCACGTGGTCGTCGGCGACCAGCACCCGGATCCGCTCTGGCCGCGTCCGGTCGCCGGGGGCGTGGGATCGGGGGTGGATGTCCTGGATGCCCGTCATGCCCGCATGATGCCACGGTGGTGGGCCCCAGCCCGGTCTGGCGTGCCGGTCACGCCCGCGTGCCGAGGGGCGGCCCACCCGTGGTGGGCCGCCCCTGGGCGGTGGTGCGAGCGGCGGTCAGGTCGAACGACTCTCGAGGTCGGACTCGGGCTGCACCTCGCTGTCGAGGTGCAGCACGCCGTAGGACCAGCCGCGCCGGCGGTAGAGCACGCTGGGCGTGCCCGAGTCGGCGTCGGTGAACAGGAAGAAGTCGTGCCCGACCATCTCCATCTCGTAGAGCGCCTGCTCGAGGTTCATGGGAGCGGAGCTGTGGTGCTTGACGCGGACCTCGATCGGTGAGTCCGCGACCTCGACCACCTCGGGGCCGTCGTCCTCCGGGGTGGCGGAGGGGCTCTCCCCGGCTCCTGCGCCGGAGCCCGCGTCGGTGGCGGTGAGCTGCGGCGTGGCGGCGGCACCGGGTCCGGCGTCGACCAGCTGGGCGGGGGGCGGCACGTCGGTGGACGTGGTGACCTTGCGGCGCTTGCCGCGACGGCGGTCGTTGGCCTTCTTGAGCCGGTCCAGGAGCTTGTCCGCCGCGACGTCGAAGGCGGCGTACTTGTCGTCCGAGGTCGCCTCGGCCCGGATGACCGGGCCCTTGACGCGGCACGTGATCTCGACGGTCATGGTGCCCACGCCGTTGGCGCTGCCGTGCTTGGAGACGACGATGTCCAGACGAGGATCGCGGTTGGCGAGCAGCTCGATCTTGTCGAGCTTCTCCTGCGCGTGGTCTCGGAACCGGTCGGTGACGGGGACGTGACGGCCGGTGATCTGGATGTCCATGAATTCCCTCCTAGGGAGTGACCTGCTCGACATACTCAGGCCCGTCGGGCCTGCGGAGAACTGTGTCGAACCACCCCCGTCCATCTGGGAGGACCACGCTCGTCATCGAGCCGTTACCCGACGTTAGCGCACGCCGTCGGTGATTGCCCAGCGCGCCCCGTGGCGGGTTGCGGCGGGTCGCGGCGACCACCACGGCACCGGCCACCTCCACCCCCTCGGAGCGCAGCGCCCGGGCGGCCTCGACGAGCGTGGCGCCGGTGGTCAGCAGGTCGTCCACCAGCAGCACCGGCCGCCCACGCAGGTGCTCGCACGCACCTCGCGAGGTCACGCGCATGGCTCCACGCAGGTTGACCGCGCGTGCCTCCTGACCCAGCAGCGCCTGGTCGGCGGGACGGCCCCGCGTCGTGAGGACGGAGCGGTATGACGCCCCGGCCACCTCGCCGGACGCGGCCGCGACGAGCTGCTCGAGCGGGCGGTCGCCCCGCCGCCGGCGGGCGGCCGGGGACGTGGGGACCGGAACCACCGCCACGCCCCGCCGCGGGGGCGGGCGCAGCGCCCCGACCGCCAGGTCGAGCGCCGGGACGAGCAGCTCGAGCAGGGTGCCGCGCAGGTCGCGCCGCCCCTCGTCCTTGTAGGCGTGCAGCACCCGGCGGACGACGCCGTCGTTGACCGCCGTGGCCACGACGGCCGGCAGACCCGGCGGGCAGGGGTCGGGCAGCACGACGCGGGGACCGCCGGGGTAGCACCACCCCCACAGGGCCGATCGGCAGGCCGGGCACACCCGGCCGCCTGGACGGCCGCACGCGCCGCACACCACCGGGAGCGCCAGGTCGACCAGGGCGGAGGCGAGCGTGGGAGTCACGCGCCCCAGCGTCCCACCCGCGTGGCAGCGGGCGGACGGCATACGGCCGGCCTGTGGATGGGGCCCGTCGGCCGTCCACAGGTCGACGTGCGCCAGCTCAGTGGCCGGGGACCACGAAGTCGCTGGTGCTGGACACGATCGGGGTCAGGCCGTTGCCGGACCGGACCAGCGCGGCGCCGCGGCGCGTGGTGACCACGATGCTGCGGCTGCCGCCGAAGGTCGTGATGCCCGTGGGGTTGCGGACCGTCCCCAGCACCTGGCTGGGTCCGCTGATCGGGGCGATCACCACCCGCTGCTCGCTCTTGGTGTCGACGGCGCCGACCACGCCGATCGTCTCGGCGTCGAGCCAGGTCGCGTCGGTCACGTCCGTCGAGGCACCGCCCACGGCGATCGGCGTGGCCAGCCCCACGGGGCGACCGTCGCGGCGTAGCACGCCGGCGACCCCCACGGTGGACGGCCCGCCACCGATCGGCTCGGACACGACGAGGACGCGCTGCCCCTCCGCGGAGGGCCGCAGGGCGACCACCCTCCGGTCGGCCAGCCACGGCACGTTGATCGCGACCGGTGGGCGACCGCTCAGGTCGGAGGTCGGCTGGACGAGCACGCGGGTGCCCGCGGTGGTCCGACCGGCCAGCCAGAGGTAGCCCGCGGGGTCGTAGGCCGGGCGGGTGAGGTCGGTGGCGAACCCGCGCACCCGCACCAGCCGGCCGTCCCGCCAGCGGGCCAGCTCCTCCTCGTCGCCGTCGAGGCCCGCGATCTCGTGCCCGTCGGCGGATGCGGCGAGGCGATACCACTCCGGGCCGACGTCGGGCAGCGGGGGGCCGTCCGCGCGCGCCTCCTTGCGCGACCGGTTCTCGGTGAGCTGGCGCGGGTCGACCCGCTCCAGGCTGGCGCCGCTGCGCAGCAGGACCGGGCCGGTCGGCGCCTCGGCGTCGCGCAGGTCCACGTCCTCCGCCCCGAGGGCGCGGTCCGGCAGCCCGGGCACGCTGAGCCGGGCGCCGTCCGCCTCCAGCTGCACCGCGTCGACGCCTCCGACGGCGGTCAGGGTCGTCGTGATCTGCTGCCACATGCGCCGCCGGTTGAGGTCGTCCGCGTTGAGGGCCCGGCTGCTGAGGACCACGCGGGCCGTGCCGCCCTCGACCGACACCGAGCCGTGGGCCAGCTCGGTGTACTCCGGCACCCCCGTCAGGACCGCGCCCTGCAGGTAGGTCGGGGGCGGCGCGAGCTGGGCCCGCGCGAGCCGGGTCACGAGCCCCGGGCCCTGCAGGAACCAGCGCCGGTCGGTCACGCCCGTGCCATCCGGCGTGACATAGGTGATGGGGAAGCTGGTGTAGAGGCCGAAGTCCGCGCGGCTGATCCACACCGTCGGCCGTCCGTCCAGGCCGCCGTCGATGCGCCACTGGTCACCGACCTTGACCAGGCGCAGCGCGACCGATCGCGTCTGGCCGGGCGGCAGCTCGGCGTAGTGCCCCTCGCGGTCCAGCTGGGCGCTGATGCGCCCCGTCACCGTCACCGTGCCGGGCGCGGTGACCTTGACCGTGAGCGCCTCGGGGCCGTCGTAGATCCAGGCCGAGCCGTCCGGCTGCCACTGGCCCGACGCCCTGGGGGTGAGGTACTCCCGCGCCACGCTGCTGTCGTCGTCCGCCCCCAGGCCCTGCCGCAGGAAGTCCGTCACCAGGTCGTCGGCGTCCGACCCGGACACCGGTCCGCGCGGGATGATCCGCACCCCCGCGTCCTGCGCGCCGCCGACCGCCTGCCCCTGGACCACCGGCGTCGATCTCGGCAGCCCGGAGCAGCCCGCCGCCAGGACCGCGGCCGCGAGCGCGAGGCCCCAGGCACGGGCCGTATGACGTGCCCGGCCCGGCCTCACGGGTGGTTCACCCCGGTCGGGTCCTTGTGCGGCGCCGCCGCGAGCTGGTCGGGCAGCAGCGCGAGGACCCCCGCCGTCCCGACGTCGAGCGAGGTGCCCGGGACCGGGTCGAGGACCTCGTTGGTCGACTGGGTGGGGACCGGCGGGTTGACGCGCAGGCCGAGGGGCTGCATGGGCAGCGGGGACTCGGTCACGTCCTCGCCGAAGGTCAGCGGCAGCGTGAGGCGGAAGCACGAGCCGACGCCGGGCTGGCCCCAGGCCTCGAGCCAGCCGTGGTGCAGGTGGGCGTCCTCCATCGAGATGGACAGCCCGAGACCCGTCCCACCGGTGGTGCGCGCCCGAGCCGGGTCCGCGCGCCAGAACCGGGTGAAGACGAGCGACGCCTCCCCCGGCCGCAGCCCGACCCCGCTGTCGCGGACCGCGACGGCGGCGGCCTGGGCGTTGCGCCCGATCTCGACGTAGATGGGCTCCCCCTCGCCGTGCTCGATGGCGTTGACGACGAGGTTGCGCAGGACGCGCGTGATCCGCCGCCGGTCCATCTCGGCGACCACCGGCTGGGTGGGTGCGACGACGCTGACGGTGCTGCCACGACGCTCGGCCAGGGCCGCCGCGTCGTCGACGACCTCCTGCGCGATCTCGCGCAGGTCGCCGGGCGCCGGCTCGATCGTCGCGGCCCCGGCGTCGATGCGGCTGATCTCGAGCAGGTCGGTCAGGAGGTTCTCGAACCTCTCCAGCTGACCGGTGAGGAGCTCGGCGCTGCGAGCCGCGCCGGCGGAGAAGTCGCCCCGGGCGTCGTACAGCACGTCGGCCGCCATGCGCACCGTGGTGAGGGGCGTGCGCAGCTCGTGCGACACGTCCGAGACGAACTGCTGCTGCAGCCGGGACAGCCCCTCGAGCTGGACGATCTGGGTCTGCAGGCTGGACGCCATCCGGTTGAAGGACCGGCCGAGGACGGCAATGTCGTCGGTGCCCTTGACCGCCATCCGCTGGTCCAGCCGACCCGAGGCGAGCCGCTCGGCCACCTGCGCGGCCCGTCGCACGGGATCCACGACGAGCCGGGTGACGACGAACGCCACGCCGCCGATGAGGACGATCAGCAGGCCCCCGGCCAGCAGCAGGTTGCGGGTCACGATGTCGAGGGCCTTGGACTCGGCCCGCATGGGATAGGCGTAGTAGAGGTCGTAGCCACCCACCCCGGGCGGCAGCTGGACCCGCGCCCCCACGACCACGGTGGGCAGCTCTCCGTCGTCGCGCGCCAGGGTTACCACCTGGATCTGCTGGTGCCCGCGGTCCGCCTGCACCCGGCCCTGCAGGGTCGCCGGGATCTCGCCGAGGGTGAGGTCCCCCGCCGCGACGGTCGGCAGCGGCTTGCGCGTGTTGTCCTGCGCGGGCGTGAAGATCACGTCGCGCGACAGGTCGGGGGCCTTGTCCTGCTGCACGATGTCGGTGGCCATCTGGCGCAGCGCGGCGTCGTCGGTCTTGTCGGCGTCGTCGAACCTCGCCTGCGCCGAGCGCACCCGGGCGGCGGCGTCGTTGGAGGCGGTCCGCAGCTTCTCCTCGGTGAGGCCGTCGGCCACCCGGCCGTGCAGGTAGGACCCGACGATGAGCAGCATCGCCGTCCCCAGGACCATGGTGCTCGCGACCGTGCGCAGCAGCAGGGACCGGCTCCACAGCTCGACCAGCCGGTTGACGCCGTGCCGCAGCCACGGCCAGGAGCGTGACAGAGCACCACCCCCGAGACGAGCGATCCGACCTCGCAGGGCCGCGAGGTCGGACTTGAGGGTGCGGGCCATGGCCTAGGCCGGTCCGCCGGCCTTGTAGCCCACCCCGCGGACCGTCAGCACGATCTCCGGGTGCTCGGGGTCGTGCTCGATCTTGGACCGCAGCCGCTGCACGTGGACGTTGACCAGGCGGGTGTCCCCGGCGTGGCGGTAGCCCCACACCTGCTCCAGCAGCACCTCGCGCGTGAAGACCTGCCACGGCTTGCGCGCCAGGGCGACGAGCAGGTCGAACTCCAGCGGCGTGAGGGACAGCGCCTCGTCGCCGCGCTTGACGGCGTGCCCCGCCACGTCGATCGACAGATCACCGATGGTCAGGTGCTCCTGCTCGACCTCCTCGCCACGCCGCAGCCGGACCCGCATGCGCGCGATCAGCTCGGCCGGCTTGAACGGCTTGACGATGTAGTCGTCGGCGCCGGACTCCAGCCCGACGACCACGTCGGTCGTGTCGGTGCGGGCGCTGAGCATCACGATCGGCACGCCCGACTCCGCGCGGATGCGACGACACACCTCGACGCCGTCCATGCCCGGCAGCATCACGTCGAGCAGCACCAGGTCCGGCTTGACCTCGCGGAAGGCGGGCACGGCGGCCGTGCCGGTGGCCACGTGCGTCACGTCGAAGCCTTCGTTGGTCAGCACGATGCCCAGCATCTCGGCGAGCGCGAGGTCGTCGTCGACAACCAGGATCCGGCTCTTCACGGGGGGTGCTCCTTCGCTGCGGGACGTCCTGCGTCATCTTCACACACAGTGGGCCCGGGATAACGGAAGGGTCACGGCCCGACGGCGTGTCCCGGGGTGACCAGGCCGTATGCCGCAGCGGGCCGACGCCTCCGGGGTGGAGGCGTCGGCCCGCGGCATACGGCAGGTGCGCGGTCAGGCAGCGGACCCGCTCAGTAGCGGTAGTGCTCCGGCTTGTAGGGGCCGGCGACGTCGACGCCGAGGTACTGCGCCTGCGGCTTGGTCAGCTCGGTGAGCCGCACGCCCAGCGCGTCGAGGTGCAGGCGGGCGACCTTCTCGTCGAGGTGCTTGGGCAGGACGTACACGTCCGTGGAGTACTCCCCCGGCTTGGTGAACAGCTCGATCTGGGCGATCGTCTGGTTGGCGAAGGAGTTGGACATCACGAACGACGGGTGCCCGGTCGCGTTGCCGAGGTTGAGCAGGCGCCCCTCGGACAGCACGATGATCGAGCGGCCCGCGGGCTGGCCGTTCTCGCCGGTCTCGGCGAAGGTCCACTCGTGCACCTGCGGCTTGATCTCGGTCTTGGTGATGCCGGGGACCTTGGCCAGGCCGGCCATGTCGATCTCGTTGTCGAAGTGGCCGATGTTGCCGACGATCGCCTTGTCCTTCATCGCGACCATGTGCTCGGTGCGGATGACGTCGTAGCAGCCGGTGGTCGTGATGAAGATGTCCGCGGACTCCACGACGTCCTCGAGCGTGGCGACCTGGTAGCCCTCCATCGCGGCCTGCAGCGCGCAGATCGGGTCGATCTCGGTGACGATGACGCGCGCGCCCTGGCCGCGCAGCGAGTCCGCGCAGCCCTTGCCGACGTCGCCGAAGCCGCAGACGACCGCGACCTTGCCGCCGATGAGGGTGTCCGTGGCGCGGTTGAGCCCGTCGATCAGCGAGTGGCGGCAGCCGTACTTGTTGTCGAACTTGCTCTTGGTGACCGAGTCGTTGACGTTGATCGCCGGGAAGAGCAGCTCGCCGTCGCGGGCCAGCTCGTAGAGGCGGTGGACGCCGGTGGTGGTCTCCTCGGTGACGCCCTTGATCTCGGCGGCCACGCGGGTCCACTTCTGGGGGTCCTCCGCGAGGGTGCGGCGCACGAGTGCCTTGAAGACGCCGAACTCCTCGGAGTCCTCCTCGGTCGTGGGGGGCACCTGGCCGGCGGCCTCCCACTCCTTGCCCTTGTGGACGAGCATCGTGGCGTCGCCGCCGTCGTCGAGGATCATGTTGGCGTAGACCTGCTCGCCGGATGCGTCCTGGCCCCACGTCAGGATCTGGTTGGTGCAGTCCCAGTACTCCTCGAGCGTCTCGCCCTTCCAGGCGAAGACGGGGACGCCCTGCGGGTCCTCGGGGGTGCCCTGCCCGACGACGATGGCGGCGGCCGCCTCGTCCTGCGTGGAGTAGATGTTGCAGCTGGCCCAGCGGACCTCGGCGCCGAGCGCCGTGAGGGTCTCGATGAGCACGGCGGTCTGCACGGTCATGTGCAGCGAGCCGGCGATGCGGGCGCCGGCGAGCGGCTGGGCCTCGGCGTACTCCTCGCGGAGCGACATGAGGCCGGGCATCTCGTGCTCGGCGAGCCGGATCTGGTGGCGGCCCGCCTCGGCGAGCGAGAGGTCGCGGACCTGGTGGTCGAACGTCACGATGGACAGTCCCTTCGGTTGGTATGACGACAGTCTGGGCCCGGCGCCGCCCATCTGGGCTGCACGGTTTCACCTGCGCCGACCGTCGGCCAGTCTAGGTGACGGGTCAGGGGTGGCCGGCCGCGCGCAGGTTGGCCACGTGCGGGTTGGTGGAGGGGTCGAGCCCCAGGCCGAGGGCGGCATAGGTGCTGAGGAAGTCCGTGAGCGCCATGACCTCGGCGAGCCGCACGGCCGGGTGGCCGGCCTCGCTCGAGACCTCGTGCACCCGGACCCCGACGTCGTGCGCCTCCTGGAGCACCAGGTCGGCCAGCGAGGACTGCGCCGGCGGTATGTCGCGGCCGCCCTCGCGCAGCATGAGCAGCCCGAGCGGCGGCTCCTCGGGGGCGTCGAGGAAGGGATCGGCGAAGATGTCCCGCCCGGCGGCGCCGACGCGCCCGCCACGCCCGCCGGACGGGGCGCTGACGCCCTGTCCCCCGGCGGCGGTGTAGGGCCCGCCGAAGGTCGCGACGACCTGGGACGCCGCGTCCGGCAGGGAGCCGCACATCGCGGGGATGCGGGCCGTGCGCGCCAGGCCGGCGACCGCGCGGTGGGCGGCCACCCCCATGAGGGGGCCGTCCCCCAGCACGACGGGGACCGTCTCGACGAGCGTCTGCGCGGCGATCTTGGCGGGGTTGACGAAGCACTCGGACGAGGGGCGGCAGGCCTCGGCCTGGGCGTCGAGGCGGTCGGCCAGGTCGTCGAGGACGGGCGTCGGCAGGTCGACGACGCCGAGGGTGGCGCTGGCGACCAGGACGGGCGTCAGCAGGGACCACAGCGAGGTCCGGGAGGACACGACGCCTCGCGGGACCGGGACGTGCAGCCCTCGCGCCCGGGCGGTGACGTCCGCGAGGGGCGACTCGGCCGCCCCGACCGTCACCAGCTGGGCCCCTCGTCGGCCGGCCTCGGCGGCGAGGCCCAGCGGGCCGGGAGCGCGTCCCGACAGCGAGACGGCCACGACGAGGTCCATGGGTCCGACCCAGGCGGGCAGGGGTCCTGCGGCACGCTGGGAGACGGGCACCGGGCTGTGGGCCTCGGCGAGCACGGTGAGGACCTCCCCCACCACGGCCGAGCCGCCGAGCGCGGCCACGAGCACGGCCCGGGGACGCTCCTCGCGATCGAGCCGGTCGACGCCGGCCTCGACCGCCAGGTGCGTCGCCTCCCGCACCTGAGCCCCTGCCGTGGCGAGCGCCCGGAGGTGTCCGCGCGAGTCGAGGCGCTGCACCTCGTCGAGGTCGTCGACCAGTGCTTCGTCCAGCTGCGGCATCGCCGGCCCTCCTCGGGTGGTGCGGTGCAGGTGCTCGTGCGGGTGGGTCAGAGGGTGCGCGCCTCGTCCATGAGCAGGACGGGGATGCCGTCGACGATCGGGAAGGCCACGCCGAGCTCGGCGCAGCGCAGCTCGGGGCCGTCCGGGCCCTCGGCGTCGACGAGCTCGTGCTCGCCGCCCGGGGACCGCAGGATCTCCCGCAGCCAGGGCTGGATCGTGCTGCTGGTGGTGGGCTCGGACATGTCGGTCACGCCTTTCCTCGGATGATCGTCAGGACCTCGTCGCGGACCCGCTCCATGGTGGGCCGGTCGGCTGCCTCGACGTTGAGTCGCAGCAGGGGCTCGGTGTTGCTCGGGCGGACGTTGATCCACCACAGCGGGCCGTCGCCGTCCGCCTCGTGGGTCGCCGTCAGGCCGTCCAGCTCGTCGACGTCCAGCCCGCGCTCACGCGCCCAGGCGGTGACCTCGGCGCTGCGGGCTGCCTGGTCGTCGACGGTGGAGTTGATCTCGCCGCTCGCGGCGTAGCGGTCGAAGCGGGCCACGAGCGCGCTGAGCGGACCATCCTGCTCGCCGAGCGCCGCCAGCACGTGCATCGCCGCGAGCATGCCGGTGTCGGCGTACCAGAAGTCCTTGAAGTAGTAGTGCGCCGAGTGCTCCCCACCGAAGACCGCGCCGTGCTCGGCCATGGTCGCCTTGATGAAGGAGTGCCCCACCCGGGTGCGCACGGCCCTCGCCCCGACCTCGGCCACGACCTCCGGGACGGCCCGCGAGGTGATGACGTTGTGCACGAACGTGAGGTCGGCGGCCGAGGCGCCGTTCTGCGTCATACGGGCCGTCTCGCGGGACACGATCAGCCCGGTGATCGCGGAGGGGCTGACCGCCTCGCCACGCTCGTCGACCGCGAAGCAGCGGTCGGCGTCGCCGTCGAAGGCCAGGCCCACGTCGGCCCCGTGCTCCACGACGGCGCGCTGCAGGTCGACGAGGTTGGCGGGCTCGAGCGGGTTGGCCTCGTGGTTGGGGAAGGTGCCGTCGAGCTCGAAGTAGAGCGGGACCACCTCGAGCGGCAGGGCGGGCAGACCGGCCGCGTCGCCGAGGACCGCGGGGACCGTGAGGCCACCCATGCCGTTGCCGGCGTCGACCACGACCTTGATGGGGCGGCTGCGGCGCGGCGACGAGAGGTCCACGAGAGAGCGCAGGAACGCGGCGTACTCGCCCAGCAGGTCACGCTCGACGATGGCACCGGTCCGCTGCTCGCCCTCCCTGTCGTCCGAGGCGTCGTCGCCGTCGAGGATCGCCTGCGCCAGGTCGCGCACCTCCGCGAGACCGGACTCCTGGCCCACCGGGCGCGCCCCTGCCCGGCACAGCTTGATGCCGTTGTAGGCCGCGGGGTTGTGGCTCGCGGTGAACATCGCCCCCGGCACGTCGAGGTGCCCGGCGGCGAAGTAGAGCCCGTCCGTGGAGCACAGGCCGATGATGGTCACGTCCACGCCGTGCTGGGCGGCCCCCTCCGCGAAGGCCCGCGACAGCTCCGGCGACGACGGGCGCATGTCATAGCCGATCACCAGGCTGGTCGCGCCCTCGGGCAGGATCACGGCCCGGGCGAACGCGGAACCCAGCGCACGGGACACGCGGGAGTCGAGCTGCTCGGGCACGAGGCCCCGGACGTCGTAGGCCTTGACGAAGGTCGAGAGGTCGGTGCGAGAGGTCACGACGGGGAGCCTACCGGTCCGGGTGTGACGGGCGCGGGTGGTCAGGAGGAGCGGGCCGGCGTGGTGCCACCGGGCTCGTCGGAGGCGACTGTGTCATCGGGCGCTACAGGCGCTACAGGCGCGGCGGGCGCGTCCGAGGCAGCGGAGAGGTCGCGCGCGGCGGGGTCGGCTGGCGCGTCCGGAGCGTCGGCGTCGAGGTCGAGGTCGCGCAGGACCCGCAGGTGACCGCGTCGGCCCACCTCGACGGCGGAGACGGTCCCCGACTGGCGGGCGACCCGGGCCGAGACCTCACGGGCCTGCTCGGACGTGCGCGGCGTGGCGACGACCGTGCGACGCTCCGCACCCGCGCCACCATCTCGGGACTGCGACTGGGACTGTGCCTGCGACTGCGGCTGCGGCTGCGAGGAAGGCCGCCGGCGCGGGCCTCGGACGGCGTCCGCGATCGCCACCAGCTCGTCCGGGGCGGGCTCGGGCTCCGCGAACTCCGGCACCAGCCGCACGACCTCCCACCCGCGCGGGGCGGTGAGCCGGCGGGCGTGGTCCGCGCACAGGTCGTACGAGTGCGGCTCGGCAAAGGTCGCGAGCGCCCCGAGGACGATCTGGGAGTCGGCGTAGACGTAGGTCAGCGTCGCGACTGCCGGTCGGCCGCACGGGGTCTTGGAGCACAGTCGCTGGACGGTCACGGTGGGCAACCCTAGTCCTGGTTCTGCGGCAGAGCCATCGGCGCGCCGTATCGTGATGGCCGTGACCGATCCAGCCCCCGACCCGCACCCCACCACGGCTCGTCGGCTCGCCCGCGACCGCCGGGGCCGCGGACGACGCGGCCCGCTCGCGTGGCCCCCGGTGCCCGAGATGACCTCGCGCGAGGACCGGTTCGACCAGCTGGTCCTCGACGCGGTCGAGCGGCTCGTGCCCCGGGCGGCGGGTCGGCTGGACGGCGTGGAAGTCGCCGTCGAGCTGGTGCCGGGCGGCGACGTCCTCGTCGCGGCGGAGCGGGAGGGGTCGATCCCGCTGGGCCACGCCCGCCAGGGCCAGGGACGATCCGGGCCGCGCATCGTCGTCTACCGCCGGCCGGTGGAGTCACGGGTCCGCGACCGCACCGAGCTCGCAGAGCTGGTCGACACCGTGGTCGTGGAGCAGGCGGCGGCCCTGCTGATGGTCGCCCCCGAGGACCTGGACCCGGACTACGACGGTCACCCCTGAGGGTCACCCCGCCGCAGCCGCGCTGGAGTTCCGCACGGGGCGTCCCCCTGCGCGGCTGCCCCTGGCGTGCCCCTCGGGATGGCCCCTGCAGGCTCAGCGGGAGGGCGACAGGACATACGGCGTGGTCGTCTGCCACGGGGCGACCAGCGGGGCGACGGTCACCAGACCGCCGTCGGCCTCGGACACCACCGCGGCCCGCACGCCCTGCGCCGCCGACACCCACACCGAGGTCGCGTCGCCGACGTCGACGGCGCTGGTCCCCCGGGCGGGGACGTCGACCCGGCGCGGGGCCGTGGACCCGTCGCCTCCCACCACGGTCACGGTCGTGGCCACGGCGGTGTCGCCCGGGTTGGTGAGCGCGACACGGTGCCTGAGCCTGGCGCCCTCGGGCTGGCCCAGCGGGAGACCGGCCAGGTCGTCCAGCGCCGGGACCGCCGGCACCCAGGCGAAGTCGCGGACGGGCGCTCCCACCGACCCCGATCCCTGCGGGCGTCGGCCGTCGGCCCTCCCGAGATAGGCCGCCGCGGCAACGGGGGCCGTGGCCGACACGCGGACGCCGTAGGTGCCGGCGGGCAGGGAGGGCAGACCCACGTCGCGGCTGGCCCCGGCGGGGATCCGCACGGGCCGCAGGGGGTCCCCCACCGGGCCGTTCGGACCGAGGGTGGTCACTCTGACCTCCGTGGCCCGATCGGCGACCCCGGCGACCCGCACCACCGTGGGGTCGTCGGGGCCGGCGACGACCAGTCCGGGGACGACGAGGTCCTGGCCGGTGGCGCTGGGTGCCACGTCGTCCGCGCCGCGGGCGGTGATGCCGTCGAGCCACCCGTCGTGCAGCGACGCGTGGACGGTGCCGCCGCGCACGTGCACCTGCGCCGTCGGGCTGGCCTCCGTGCCGTCGAGGGCGTCGAGGAGCACGACGGTGCGTCCGCGGGGCTCGACGACGACGTCGCGGCCCGCAACGCTCGCGATCGGCCCGGTCGCGCCGTGCAGCGTCACGTCGACGGTGACCGGCGTCTCGTGCGGGTTGGTGAGGACGAGGTGCTCCTGGCGGCCGGCCTGGCCCGCACCCGCGGGGAACCAGGCATCGGTCACGGGCACGCCGCAGGGGACCGACACCAGGGCGGCCCTCTCGCCGGACGTCGCCAGGGACCGTTGCACCGCCGCCAGCGCGGGCGCCAGTCGCTGCGTCGCGGTGACGACCCCGGACCTCGGTCCCGCGAGCCGCGCGGTCGCGGCGCTGCCGGGCGCGGTGACCCGCTGCGCGTCGGCGGCGTCGGTGGGGCCCACCTGCAGGATGCCCGCGGGCAGCTCGCGCCCGCGGGCGGCGGAGACGCCGTCGGGGGCGGCGACGGCCACCAGGTCGACGGGGGTGGCCCCGGGCTCGGCAGGCAGTCCCGGGACCCCGACGGTCTCCTGGCCGGGGCAGACAAGCGTCCGGGTGGCGACGGGTCGGGCGGGTGGGGCCGTCTCCGGGGCCGCGGCTCGCGGTGCACCCGGCACCGTGACCCGGCCGTCGACCGCGCCGGAGCCGGCGACCACGGCCGCACCGACCACGACGACGCCGACCACGCGCAGCAGCCCTGCCCCGCTCATCGGACCACCTCTCCGTCTCGACCGCGTCGCACGCCGAACGGCAGGGCCAGCAGCAGGACGAGCGCCAGGCCCGCGCCCTGGACGAGCGACCAGGTCGGGTGGGCGGGCACCTGGCTCACCCGCACGTGACGGGTGTCCGCCGGGAGGTCGTATGCCGCGAGCTCGCCGTCCCGCGGCGTCAGGGCACGACCGTCGGCGAGCACCCGCGCGGTGTCGGCCCAGCCACGCTGCTGGGCAAAGGCAAGCACGGAGGGTGACGGCCCTGCAGGCCCCTCCGTCCCTGGGCCAGCTCCGGATCCTGAGGCGCTCAGCGCCGTGTCGACCTCGGGGCCGCTGCCGTGGACGGGCACCGTCGCGACGGGGGTCCCGTCCGGCTGCTGGACCCGGACCGCCGAGACGGGGACGGTTGCGCCGTCCGGTCCGGGTCGCGCAGTCACGCGCCAGACGGGGTCGCCCTCGGTGTCGGTCAGGCGGGACAGGCCGGCCGTGGTGTCTAGGCGGGCCGCGACGACCGGGTCCGCCGGTGAGAGGCCGACGAAGCCGACTCCTGCGTCCGCCAGCCGGTCCGCCACCGGGCGACCAGCGACGGGCTCGTCGGTGACGAGGTCGTGGGCCACATCGGGCAGGAGCGCGCTGGGTGCGACAGCAGCCGTGTCCCGTGGGAGGTCGCGCACGACGTCGGACGGATCGCCGGGCTCCAGGCGATATCCCATGACGGTCCCACGACGCTCCAGGGCGAGGTATCGCGCCGCGAGCGCGCTGTCCGCGCTGTCCTGCGCGACGGACGGCACCTGGCGGGCAGGGACCGCCAGCACCTGGTCGAGGCGGGTGAGGGCCAGCCAGGTCCCCTGCGCGAGCACGGCGACGGTCACGAGCCCCGCCACCACGCCTCCGGCCACCCGCAGGATCCTGGTCGCGCGCGGACGCGCGGGGACGGGCCGCCGCAGCGCCTCCGCTCCCTGCAACGCCGCGGCGAGCAGGGCCAGGGTCAGCAGGAGCAGGCCCGTGCCCGGCCAGGGCGAGATGGCCTGAGGTCCTCCGGCGGAGTCGGTGGCGTGGCCGACGACGAGGTGCGGGGCGGCGGCGGCGCCGGCGATGCCGAGCAGGGCCAGCACCGCCAGGACGCGGGACGACCCGATGCGGCGCCCGTCGACCGCGAGGCCCCACACCCCGGCCAGCACGACGGTGGCCATGAGCAGCGGGAGCACGAGGCGGACGGTGGAGGCGAGGGACGGATCGGTGAGCCCGGCGGCGGTCGACGTCACGGGCTCGGCGGGCCACAGCAGGGCGAAGTGCCAGGGCCTCGGCTGCTCGGTCCAGGACGCGAGCCCGGGCCCGGTCAGCACCGACGCCGGCTCGCGCCACCAGGTCGCCACCGACGGCCCGAGCAGGACGACGGGCGCGACGGCGAGGAGCAACCCGGCGACCCTGCCGCGTCCGTGGTTGGTGGCGGCCAGGACGAGCCCGAGCGCCACGACGACCACCAGCAGCACCGGCGCGACGGCGGCAGCCACGGCCGCGGCCAGCACCGTGCCTCCGACGGCGGGCCACCAGGGGCGACGCCGTCCGCAGGCGGCAAGTCCGGCGAGCAGCAGCGGGAGGACGATCGCGAGCAGGGCGGCCCCGACCCGGCCCTCCCCCAGACCGACGAGGAGAGCGGGTGAGAGTCCCCACGCCAGGGCGGCGAGGGCGCGGGGCCAGGGGCGGCGCGTGGCGGCCCGCCCGGCCAGGTAGGCGCTGAACGTCGCCGCCGGGATCGCGACGATGAGGAGCAGGGCTGCGGCGGCGCCGAGGGCAGAGCTCGGGGAGCGCCCCGGGAGGTGCTCCACCGCCCAGGCCGGCGCGGCCAGCAGCGGCAGCCACGCGGGTGGGTCGGCGGAGGAACCCAGGCCCGCGGGGTCCCACCCCGTGAGGTAGCGGGTCCACGCGGCCGACGAACCGCCCGCCCCCGGGCGCAGCTCACCGCCCGCCAGCCCTCGGTCCAGCAGCGCCCCTCCCCTGCCCTGCACCACCGGCCACCAGGCCGCCACGGCGAGGCCGACGGAGATGAGGACCGCGAGCACGCCGGGGTGCCGGGCGGCGCGGGCGCCCAGGTCGTCCCCGTCGAGGTCGGTCGCCTCGTCGCTGACCGGGCCCGGCTCGGCCAGGGAGCTCCCGGTGCCCGCAGCACCGCCACGTCCTCTCGGGCCGGTGCCGCCGTCGGTGGGCGACACGACCGACGGCAGGTGCGGCAGGCCGCGATAGACCTCGTCGCGCACCCCCGCCAGGGCGCGGCCGTGCGGGGCCAGCAGCCCACCGAGCCCGGCACCACCGACGACGGCCGCGTGCCGTGCCCGCCTGCGAGACCCGAGGCTGCGCCAGGAGGTGAGCACCGCTCCCGCGTCGGAGAGCTCGGCGAACGCGGCGCGCGGGCGCTTGAGGACCAGGAGCACCGCCGACAGCAGCAACGCTCCGAGCAGGATGCGCACGGCATACCAGGGCACCAGCCGCCCGGGACAGCGCGCGAGCGCGATCCGTCGCACCGCCCGCCGGTCGCGGCGGTAGGCCCGGTCGACGGCGCCCCGGCGTTCGCGCTCCCAGGCCCGCCGCTCGCGCAGGACGTGCTCGCGCGGGAACCGGTCGTCGTCGATGTCGTCGAGGCCCAGCCCGGCGAACGGCATCCGGTCCCGGGACCGCAGCCCCTGGGTGGTCGCCCGGGCGTCCAGCGCGACGGCCTCGGGGACCACGACGACCCGCAGCCCGGCCTGGTGGGCGCGCCAGCACAGGTCGAGGTCCGCCGCCACGGGAAACACGCGGTCGAGGGCGCCCAGCCGCAGGAGGGCGTCGGCCCGGGCCAGCATCGCGCCGGTGCCGACGGCCAGGACGTCGCTGCTGTGGTCGTGCTGGCCCTGGTCGAGCTCGCCGTGCCGTGGCGAGGCGACGCGCCGACCCGTCGGCGACACGGTCTGCCCCACCTCGACCAGGCGGCCGGGGTCGGTCGCGTCGACGTACTTGGGACCCGCGACGGCGACGGTCGCGGACAGGGTGGCCTCGCGCAGCAGCGTGAGCAGGCACGCCGGCTCGGGGAAGCAGTCGTCCTCGAGGAGCCAGACCCAGTGGGAGGCGGCTGCCAGCTCGGCGTCCGCATCGGCCCGTGCGCCGAGCTCTCGGTCCTGATCAGGGCGGGTGGGGCGATCGGGCAGCGCACCGATGGACTGCAGCTCGGCGAGCCCGGCCAGGACGGCCTTGGGATAGCGGGCACCGCGGGCCTCGACGACGTGCACCTGGGTCCCGGCCTCGGACAGCCGCTGCGTCGCGGCCTGCGGGACGGAGTCGTGGCTGCCGCTCAGCACGACGGCCAGGTGGCGCAAGGGATGGGTCTGGGCCGCCAGGGAGTCCAGGCAGCGGGTCAGCCAGGGAGCTCCGTCATGGACGACGAGGACACCGTCGACGGCGCGGACCCCGGGGACGGATGCCGTGCCGGGGCGCGGAGGGGTGGGAGCGGGCACCGGGCCTCCGGGGCTGGTACAGGGCGGGTGGGCGCAGCGGGTGGAGCGTGACGACGCGGCGGTGCCGGAGTCAGGTCAGACGGCGCGCTTCTTCAGCTTGCGGCGCTCGCGCTCGGACAGGCCGCCCCAGATGCCGAAGCGCTCGTCGTGGGCCAGGGCGTACTCGAGGCACTCGGCGCGGACCTCGCAGCCCGTGCAGACCTTCTTGGCCTCGCGGGTGGAACCGCCCTTCTCGGGAAAGAACGCCTCGGGGTCGGTCTGGGCGCACAGAGCGCGCTCCTGCCAGGACAGCTGGCTGTCGTCGGCGGCGTCCAGCACTGGCACCAGCTGAAGTTCTTGCACGGCCCCTCCTAGACCTCGTCGCGTCCCCCTCGTCATCCGTCAGACCAGGATGCTTTAGGTGATGATCAGTCACACCCAGTAGCCATGCTCAGTCGCTGACTGGTCACTGCGGGTGAATGCAACGATGAAATTACATGCGTGTCATATGCCTGGCGTCAAGCGGCCGAATGGTAGATGCACCGCATCCGACGCGCGCCCTGCGCACGCGGCAGCCGTTCTACGCCCTGTCAAATCATCACGTTGTCGCATGTCACAGCGTCGCGGACCGGATCCGGGAGGATGCGGGGAGCAACGAGGGCGTTACGCCGAAAGAGTGTATGAAAGAATCTTGCCATGCGGATCACCATCCTTGCCGGAGGGGTTGGTGGGGCCCGGTTCCTCCGTGGCCTCGTCCACCATCTCCACCCTGACGCCGGCCCCGGGCCCGGCCACGCCCCTGGCACGCGCGACGCCGCCGAGATCACTGGGATCACTGGGGTCCCCGAGATCACCGTCATCGGCAACACGGGCGACGACATCACGTTGTTCGGCCTGCGGGTGTGCCCGGACCTCGACACGGTGATGTACACCCTCGGAGGTGGCGTCCACGAGGCTCAGGGCTGGGGCCGCTCCGGCGAGACCCACGCCGTCCAGGCCGAGCTCGCGGCCTACGGCGTCGAGCCGCAGTGGTTCGGGCTGGGCGATCGCGACATCGCCACCCACGTGGCCCGCACCCGGTGGCTCGGTCAGGGGCTCACCCTGTCGGAGGTGACCTCGCGGCTCGGCGAGCGGTGGGGGCTCCCCCGCCAGGGCGTGCGCCTGCTGCCGATGACGGACGAGCCCGTCGAGACCCACGTGGTCGTCGAGGACGCGGACGCCGAGGGCGGTCAGCGCGCCATGCACTTCCAGGAGTGGTGGGTGCGCCACCAGGCCGCGCTCCCGGCCGAGCGTTTCGTCGTGGCAGGCATGGACCGGGCCCGACCCGCTCCTGGAGTCCTCGAGGCCATCCGAACGGCTGACCTGGTCATCCTCCCCCCGTCCAACCCGGTCGTCTCGATCGGCATCATCCTCACCGTCCCCGGCGTGCGCGACGCGCTGCGGGGCACCAGGGCCCCCGTCGTCGGGGTGTCCCCCGTCGTCGGCGGCCGTCCGGTGCGTGGCCACGCCGACGCCTGCCTCGCCGCCCTCGGCCTGCCCACGACCACCGACGCCGTCGCGGGCCTGTATGCCGACTTCCTCGACGGCTGGCTGGTGGACGACGCGGACGCGGGGTCTGGCGAGGACCTGAGCCGCCGCCACCGGGGCCTCGTGGTCGAGCACCGTCCCCTTCTCATGACCGACGTCCCGGCGGCCGCCGCCATCGCGGGTGCGGCCGTCGATCTCGGCCGTCGGCTGCAGCGCGCGTGAGCGAGCCCACCGACGCACGGCCCGATCAGCCCGTCACCATCAGTCCGCTCCCAGGGATGCCGGAGGTCAGGACCGGCACCGACCTCGCGGCGGCCCTCGTCGCTGCCGCCGGGTCGGCAGGCCTGGGGCTCGCCGACGGTGACGTGCTGGCCGTCTCCAGCAAGCTCGTGTCCAAGGCGCTGGGCCTGCGCACGCCCTGGGACGGCGACCGCACGATCAGGGACGAGGTCGTCCGCGCCGCCACGCGCAGGGTGGTCGCGGAGCGCGCCACGCCCGACGGGGTGACCCGCGTGGTGGAGAGCGCCGCGGGCCCCGTCATGGCGGCCGCGGGCGTCGACGCGTCCAACACCGGGCCCGAGGGCGGTCTGCTCTCGCTGCCCGAGGACCCCGACCGCGCGGCCGACCGGCTCCGTCACGACCTCCTCGCCGTCCTTCCCCACGTGACCCGGCTCGGCGTCGTCGTCACCGACACCGCGGGCCGGCCCTGGCGCGCAGGCCAGACCGACCTCGCGCTCGGCCTGTCCGGCCTCGTGCCCGCCGACGACCTCCTCGGCGGCGTCGACCACGACGGTCGCTCCCTGTCCGTGACCAGCCGGGCCCTGGCCGACGAGATCGCCGCGGCGGCAGACCTCGTCAAGGGCAAGACCGACGGAGTGGGCGCGGCGCTGCTCCGCGGCCTGGGGCACCTCGTGCCCGGGCCGGACGCGTCGGGGATCCCGGGAGCCCGGTCGCTGGTGCGGACCGGGCCGGGCGACTGGTTCGCCCTCGGGCACCTCGAGGCCGTCCGTGCCGCGCTGGGTGCGACGCCGGGGTCGCCGGAGGCGGTGGGCGTCGGCATCCGGCCCACCGCGCTGGACGGCGCGGTCGACCGGGCCGGTCGCGCGCTGAGACTTGCCCTGCTCGACTGCTCGTCCGTGACCGCCGACGACCTGGTGCCTCACCACGACCGGGTGACGGGGACCCTGGTGTGCACCGACCGCCTCGAGCTGGGGCGCTGCCTGGCCAGGCTCGAGGTGGCGGTGGTCTCCGAGGACCTGGCCCTCGCCTGGACGGACTCACCAGGAGGTGCCGGGCTGACCTTCAGGGAGCTGGCCTGACACTTCCCGGCATCCCGCCTCGGGCCTGCCTCAGACCTCTCGGCGCCCGTCGGCGCGCTCGGGCAGCGCACCAGCCCTCATCCTGGCCACCCGTTCGACGGCCTTCTGGGACTGGTCGCTGACCTCCCCCACCAGCTCCTCCAGGACGTCCTCGAGAAAGACCACGCCGGTGACCCGGTCGCCGTCGTCGAGCACCTGCGCGAGGTGCCGTCCCGTCCGCTGCATGGTGGCGAGGACGTCCTCGACCTCGTCGGCCGCCCGCACCGTGGCGAGCCGCCGGATGCGCTTGGCGGGGATGGGTTCGTCGAAGTCCTCGTCCCGGGCGTACAGCACGTCCTTGAGGTGCAGGTAGCCCACGATGTCCCCGTCGGCGTCCCGCACCAGGTAGCGCGAGAAGCCGTGCCGAGCCACGAGGCGTTCGAGGTCCTGCGGGGTGGAGGCCTCCGGCAGCGAGACGACCTCGGCGAGCGGCACGGCGACCTCTCCGGCGACGCGGTCGCTGAACTCGAGGGCACCCTTGACCAGTCCGTGCTGCTCGGCCTCGAGCAGCCCCTCACGGTGGCTCTCGGCGACGATGTCACCGACCTCCTGGGCCGTGTAGGCGGAGGCGAGCTCGTCCTTGGGGTCGATGCCGGTGGCCCGGACGACGGCCTTGGCGATGCGTTCCATCACCAGGATGATCGGGCGCAGGATCCGCGTGATCGCGAGCAGTATCGGCACCAGCACGAGCGCGGAGCGCTCGGGGCCGGCGATGGCGAGGTTCTTGGGGATCATCTCGCCGACCACCACGTGCAGGTAGACGACGAGCAGCAGGGCGAGCACCAGGGCGAACGGACCGGCGACGGCGGTGGACAGGTGGGCCGCCTCGAGCCAGCCCTCGAAGAGGTGGTGGAGCGCGACCTCGGCCAGCGCCCCCAGCCCCAGCGAGCAGACGGTGATCCCGAGCTGGGCGCACACGAGCAGCGAGGCCACCTGCTCCAGGGCGTCGAGGCACCGTCTCGCGGCAGCCGACCCGCCCTCGGCGAGGGGCTCGAGCTGGGACCGTCGAGCGGCCATCAGCGCGAACTCGGCGCCCACGAAGAAGGCGTTGCCGAGGAGCAGGAGGAGCGAGACCCACAGCGCGGTGCCGGTGCTCACCGGGCACCTCCCGCCGGGACCGTCGTTGCGTCGTCCGCCACCAGCCGCAGGCGGTCGACGCGGTGGCCGTCCATGCCCTCGACGGTGATCCGCCAGCCGTCGATGTCGACCTCGTCGCCGAGCCTGGGGATGCGTCCGAGACGCGCCATGACGAAGCCGCCGAGCGTCTCGTAGGTCGGGGCCTCGGGGATGTCCGCGCCCACGCGGTCCCGCACCTCGTCGGTGCGCCACAGACCGGGGACCGTCCACGTGCCGTCGCGGCGCTCCCGCGCCTCGGGGTCACGTCGGTCGTGCTCGTCGGCGACCTCGCCGACGATCTCCTCGATCACGTCCTCCAGCGTCACGACCCCCGAGGTCCCGCCGTACTCGTCCACCACGATCGCGAGCTGGAAGCTGGTGCGCCTCAGGAGCAGCAGGAGGGGATCGAGGCGGATGGTCTCGGGCACGTGCAGGGCGTCCACCATGAGGGCGGACACGGGGACGTCCTGGCGGCGTTCGTGCGGCACGGCCAGGGCCTTCTTGACGTGGACGACACCGTCGACGTCGTCGAGGTCGTCCCCGATCACGGGGAACCGTGAGTGGCCGGTGCGGCGCGCCAGGGTGAGCACGTCGGCGGCGCTGGCGGTCCGTTCGACGGTGTCGCAGCGCACCCGCGGCGTCATGACGTCGTCGGCGGTGCGCTCGCCGAAGCCGAGGGACCTCGTGAGCAGCAGCGCCGTGTCGAGGTCGAGGGTTCCGGCCTCGGCCGACCGCCGGACGAGCGAGGACAGCTCCTGAGGGGTGCGGGCCGCCGACAGCTCCTCCTGCGGCTCGATCCCGATGCGCCGCAGGAACGCGTTGGCCGATCCGTTGAGGACGACGATGAGCGGCTTGGCGACCAGGCCGAAGACGCGGACCGGCCCGGCGACGACCTTGGCCGTCCCGAGGGGGGCCGAGATGCCGAGGAACTGCGGCACCAGCTCACCGGCGATCATCGAGCCCACGGTGGCGACCAGCATGGCGACGGCCGTCGAGAGGGGCGCGATCGCCGCCTGCGGGACGCCGATCGCGTCGAGCGGACCACGGACCAGCCCGCCGATCGCTGGCTCGGCGAGATAGCCGGTGAGCAGGGTGGTCAGCGTGATGCCGACCTGCGCCGCGGACAGCTGGGTGGACAGGCTTCGCAGCGCGACGAGGACGGGCTGGGCGCCCGCGTCCCCGGCATCGACGGCTCGCTGGACGGTGGGCCGGTCGAGGGCGACGAGGGAGAACTCAGCCGCCACGAACACCGCCGCTGCGGCGGTGAGCGCCACCGCAGCCAGCAGCAGGAGCCATTCGGTCATAGTGCGCTCATCCTACGGTCGGGGTGAGACAGACCCCCGTCACCGACGGCCGGGCGGGGCCGCGGGGTGCAAGATAGGGTGAAGGCCGATCAAGGTGCCGGTCAGAGTCGACGTGATCCAGAAAGAGGCGAGTACCGCCGTGACAACGCCCCCCAGCGGCCCGAGCTCCTCAGCATCCTTCGGAGCCAACCAGTGGCTCGTGGACGAGCTGTACGAGCAGTACAAGCAGGACAAGCAGAGCGTGGACAAGGCCTGGTGGTCGTTCTTCGAGGACTACACCCCGACCGCGGGCCAGTCCGCCGACGGGTCCGGCGCCGGAGGGGGATCGACCGGCACCGCGTCAGGGGCACCGTCGACGAGCTCCACCGAGGACGCCGCCAAGGGAGCCGACGGACCCTCGTCGCAGACGGTCGACCCGGGTTCGGCCACGGGCCGACCGGCGGAGCGACCCGTCTCTGAGAAAGCACCGGCGAAGGCACCCGCGAAGGCACCTGCCAAGGCCCCGGAGAAGGCACCGGCGAAGGACGGAGACAAGGCACCGGCCAAGGACGACAAGCCGGCGGCCAAGGGCGCCAGGCCCGGTGACAAGCAGTCGCAGCCCACCCCGCGTGACATCCCCGCTGTCAAGGACACCGGTCCTCAGGCCCAGGAGCAGGTCGTCCCGCTCAAGGGGCCGGCCGCCCGCGTGGTCGCCAACATGGCCACCTCCCTGGAGGTGCCGACGGCGACGAGCCTGCGCGCCGTCCCCGCCAAGGCGCTCATCGACAACCGCATCGTGATCAACAACCACCTGCGGCGCAGCCGCGGCGGCAAGGTCTCGTTCACCCACCTCATCGGCTTCGCCCTGGTCAAGGCGCTCGCGTCGATGCCGGACATGAACAACTCGTTCGCGGAGCGCGACGGCAAGCCCACGCTGGTCAAGCCGGCCCACGTCAACCTCGGCATCGCCATCGACCTGCCCAAGCCCGACGGCACCCGGTCCCTCGTGGTGCCGAGCATCAAGTCGGCTGAGCAGATGGACTTCGTGCACTTCTGGACGGCCTACGAGGAGCTGGTCCGCAAGGCGCGCGGCGGCAAGCTCACCGTCGACGACTTCGTGGGCACGACGATCTCGCTGACCAACCCCGGCGGAATCGGCACCAACTCCTCGACGCCCAGGCTCATGCAGGGCCAGGGCGCGATCATCGGCGTGGGCTCGTTGGAGTACCCGGCCGAGTGGCAGGGCGCCGCGCAGGAGACCCTCAACCGGCACGCGGTCAGCAAGATCCTGACGCTGACCAGCACCTACGACCACCGCATCATCCAGGGCGCCGGGTCGGGCGAGTTCCTCAAGATCATCCACGAGCTGCTCCTGGGCAAGCACGACTTCTACGACGAGATCTTCGCGTCGCTGCGCATCCCCTACGAGCCGGTCCGCTGGGTGCAGGACATCTCGGTCGGGCACGAGGACGAGATCAACAAGACGGCCCGCGTCCAGCAGCTGATCCACGCCTACCGCGTGCGTGGTCACCTGATGGCCGACATCGACCCGCTGGAGTACCGCCAGCGCCGCCACCCCGACCTCGATATCGAGCAGCACGGCCTGACCCTGTGGGACCTCGAGCGCGAGTTCGCGACGGGTGGCTTCGGCGGGGAGCCGTTGATGCACCTGCGCGACATCCTCGGGACCCTGCGCGACTCCTACTGCCGCACCGTCGGTGTCGAGTACATGCACATGCAGGACCCCGAGCAGCGCGCGTGGATCCAGGAACGCGTCGAGGCGCACCATGACAAGCAGAGCTCCGAGGACCAGCTGCGCGTGCTGCGGCGGCTCAACGCCGCCGAGGCCTTCGAGACCTTCCTGCAGACCAAGTTCGTCGGCCAGAAGCGCTTCTCGCTGGAGGGTGGCGAGTCGACGATCGCGGTCCTGGACCGGATCCTCTCCCGGGCGGCCTCGGACTCGATGGACGAGGTGTGCATCGGTATGCCGCACCGCGGCCGCCTCAACGTGCTCGCCAACATCGCGGGCAAGAGCTATGGCCAGATCTTCCGCGAGTTCGAGGGCGTGCAGGACCCGTCCACCGTCCAGGGCTCGGGCGACGTCAAGTACCACCTGGGCACCGAGGGCACGTTCACCTCCGAGGAGGGCGAGCAGACCAAGGTCTACCTCGCGGCGAACCCCTCCCATCTCGAGGCCGTCAACCCGGTCCTCGAGGGAATCGTGCGGGCCAAGCAGGACCGTCTCGGTCACGGCGGCGAGGCCTTCACGGTCCTGCCGATCCTGATGCACGGCGACGCGGCGTTCGCGGGGCAGGGCGTGGTCGCCGAGACCCTGCACCTGTCCCAGCTGCGTGGCTACCGCACGGGCGGCACGATCCACATCGTCGTCAACAACCAGGTCGGCTTCACGACCGCCCCGTCCAGCTCGCGCTCGTCGGTCTACTCCACCGACGTGGCCCGGATGATCCAGGCGCCGATCTTCCACGTCAACGGCGACGACCCCGAGGCCTGCGTGCGCGTGGCCGAGCTGGCCTACGAGTTCCGTCAGACGTTCGCCAAGGACGTCGTGATCGACCTCGTCTGCTACCGGCGTCGCGGTCACAACGAGGGTGACGACCCCTCGATGACGCAGCCGCTGATGTACAACCTGATCGAGGCGAAGCGCAGCGTCCGCAAGCTCTACACCGAGGCGCTGATCGGCCGTGGTGACATCACGGTCGAGCAGGCCGAGGACGCGCTGCAGGACTACCAGCAGCAGCTGGAGCGGGTGTTCGTCGAGACCCGCGAGGCCATCAAGGCGGCGCGGTCCGGCCAGGACAGCGGGCCGTCCGGGCTCGAGCGTCCCGAGGCGCAGGAGGCCGACGACAAGGCGCCGGCCAAGTTCGTCGACACGGCCATCTCGCACGACACGCTCATGCACATCGGCAAGGCCTTCGTGGCCACCCCCGAGGGCTTCACGGTGCACCCCAAGCTGCGCCAGATGCTCGAGAAGCGGGCCGACTCTGTCGCCAACGGCGGCATCGACTGGGGCACGGCCGAGCTCATCGCCTTCGGCTCGCTGCTCATGGAGGGCACCCCGGTCCGCCTGTCGGGCCAGGACTCCCGTCGAGGCACCTTCGTGCAGCGCCACTCGGTCCTGATCGACAAGTCCTCGGCCGAGGAGTGGACCCCGCTGCTCTACCTCGGCAAGGGCCAGGCCCGGTTCTGGGTCTACGACTCCCTGCTGAGCGAGTTCGCGGCCATGGGCTTCGAGTACGGCTACTCCGTGGAGCGGCCCGACGCCCTGGTGGTGTGGGAGGCGCAGTTCGGCGACTTCGCCAACGGCGCGCAGAGCATCGTCGACGAGTTCATCTCGTCCTCGGAGCAGAAGTGGGGCCAGCGCTCCTCCGTGGTCCTGCTCCTCCCCCACGGCTACGAGGGTCAGGGGCCGGACCACTCGTCCGCGCGCATCGAGCGCTACCTGCAGCTGTGCGCGCAGGACAACATGACGGTGGCCTTCCCCAGCACGCCGGCGTCCTACTTCCACCTGCTGCGTCGTCAGGCCTACGCACGACCACGGCGTCCGCTGATCGTGGCGACGCCCAAGTCGATGCTGCGGCTCAAGGCTGCGGCGAGCAGCCCGGAGGACTTCACCAACGGCACCTTCGAGCCCGTCATGGGCGACCGGACCGGGGTCGACGCGAGCAAGGTCGACCGCGTGCTGCTGTGCTCGGGCAAGGTCTACTACGAGCTGGACGCCTACCGGCAGAAGGCCGAGGACACCTCGACCGCGATCATGACGGTGGAGCGGATCGCCCCGTTCCCGGCCAAGGAGATGGCGGAGGCTCTGGCGACCTACCCGGACGCCGAGGTGGTGTGGGTGCAGGACGAGCCCGCCAACCAGGGCGCCTGGTCCTACGTCGCGCTGACCGGCCCGGAGCTGCTGGAGCAGCACGGCGAGACGCGCCGCTTCCGCCTGGTCAGCCGCCCCGCCTCGGCCGCCCCGTCGACGGGGTCGTCCAAGGCTCACGCGGCCGAGCAGGCCGAGCTGGTGGAGCGCGCCTTCGCGCGCTGACCTGCGGTTCGCCCGGACGGGGCCCGTCACCTCGGTGACGGGCCCCGTCCGTCGTCCGACCCGGTATGCCGCGCACCGGGCGCCGCCTCGCGATGGGGCACAATGTCAGCGTGTACTTCACGGACCGTGGCATCGAGGAGCTTCAGCACCGCAGGGGTGACGAGGAGATCACGTTCGACTGGCTCGCCGAGCAGCTGCGCGCCTTCGTCGACCTGAACCCCGAGTTCGAGGTCCCGGTGGAGCGCCTGGCGACGTGGCTCGCCCGGCTCGACGAGGATGACGACTGAGCGACCGCCGTCCTGCCCCGGCTCCGTGCGAGCCTCCGGACCGACAGACAAGGATCCACACGTGGTGTTCCACGACCAGCAGACCTACAACCCGTCCCCGTCCCAGGTGGCGCCGGTCGACGGCGACCACGGACCGCGTGACGTGGGTCTAGTCTTCATCGGTGACTCCTTCGTCGCCGGGTACGGCGACCCCAAGGGGCTGGGCTGGGTGTCCCGGGTGGTGTCGCGGACCCAGCACCCGGACGTCCAGCTCTCGGCCTACAACCTCGGCATCCGCGGTGACTCCTCGGCCGACGTCCTCGGGCGTTGGCGCACCGAGTGCCCTCCCCGTTGGCAGGGACGCGGCGAGCGCCGCCTGGTCATCAGCGCCGGCCACCACGACGTCCTCGACGGGATCACGACCGCACGGTCGCGGCTCAACCTGGCCAACATCCTCGACGACGCGCAGGCCCAAGGCATCGCGGCCTTCGTGGTGGGCTCCACCCCGACCAACGACCCGACCTTCAACGCCACCCTCGAGATCGTCACCGAGGCCCAGGCCGACGTGTGCGCGCGCCGCGGCGTCCCGTTCGTCGACTGCTTCCGCCCGCTCCAGGGGCACGACCAGTGGACCGCCGACCTGGACGCCACCGGTGACGGCTTCCACCCCGGCCAGGCCGGCTACGGCCTCATCGCCTGGCTGGTCCTGCACGGCGGCTGGGACGCCTGGATGCGCCTCGCCCGCTGAGCCCGTCGTCCACCGGTCGTCGCGGTGCGTCGCCCGCTTGGCCCTCGGCGCCGGGCGCCGCGCCTCCCCGTGCGCGCCCGGACGAGGCTCTAGGTTGGGTGGCAGCACCCCGCCTCCCGCCTCGGAAGGATCCACGATGACCCGCACGACCCGCGCCGGCGTCCCGCTGGCACTCGGCCTCGCTCTCGCCGCGACCCTGTCGGCCTGCGGATCCGAGACCACCCAGACCACCCAGAGCACGCAGGCTACCCAGAGCAAGCAGGCCACCCAGCCCGCCACGAGCTCGGCCGGATCGGCGTCGTCAGCCGCCTCCTCCGACGCCACCGGCACCTCCGCCGCGTCCAGCGGCACCACCACGGCGACCGGCACACCCGGCACCTCCGGCGCCGGCAAGACCTACACCATGGCGGTCGTCAACGACCACGACAACGAGACGTCCTGCTGGACCGTCATCAACGACGAGGTCTACGACGTGACGGCCTGGATCAGCCAGCACCCGGGCGGTCCCGCCCGCATCAAGGGCCTGTGCGGGCAGGACGGCACGTCCCAGTTCACCGGCCAGCACCAGGGCGCGGAGCTGCCGATGCAGCGTCTGGCGTCCTTCAAGATCGGCGCCCTCGCCAAGTGACCGACCGCTCGTCCTGACGAGCCGCCCGCGCCTGAGCCGCCCGAGGATCTCCCCGGGCGGCTCACGCCATCTGTCCGTGTCGCACGCCTCAGTGCGTGAGCACGACCTTGCCGAAGAGCTCGTCGCCCGCCATCCGCTCGAAGCCCGCCCGCGCCTGGTCCAACGGGTGCGTGGAGTCGATGACGGGCTCGATGCCGCGCTCGGACACGAACCTCGCGAGCCGCTCGAGCTCGGACCGGTTGCCCATCGTCGAGCCCACCACCCGCAGCTGGCGGAAGAAGATGTCGTTCAGCTCGGTCCGCGAGGGGTCTCCGGACGTCGCCCCCGCCGTGACGAGGGTGCCGCCCGACACCAGCGACTTGATGGAGTGCCGCCAGACGGCCGCCCCGACCGTGTCCAGCACGGCGTCGACCCGATCGGGCAGGCGAGCCCCGGGCTCGAAGACGTCGGCGGCGCCGAGCTCCAGCGCCCTGGCTCGCTTGCTCGCGTCCCGTGACGTGGCCCAGACGCGCAGCCCCGCTGCCGCCCCCAGCTGCACGAGGGCGGTGGCGACCCCACCGCCCGCGCCCTGGACGAGCACGGTGGCCCCGGGCTGGACCCCGGCGTTCGTGAAGAGCATGCGGTAGGCCGTGAGCCACGCCGTGGACAGGCAGGCGGCGTGCTCCCAGGACATCCCCGTGGGCTTGGGCACCACGTTGCGCTCGGGGACGGCCACGCGCTCGGCCATCGTCCCGGGGTTGAGCTCCGACAGCAGGGTCCGGCGCGGGTCGAGCGTCTCGTCGCCGAGCCAGCCGTCGGAGGCGACCACGGCGTGGACGATGACCTCCTGCCCGTCCTCGGTGGTGCCGGCGCCGTCGCAGCCGAGGATCATGGGCAGGCGGTCCGCCGCCAGCCCGACCCCCTTGAGCGACCACAGATCATGGTGGTTGAGGCCGGAGGTGCGCAGGGTCACGGTCGTCCACCCGGGCCTGGATCGGGGTTCCGGCTGGTCCCCGACCTCGAGCCCGGACAGCGGGTCGTCGGCGGACTGGCGGGCGGCATACACGGCGAGCATGTCCTCGAACCTATGCCACCCGCCTCGGACACGCAGCGGGCGAGACCGACGCCAGGCGCCGGGTGACGCGTTCGCGTCCGAGGCCACCCCCCACCCGAGCGTAGGCTGGCCGGTGGCCCGTCCCCAGCCCGAAGGTAGGTCCCATGCCCCGCAAGCACCTCGGCTTCGCAGTCGTGCGTGGTCGCTCGATGGAGCCCACCCTGCACGAGGGCGACTGGCTGCTGGTGGCGTTCGGCGCCCGCCCCCGGATCGGTCGGCTCGCGGTCGTGCGGCTCCCCGACGGCGAGCGCGGTCCCCGTCCGCTGTCGGTCAAGCGCGTGACCGGACGCGACCCCAAGACCCGCCAGGGCTGGTGGGTCGAGCGGGACAATCCCCGCGAGGGCGTCGACTCGTGGCACGTCGGCGCCCTGGGCGACGACGACATCGAGGGCCTGGTGCTCAAGCGGGTCCCGACCCCGCTGCTGCGCCTCCCCCGCTTCACCCGCCCAGCGCAGCCCTGACCACCAGCCTGAGCTCGTGACCGGTGGCAACGACGCGAGTTGTTGCAAGCGAGGTGCAGGATCGCCCTGCGCTCCCCCGTCGGGTTAGGTTGGGAAGGACGTGACGTCCGGTCACGCTTCGAATCTTCCGCGAAAGGAACTTGCGATGTTCACGTTCGCCCCGGTCGAGGTTCACGCCCACTGCGACCTCCCGTGCGGTGTCTACGACCCCGCCCAGGCCCGCATCGAGGCCCAGTCCGTCAAGGCCATCATCGAGAAGGTCGCGGACAACGACGACCCCGACTTCAAGGTCCGCGCGACGATCATCAAGGAGCAGCGCTCCCAGCTGGTCAAGGAGCACCTGTGGGTGCTGTGGACCGACTACTTCAAGCCCCCGCACTTCGAGAAGTTCCCGCAGCTGCATACCCTCGTCAACGAGGCGACCAAGCTGGCCGGAGCCTCGGGCACCAAGGGTGAGTGGGACGTCGCCAAGGCCGACGAGCTCCTGGCCAAGATCGACGAGATCGCGGCGATCTTCGCCGAGACCAAGAAGGCCTGAGCCCGGCTCTGCCTCCTCAGACCTGACGGCCCCGCACCCCCCGCGCGGGGCCGTCAGCCTGTCCCGGCCCTCGAGCCCGTATGCCGCCCGCACCGGCGTTTCGGCAGGGCCACCGCCTTGTGCGACAATGGGTGTTTGAGGCCCGTCCCGGGCCAGCGAACCGACGCCCCTCGCGGGCGACGTCCGACCCGCCAGACACGAGGAGTCCTCATGAGCAAGCGCGCCCGCAAGCGTCGTGCCCGCAAGAAGAACGGCGCCAACCACGGCCGCAAGCCCAACGCCTGAGCCCAGGCGTCCGGCGACGAGAGGCCCCCACCCGCACGAGCGGGACGGGGGCCTTCGTCATGCAGGAGGCGGGCGCCTCGGGACGACCTCGAGAAGCCCGGCGACGGCGCCGGTCGTCGGTCACCGGACCTCAGGCGGCCCGCCCTGCCGCACCTCCCACCGCGAAGCCCGGGACGGTCCGACCCAGCCACTCCAGCGCCTGGGCGAAGTGCCTGGACCAGACCGACGTCCGGTGACCGGTTCCGGGCGCCATGACCAGGGTGACCGACGTGGGGGCCTTGGCGGACGCCGCCAGCGCCGTGCTCCCCGCGTAGGACACGGGGTCGCCGTCGGAGGTCTGGACCCACAGGGCGACCGGGGGTCGGGTGGTCGTGAGGAGATGGGGCAGGTCGTAGGCGTCCTTCTGCTGCTGGGTCCGCAGCACGTGACGGCCCGAGAAGGTCGGCCGTCCGTAGCCGCCGAGGACGACGCCGGCTCCGAACGTCTGGGGGTGCCGGACAGCGACCATGGCGGCGCAGTAGCCCCCGGCGGAGAACCCCGCGCTGGCCCAGCTCGCCCGGTCGGTCCGGACCCGCAGGCGTGACCGGACGAGCTCGGGGACGTCCTGGGTCAGCCAGGTCTCGACCTGCGCGCCACCGGGGGCGTTCACGCGCTCCGAGTCGGTGCCCTTGGGGAAGTCCAGCTGTGGCGACACCATGACCAGTGGCGCCACCTTGCCGCGGGTCACGGCCGCGTCAATGCGCTCACGCCCTTGCGGCGCGTCGAGCCACTGGTCGGGGCTGCCGGGGTAGCCGTGCATCGTCATGACCACCGGGTAGTCGCGTCGTGCCTGGGCGGGGGCGGCGTAGTCCTCGGGCAGGAGCACGACGACTCGTCCCGTGAGTCCGCTCCGACGCCCGGTGACCTGAAAGGTCTGCACGCGGTCGTTCGGGCTGGGGAGCGGCGGCAGCGATGCGCGACTCGCGCTCGGCCTCGGAGCAGGTGTCGCTCCGTAGATCGCGCCGGCGGAGCCCCCTGTGGTGGTGGCGTGGGCCGTGGGGTCGTTCGTGCCGGCGAGGTCACCCCAGTCGACGTACCACTGGTTCTGGGCGTTGAGGACGATGGCCACCGACAGCACGGCCAGGACGGCGACGAGCACCATGGCCAGCGCGCGCTGCACCGCCCCCCACACCGTCCGCCGGGTCCGTCCGGTCAGGATCGCACCGGTGATCAGGGCGACCGTCGTCACCGTGATCGCCAGGGCGACGAACGGCCCACCCGTCAGCTCCATGCCTCCCCCTCGGTCCTGCCTCGCTCGTCGTGCCGGCGCGTCATGGTGTGTGACGCCGCAGGCCACCGCCAGGATGGCACGCCGGGCGCCGGCCGTGACGAAGGCCCCCTCCCGGTCGGGAGGGGGCCTTCGTCGTCGGACCGGCGCGTCGGATCAGCGACCATACTCGATGGTGATGCTGGCGATGATCTGCGTACGCAGCTGGACGGGTGCCTGCTCGCAGGCGCACGACCGCCGGATCAGGGCCTTGAGGGCCTGGTCGCGCTGGTACTCGTCCAGGCAGGGAGGGCACTCGCGCAGGTGGCGTGCGAAGTCCTCGCAGTCGCTCTCGGTCATCTCGCCGTCGAGGTACTCGAAGACGTGCTCCATGAAGTTCGAGCAGTCCATGTGCTCTCCCATCACTTCACCCCGCTGTCCTGCTGAGCCTGCGCACCCTCCGCGCCCTCCGGAGCGACGAAACCACGCTCGACGGCGTAGTCGCTGAGCAGGTCGCGCAGCTGGCGGCGGCCCCGGTGCAGCCGCGACATCACGGTGCCGATGGGCGTGCCCATGATCTCCGCTATCTCCTTGTAGGCGAATCCCTCGACGTCGGCCAGGTAGACGGCCAGGCGGAAGTCCTCGGGGATCTCCTGCAGCGCGCGCTTGACGTCGCTGTCGGGGAGGTGGTCGAGCGCCTCCATCTCGGCGCTGCGGTTGCCCATCGACGAGTGCGAACCCGCGCGGGCCAGCTGGTAGTCCTCGATGTCCGAGGAGTCGGACTGCTGGGGCTCGCGCTGCTTCTTGCGGTACGTGTTGATGTACGCGTTCGTCATGATGCGATACAGCCAGGCCTTGAGGTTGGTCCCGGGCTTGTACTGGTGGAACGCGGCGTAGGCCTTGGCGAAGGTCTCCTGGACGAGGTCCTCGGCGTCGGACGGGTTGCGCGTCATCCGCAGCGAGGCGCTGTAGAGCTGGTCCAGGTAGGGCAGGGCGTCCGCCTCGAAGCGGGCCTGCCGGTCGGTGGGGCTCTCGGTGGCCACGTCGATCTCAGTCATCGGGGCCAAGCCTAGTCCGGCGGACCCCACCTGAGGGTGGATGTCCAGCGCCGGATGGTCTGACGTCGGCAGGACGGGGGTGACGAGCACGGGGCGACTCCTACGGAGGGACGGACAGCAGGGTCAACGGTCCCCCAGCGGGTGACATTCCCGTATGCCGGCAGCCCGGCGCCTCGCGGGGTCAGAGCACCTCGCCGGTGTCCGGGTCGACGACGCCCGTCAGCTGGTCGGCCGGCGCGGGGTCGAGCAGCTGCGGGCCGTTGTTGCGCACGTCGTTGACGGCGGTGCTCACGGCATACGCGTCGAACCGCCCTGGCAGGGCGAGGTTGAGGTAGGGCTGGACGTGGTCCGGGGTCGTCGCGTCGGGGTCGAGCCACCCGGCCCAGTGCTCCGGCTCGAGGATCAGGGGCTGGCGATCGTGGATGGTCGCCAGGTCGGGGTCGGCGCTGGTCGTGATCACGCAGTAGGTCGTGAGCCACGCGTCGGGGTGGTCGTCGGGCAGGGACCGGTCCCGCCAGAACTCGTAGAGCCCGGCCATGACCAGGGGGTCGCCGTCGGCGCGGTGGATGTAGAACGGCTGCTTGCGGGGTCTGCCCTTGCGGTCGGTGAGGGACGGCGAGCGCTGCCACTCGTAGTAGCCGTCCGCCGGGACCAGGCAGCGGCGGGCAGCAGCGGCGCGCGCGTACGCCGGCTTGTCCAGGAGCGTCTCGGCGCGGGCGTTGATCATCCGCGTGCCGACCTTGAGGTCCTTGGCCCAGGACGGGACCAGACCCCAGGTCAGCAACCTCAGCTGCCGGCTGGGATCCTGCTCGGGCTCGCCCCTGGGCCGCCGGGTCAGCACGACCGGGGCGGCCTTGGTCGGGGCCACGTTGTAGTCGGCGGCCGGACCGGCCCCCTGGGCTCGCTCCAGCGGGGCGATCGTGCGGACCGGCTCGGCCGTCCGGTCTTCGTCGACGTCCAGGGCCTCGACCAGCTCCGCCATGTCCTTGCTCGCTGCGTACCGTCCGCACATGCCGACAGCGTAGGCGCCATTGACTACGCTGGGCGGCAGCACCTGCACCCCAGCGAACGGAACCCCGTTGACCCTCGCGGACCCCGACCATCCGGTCGACCAGACGCCCCGCCCCTCCGACACCGTCGACGCCACGCCTGCCGACTGGCCCGCGCCGACGCCGGCCGCCCCGGTCGACGCCACCGCCGTGCTGCCGGGCAGCAAGTCGATCACCAACCGCTTCCTGGTGCTGGCAGCGCTGGCCAACGACACCTCCCGGATCCGGCGCCCGCTCCGCTCGCGCGACACCCTCCTGATGGCCCAGGCCCTGCGGGACCTCGGGGTCGGGGTGCGCGACCACGAGGGCGACGAGCCCGGCTGCCCCGACTGGATCGTCGAGCCGGCGCCGCTGCACGGGCCGGCCGCGATCGACTGCGGTCTGGCGGGCACGATCATGCGCTTCCTGCCGCCGCTCGCCACGCTGGCCGACGGTCCGGTCGTCGTCGACGGTGACCCGCACGCGCGCACCCGGCCCGTCGGTCCGGTCCTCGACGCGCTGCGCGCGCTCGGCGCCGCGATCGACGACGGCGGCCGCGGGGCGATGCCGTTCACGATCGACGGGCGTGGGGGTCTGCGCGGCGGGACGGTGACCGTGGACGCCTCGGGCAGCAGCCAGTTCATCTCCGCGCTGCTGCTGTCCGGCGCGCGCTTCGACGGGGGCGTGACGATCCACCACGTCGGCAAGCCCCTGCCGAGCCTGCCCCACATCCAGATGACCGTGGAGGCCCTGCGGGACGCCGGCGTGGTCGTCGACGACGCCGAGCCCGACACCTGGCGCGTCGAGCCGAGCGAGATCAACGCCCTCGACGTCACGGTCGAGCCCGACCTGTCCAACGCCGCGGTCTTCCTGGCGGCGGCCCCCGTGACCGGCGGTCTCGTGCACGTGCCGGCCTGGCCGGCGGTGACCACGCAGGCGGGCGACCACATCCGTGAGGTCCTGCAGCAGATGGGGGCCGAGGTCCACCTGGATCGCGCGGGCCTGACCGTCACGGGCCGCGGGCTGCACGGCATCGACGTGGACCTGCACGACGCGAGCGAGCTGACGCCCGTGGTGGCCGCCCTCGCCGCGCTCGCCGACTCCCCCACGTGGATCCGCGGCGTCGGCCACATCCGACGGCACGAGACCGACCGCATCGCTGCGCTCGCGACCGAGATCAACCGGCTCGGCGGCGACGTGAGCGAGACCGAGGACGGGCTCGTGATCCGACCGCGCCCGCTGCACGCAGGCCTGTTCCGCACCTACGCCGACCACCGGATGGCCATGGCCGCGGCCGTCCTGGGGCTCCGGGTGCCCGGGGTCGTCATCGAGGACGTCGCGACCACCGCCAAGACGCTGCCTGACTTCACCCGTCGCTGGACCTCCTTCCTCGCGGGCGAGACGGCGGCCACCGAGCGCCTGGTCCGCGCCGGGGCCACCCCTCGCGGGGGGCGCCGGTGAGCCGACGGTCGTATGACGAGAGCGACGTGCGGGTCCGCCCCAACCGTCGCGGGTCCCGCCCCCGCACCAAGGACCGTCCGGCCCACGAGGACGCGGTGGAGGCCCTCGTCACCGCCGTCGACCGCGGCCGCTACACCACGCTCCTCGGTGAGGGAACCGCCGACGAGCGCGTCGTCACCGCCATGAAGGCCCGCGAGCTCGGCCGCAAGGGGATCGTCGTCGGCGACCGCGTCGGGCTCGTCGGTGACCTGCAGGGCGGCCCCGACCACCTGGCCCGCATCGTCCGCCAGCACGAGCGCCGTTCGGTGCTGCGCCGCACGGCCGACGACACGGACCCGGTAGAGCGCATCATCGTCGCCAACGTCGACCAGCTCGTCGTCGTCACCGCCCTGGCCAACCCGGAGCCGCGACCCCGCATGATCGACCGCTGCCTGGTGGCGGCCTACGACGCGGGGCTCGAGCCGATCCTGGTGCTCACCAAGGCTGACCTGGTCGACCCCACGCCCCTCATCGAGGCCTACGCGCCCCTCGGGGCGCGGTGCATCGCGACGTCCACGCTCTCCGACACCGAAGTGCTGGCGGGCGCCTCCCCCGAGGACGTGCTGGCCCGCACCACCGGGCTGGACGAGCTGCGCGACGCGCTGACCGGACAGGTGAGCGTCATGGTCGGCCACAGCGGCGTCGGCAAGTCCACCCTCGTCAACCTGCTCGTCCCCGACGCCATGCGGGCGACGGGGCACGTCAACGACCACACGGGCCGGGGGCGGCACACCAGCACGTCCGCGATCGCCCTGCGCCTCCCCGACGCGTCCGGCTGGGTCGTCGACACCCCGGGCGTCCGCAGCTTCGGCCTCGCGCACGTCCGCCTGGACCGCATCGTCGCGCTGTTCCCGGACCTGGAGCCGGGCACGGCCGACTGCCCCCGCGGGTGCACGCACGACGAGGAGGAGTGCGGCCTCGACGCCTGGGTGGCCTCGGGTCAGGCCGGCCCCGCGGGCGTCGCCCGGCTGGACAGCCTCCGCCGCCTGCTGCGGGCCCGGTCCGCGGGCGAGGACACCTAGACCCTCGCCCGCGTGGATCCGCCGCCTGCTGCGGGGCGGGTCCGCGAGCGAGGACCCCGGCCTCTAGACGCGCGGCTCCGCCGCCTGCTGCAGGCCCGGTCCGCGGGCGAGGACGCCGGCCTGTCGCCGCGCGTGGCGCCCGGACCGGAGCGGGCTCCCGCCGCAGACTGTCGGGATGGACCTGCAGCGACGTCCCGTCGAGGAGAGCATCGGCGACCGCGACCTCACCCATTGGCGCACCCCGATCGGCCGCGCGCTCGCCCGCGTCGTCACGCGGACCTCGACGTGGACGGCTGCGACCTGGTTGCTCGTTGCCACCGTCCTCGTCTGCTTCGTCGGGATCGTGGGCCTGACGGCCGCGGCCACCGAGACCTACGACGCGGTCGTCGAGGGCGACGGCGTGGCGGCGCTCGACCATCCCGTCCTCGAGCTCGCCGTGCAGCACCGCACGCCGGCCCTGGCCCAGGCCCTCACCACGTTCACCGACATCGGTGGCAAGGTCGGTATGCCGATCCTCTCGGTGGCGCTGATCCTGCTGGCGACCTGGGCCTGGCGGTCGTGGTCGCCCGCCGTCCTCACCACCCTCGCCGCCGCGGGCTCGCTCGCGATGACGGTCGTGGGCAAGCAGCTGATCGGACGCGTCCGGCCCCCTCTCGCCGACGCCGTCCCCCCGTTCGAGACCTCGCCCAGCTTCCCCAGCGGGCACACCCTCAACACCACCGTCATCATCGGGGTCCTGACCTATCTGCTCCTCACCCACCTGCACCGGCGGCGCACGCGGATCCTCGCCGTCGTGCTGGCATCCTGCTGGATCGTCGCGATGGGGCTCTCCCGCGTCGTTCTCGGTCACCACTGGCTCACCGACGTCGTGACCGGGTGGCTGCTCGGGCTGGCCTGGGTGCTGGCGCTGGTGGTGTGCCACCGGATGTGGCTGACCGTGCGCAAGCATCGGTCGCCCTCCCCGTCCCCGGCGGCACAAGGCCGGTCCGGGGCGACGAAGGCCACCTAGCCACCCACACCCTGAGGGGCCAGAAGACCGCCGACCGCTCCCGCCTGCGCCATCCCTGTCGACCCCGGGCACGCGCGCCCATCGCTGGCGTGCCCGCGGCATCGCCGACAGCCCATGTTTCCAGCGCCATCCCTGTCGGCCCCGGGCGCGCGCGCCACCCCTGTCACCCGCGCGCCCGTGGGCGCGGCCACGCGGGTGACAGGTAGTTTGGGCGGGTGAGCCCCTCCTATGACGACGACGTCCGCCTCGCCCACGTGCTGGCCGACTCGGTCGAGCGTGTGACGATGACCCGGTTCAAGGCCGAGGACCTCAAGGTCGACACCAAGCCCGACCTCACCCCCGTCACCGACGCCGACCGGGACGCCGAGGAGCTCATCCGCAGTCAGCTCAAGCGCACCCGTCCTCGCGACGCGGTCCAGGGCGAGGAGTTCGGCACGACGGGCCACGGGGCACGGCGGTGGATCATCGACCCCATCGACGGCACCAAGAACTACGTGCGGGGGCTTCCCGTCTGGGCGACCCTCATCGGGCTGGTCGACGGAGACGAGCCCGTCGTCGGCCTCGTCTCTGCCCCGGCGCTCAACCGGCGGTGGTGGGCCGCCAAGGGATCGGGTGCCTACACCGGCCGCAACCTGTACTCCGCCAAGCGGATCCACGTCTCGGGCGTCTCGTCCATCGGGGACGCGTCGCTCTCCTACGCGTCCCTCGGCGGGTGGCGCGACGCCGGCCGGCGCGAGGAGTTCCTGCAGCTCATGGACGACTGCTGGCGCACCCGCGGGTTCGGGGACTTCTGGTCCTACATGCTGGTCGCCGAGGGCGCCTGCGACCTCGCGGCCGAGCCCGAGCTGGCGGTGCACGACATGGCGGCGCTCGTCCCGATCGTCACCGAGGCCGGCGGGCGCATGACCTCGCTCGACGGGTCACCCGCGCCCTGGGGCGGCAACGCCGTCGCCACCAACGGGCTCCTGCACGACGAGGTCCTGCGCCGGCTCGGCTGACGCACCGACGGCGTAGGCGCCTCGACGTACGACGGGCCACCTCGACGCACGACAGGCCCGCCGGGGTGGAGCCGCCTCGGCTGAGGGCGCTGGCGCGCGGCGCCTCGACGTACGACAGGCGCGCCAAACTGGGGCGGCTCGGGTGCCCGGCCGGGCGAGACCAGCACGTCTGTGCCGGTTCAGCCCTCGCGCCGGCGCACCTCGACGTCGCCTCGGCCGAGCGCCCGCACCTCGTCGGCGACCTGGTCGGCGTCGCCCACGACGACCACGGTCCACCGCCCGACGTCGGCCCGGCCGTAGGCCTCGACGAGTGCCTCACCCGTCAGCGAACGCGTCTCCTCGAACATCTCGGTCACCCAGCGCGGCGGCATCTTCTCCAGGGCGAGACCGGCGGCCTCGTCCGCCACGGAGTCCGCGGTCGCGTAGCGCGCCGGTGCGGTCTGGCTGACGAAGTCGACCCCCGAGCGCACCTCCTCCGGCGTGAAGCCCTCGCGTGCCTTCTCGAGGATGTCGAGCAGGATGCCGACGGACTCGCCCGTCACGTCCGCGCGCACGGATCCGCTGGCGATGAACAGCCCACCGTCGGCGCGCGGCACGAAGGCCGTCCGCAGGCCGTACGTGTAGCCCTTGTCCTCCCGCAGCACGGAGTCGACCCTGGCCTGCGGCGCACCACCGACCAGGAAGCTCAGGACCGGGTAGGCGCCCCATCCGTGCCGGCGATCGGGACCGAGGCAGCCGACGTACAGCTCCGACTGCACCGAGCCGGGTCGGTCCACCACGACGATGCGGCGGGCGTCCTCCCGACGGACCGGGCCTTGCGGACCCACCGGCGCGACCGGCTGCGGCGTCCAACCACCGAAGGTGCGCTCCACCAGAGCGTGCAGCTCCTGCAGCGGCTCGGCACCGAGGGGAGACAGGTCACCGGCGACGACCATCACGGCTCCGGTCGGCCCCACGTGGTCGTGGTGGAAGTCCCGCACGGCAGGAGCGGTGATCGCCCGCACGGTGGCGGGGCTTCCGGCCGACGGGCGCGAGGCGCGCGACTCGGGGGTGTAGAACGTGGCGGCGAACTCCCGCATGGCACGGCTGCGGGGGTCGGCGTTCTCCTGCTCGATGTCGGCGAGGCGCTTGCGCCGGGCGCGGTCCACCTCGTCGTCGGGGTAGGCGGGACGCTGGACGCACTCGGCGAGCAGCTCCAGGCCACGCTCGAGCCGGCTCACGGGGACGTCCAGGTCGAGGACGAGGCCGAACTCGCTGGTGGAGGAGCCGAGCGCGACCCCGGCCCGCTCCAGCAGCTCGGCGAACTCCTCCGCCGAGTGGTCCAGCGTCCCCTCGTCGAACGTCCGGGACAGCAGCGCCAGGATGCCCTCGAGCTCTCGGGGCTCTTGCGCCGGCACGACGGGGATGGCGAGCCGCACCGAGGCGACGTACTGCCCGGGCGTGTGGAAGGTCTGCAGCGCCAGCCCGTTGTCGAGCCGGGTCGTGCTGGGCTCGGGGAAGGCCCAGGGGCCCGGGGGCGCGACCTCGGGACGGGCGGGGATCAGGGTGTCGGTCATGCCGAGGCTCCTTCGCTGGTCTGGGCCTTGAGGTGCGCCACGACGGCTCGGTTGGCCGGTCGCAGGTATGCCGACGCAGCCGCCCGCACCTGGTCGGGCGTGATGGTGGCCAGGCGGTCGAGGAAGGTGTTGGCGTGCTGCGCGTCCCCGTGCAGGGCGGCGTGCCCGCAGATGATGTCGGCGCGCTCGTCCGCCGCGGCCAGGGCGTGCAGCCAGGCGCGTTCGCTCTGCGCCAGGACCGACTCCATCTCGACGGGGGTCGGTCCCTCGTCGGCGAACCGGTCGAGCTCCTCGCACAGGGCAGCCTCGGCCGCGTCGGGGTCCACCCCGTCGGCGACGTCGACGGAGATGAACCCGAGCGACACCCCGTCGACCAGCCCCCAGGCCATGCCCTGCACGCTGTTGGCGAGCTGCTCGCGGCGCACGAGGCGGCGGTACACCCGGGACGAGGCCATCCCCGTGAGGGCGTCCAGAGCGGCCGACGCGGCGTAGAACTCGTCCGTGTCGTCCACCGGCAGACGGAAGGCGACGAAGAGCCGGTCGCTGGGCACGTCCGACCGTCGCTCGACGCGCAGAGGCTGCTCGAGGGGCGGTAGCGGAGCGACCGGTTCACGAGCGGCCGCAGCGCTGGCGGGCAGGTGGCCGAAGTAGGTCTCGGCGGCGGCGAACCCCTCTTCGGCGGTGAGGTCCCCGACGAGCGTCAGCGTCGTGTTGTTCGGGCCGTAGTACCGCTCGAAGAAGGCGTGCACGTCCTCGAGTCTGGCACCGTCGAGATCTTCCATCGACCCGATGGTGGGGTGGTGGTACGGGTGCCCCTCGGGGAACACCAGGGCGTAGAGGTCCGGCAGGGCGAAGCCGTACGGCTGGTTGTCGTACCGCTGCCGCTTCTCCTCCTTGACCACGTCGCGCTGGTTGTCGAGGTTGGCCTGCGTGACGGCGGGGAGGAGCCGGCCGTGCCGGTCGGCCTCCAACCACAGCGCGAGCTCGTAGGCGCCGCGAGGCACCGTCTCGAAGTAGTTGGTGCGGTCGAACCACGTCGTGGCGTTGAGCCGGCCCCCGCGCGACATCAGCTCGGAGAAGTGCTCCCCTGACGCGACGTTCTCCGACCCCTGGAACATCAGGTGCTCGAACAGGTGCGCGAAACCGGTTCGCCCGGCCACCTCGTGTCGCGACCCCACCCCGACCCAGAGGTTGACCGTCACCGTGGTGATGGACCTGTCCTCGTTGACGATGACGCGCAGCCCGTTGGGCAGGGTGCGCTCCGCGATCTGATAGTTCAACGGCATGCCGACCACCCTAGGCGACAACCACCCAGAACGCAGAAAAGCCCCGGACCTGGTGGTCCGGGGCTTCCCCACAATGTTTGTCCGGCGGCGTCCTACTCTCCCACACCGTCACCAGTGCAGTACCATCGGCGCTGTAAGGCTTAGCTTCCGGGTTCGGAATGGGACCGGGCGTTTCCCTCACGCTATGACCGCCGTAACTCTATCGACTTGTCAAACCACGCACCTGGTGGTTTGTGTGTCGGGAACTACACAGTGGACGCGAGCAATCTTCGGGTCAAGTCATCGGCTTATTAGTACCGGTCAGCTCCACACATTGCTGTGCTTCCACATCCGGCCTATCAACCCAGTAGTCTAGCTGGGAGCCTCTCA
>NZ_AUFG01000017.1 GCF_000426385.1 Arsenicicoccus bolidensis DSM 15745
CGCGGTAGTTCTTGTCGAGCGTGGCTTGGCGCTGGGCGTGGATGGTCTCGACCTGGCCGGTGTAGACCTGCTCGGGCGTGAAGTTGGCCAGGCCACTGTGGTGGTGCTCGGCGGCGTAGCGACGCAGGTAGGCCTCGATCCAGGCGCGGGCCTCCTCGACGGTGGCGAAGAACTCGGGCATGTCCAGGTCGTACTTGATGGTCTTGAACAGGGCCTCGCTGAACGGATTGTCGTCCGATACGTGCGGGCGACTGAACGAGGCCTGTACGACCTGCTCGACGTCGTCCAGCAGCTCGGCCAGGTCCCTCGAACGCATCTGTGCCCCGTTGTCCGAGTGCAGGACTTTCGGGCGCCCGAACGCGGTGAACGCCTGCGCGAACATGTCCACCGCGTGATGACGTGACCCGTCTAGCTCGACCCTGAACCCGATCGGGAACCGGGAGTACACGTCCATCACCAAGAACAGCTGGTAGCAGGACCGGCCAGGGCCGGGCAGGGCGCTGATGTCCCAGGACCACAGCTGGTTCACCGCGGTCGCCGCGACCACCGGCGCCGGACGCCCCGACCCGCTGGCCCCGCCGTGCTGGGTACTGTGCTTGCCGCGGCGCCGGTCACCGGTCAACCCGGCCGCCGCGGCGACCCGGTAGAAGGTGCGTTCGCTGCACGCGACCAGGTCGGCGTCGAACGCCGTCCAGTACACCTGTTGCACCGACAGGTCCTGCCACTGCTCGCATCCCAGCAGGTCCAGGATGTTCTGGCGCTCTTCCTGACTCAACGCGGCCGGCTGTTCGCTGTCGACCCGGCTGCGGGCCGCCGCGTGGGCCTGCTCGTCCTCGACCCGGCCCTGCTGCTGCAGCTGGTGATACCAAGACGAGCGTGGCTGCGCGACCAGCTCGCACGCCCGGGCGGTGGGATACCCGCCCGCAATCAAGGCCGCGACCGCGTCATGGCACAACCCGCTCAGGTCACGTTGTACCTGGTCAACCACTTCTGATACTCGCTGACGCTCATCAGCGAGGGCGGGATCTGCGGGCCGGGCTCCTCGGGGGCGGCGCTGTTGAGCGTCTGCTCCAACAGCTCGTGCGCTTTTCCCATGATCACCAGACTCGCCTCAGCCGCAGCCAACCGACGACGCAGCTGTTCGTTCTCTCGCTCAGCGGCCAACAGCCTGGCCCGTTCCTCGTTGCCCATGCTCAACCTTCCAGGCTTGGATCCAGGACCCAGTCTGCCGTCCCGATACGCCTGCTCCCAGGCCCTAGCCGACCGATCATCCAGACGCCACTGCCGCAGCAGAGCCGCCCGCGCACCTCGCACTCCCGCAGCATCCAGCCACGCCCGCACGAACTGACGCTTCTCATCATTCGACCAAGACCGCTTACCCGTCGGAGTCCGACCCGGCATCCCATCACCCTCCTCGCCCAGAAACTGTCCAAGACGAGGCTGGCAGCCAACGCGTTCCCCAGGCTGATGCCTTTACCCCCGGCGGGTCTCAGCGGCGCAGGCGGCCGACGACCGGCATCGACTGCAGCTTGTCCCTCGCGTGCCCCGACTTCACGAAGGCCTCCGTGGCGTCCGTGCCCGCCTCGATCCCGTGGTGGCGACCCCGCTTCATCCACGACGGGAACCCACTCATGTCGTAGACGACGCCGTCCACGGCCAGGTAGCAGGCGGCGCCATCCGCGCAGGTCGCCGCCGTGAGCTGGTCGCCGGTGATGGTCACCGTGTCCAGGGTGTGCTGCTCGGTGCTGCTGACGGTGCGCTGCAGCTTGGTGGTGTCCCCGGCGTTCGGGTTGGGCTTGGAATAGGCATAGACGACCGCTGCCGCCACCGCGATCACGACGGCCAGGGTGATCCACATCCAGAGCTTCATGAGTGTCCTCTCCGCGATGAGACATGATGTCGCATCGCTGTCGTGAGACACTATGTCACATGACTCGCGTTCCGGCATCAGGGGGATCCCCGACCCGTCCCCGACGTCGTGGGGAGGACCCCGTCGCGGACCGCATGCTCGACGCGGCCCTCGCCCGCATCGAGGCCCAGGGCATGACGGTGAGCCTCGCCGATGTCGGCATGGAGGCCGTGATCGCCGAGGCCGGCGTCTCCCGCGCGACGGCATACCGCCGCTGGCCGAGCCGTGAGGCCTTCCTGGCCGACGTGCTCGTGGAGACCGTGCGGCGCACCTCCCTGATCCCCGAGACCGAGCAGGACCTCGTCCGCCTCCTCGAGGTCGTCGACGACCACCGGGCCGGCCTCGGCAGCGAGCAGGGGCGCCGGGACCTCGTCGTGGAGGCGCTCCGGGTCTCGGTCGACCTGGACGTACGACGCATCGTCGCCTCCCCGCGCTGGCGGACCTTCGTGTCGTTGGCGGCGACCTACCAGGGGCTGCCCGAGGGGGCCGTCCGTGAGGCGGTGGGGTCGGCGCTCGCCGAGGCGGAGGAGGCGTTCGTCGCCCGGCGGGCCGAGATTTACGCCAACCTCGTCGGGCTGATCGGTTATCGCCTGGCGCCGCCCCTGCAGGGGGACGACGGCTTCCGTGCGCTGTCCGGCGCGACCGGGGCGATGATGACCGGCGTGGTCCTGCGGGCCCTGCCGCGACCGGCGTGGCTGGACGAGCGGCATACGGCCCGCTTGCTCGGCGCGTCTCGAGAGGCGCCCTGGTCAGAGCCCGAGCGGCTGCTGGTGGGGCTGCTGCTCAGCCATCTCGAGCCGGACCCCGACCTGGCCTGGGACGACGCGACGATCGAGGGCCTCCTGGCCAGGCTCGAGGGTCAGGTCGCGGAGCTGCTGTCCCGTCCGTCACGGCCTGCAGCCCCCCGGTGAGACCCGCCCGCCGACCGCCCAGGACCGGCCGGCGGTAGAGGCATCAGCCTGGGGGACGACGGCCGGTCGATGCCTCTACCGCCGGCGGGACGGGGCGGAGGGCCACCAGACGCGGTCGCCGAGCTCGCGCACCAGCGCCGGCACGAGCAGCGAGCGCACCACGAAGGTGTCCAGCAGCACCCCGAACGCCACGATGAACGCGATCTGCACCAGGAAGCTCAGCGGCAGCACCCCGAGCGCCGAGAAGGTCGCGGCCAGCACGATCCCGGCACTGGTGATGACACCGCCGGTGACCGCCAGCCCGACGAGCACGCCCTCGCGGGTCCCGCGCTTGCGGCTCTCCTCGCGCACCCGGGTCATGAGGAAGATCGAGTAGTCGATCCCCAGCGCGATCAGGAACACGAAGCCGTACAGCGGCACGGTCGGGTCGAAGCCGGGGTAGTCGAGCACCCAGGTGAACAGCACCGCGAAGACCCCCATCGTCGCGGCGAAGCTCAGCACGTTGGCGAGGGTCAGCAGCACCGGCGCGACGATCGAGCGCAGCAGGATCACGAGCACCACGAAGACGACGAGCAGGATGGCCGGCCCGACCGTCCGCAGGTCGTGCACCCCGGCGTCGCGGGAGTCCAGGCCCTGGGCGGCGACGCCTCCCACGAGGGCCCCGTCGTCGATCGGGTGCACGACGGACCGTATGCCGCGCACGACGTCCTGCGCCTCCGGCGTGTCGGCGGCCGGTGTCGTCGTGGCCTGGAGCAGCACACGACCGTCGACCACCTTGGGCGGCGCGCCCTGACCGGGCCGTCCGCCACCCGTGCTCCCGGCCTGCTCGGTGAGCGGCACGACCGACGCCACCCCGTCGACGCCCTGGAGGGCGGTGGTGACCTGGGCGGCCTTGGCGGAGGGCACGATGACCTGCACCGGCGAGCCGGACCCGCCGGGGAAGTGCCGGGCCAGGGCCTTGTTGCCCGTGACGGACTCGACCTCGGTGGTGAAGTAGGTCGACTGGGGCGCACCGTCCGCGCGCAGCACGGGCACGAACGCCGCGCACACGGCGAGCCCCAGCGCCGACAGCACCCAGGCGCGACGCGGGTGGCGCCCGACCAGGCCGGCGACGCGGCCCCAGACGCCCCGCTTCGCACCCGCCGAGGTCGTGGCAGCAGAGCCGGCCTCGCCCGCCGGAGCCGCCGCGACCGCGTCCTCGGAGTGCACGTGGTCCACGCGGGGGATGGCCGGCCAGAAGATGCGCCGACCGGCGAGCAGCAGCACCGCGGGCAGGAAGGTGAGGGCGGCGAGCATGGCGCCCACGATGCCCAGGGCGCCGATGGGGCCGAGGCTGGCGTTGTTGCCGAGGTCGGACAGCAGCAGGCAGAGCAGCCCGAGGATGACGGTGCCGCCGGAGGCGACGATGGGCTCGACCGTGCCGCGCCAGGCGCGCCGCATGGCCACGCGGTGGTCCTCGTCGTCGTGCAGCTCCTCCTTGTAGCGCGCGACCAGCAGCAGCGCGTAGTCGGTCGCCGCGCCGACCACGAGGATCGACAGGATGCCCTGGCTCTGCCCGGACAGGGTGAGGTGGCCGCCCTCGGCGAGGGGATAGATGACCAGCCCCGCGGCGGCGAGCCCGAAGACCGCGGTGGCGAGGACGGCGAACGGCAGGACGGGGCTGCGGTAGACGACGAGCAGGATCACCAGCACCACGCCCAGCGCCACGAGCAGCAGGACCCCGTCGATCCCGCCGAAGGCCTTGACCAGGTCGGCCGTGAAGCCGCCGGGCCCGGCGACGTACGCCTGCAGGCCGCTCCCGGCGAGGACGGCGTCCCGCTGGGTGCGGAGCGCCTCGGCCACCGCGCCGACGGGCTTGACCCCGTCGATCTCGGTGTCGGTCTTGGTCGAGTCCACGCTGACGGGGACGAGCAGCGCCTTGCCGTCCGGGGAAGGGATCGCGACGGTGGGCCCAGCGAGCAGGGACTGCAGCCTGACCTGTGGAGCGCCGGGGAGGGTGAGCGAGGGGATCGAGTCGACATAGCTCTTGGCCGCGGCCCGGTCGGCGGCGGTGAGCCCGGTCTCGCGCTCGACCACGACGAAGAACGGCAGCGTCGACTGCTCCTGGAAGCGCTCGGCCACCTCGCGGGCCTTGGTCGACTCGGCGCTGGCGGGCAGGAAGGCCGCCTGGTCGTTCTTCTGCACCGAGGACAGGCCGCCGATCTTGGGGCCGCCGAGCCCACCGACGGCGAGCCAGGCGACGACCATCACCAGCGCGGCGAGCAGCCACCGGCCTGGTCGCCGTCCTCCGGTCCCGGATCGATGGGGGCGGTGGCGACCAGGCTGCGGGCTCATTCCACCAGTGAAACAAATGTCGCGTGGCGGCGCGCGCCGCCACGCGATCCTTGGATCCACCTGGGACGAGCCTGTATGCCGTCCGCGGCCCGGATGCCGTACGTCGCGAGCGGGCGGGCCCGGCATACGGGCTCGATAGGGTGAGGTCCATGACTGCACGCCACGACGGGCGCACGCCCGACCAGCTCCGCGACGTCCGCATCAGCCGCAACTGGCTCGACCACGCCGAGGGGTCGGTGCTCGTGGAGTTCGGGCGCACGCGGGTCCTGTGCGCCGCGAGCTTCACCGAGGGCGTGCCGCGCTGGATGAAGGGGCAGGGCCGCGGCTGGGTCACGGCGGAGTACTCCATGCTGCCGCGCTCGACCAACACCCGCTCGGACCGCGAGTCGGTCAAGGGCAAGATCGGCGGGCGCACGCACGAGATCTCGCGCCTGGTGGGGCGTTCGCTGCGGGCCGTGGTCGACCTGGACCAGCTGGGGGAGAACACCATCGTCCTGGACTGCGACGTGCTGCAGGCCGACGGCGGGACCCGGACGGCCGCGATCACCGGCGCGTATGTCGCCCTCGCCGACGCCATCGCCGGTGGGGTCACGAGCGGCGCGATCGCCAAGGGCGCCAAGCCCCTGCGCGACTCGGTCGCCGCCATCTCGGTGGGCGTGGTCAAGGGGGTGCCGGTGCTCGACCTGGACTACCCCGAGGACTCGACCGCCGACACCGACATGAACGTCGTCATGACCGGCGACGGGCGCTTCGTCGAGGTGCAGGGGACCGCCGAGGCCGAGCCGTTCGACAAGGCCGCGCTGGACGCCCTGCTCGCGCTGGCGGCCACGGGCTGCGAGCGGCTGACCGAGCTGCAGCAGTCGGCGCTCGACGCCACGCCGCGGGAGCGCGTGCAGTGAGCCGGATCGTCCTCGCCACCCGTAACGCCGGCAAGATCCGCGAGCTCGAGACGATCCTGCGCGCCTCGCTGCCGGACGTCGAGGTCGTGGGTCTGGGGGAGTTCCCCGACCTGGAGGACGTCGTCGAGTCCGGCGTGACCTTCGAGGCCAACGCGACGCTCAAGGCTTCCTACGCCGCGCGCATGACGAATCTGCCTGCCGTGGCGGACGACTCGGGGCTGGCCGTCGACGTGCTCGGCGGTGCCCCTGGCGTGTTCTCGGCCCGCTGGTCGGGCCGGCACGGCGACGACGCCGCCAACCTGCGGCTGCTGCTGGACCAGCTCGCCGACGTGCCCGACGAGCATCGTGGGGCACGCTTCCGGTGCGCCGCGGTGCTCGCCCTGCCGGGCGGCACGACCGTGTGCCGCGAGGGCGACTTCCCGGGAACGCTGACCCGAGAGCCGCGCGGCACCAACGGTTTCGGCTACGACCCGATCCTGCAGGTCGAGGGCCGCACCCGCACCGCAGCCGAGCTCTCCGCCGAGGACAAGAACGCGATCTCCCACCGCGGCAAGGCCTTTCGCGCGCTCGCGCCCGAGATCGCCCGCCTGCTGGCCTGAATCCTGCTGCGGCGTCGCAGGGCTCGGATCCCAGGGCTCGGGGCGCAGGTGTCGGGTCGCAGTCCAGGGGCGCAGGTGTCGGGCCCGGCCCCGCGTCGCGCGAGACGTCAGTCGTCGGCGCGGGTCACGCGCCCTCGACCGGACTTCACGTCCGCACGGCGCGACTTGGCGGCGAGGCGCCGGCGCTGAGATCCCTTGGTGGGCTTGGTCGCCCGCCTCGGTGGTGGTGGGGGAGCCAGGGCCGCGCGGATGCCCTCCGCCAGCCGGTGCCGCGCCGCCTGGCGGTTCTGGCGCTGGGACCGGTGCTCCGAGGCGTCGATCGTGATCACCCCGTCGACGAGCCGCGGCTCCAGGGCCGCGACCACCCGCGCCCGCTGCGCCTCGCTGAGGGCGGTCGAGGTGGCGGGCGCCCACGAGAGCTGCACGCGCGAGTCCGTCGTGTTGACGCCCTGGCCGCCGGGGCCGGACGCGCGCGAGAACCGCTCCGTCAGCTCCGACGCCGGCACCACGATCCCGCGGGGGATGCCCGGGCCGGAGGGGACGCGGAGGTCGGCGGTCGGCATACGACCACTCTCTCAGAGGTGCGCACGGCGGGACTCGAACCCGCACGCCGGAGCACAGGAACCTAAATCCTGCGTGTCTGCCAGTTCCACCACGTGCGCGGGGCCCGGTGCACGACGGCGGCCGGGCGGGAGGCCAAGGCTACTCGGCGAGGCTCAGGGCCTTGGACAGCGAGGCGACGTGCCCCTTGGCCTTGATGTTGTACTTCGCCAGCTCGACGCGGCCCTGCTCGTCCAGCACGATCGTGGAGCGGATCACGCCCTCGATCGTCTTGCCGTAGTTCTTCTTCTCGCCGTAGGCGCCGTAGGCCTTGAGCACGTCCAGGCCCGGGTCGCCGAGCAGGGGATAGGTGAGCCCCTCCTTCTCGCGGAAGGTCGCGAGCTTCTCCGGCTTGTCCTTGGAGATGCCGACGACCTCGTAGCCCGCCGCCTGCAGCGACCCCAGCGAGTCCCGGAAGTCGCAGGCCTCGGCGGTGCACCCGGGCGTCATGGCCGCGGGGTAGAAGAAGATCACGAGCTTGCGCCCGCGCAGGTCGCTCAGGGACACCTGCTCGCCCGTGTCGGAGGGGAGGGTGAAGTCGGGGGCCTGGTCACCGGGGTCGAGGCGGGGCATGGCGGATCCTTCCGGGCGGGCTGGTCGGGATGCAGCACGAGCCTACGGGGTATGCCGAACCCCAGCCGCGCAGGCGGATGCTCCGACGAGGGGCGCCCCACCTGCGTTATCGTCGACGCAAGACCTGCGTCCGCGCATCCCCCCACGCTAGGAGAGCATCGTGACCGAGCAGCCCAACAAGTCCGTGTCCGACCTCGAGTCCGACATCGCCAAGAGCCGTGAGCGCCTGGCCGCCACGATCGACGAGCTGGCCTTCCGCGCCCAGCCCAAGAACATCGTGGCCGACCAGAAGCGCCAGCTGCGCGAGACGGTCATGGCCAAGTACCACTCGCTGATGGGGACCTCCGCCGGCGCGACCACGGGGCCGAGCCGCTACTCCGCGACCACCACCACCACCCACGCCGACGCCTCCGTGGCCGACCAGGCCAAGGCCAAGGCCGAGGAGCTCAAGGCGACGGCGACGCTCAAGGCCGAGGAGCTCAAGGCCACCGCCACCGCCAAGATCGACGAGCTGAAGTCCCGGTCCGAGAGCCAGGGCCAGCACGCCGACCCGTCGTCGCAGACCTCCTTCGCGGACCTGAAGTCCCGCGCCCAGGTCAAGGCCGACCAGGCCCGGCTCAAGGTCGACGAGGCCACCCACGACGCCGACGGCGAGCTGCGCCTGGAGCGCGTCGCCACCGGGCTGGCCGCCGTGGGCGCCGTCCTGATCAGCCTGGGCGTCGCGCGCCGCAACCACGGCTGAGCCCGCACGTTTCCACTGTCGAGGTGACCCCGTCGCGACGGGGTCACCTCGATTTCATGTCGGCCCGCTGACCTGGTAAGGTCTTACCTCGTTGCGCCGCTAGCTCAATGGCAGAGCAAGTGACTCTTAATCACTGGGTTCGGGGTTCGAATCCCTGGCGGCGCACCAGAATGAACGAAGGCCCTGGTCATCCGACCAGGGCCTTCGTCGTGCCCGGCCAGTGACAGTCCTTCCTGGCGAGGATGACGCACGCCGCGATTGCACCCGATGTTGCACGCATGGAGACGGCGCATCACTGGCCCTCCCAATCGATGAAGGCAATCCACGCGAACTCACCGAGGGCGGCCGCCACGGCACCGTCCACCGCCCGCCGGCCGAGGTAGAAGTCCTGCGTCATTGACACGCGCGAATGCCCGAGCTGATCGGCGATGAACCGCGCGGACAGGCCCGACCCGTCGATCAGGGTGGCGACCGTCTTGCGGTAGGTGTGCGGCACGACCCAGTCGAAGCCGGCCCACGCGCGGACGGTCCGAAGTTTCACTCGACGTTGTTGCGGGCCCGCCAGCCGCCCCGAGCATCCGGGAAGACCGGACCATCACCCGTCAGGCGCCGGCGACGCTCACGCAGCAGGACGACGCACCACGGCGGCATGAGCAGGGTCCGCGCGGACGTGGTCGACTTCGGCGCCTTGGACACCAGGCCCTGACCCTTGACCCGATCCGCAGCACGCCCCGGTCGAGGTCCACGTCATCCCACGTGACCCCCAACGCCTCACCGATCCGCACACCGTCGCGAGCAGGAACCGCACGAGGTCCGGAAGGTCCTTCCGCCGGGCGAAGTCATCGCCGTCGAGGCAGCCAACCACCGGCGCAGCTCGCCCTGGGTCAACGCCCGGGCGCGCCCGTCCGAGGCACCCTCCAACGGCGTCGTCTCGCGCACCGGGTTGGCGCGCAGCGCGTCCTACCGCACCAGCCACGAGTAGATGCCCGAGACAACCGTGCGGCACCGCTTCGCCACGGCGTAGGAGTCCCGACGCAGCCGGTCCTGCATGAAGGTGTCCACCGTCGCCGACGAGAGCTCCGCCAGCCGCAGGGCACAGAGGTAGGGCAGCACGTGCAGCCGGAGCACCCGCCGATACAGATCCACAGTCGTCGCCGACCGGCGACCACGCGCCACGAGCTCGTCCACCGTGACCAGCCAGCCGGCGGCAGCCACGTGGAACGTGGTGTGCGCGGTGAACATGCCACCGCCCGCCTCCTACGCCTCCTGATAGGCGCGCAGGACACGACGGCGCATCTGCCTTGGACCGGCCCTTGGCGGTGACGCGCTTGCGCCTGCCCGTGCGGTCCCGGTAGTTCACCAAGGCCTGAATGCCCCCGTTCACGTCCCGGAAGAAGACCTCACCGCGCCCACCGAGGCCGAGACGAGGGCGGCTCACGCGCCCACGAGCTCAGCCGCCAGGGCAGCGACCCAGGCGCGCACGTCCTCGGGCCGATAACGCAGGTAGCGACCGACGCGGCGACCAGCCGGGCCACGGTCGAGGGTCCGCCACTGGTGGAGCGTCTGCTTCGGGATGCCCAAGTAGTACGAGACCTCGTCGATCGTCCACAGACGATCGTTAGGAAGGCCGGTCTTGGTGCTCACAATCAGTCCTTTCATCGGGTGGGGGAGTGGGTGCGGGTCTGGGCACGCCATTGGTCGTACTCGCGGGCGCGTGCGGCTGCGGCGGTGGCGAGGGTGGCGTCTCCGGGGCGTGGCCATCCGGTGCCGACGTAGGTCCACGACCCGACCACGAGGGTGGTTTCGTCCTCGTCGTCGGAGAGTAGCCGTGCTTCGAGGTCGCGGGTGTCCTGGGGACGGCCTTCGCGGGCGGTCTGGGCGGTGAGGCGTTGGAAGCGTTGCCGTGCGCGTCGTAGCCGGCCCAACGTCACGGAGTAGCGCCGGGGCTTGGTGGCGAAGTGGCCGCGGAAGCCGAGCATGTGGGCCCACTTCCCCATGAACGCGTAGGTGTCCCGGTCCGTCTTGGGATTGACGGCTCCGGCGGCGGATGTCTTGCCGAGGCGTCGTCGGGCGTCGCAGATGGCGGCGAGGAGGCCGAGGTGTCGGGCGTGCTCGGCGAGTCGGGTGAGGTGGGGTCGGTGGCCGTGGGCGCACAGGTCGGTGGCGTCTTTGGTGGCGTACTTGGCGAGGTAGCCGGCGACCTGCCCGGGGCTCAGCTCGTCCGAGGTCCGTAGGTGGTCCGGTCCTTTTGGGTGACGATGCGCACGTCGAGCTGCGAGCCCCCGGCGAGCGTCCGGGGGGTGTCCCAGGTAGCGGCCGGCGGGGCGGGGTACGTCACGCCGCCTGCGGCGTCGCGGACGACGTGGGGGAGCATGTCGCCGGTGATGGGCGCGGCCGAGCCGGGGCCGTCGGGTCCGTCGAGGCGGATGAGGGCGTGGAAGTGGACGGCGCCTCGTGCTTGGTACTCGGCGCGCTTGGCGAACTGCAACGACGCCACGTCCCCCAGGCGCGAGGGCGCGACGCCGAGGGCCGCGGCGAGGCGTCGCCGTATGGCGATGGCGGTGCCGCGCCACAGCTCGTGGGCGCGCCACTGCCACACCACGGCCGTGGTCCAGTCACAGCAGTCGACGCACAGGGGTGCGCCGACGGCGGGGTCTTCCTCGTCGTGCGCCACGTCGCACGCGAGGCGGTGGCCGTGGGGGCAGCGTTCGACCCGGTCGGACGAGCGGGGCCGGCACTTCCCACCGCCGGGGCGGGTGCCGTGGACGAGCCCGAACGACGGCGCGGTGAAGGTCGCGAAGATCAGGGGAGAGCGGGCGACGTCGGCGGGGAGGGTCTTGCCGCCGACGACGCCGGGGCGGATCAGCTCGAACGTGTCCCGGGCGTAGACGCGGGAGCAGGCGGGGCACCAGGAGGCGCGTCGGTTCCCACACGGCAGGAACACCTGCCCGAGCGGCGCGTCCGACGAGGAGAACGTCGAGAGGACCTCACCCGTCGCCTTGTTGACGGTCGAGGACGTGCCCGTGAGCGCCCGCACCGTCGACATCGTCCGGCGACTCATGCCGGTGCTGTACGTCCCGAAGCGGGGGATGGCGTCAGGGGCTCGGTCAGGCTAAGGGGCGCCATACCACGGTGATTCGCTCGGCGATGTGGTCGCCGGCCGGAGTTGGCATCAGCGTTCTGGGGTTACGCCCCGACGTTTGCAAGCACGGGCGCGGAACGCCCTAAGCCATTTCAGGGCGTGAGTTCCCTCAAGCGCGACCCGAGGCGCGAAAATCCTTCAACTGCAAAATGGCTCGTCGAATGGATCGGTAGTCGTCGGCCGGAACCTCCACGTAGGCCTCATCCTCGCTCTCCTCCTCTTCGGAGAGAACGGAGAATAGGCCTTCCGGTGCGCGGGCGGTGCTGATGAGCTCGACGTAGCACCCATAGTCCAAGGCGTAGACGTCGAAGCGGATGCCGGGCTGATCGTGAGCAGCCACCCCACGCTTGATGACGTGAAGGACCCGTGCATCGTACAGTGCATTGATCAGCGAGTCGGTACCCTCATCCTGTCGCAGAAGAAACGCCCTAGCCCGACGGGCGCCGATTACCTCGTCGATAACCCAATGGAGCAGCGCCCGGGCGGCCGGGTTCGAATTGATCGGGCGGTCTTTGTCCCGCAGGTACCATTTCCTGGCCGCGCCGCGAACGATAGGAACGCTCAGCAAGTCGTCGTCCGCTGTCTGTGCCGCAATCCGGATGATATTGATAGCGTCTCGGGGGACGCCTTCGGCGGCCCGCACTAACTCGTCGAATGCGTTTATCTGCGTGAAGGCTTCGCGGACAAATGCTTCAGCGTTTCGTGGCCCTCCCTCTAACTCTGGGAACTCAAGGCGCACATGTCGATAAAACAGTTCCCGGAAGAAGGCCGCGGCCTTGCTTGAATCGTTCCCAAAGACCATGAAATCGTCTAGGTCGACGTCTGCCGCAATATCTGGACCTAGCTCAAACCCGATGTAGCCAACGTTGCCGTCCATTTCGATGAAGTTGGACCGCTGCTCGATGGCGGCGACCTTAACGGTCACCCCGTTGACGACCATTAGCGAGCGCCGAAGCAGGTCGGCCAATAGTGGCTGAAGATCCATCGGCACGTCGCTCCACTCGTCCATGAGAACCCAGAGCCGACCGGGCAGCGCGGTCACCAGCGCGCCCACAGTCTGCGAGATTGCACCAAAGTGCACACGGTGGCGGATGGGGCCTCGCGCGGCGCTCCGCAGGTTGGTCGAGTCCTCGTGACTGGCGGTCGACTTGAAGTTGAGGGTTGCGGAGGGTGAGTCGGACAAGGAAAGGTTTACCCCACCCTCATTCGCTGTCCTTCCAACCGTCGAAGTCTTGGCCTCTACCTCGTGGTCCCCGGTCACCCGAACGTCGGTGAGAGCGTCGCCTAGTCGGTCAAGGTGCGTCATCGCGGCCGTGAAGTCTGCGTCTGACTCGTAACTCGCCTCCAACATTTCGTTTTGGAGGGTGTTGTAAACGTGTGACATGGTGTCGGCCAGAAGGCGCGTACCCCGCTCCGTCAGCGGAATGCTCGGATCGGCGTAAATACCCCCGCTTGAGCCGATCGTGCGCATGTCAACATAGGCGACCATGTCTCCCTGGGCCCGCACGCTCTGCGCTAGGTACTGCAGGACGTGCGTCTTCCCGGTCCCGCGACGCCCGTACATCACCTGATGGTCAAGGGACGAGAGGATCGTGAACAGCGAACCAGCGTCGACGAAAGTATTGACAAGAGTGGCGGGATCGTTCGCTTCAGCGCGCCGAACCAGTTGCAGGATGGCGTTGTTCATCGAACTCGTCATGGGATGACCCTAGGGGCAGGTATGCCCCCTTGCATCCCGAGCGCGCTGTCCGTTCACCTGCGGTGCTGCCCCTGACATGGAAACCTGGGTGCGGTCGGCTACAACTTACTGTTCTGGCTCAAGGCGACGCTTCGCGGCGCGGCGCCGGCCGCGCCAGCTCGCCGGCCCTAAGCACGACGAAGGGCGCCCCGTCCAGTCAGAACGAGGCGCCCTCACCCAGGACCGCTACAGCGGACGCCGCAGGAACGCCGTAAGCGCGATCATGCCGACGACGAACGTGACCATCACGACGAGGGCGGCCACCACGAACCCGGTCGCGTGTTCAAACCGAATGCCGGACACGAGGCAGACCGACAGCCAGCACAGCCCCATGACCAGAGCAACGGGCGACCTCAGCGGGGCCTTGCCGTCATCCATGCGCCCATCTTGCCCCGGGCTTCGCAGCCCGGACCCGCGACCCGACGCGATCCGCCGAAGTTGAAGCCACGCCGCACCGGCACGAAAAGCCGGCGGATCCCGCCGGACTGGGTGCGAGCTGACGCCGACTCTGCCAGCCAGTCGGCCGAGATCCGCGACGGGACACTTTCGGGGACACTTTGACGCGAAAACCAGCCACAACTGCCGACAACCGAGCATCGATCGACGGCCGCCCCTGAGCACGAAATCGCGCCTCTGAGACCAGTTCGACTGGCCCCCGATGGATATCACTGGCTTCGAGGTTCGAATCCCTGGCGGCGCACCAGATCCGAAGGGCCCGGTCCACTGGACCGGGCCCTTCGTCGTGTCCGGGGCGCCGCCGTCGCGCGGGTGCCCCTTCCCCGAGCGCGACGGCAGGGCTACCATGGCCAGATGTGACGCGGGTCACATGCTCGAGGCCGGGGAGGATCTCATGGACCGCAGCTCGCCCCAGGGATGGCGTCCGATGCTGTGCGCGTTGGTGGCCGCCGTCCTCGCCGCCGCGGTCCTGGTGCAGCTCCCGACCGTCACGGCGGGGGCGGCCACCACCCCCACGGTCGTGACCCTCACCTTCGACGACGGCGACGCGGACCAGCTGGCGGCTCAGCGGACCATGCGCGCTGCGGGCCTCGCCGGCACCTTCTACGTGGTGTCGGGGTGGGTCGGGGCGCCCGGCTACCTGTCGCGAGCGGACCTGACGGCGATGGCGGCCGACGGCAACGAGATCGGGGGTCACACGGTGACCCACCCGGACCTCGTCCAGATTCCGGCCCAGGAGGTCCGTCGGCAGATCTGCAACGACCGGGCCACGCTCGACGAGTGGGGGTTCCGTCCGGTGAGCTTCGCCTACCCGTTCAGCGACGCCAACCCCGCCGTGGAGCAGGCCGCCAAGGACTGCGGCTACACCACCGCCCGTGGCCTCGGCGACGTGCGGAGCCCCTTCGGCTGCTCCGGCTGCGTCCGGGCCGAGACGTCCCCGCCGCCCGACCCCTACTACCTTCGCGCGCCGGACCAGGTCGACGCCCGCTGGACGCTCGCCGCCCTCAAGAGCCAGGTCACGGCCGCGGGCACGCGGTCGGGAGGATGGGTGATCCTGACCTTCCACCGCGTCTGCGCTCCGCTGGGCACCGCGGATTGCCCGGCCGACCGCTCGGTCACCCCGCAGGTCTTCGGCCAGTTCACCACCTGGCTCGCGGCCTACGCGCGGACGGCCTCCAACAACACCACGGTCCGCACCGTCGACCAGCAGGTGCGGGCCTACCTCGGTGCCGCATACCCCGCCTACTCCGTCCCCGTCCCCGTGCCGGGGACACCACCGACGCAGCCGGGGGTCAACGCCCTGACCAACCCCTCGCTCGAGGCCGTCGACGGGTTCACCGGCTTCCCCTCGTGCTTCCAGCCCGGCGGCTGGGGGACCAACACCCCGAGCTGGGCCCGCAGCACGGCGAGCCGCACCGGCGCGGCCGCCGAGCAGCTGACGATGACGGGGTACCAGGACGGGGACGCCAAGCTGCTGCCCACGCTCGACCTGGGCACCTGCTCGCCGTCGGTGGTGCCGGGTCGCACCTACGAGGTCAGCACGTGGTTCACGTCGACGGCCGTGTCCCAGATCGCGCTCTACTACCGCGACGGGTCCGGCGCCTGGCGCTACTGGACGTCCAGCCCCTGGATCGCGGCCGCCCCCACCTGGCAGCGCGCGGCCTTCACCACCCCGCCCGCACCGGCGGGGGCGACCGGCCTGAGCTTCGGTCTCGCGCTCATCGCGAACGGCGTGCTCACGACGGACGACTACGCCCTGACCGAGGTCCCGGCCACGTCCCCGACAGCGACCCCGTCCGCGCGCCGGCTCGTCGTCAACGCCCCCAGCCTCGGCGCCACCCCCGGCCGTCGCCCGACGCGGGCGAGACCGGCGCAGGCCACCCCGCAGGGCGCCACCACCTTGCGACGTCAGGACGCGGCAGCCAGCACCTACGTGCCGGGACCGGGTGAGGTGCCCGAGGGCACGCGCATCGCACCGGCCACCCCCCTCGCGCGTCGGTGAGGGTGGGCCGTCACCTCGCGGCGGGCAGGGTCGGCATCCGCACGGCCACCGTCCTGATCGCGATCGCGTGCGTCGGGCTGCTGGCTGTGGCGCTCGCGCGGATGGCCGTGGAGCGGCCCCCGAGCTCCGGAGCCTCGGCGCCCCCGACTCGGGCGTCCAGCGCAGGCACCCCCACCGCAGCCACCCCCACCCCTCGCGGGCCGGGCACCAGCGCCGCGGCCGGCATCGGCAGCACACCGCCCGGGTCGGCGGCCCCCTCTCGTCCGGTGGCGCCCAGGCGCAACGTCGCGCCGCCGCCCCGACGCACCTACCCCTGGCACACGGGGATCACCTCGACCACCTTCTGGGTCGGCGAGATCTTCGACCCGACGGCGCCGGACGGGTCGCAACGCATCTCGACCTACGACGCGCGCTGGTTCGAGCACTACGGCGGCTGCGACGGCGTGGTCGTCGCCGGGGAGTGCCGCACCGAGCGCCGGACGGCGGCGGCGGGGTGGTTCCCGACCCGGATGACGCCGCGGGAGAACCCCTTCTACCTCGACGTGCCGTTCGACGACCTCAACGGCCCCGTCGGGTGGGAGAGCCGGTGCCGGGTCGTGCCCTGGGCCGACAACCCGGGGTACGCCGGGCGGTGCACCGACCGGTCGTTCTCCTACCTCAAGAACCGCTGGGTGCGGCTCGTGGGACCGAACGGCGCCACGTGCTACGGGCAGGTGCAGGACGCCGGACCGGGTGAGTACCACGACGCCGCCTACGTCTTCGGGCACGCCGATGCCCGCCCGGCCAACCGTCGCTACGGCGGGGCGGGGATGGACGTGTCGCCGGCGCTCAACGGCTGCCTGGGCTTCGCCGAGCTCGACGGCGACACGGACCGGATCCGGTGGCAGTTCGTGGAGGCCTCGGAGGTGCCTCGTGGTCCCTGGACGCGTCTGGTGACCACGTCCGGGGTCACGACGGACTGAGCGCGTATGGCGTCGCGCGGGTCACCGACTCGCGTCGGTCCGCCATACGGTCTGCGGCAGGTCCCAGATCGACGGGTCCTCGCGCCCGAGCCGCCACAGAGCGACCCCCGACACCTGGTGGGCGGAGGCGAGCCGCAGCTTCTCTCGCACGCTGCGGGCGTTCTCGTACCACACCTCGTGCCGGGCACCGCCCTGCTCGTAGGCCAGGTGCGGCGACTGGCTGGCGACGTCCCACAGCTCGTCGCTGCGGCGCACCTGCGCCTGCTCCGTGATCTGCCGCCACGTCAGCACCTGCGTCCTCGGCCCTCCCCAGTCGTAGCCGAACAGCCCGACACCGAGCACCAGCTTGTCGCGAGGCACCTGCGTGACGGCATACCTGATCACCCGGTCCACCCAGTCCGCCGGCCCGATGGGCCCGGCGGGCCCGGTCTCCCAGTGCCAGTCGTAGGCCATGAGGACGACCCGGTCGGCGCTGGCGCCCAGCGCCCGGTAGTCCTGGGCGAGGTTGCGCACGTCGTAGCCGGCGTCGGTCTCCTTGGCGTGCACCGTCACCCACAGCACCCGGCCCCGGTCGTGCAGCCGCTCGGCGAGGGCGCGGACGGTGGCGACGTAGGCGTCCCGCCGCCGCGGCGGGACGTTCTCGTAGTCCAGCTGCAGCCCGTCGTAGCCCTGGTCCTCCACCAGACGGACCAGGGCCTCCACGTGCGCACCCCGGCGGCTCGGGTCGGCCATCACGGCGCCGATGGTGGCCTCGTCCCACAGCCCCGCGGTGGTGTTGGCGACGGTCGGGATGATCTGCAGGTCCAGGTCACGCAGGCGCTGGTTCAGCGCTCGCTCGGAGTCCGTGCTGAGCCCGGGTTGCAGGACGGGGCGACCGTCCTCGCTCACCCCGTAGGACCAGGGCGAGGCCACGGTGACCGTCCCGGGGTGCCTGGCCAACGTGTCGAGGGCGTCCGCCTGGTCCCAGTGCGGGATGGCCCCCATGACGAGGGGCCGGTCGCCGCCGAGCCACCCCCGGGGGCGCCACGGGCTCACGGCCGCCACCAGCACACCGACGGCGAGGACGACCAGGGCCACGGCGGCCAGCACGTGGGCGCGCGGACGCCGGCGAGGCCGCCGTGTGGCACGGCTGCGGTCCCCGTCGGCCATCCGTCCCTCAGCGCGTCCGACCGGAGTCGGCGGGCCCGGCCAGCGCGACCTCCTCCGCGCGACCGGCGGTCATCGGCGCTGGGGAGGGCGCCGGCGCCGGGGCGGTGGACCGCCGTCGCTGGTCGGCCGCGACGAGCCGGATGATCTCGTCGATCCCGGTCCGGGCCTCGAAGCCCACGAGAGCGCGGGACTTCGCGTTGTCCGGCACCCGCCGGCGCATGTCCTCGTAGCCCGGCCCGTAGGCCTGGTCGTACGGGACGAGGACGATCTCGCTGCGGCTGCCCAGGACGTCGATGATGCGTGCGGCGAGGTCGAGGATCGAGATCTCCAGCGCACCACCGAGGTTGAAGGCGTCGCACCGCGACGCGGGCGCCTCCTGGATGGCCACCATCGCGGGCACCACGTCCCCCACGTAGGAGAAGCAGCGGGTCTGGTGGCCGTCGCCGTAGACCGTGAGCGGCTCGCCCCGCAGCGCCTGCCCCACGAGGTTGGGGACGACCATCCCGTAGCGACCGGTCTGGCGCGGCCCCACCGTGTTGAACAGCCTCACGATGGAGACCGGCAGGCCGAACTCCGTCCAGTAGGCATGCCCCATGGCCTCGTCGAGCCCCTTGGCGGCGGCATAGCTCCAGCGGGACAGCAGGGGTGAGCCAAGGGTCATGTCGGCATCCTCCGAGAGGGCGTCGGCGGTGTTCTTGCCGTAGATCTCGCTGGTGGAGGTGATGAGCAGCTCGGCGCGCTCGGCCAGGGCGGCCTCCAGCACCGTCTCGGTGCCGTGGATGTTGGTGCGCAGGCTGGTCAGCGGGTCGTCGACGATCCGGTGGACCCCCACGGCGGCCGCGAGGTGAAAGATGCGGTCGGCGTCCCGCACCGCCTCGCGCACCACGGCCTGGTCGAGGACGCTGCCCCGCAGGAACGTGAACGCGGCGCAGGCCGACGCGGCGTCCAGGTTGGTGAGGGACCCGGTCGACAGGTCGTCGAGCACGACCACCTCGTCGCCCATCGCCAGCAGGTGGTCCGTGAGGTGGCTGCCGATGAAGCCGGCGCCTCCGGTGACAACGGTGCGCATGGTCGTGCCTCTCGTGGTGGGGTCAGAGGGTGTCCCACCCGTGCGACGACGCGAGCCGGAAGGTCGCGTCCAGCACGAGCGGGACATCGGTGGTCCAGGACAGGTCGTCCTCGGCGTGGTGGCACACGAGGACGGCCAGCTCGGGGGAGTGCTGGGTCGGTGACTCCAGGCCGTATGCCGTGCTGCCGTCCGCCAGGCGGATGCTGGGCACGAGCGGGTCGTAGAACGCTACGTCGGCCCCGGCGTCGCGCAGCCCGGCGTAGATCTCGAGGGCAGGGGACTCACGCACGTCGCTGACGTCCGGCTTGTAGGCCACTCCACTGACCAGGACCCGTGTGCCCGGGAGCCCCCGTCCGTGGTCGGACAGGACCTCCCGCACCCGGTCGACCACCTGTCGGGGACGGGACGCGATGCTCGCCATGGCCTGCTCGGTGACGGGGGTCCGCATCCGGTGTCGCCGCAGCTGCCACAGCAGGTAGTGCGGGTCGCAGGGGATGCAGTGCCCACCGACCCCGGGGCCGGGGTAGAAGGGCATGAAGCCGTAGGGCTTGGTCGCCGCCGCCGCGATGATCTCCATGACGGGCAGGTCGAGGACCCGGCACACGTCGGCGAACTCGTTGGCGAGGGCGATGTTCACGGCGCGGAAGGTGTTCTCCACCAGCTTGACCATCTCGGCCGCGGCGGGGGACGGCACGGGGTGGACCCGGGCGGCGTAGCCACCGAGCAGCGCCGAGGCGCGCCGCGCGCACTCGTCCGTCACACCGCCGACGACGCGGGGGACGTCCTCCAGCAGGTGCACGTCGTTGCCCGGGTCGATCCGCTCGGGGCTGAAGGCCACGAACACGTCCGTCCCCGGCTCGAGGCCCCGGGCGCGCAGGGGCTCCACCAGCAGGTCGGCCGTGCACCCGACGTAGGTGGTCGACGTCAGCACGAGGACCTGGCCCGGCCGGGCACGCTCGACGACGGTGCGGCAGGCCCCTCGCAACGGCCCGAGGTCGGGGACGAGGTGGTGGTCGATCGGCGTGGGGACGCAGACGATCACGGCGCCGGCCTCGGCCAGGCGGCTGGGGTCGTCCGTGGTGACGAGGCCGCCGCCACCGTCGTCCTGGTCTGCGACCGGCTCCCTGCCCTGGCCGACGACGTGCGCCTCGGGCAGGCGCAGGAACCTCGACAGCCGCTGCCGGTCACGCGGGAGGAGATCCGCCTCCCCGGCGGCGATCGCCGCCAGCCGCGCAGGGCTGGCGTCCAGCCCCAGGACCGAGTGGCCGGCCGCCGCGAACGCCAGGGCAGTGGGGAGCCCGACATAGCCGAGACCCACCACGGCGACGTCGTGGGCGGGGGAGGGGCCCGGCTCGACGATCCTGAGGATGGGGGCCGGGGCGGCGTCAGGGGTGGGGGCGGCGTCCGGGGTGAGCACGACAGCGCTGGCGGACGGGGGTGCGGCGGCCAGGTCCGCCGGTGGCTCGTCCCTGAGGTCGATCAAGCTCATGCGGGCACCTCTTTTGGTCGTGTGCACGACGGCAGCGGACCCCCGGGGCGGCGTGCTTGGCGAGTGACTTTCGTCACATCTGTCCCTGTTTGCGCAGCGTATGGAGGGACTCGCGCGGTGGTCAACGATCCTGCGACCGCCATCCCCCGTGGGGGTGCCCGCGGCGACGCACCGCGACGGACGGTCGCGCTCGGCTCACCGTCAGCGTGGTGTCGAGGCATCCATGACCTGGCGGCGGGCGGGGCTGACCCATCGTCCGGTGGATGGTGCGGCCCAGGCGCGACCCAGCGCGGTCAGGCACAGGGCCGCATCGAGGATCCGCAGGAGGGGGAAGGCCACGGCATACAGCAGGTAGGACGCTCGACGGGTGCTGACCGCGGCCAGGACCGACAGGATCAGGTCCGGGAGCAGCACCCCCAGCAGCACGTCCCTGACCGTGAGGAGGCCACCGAGCCAGACGAGCCACCCGGGAGGACCGGCCACGGCACCGGCGAGCGCGCTCGCCAGCAGGCTGCACGCCAGCAGGGGGACGACGAGCAGCCACACGAGGGACGCGACCACCACCTCCACCACGAAGGCGCCCAGCGCCGTCCAGAACACACCGCGGTGCAGTCCGTGCAGGCGCACCGTCTGCCAGAAGCCGAGCATCCACCGGCGCACCTGGTGGCGGTAGTCCCGCAACCGGTCGGGGTCCTGCGTGTAGGCCGTCGCGGACCGCGGGTGGAAGTCGATGCGGCCGAGGCCCTTGCGATGCACCTCGAAGGTCATGTTGAAGTCCTCGATCACCAGTCCCGGCGCCGCCACGTCGATCTCGCGCAGGGCGCTGGTGCGATAGAGGCTGGCGAAGCCGGGGACGATGGGCACGGCGTTGGCCGCGCGCGCGGCCTGGCCGTACTTGAGGAGCAGCTGCACGGCGACGTAGAGGCGCTCGCGGTAGGCGACGAGGAGGCGCCCGAGCAGGGTCGGGGAAGGCGGGTCGAACAGGGTCCGGGCGCGCCCGGCGACGGCCACCACGTCGGGGTCGGCGAGGTGCGGCAGCGCGGTGGACAGGTAGTCGTCGGCCGGCTGGGTGTCGGCGTCGAGCAGCATCACGACCTCGTAGCGGTCGCAGAGGCCGAAGTGCTCGATGCCGGCGGCGAGGGCGCCGGCCTTCCCGCGGTTGGGGTGCAGGTCCAGGACGTTGACGCCGCAGGCCCGGGCGAGCTCCGCGGTGCGGTCGTGGGAGCCGTCGCTGACGATGTGGATCTGCTGGGGCGGGACCAGGGCCGAGGCGCTGCGGATGGTCTGCTCGATCACGAGCTCCTCGTCGTGCGCGGCCACGAGGACCGCCACCTGGTCCAGGCCCGGCGGGTCCGTGTGCGCACGGTGGGACCCCTGATGCGTGCGGCTGGTCGTCCTGCGTCGCCCGGCCACCAGACGGCCGACACCGACCAACGACCACACCGTCGTGGAGATGCCCACGACCAGCACGGCCAGCACCAGACCGGTCATCCGTCACCGCCTCGGTCCCGCCGCCGCGACCATGCCGGACGGCCCGGGCGCACGGCGGCGATGGACAGACCATGCCTTGCTCACCCGAGGGCAGGGGAGGGCTGGCCTGGGCGAGGCGGCTCAGAGCCCCCCGGGTGGCGGACGACGACCACGCTCGGTCAGGGGCGGCCACCCTCGTCGCCGGCGCGGCGACGACGGGTCAGGCGGCTCAGACTCACCAGCCCCCCTACGGCGAGGACGAGGGCCAGACCGACCCACAGCCACGGGGAGCTGCCGCCGGGGGGCGGGGACGCCAGCGGGCTCGGAGGCTGGGCGGTGGCGCCGGCGTTCGTCGACGCCGGGCTGGCTGACGTGGGGCTCGACGAGGCGGGCGCGCTCGTCGTCGCGGTGGACGAGGTGGATGAGGTGGACGTGGGAGCCCCGGACGTCGCGAGCGTGAAGTGCAGCTCGCCGGCGATCCGGTGGGTGTCGGCGCTGACGACGCTGTAGACGACGCGGTAGCGGCCGTCGACCAGCCCGGCAGGGAGCCTGGCGCTGACCACGGGGCCGGCGACCGTGGCCGCCTCGGCGACCTGGCGACCCTCGGGGTCGGTGACGATGACCTTGCTGAACTGCCCCTTGACGTCCTCGTTGAAGGTCAGGGTCACCGCCGTCGGCGCGGTGCGCAGGGTGTTGCCGTCGGCGGGGTCGGCGGACACGAGGGCCGAGTGCGCGGACGCCGGCCCGGCACCGAGCAGGGCGAGCGCTGCGGTGAGGAGGATCAGCAGCGGCAGGGCGACGTGGCGGGCTGGGCTGACGTGGGTGGGCATGGTTCCTTCCGGTCTGGACCCGTCTCGCGGCCGAGTTGTCCACAGGTCGTCGCGATCCGGTCGGCGTGGTCCCCAGGCAGAGCGGGTGCGTCCCGGGGTGGTGCAGGTCCTTCCTAGCATCCTCGCCAGGGCCGTCCATGGGAGGACGGCGCGGCGGCGGAGGTGAGCATGGACGGTGGTCAGGTCGTGGCGTGCGCGGCGGTGCTGGAGCAGCACGCGGCGGGCATGGGGCGGGCGGCGGAGCGGCTCGCGCAGGCGGCCGCGGTGGTGGACTGGCAGTCCCCGGCCGCCCAGGCCGCCCGGGACCGGGTCGACGACCTCGTCGCGGGCCTGCGTGCGGGGTCCGAGCAGGTGCACGACGCTGCCGTGGCGGTCCGCGCCCACGGTATGGCGGTCTCCGCCGCCTGGGCTGAGCTCGTCTCGACCACGGCCGCTGTGAGCGAGGCCGCCGAGCAGGGGGCCGAGGCGGTCCGCCGGACGCTGCGCGGCGAGGTGTCGGGCCCGGCAGGCTTGGCGGCCTCGTCGGCCTCGTCGGTCTCGTCGGTCTCGGCGGTCTCGGGGGTCTTGGCGGTCCTGGGGGGCCGTCATGGGTGACGAGCCCCTGCGGATCACGGGCATCGACGGTGGCGCCGGCGGCATACGGGTGGTCGCTGACGACGTCCTGATGCTGGGCGTCCTGTGCCGAGGCGTGGGCGCCGAGCTCGACGAGGTCGGCGTCGCGGGCGCCCTGGCGGGGGCGGTCCTCGCGGTCGAGGCGACTGCCGTGCTGGCGCCAGCCACGGCGCTTCTGGCGGGCGCAGCGTTGCAGCGGTCGGCGCTCGGCCCCCACTCTCCGATCGTCGTCGGAGGTGGAGCCCGGGTGCTCGGCAACGCCCTCGTGACGGCGGCGAGCGGCTACGACCTGACCGAGGCGGCCAACGTCGCCCTGTGGGACGCGGGCGACGCGGTGGGCCTGGTCGTGTCCGTCAAGGACGTCCTCACCGACCCGGCTGGTGCGTCCGTCGCGGTCGCGCACGCCTATGCGGCGGAGGTGATGCGGGCCGGGGAGCCGCTGGACCCCCAGGACGCGGCCGACCGCTGGGCCGCGGCGCACGCCGGGGAGCTGGAGCACCGGATCAATGGAGCGGCCGTGCTCGCGGCCCCAGGGGTCGCCGGCGCCCGGCTCGGCCAGGGCGAGGACGTTCTGGGGGAGCACGCGTCCTGGGCCCCGGTCGCCGTGGTCGCGCACGCGGCGGCGCCGCTGTGGGTGGACGGCGAGCCCGTGGTGGGGGTGACCGGGCCGGCGACGGTGGGGTCCGCGCCGACGCGGACCGCCGATGTCGTGCGCGGCCTCGCCGCCACCAACGAGAGGGAGGACGGCACGATCGCGGTGCGGCGGATCACGAGCCGGCAGGATGGGGTGGAGCGGCAGGCCGTGCTCGTCGACGTCCCCGGCACCGACGCCTGGAGCCTCCCCGGCGACGAGACCGACCAGGTTCGCGACCTCGGCGGCAACGTGGGCCTCCTGGGCGGCGACGCCACGGCCTACGCGCGAGGGGTCGAGGCAGCGGTCGTCGCCTCGGGCGTCCCCAAGGACGTGCCGATCGCGCTCGCGGGACACTCGCAGGGCGGGATGGCCGCGGTCGTGGCGGCCGACCGGCTGCGGGGGCAGGGCTATCGCGTGACGCACGTCGTCGCGGTCGCGGCGCCGATCGCCCACCTGCGGCAACCGCGTGGCGTGACCACGTTGGCCCTGGACGGCGACCGGGACGTCGTCACCAAGCTCGACGGTCGACCCAACGGTGACCGCGCCCGGCGGGTGACCGTGCGGTTCGACAGCGGCCTGGAGGGGACGGGTCCCAACCACGACCTGCGGACCTACGCCCGCGCAGCGGACGAGGCCGACGACCTCGCGGCGACCGACCCGTCGCTGGCTCGCGTGGTCACCGAGATGCGCGACGCGGGCGTCCTCACCTCGGGCGGCACCTCGGCCTCGATGGAGACCGTCCACGTCCGCATCACCGCCGACCGCGGACGCTGAGGGGTCTCAAGACGTGCGAGAGGCCCCGGATCAGGACGATCTGGGGCCTCTCGCTGACTGGGGTGAGTGACGGGACTTGAACCCGCGGCCACCTGGACCACAACCAGGTGCTCTACCAGCTGAGCTACACCCACCATGCACCTCGACCACGGTCACCCGCGTCGAGCAGCGCGGACCATACTACCGTGGATCTGGCGTGCTTCCGACCACGTTCCGCACGGGCGGAGCCGGGAGCTCAGCCCTGCGCGGAGCCGCCGCCCTCGTACTTCGCCGCGATGCCGCGCGCCTGATCGGTCGTCGGGCCCGGCTGGGGCACGAACACCGCCTCGCGGTAGTAGCGCAGCTCCGCGATGGACTCGGTGATGTCGGCCAGGGCACGGTGGCCGCCGACCTTCTTGGGGGAGCTGAAGTAGGCCCGCGGGTACCACCGGCGGGACAGCTCCTTGATGGAGGAGACGTCGATGATCCGGTAGTGCAGGTAGGACTCCAGCTCGACCATGTCCCGGGCGAGGAAGCCGCGGTCGGTGGCGACGGTGTTGCCGCCGAGGGGGGCCTTGCCCGGCTCGGGCACCCACTCGCGGACGTAGTCCAGGACCCGCGTCTGGGCCTCGGCCATCGTCAGGCCCGAGTCGAGCTCGACGAGCAGCCCGCTCGTGGTGTGCATCTCGCGCACGAAGTCGTTCATCTGGTCCAGGGCGGCCTGCCCGGGGCGGATGATCACGTCGACGCCCTCACCGAGCTGGTTGAGCTCGAAGTCGGTCACCAGGGCGGCCACCTCGATGAGTGCGTCGTGCTCGAGCGACAGCCCGGTCATCTCGCAGTCGATCCAGACGATCCGGTCGGTCAGGGCCTTGTCGGTGGCAGCGCTACTCACCCGCCCCACTGTAGCCACCTCACCTGGACGGCTAGCCTGCAGGCATGAGTCGGTCGCCCGGGGGACCCCCGCTGTCCATGGCCGCGGCCGTGCCACCGCGTCGGATGACACTCCGTCGCTGGCTGATGGTCGGCCTGCTGATGATCGGGTTCGGGCTGTGCTCGCTCGTGCTGCTCGGCGCGGTCGGCATCTCGACCGGCGTGGGGGCGGGGCTGCTGGGCCTGGTGTTCGCCGCGCTCCCGCTGGGGGTGGTCGTGCCGGCGTTCCTGTGGATCGACCGGCTCGAGAGCGAGCCGCGGCGCATGCTGGTCCTGGCCTTCGCCTGGGGAGCGGTGGTCGCCACGGCGGTCGCCCTCGTCGCCAACACGGGGACCATGGCGATCATCGCCGGGGCCACCGGCACCGACCCGACGTCGCTGGGTGCCGTGGTGGTGGCCCCCGTCGTGGAGGAGAGCGCCAAGGGACTCGGGCTGCTCGTCATCCTGTGGCTGCAGCGGCGCGAGTTCGACGGCGTGGTGGACGGACTCGTCTACGCCGGCCTGGTCGCGGGCGGGTTCGCCTTCGGCGAGAACATCCTCTACCTCGGCCGCGCCTTCAACGAGGCGGGAGGCGCGGGCCTCGTCGCGACGTTCGTCCTGCGAGGCGTCGTCGGCCCGTTCGCGCACCCGATCTTCACGTGCTGCACGGGGGTGGGGATCGGGGTCGCGGTCTACCGCAGGCGCGGCCCCCTGCGCCTGGTCGCGCCGGTGGTCGGGTGGGCCGTCGCGGTGGCGCTGCACGCCGCCTGGAACCTCTCCGCCGTGGCCGGTCTCGAGGGCTTCCTCACGGGTTATGTCCTCCTGCAGGTGCCCTTCTTCGCGGCGTTCGTGGCCCTGGCCGTGTGGGCCCGGCGCCGGGAGGCACGGATCATCTCGGTCGAGCTGACGCGCTACGCCAGGGCCGGGTGGCTGGCCCCGACGGAGGTCGCCATGCTCTCCTCCGTTCCGGCGCGGCGCCAGGCCCGGGAGTGGGCGCGCGGCATCGGGGGCCGCCGCAGCCAGGCGGCCATGGACCGGTTCCAGGACGCGGCCAGCGACCTCGCGATGCTCCGGCACCGCATGGGGCTCGGCGACGTCGACGACGGCGTGCTCGCACTGGAACGTCACCTGCTGGCCACCATGATGGAGTGTCGGTCGCAGTTCGTCGGCTCGCGCGCCCTGTAAGGTCTGGGCCGTCGGTCCGCGTCGCGGTCAGGGAGCAGAGCAGGGACGTCATACGTGGCAACGGCACAGCTGATCGGCGGCAGCACGCCGCCCGAGCGCACCCTGGTCGACCTCGTCGACGAGGTCGTCCGGGACCACCCCGACGCACCGGCCCTGGACGACGGCACGACGGTCCTGTCGTATGCCGAGCTGCGCACCGCCGCCTCCCGGCTCGCCGACCGGCTGCGCGACGAGGGAGTGCGCCGCGGCGACAAGGTCGGGGTGCGCGTCCCGTCGGGCACCTGCGACCTCTACGTCGCGATCGTGGCAATCCTGCTCGCCGGGGCGGCCTACGTCCCGGTCGACGCCGACGACCCGATCGAGCGGGCCGAGCTCGTCTTCTCCGAGGCGGGGGCGGTCGCGGTGGTCGGCGCGGGCCTGCGGCTGCAGCTGCTCGACCTCGAGGCCGACCGGCCCGCCGACCAGCGCGGACGTCCCACGCCGGACGACGACGCGTGGGTGATCTTCACCTCCGGGTCCACCGGCACCCCCAAGGGCGTGGCGGTGACCCACCGCAGCGCGGCGGCCTTCGTCGACGCGGAGGGACGCATGTTCCTCCAGGACGCACCCCAGGGCCCGGGCGACCGGGTCCTCGCCGGCCTGTCCGTCGCCTTCGACGCCAGCTGCGAGGAGATGTGGCTCGCGTGGGGCCACGGCGCCTGCCTCGTGCCCGCACCGCGTGCCCTCGTCCGCACGGGCATGGACCTCGGCCCCTGGCTCGTCGAGCGCGGGATCACCATCGTCTCGACGGTCCCGACGCTCGCGGCGCTGTGGCCCGCCGCGAGCCTGGACGCCGTGCGGCTGCTCATCTTCGGCGGCGAGGCCTGCCCGCCCGAGCTGGCCGAGCGGCGGGTGCGCCCCGGCCGTGAGGTGTGGAACACCTACGGTCCCACCGAGGCCACGGTCGTCGCGTGCGGTGCGCGGATGACCGGCGAGGGTGCCGTCTCGATCGGCCTGCCCCTCGACGGCTGGCAGCTCGCGATCGTCAGGGACGGCGAGCTGGTCGCCGAGGGCGAGGTCGGCGAGCTGATCATCGGCGGCGTCGGCCTGGCCCGCTACCTCGACCCGGCCAAGGACGCCGAGAAGTACGCCCCCCTGCCCCTGCTCGGCTGGGACCGCGCCTACCGCTCGGGCGACCTCGTCCGCTACGAGCCCGACGGCCTGACCTTCATGGGGCGCGCCGACGAGCAGGTCAAGCTCGGGGGCCGCCGCATCGAGCTCGGCGAGGTCGACGCGGCCCTGCAGGCGCTGCCCGAGGTGGCCGGCGCCGCCGCCGCGGTCCGCACCACCGACGCGGGCAACCAGATCCTCGTCGGCTACGTCGTGCCGAACGACCCCGACGGCTTCGACCGCGCCCAGGCCCGCAGCGAGCTCGCGAGCGTCCTGCCCGCCGCGCTGGTGCCCCTCATCGCCGTCGTCGACACCCTCCCCACCAAGACCTCCGGCAAGGTCGACCGGGACGCCCTGCCCTGGCCGCTGCCCGACCTCGCGCCGAGCGCCCCGGGCGCTCCGGGTGGCACGAGCGAGCTGACCGGCACCACGGCCTGGCTCGCCGAGCAGTGGTCCTCGGTGCTCGGCTCACCCGTGACCAGCCCGGACGACGACTTCTTCGGCCTCGGCGGGTCCAGCCTCACCACCGCTCAGCTGGTCTCGGTCCTGCGCTCGACCCACCCCGAGATGACGGTCGCCGACGCCTACGCCCACCCGCGCCTCGCGGACCAGGCGTCCTACCTCGACGTCATGGCGGCGCGCCTGCGCGCCGACGACACCCCACCGCGCACCGTGACCCCCGTGCCCCGGCGGGCCCAGCTCGTGCAGCTGCTTCTCGGCATACCCCTGTCGACGGTCACGGGGCTGCAGTGGCTGGTGGGGGTCGCCGCCGCCAACTCCGTCGCCGCCCTGGTCTGGGACATCCCCTGGGCGCCCACCGCCCCGTGGTGGGCGATCCTGCTCGGCTGGTTCCTGCTGCTGACGCCCGTCGGGCGGATGGGCATCACGGTCGTCGGGGCCCGCCTGCTCCTGCGCGGAGTCCGCCCCGGCAGCTACCCCCGCGGCGGCTCGGTGCACCTGCGCCTGTGGGCCGCCGAGCGGCTGGCCGAGGCCGTCGGGGCGGTGACCATGGCCGGCGCGCCGTGGATCGTCTACTACGCCCGCGCCCTCGGCGCCAAGATCGGCCGCGACGCCGACCTGCACACCCTGCCTCCCATCACCGGCCTCCTGTCGCTCGGTCGCGGTGCCTCGATCGAGCCCGAGGTCGATCTCGCCGGGCACTGGCTCGACGGTGACGTCCTGCACGTCGGGCAGGTCACGGTTCGCCCTGGCGCGGTCGTCGGAGGCCGTTCCACCCTCGGGCCCGGCGCAGTCGTGGGCCGCGACGCGGAGGTGCTGCCCGGGTCCTATGTCACCGGGGTCGTGCCCGACGGCGAGCTGTGGGCGGGCTCGCCCGCCACCAAGGTCGGCCGGGCGCGCCCGACCTGGCCCACCGAGCGTCCGGCCCAGTCGCGTGCCTGGCTGACGGCGTATGCCGTGAGCTCGGTCCTGCTCGGCCTCGTCCCCACCCTCGCCGTCGTGCCGGCCGCCGCGCTGGTGCTCTGGGCCGTCCACGACGCGCCGACGCTGTCCGAGGCCCTGCTGCGGGCCCTCGTGTGGACGCCACCGGCCACCGTGGTCGCGATGCTCACCCTCATGCTGCTGACGCTGGTCTGCGTGCGGCTGCTGGGTCTGGGGCTGCGCCCCGGCTACCACCCCGTCCGGTCCCGCATCGGCTGGCAGGTGTGGGCCACCGAGCGACTCCTCGACAGCGCCCGCACCCAGCTGTTCCCGATCTACGCGAGCCTCTTAACGCCCGTGTGGCTTCGACTCCTCGGCGCCCGCATCGGCAAGAACGTCGAGGCCTCGACCGTCCTGCTGCTGCCCGCCATGACGCGCGTCGGCGAGGGTGCCTTCCTGGCCGACGACACGATGATCGCGTCCTACGAGCTCGGCGGTGGCTGGGTCCACATCGAGCGGGCCAAGGTCGGCAAGCGGGCCTTCCTCGGCAACTCCGGCATGGCCGCCCCCGGCCGCAGCGTCCCCAAGAACGGCCTCGTCGCCGTCCTGTCCGCCGCCCCCGCCAAGTCCAAGTCCGGCTCGTCCTGGCTCGGCAGCCCGCCCGTGCGCCTGCAGCGTCAGGCGACCGACCACGACGTCTCGCGGACCTATCACCCGACGACCGGCCTCAAGGTCGCCCGCGCCCTCGTGGAGCTGTGCCGCGTCATACCCGTCATGTGCACGATCGCCCTCGCGGTGCTGGTGGTGGCGACCCTCGAGGGGCTGTGGGTGCAGGTCGGCTGGTGGGCCGCCGCCTTCCTCGCGGGCGTCGTCCTGCTGCTGACCGGGGTGCTGGCCGGTGCGATCACCGTCGCGGTCAAGTGGCTGCTGGTCGGCCGGCTGCGCGTCGTGGAGCACCCGCTGTGGAGCACCTTCGTGTGGCGCAACGAGGTCGTCGACACCTTCGTCGAGATGGTGGCCGCGCCCTGGCTCGCCTGGGCCGCGACCGGCACGCCGGTCCTCAACGTCTGGCTGCGCGCCCTCGGGGCCAGGATCGGTCACGGCGTCTGGTGCGAGAGCTACTGGCTGCCGGAGGCCGACCTGGTCACCCTGCGAGACGGGGTGAGCGTCAACCGTGGATGCGTCCTGCAGACCCACCTCTTCCATGATCGGATCATGCAGATGGACACCGTCACCCTCGACGCCGGCGCCACCATGGGCCCGCACGGCGTGATCCTGCCCGCCGCGGGCCTCGGCGAGTCCACGACCGTCGGCCCCGCGTCCCTCGTGCTGCGCGGCGAGCAGGTGCCGGCCGGCACCCGCTGGATCGGCAACCCGATCGCGCCGTGGGCGGGCTCCGCATGAGGCCCCCCGCCCTGCCGCGCCCGCGCACCTCGGCCGAGCTCGAGCCCGACCCCTACGTCCCGGCGCACGGCGACACGAGCTACACCGTCGCCCACTACGACCTGGAGCTCGACTACCGCGTGGTGAGCAACCGCCTGGCCGGGCGCGCCCGCATCCACGTGCGCACCACCCGCCGCATCGACCGGCTGGCCCTCGACCTCGCCGGCCCGCTGGCGGTCGCCAAGGTCCTGGTGGACGGCAAGCGAGCCCGCTACGCCCACCGCGCGGCCCGGCTCACCGTCACGCTCCCGGGTCAGGTCGCTGCCGGGGCGGCGCTCGTGGTCGAGGTGCAGTGGTCGGGCAACCCGCGCCCGAGCCGCGGCCTCTGGGGCGAGGTCGGCTGGGAGGAGCTGACCGAGGGCGTGCTCGTCGCCGGCCAGCCCGACGGCGCGCCCACGTGGTTCCCCTGCAACGACCACCCCGGCATCAAGTCGACCTACGCGACGACGGTGACCTGCGACTCGCCATACACCGTCGTCACCAACGGCGTGCTGGTGCAGCGGGTCGTGCGGGGCTCACGGACCAGCTGGACCTACGAGCAGCGCGAGCCGATGGCGCCCTACCTCGCGAGCGTGCAGATCGGTGCCTACACCGCCGCGCGCATCGCCGACGCCCCCGACGTCCCGCAGACCCTGCACGTCCCGCCACGGCTCAAGGCCGAGGCGCTGCACGACTTCGGGCGCCAGCCGCAGATGATGGCCGTGTTCACCGAGCTCTTCGGGCCCTACCCGTTCCCCGCCTACGACGTGGTCGTGACGGACGACCCGCTCGAGATCCCGCTGGAGTCGCAGGGGTTCTCGACGTTCGGGGCCAACTACTGCACCGGGCGCCGGTCCGAGGAGCGGCTGGTGGCGCACGAGCTCGCGCACCAGTGGTTCGGCAACGCCGTGGGGGTGGCGACCTGGCAGCACATCTGGCTCAACGAGGGCTTCGCCTGCTACGCCGAGTGGCTGTGGTCGCCGCACGCCGGCGGTCAGTCCACCGACGCCCACGCCCGCCGCTGGCACGCGTCCCTCAAGCGTCAGCCGCAGGACCTGGTCCTCGCCGACCCGGGGGCGCGCGACATGTTCGACGACCGCGTCTACAAGCGCGGCGCCCTGACCCTGCACGCGCTGCGGATCACGGTGGGGGACAGCGTCTTCGGCGAGCTGGTGCAGTCCTGGGTGGCCGACCACCTGCACTCCGTCGTCACCACCGACATGTTCGTGACCCACGCCCAGCGGTATGGCGGAGCGACCGCCCGCTCGCTGCTCAAGGCGTGGCTCGAGCAGCCGACCCTGCCTGAGCTCCCTCGCCGCTGACGCTGCTGCCGGTCGGCTGGGTCCGGCCGACTCGCCGGCGTGTGCACAACTGCTGCACTCTGGTCGGTCTCTCACGTGAGTCCCGTTGTGCCGCAACAGGTGGATCCCGACTGCCCTCCCTATGTGCAGCACGTGTGCCCGCCGCTGGGGCGGGTGGCACCTCGACGGCGGCCTGCGCCTGTCACGGCTGCCATCGCACGGAGGTTGGACGGGCGCAGCTAGTCGACGCGGAGGAGCTCGTCGCCGTCGAGCTGGGTGACGTCGATCGCCGCGACCCGGTCGTCCACGTCGTGCAGGGCCACGGCCGCGGCATACGATCCTGGCACCCTCAGGTCCGCGAGATGCACCGTGGGGGAGGGAGACTCGGGCCAGGCCAGCAGGGCCGGCTCCTCCGTCGGTGGGGTCACGCGCACGCTCGTCGGGTCGATCGTCATGCCGTGGCCGGTCGCCTTGAGGGCGGCCTCCTTGCGGACCCACCAGGTCGCCCGCGCCCAGTCGGCGTCGCGCTCCGACACCTCCGCCAGCTCCTCGACCTCGGCAGGGTGCAGGGACACCTCGGCGAATCCCTCGAAGCCGCAGGCGGACTCGACCTCCACGTCCACGCCGACCGGGGCGGTGGGGGAGAGGGCCACCACGACGAGGTCGCCGGCGTGGCCGAGGCTGACGTGCTGGTCCAGGTCCGGGGCGAGCACCTTGCCGTGCTCGGTGGATCCGCAGGTGGGGCAACGGCGCTCGAGCACGACCTCCAGGGCGTCGACGCCGCAGCGGGAGGCCAAGGCGAGGCGCAGGAGGGCGTGCGAGGTGACGAGCCGAGCGCGGTCCGCCGGCCGGTGCAGCCCGTCCAGTCGGCGCAGCTCGTCGTCGTCGAGCAGCCCGCGCAGCGCGGGTATGTCGACCACATGGGCCAGGTGGACCTCGACGTCCCCGGTGATCATGGCGTCATCGTCGCACCGCAGGTCACGGGGTGCAGGCAGCGGCGCGACCGGCCACTAGACTGGATGGCCGGCCCCCATAGCTCAACGGATAGAGCATCGGCCTTCTAATCCGACGGTTGCAGGTTCGAGTCCTGCTGGGGGCGCTTCAGGACAGGTCCGGCGGACCGAACACGTGATAGCCGTCGGTGCCGGGCTCGTAGGAGTAGCCCGACGAGAAGACCTGGCGCGTCAGCATGCTCATGTCCAGGGACACGGCGCCGGCCAGCCCGTCGACCCGGTTGAGGGTCGCCAGGGCGGCGAGCCACCCGCGGGACTCGGCCTGGTCGAAGACGAACTCCTCCAGCGTGGCGACGTGCCCGCGATACCGCGCCTCGAAGTCGTGCTCGGACATGCCCTGCTGGAAGGTCATCTCGGCGTAGGCCGCGTAGGCCTCGCCGTGCCGGTCGATGCCCTGCGCGACGGCGTTCATGGTCCACAGCTCCGGCTGCGCCATCGGATAGACGTGGTAGAAACCCATCCGGCCGTGGACCTGCCACTGGGTGTCGGCGGGGTCGCCGGGCAGCGAGCCGAGCGCCTGCTCGACCTGGCGCTCGGGGCGGGTCATGTCGATCCACTCGCCGACGCTGCACCCGGACCGGGCGACGTAGAGCATGGGGCGAGGTTGACGCTCGGCCTCCCGCCCGACCCAGCCGACCCGGATCGCCGACGCGCAGAAGCCCCGCAGGGCCTCGGTCCAGCTGGCGTGGCCGCAGGGGCGCAGGGTGGGGAGCTGGTCGAGGACGGCGTGCGGGTCGAGGATGTCGTAGATCACGAACTCGCCGAGCGGAGACTCTGCCTCCGGCTCCAGGTGCTCACCGATCACGTGGCACAGGGCGGCACCGGGACGACCGTGGACGGCCAGGTCCGACTCGAGGGCGGCGTCGGTCCACGCGGCCGTGCGGCGGTGCTCGCGCATCCAGCTGAGCTCGGCGACGTCCTCGGGGAGCGGCTGGGGGCGGTGTCGGTAGCTGTCGCTGAGGGGGGTGCCCGACATCCTCGCCTCCGTCTCTGTGATCTCGTGCTGCTCTGGCGCTGGTCTCGCGCCTCCGGCAGGGCGCCGGTCGCCCCTGCTGTCTGGTCCGTCAACGACCGTAGGGGCCCCCGGTCGTCGCGGTCCCCGCACCTGCGGAAAGGAGAGGCATTTGTCCGACGATGACCGCCCGGTCGGCGCGCACGGATCACGCAGGGTGACCGACGGTGGCGGCTCCACGGGCGGCCCGGCACCCTGTTCACCGGGCCGATGCCGCGATGTCACCCGGTGGCGGTCTTGACGGTCTGTCGGAGGCCGAGGCTAGCGTTCATCTCGCCGGCCCCCACCCCAGGGGCCGGACCACCTGCACGCTCCCGACGACGAGAGCGTGCCGTCCACTGGGAGTGACATGTCTCGAGTGCGCACCACGCGTGCCGCCGCCGCCCTCGCGGGGCTGGTGCTGGCCGCGTCCGCCACCACCGCCGCCGCGGCGCCCGCCGACCAGGGCGGAGCCGACGCCAAGGGCAAGAAGCCCGGCAAGGACAAGCTGGTCGACCTGCAGATCCTCGGCTTCAACGACTTCCACGGCAACCTCGAGGGCCCGACGGGCTCCAGCGGCCGGGTCGTCGTGGACCACCGCCTCGACCCCACCACCGGCAAGCCGGTCGACGTCACGGTCGACGCCGGCGGGTCGGCATACCTCGCCACCCACCTCAAGACCCTGCGCGAGGGCCAGACCCGCACGATCACCGCCGCGATGGGCGACCAGGTCGGCGCCTCCCCGCTGCTGTCCGCCGCGTTCCACGACGAGCCGACCATCGAGGCCATGAACCTCATGGGCGTCGGCGTGGGGACCATCGGCAACCACGAGTTCGACGAGGGCTACCGCGAGATGCTGCGCCTGATCAAGGGCGGCTGCCTCGACGACGGCGACGGCAAGGACAACCAGAACTCCTGCGCCGCCGGCGATTTCGAGGGCGCGGACTACCCGATGGTCGCGGCCAACGTGTTCTACAAGGGCACCAACCGCACCGTCCTGCCGGCCTACACGATCAAGGAGGTCGGCGGCGTCAAGGTCGGCTTCGTCGGCGCCGTGCTCAAGGACACCCCCAACATCGTCACCCAGGCCGGCGTGGCCGGTCTCGAGTTCCGCGACGAGGTGTCGACGATGAACGCCGCGGCCCGCGACCTGCAGCGCAAGGGCGTCAAGGCGATCGTCGCGATGGTGCACCAGGGCGGCTCGCTCAAGCAGCAGCAGTGGAAGGCCCCCGACGGCAAGACCTACCCCGTCAACCCGGCCTACGACGCCGTCTGCGGCAAGGGCGGCGAGCTCGACCCCAACAGCGACATCCTGCCGATCGCCCGCACCCTCTCGCCCAAGATCGACCTCGTCATGACCGGGCACACGCACCAGTCCTACGTGTGCGACGTGCCCGACCCGGACGGCCGGCCGCGCTACGTGACCTCGGCGCTGTCCTTCGGCCGGCTCGTGACCGACGCCCGGATGAAGTACGACACGAAGTCCCGTGACATCGTGCGCAGCTCGGTCCGGGTCGACAACCGCATCGTCACCCGCACCGTCACGCCGGACCCCGCGGTCAGCTCCCTGATCGCGAAGTACAAGGAGCTGGTCAAGCCCATCGCGAGCAAGGTGCTCGGCCGCATCACCACGGACGTCACCAGGACGCAGAACCCCGCCGGCGAGTCGGCGCTCGGGGACCTCATCGCCGACGCCCAGCTCGCCGACCCGTCGGTGGTCAGCAACGGCGTCAAGCCGGTCGTCGCCTTCATGAACCCCGGCGGCATCCGCACCGACCTCACCTACAAGGCGTCGGGCGCCGAGGGCGACGGCGTGGTGACCTACGAGGAGGCCTTCCAGGTCCAGCCGTTCAACAACTACCTGGTCTCGATGGACATGACGGGCGCGCAGATCTACACCCTGCTCGGCCAGCAGTTCACGGGCACCAACGCGTCCTTCCCCAAGGTGCTGCAGGTCAGCAAGGGCTTCCGCTACGAGCGGACCGCGGCGGGGGCGATCAGCAATGTCACCATCGGCGGCCAGCCGGTCGCCAACGGCGCGAGCCAGACCTACCGCATCGTGACCAACAACTTCCTGTCGGACGGTGGCGACGGCTTCCCGGTCTTCAAGGAGGCGACGGGCAAGCTCATCGGCGGCCTGGACATCGACGGCTTCGCGGCCTACCTCGCCGCGAGCTCGCCCTACACCCCGGGCCCGCTGGACCGCATCGTCCTGCGCTGACGATGCACGGGCAGGTCGTTCTCGTCGTCCCTGCCGTATGACGAGGCGCCCCGCTCCCGGGCTCACCGGGGGCGGGGCGCCTCGCTGCTCGGTGGGCGCAGCGGCGTGCCTCAGCGGCGTGCCTCAGCGGCCTGCCTCAGCGGCGCGGCGCCAGCGCCCGGCCGAAGACGAGCAGGATGAACAGCAGGACCGTCGCGACGTGGATCACGGTGCACCACAGGCAGATCGCCCCGATCCCGAACAGCTCGGCCCATACGAGGTAGAAGACCATCAGGACACCGACCCCCAGCAGGACGAGGCGCGGCAGGTCGAGGTCGGCACGACGCCACGCGGCCGGCAGGCAGAGCAGCGTCACGACGACGAAGTAGGCGAGACCGACGAGCGCCACGGGCAGGCCGAGGAAGGTCGCGTACTGGCTCTCGGTCACCTTGGCGCAGTTGAGCACCTCGCCCTCGGGGCAGGCGAGCGTCGCGCTCGCGGTGAAGTGCTCGTAGGTCAGGTAGGCCGACGCGAGCAGACCCACCAGCGACAGCAGCAGCGCTCCCGAGCGCAGCCAGCCGGGCAGACCGGACGTCACTGGTGGTCCTGGATCTTGGCGGCACCCGCCTTGACAGGGGCGGAGGAGCAGACGTCGGCGGGCTTGTTGCCGGTCTGCTCGCAGATGGCGGCCGTGATGACGTTGGCGCCGGAGAGGATCTGCTTGGTCGTCTCGTCCTGCGGGTCCTTGAGCGCGGTCGCGATCTGCTGGGTGGTCTTGCCCTCGAGGACGCGGACGTCGAAGATGCCGCCGGACTGGAAGGTCTTGCCCCCGATCGACAGGAACGGGATGGAGCCACCGCTGCCCTGCACGTAGGGCGGGAAGTCGTACTTCTTGAAGGTCGCGTCGTCCTCGCCCTCCAGGGTGTCGAGCTTGACGTACTGACCGTTGCGCTGCTCGGAGGTGGTCGTCTCGTAGCCGTTGAACGCCAGGGTGTCGCTCGTGTACGCAGCGCCGTGGTTCTGCTGGCTGAAGGACACGGTCGACAGCGGGTCGAGGCCGGACTCCTGGATGGACTTGCTCTCCGTGAGGGAGGTCCACTGGCCGAAGCGCCCGAGGGCCACCGCCGTGGACCAGCGCAGCCCGGCGCAGTACGGGCAGTACTCCGCACCGACGTACAGCACCTGCGGCTTGCCCTCGCGGGTGGCGGCGGGCGCGTCCTTGACCCGCTTCGGTCCGTTCGTGATCTGGTCGCTCACGCCCGCGGCGGCGAAGGCCGTCGCCGGGACGTCGTTGATCGCGGAGAGCGCGGCGGCGTCGAGCTTGACCGCACCCGCGGCGGCGGGGGAGGGCTTGTCCTTGTTGAGCACGGCCACGGCCACGATGGCGCCGATGATGGCGAGGACCACGAGGGAGGTGACGGCGGCGATGAGGAGCCGCCGCTTGCGCTCGGCCGCCTCCTGCTGGGCGCGGATCTCGGCGGCACGCTGACGGGCGGCCTGCTTGGCGTTGTTCGCGCGGTTCTTCTTGGCGGACAAGGGGGCTCCTGCACGGGTGGGGTGTGGACGCCGGGCGGGTCACGGTCCGTCACGCGCGTCGGCCTTCCGGGGGAGTGTATCGAGCCCACCAGGGGAAACCCCGGAGGGACTCGTCAGGGCGAAGACCCGACGAAACGGGGAGGTTCCTGTCAGAATGTGCGCAACGCCCAGGGCCCGAACGTGTCGTGCCGTGGTGACGATCCGTGATCGCAACCCGTGGGGGACTCGTGGAGATGGTGGACAGCCCGGCGCCTGCTGGCAACGACCGGCTGCCGGATGCCGTGGCACACCTCAAGACCGTCGTCGAGCGGGCGCAGTTCCCGATCGAGCTGGCCTCCACCGCCGAGGCTCGCGCCGCCCGCACCAGCCTGGTGACCCAGCTCGACGACTACGTCATACCGAGGCTGGCGGCGCTGGACGCGCCGCTCCTGGTCGTCGTCGGCGGGTCCACCGGCTCGGGCAAGTCCACCCTGGTCAACTCCGTGGTGCGCGAGACGGTCTCGCGCAGCGGCGTGCTGCGGCCCACGACCCGGGCCCCCGTCCTCGTGCACCACGAGGCGGACCGCGAGTGGTTCGCCACCAAGGTCCTGCCGCGCTTCGGCCGGCTCACCGGCCGCAGCGACAGCCAGGGCACCGTGGACGACGACATGAGCTCGGTCCGCCTGGTGACCTCCGACTCCCTCCCCGCCGGGCTGGCCCTGCTCGACGCCCCCGACATCGACTCCGTGGTCGCCGCCAACCGTGAGCTGTCCCGGCAGCTGCTCAACGCCGCCGACCTGTGGCTCTTCGTGACCACGGCGGCCCGGTATGCCGACGCCGTGCCCTGGGACCTCCTGCGAGAGGCGGGGGACCGCGGCACCTCGGTCGCGATCGTGCTGGACCGCGTGCCCGACGAGGCCGTCGTGGAGGTTCGCGAGGACCTTGCGCGGATGCTGGCCGAGCAGCGGCTGGACGGCGCCCCCATCTTCACGGTCCGCGAGACCGTCCTCGAGGAGGGCGGCCTGCTGCCCGAGGGCGAGGTGGGTCCGCTGCGGCGCTGGCTGGCCACCCTCGCGGAGGACGCCGGGGCCCGCCAGACGGTCGTCCGGCGCACGCTTTCGGGCGCCCTCGACTCGCTCTCGGGCCGCGTCACGGGGCTCGTCGAGGCGAGCGACGACCAGCAGATGGCCGCCTCGGGGCTGCGACGCGCGGCCGACCGGGCCTACGACGACGCCCTGGAGGGGGTCGAGCTCGGGGTCAGCGACGGCACCCTCCTGCGGGGCGAGGTGCTCGCCCGCTGGCAGGAGTTCGTGGGCACCGGCGAGTTCCTGCGCACCATCGAGTCCGGCATCGGCCGGATCCGCGACCGGATCACCGCCGCGGTCAAGGGCCAGCCCCAGCCCGCCGACCAGCTCGGCGAGGTGCTGCAGTCCGGTGTCGCCTCCCTCATCCAGGCCCAGGCCGACCGGGCCGCCTCCGACGTCCGTCGCCAGTGGCGCAACGCGCCCGGCGGCGAGGTCCTGCTGGCGCACCGCACGGGGCTCGGCATGTCCTCCGTCGACCTGCCCGACCGCGTCGACCGCCTGGTCCGCGACTGGCAGTCCGACCTGCTCGCGATGATCCGCGAGGAGGGCCAGGACAAGCGCACGACCGCGCGCGTCCTCGCCTACGGCGTCAACGCGCTGTCCGTGGTGCTGATGCTCGTGGTCTTCACCCACACCAGCGGGCTCACGGGCGCCGAGGGCGGGATCGCCGCGGGCTCCGCCGTCCTCGGGCAGCGCATCCTGGAGGCGATCTTCGGCGACCAGGCCGTGCGCGACCTGGCCCGCAAGGCTCGCCGGGACCTGATGGACCGGGTCCAGGCGCTGTACGCCGACGAGGAGCGCCGCTATCTCGAGGCGGTCGACGACGTCGCGGTGGACACCAACCAGTCGAGCGACCTGGCCCAGGCCGCCGTGAGCGTGAGGGCGGCCCGATGACCAGCATCCTGCGACGTCGCACGACCGAGGAGACCGCGCTCCCCGCTACCGAGCGCGCGCGGATCCTCGCCGAGGCGCTGCAGACCGGCGGCGCCGAGCTCAGCGAGCAGGCGGTGGCGCCGGCCCGCCGGATCGTCAACCAGACCCGCGAGCGCACCGCCCTCGTGGGGTCGCACACGGTCGTGGCGCTCGCGGGCGCCACCGGCTCGGGGAAGTCGTCGACCTTCAACGCCCTGGTCGGCGAGGACGTCTCGCGGGTCGGCGCCCGCCGGCCCACGACCTCGACGGCCAGCGCCGCGGTGTGGGGCGACGACCCCGCGACGCCGCTGCTCGACTGGCTCGGCGTCGGAGCCCGCCACCGCGTCGCCACCGACCCCGTCCACGGGCGCGCGGCCGACCTCGACGGGCTCGTGCTGCTCGACCTGCCGGACTTCGACTCGCGCACCCAGTCGCACCGGGCCGAGGCCGACCGCGTCCTGCAGCTGGTCGACGTCTTCGTGTGGGTCACGGACCCCCAGAAGTATGCCGACGCCCGCCTGCACGACGACTACATCCAGGTGCTCTCGGAGCACGACGCGGTCACCGTGGTCGTGCTCAACCACGCCGACCGGCTGTCGCCCGAGGGGGTGGAGCAGTGCACCGCCGACCTGGGCCGCATCCTCGCGGACGACGGGATCCCGTCGGCCGAGGTGATCCCCACGTCGGCCCGCACCGGGATGGGCCTGGACGTCCTGCAGCAGCGGCTCGCGGAGGCGGTCTCGTCACGCACGGCCGCCGAGCGCCGGCTCACGGGTGACCTGCGCGCCTCCGCGGAGGAGCTGCGCGACGAGGTGGGGTCCACCGACCCGCAGCTCCCGGACGGGCCCTCCGACGAGCTGGTCGCCGCCCTCGGACGCGCGGCCGGCGTGCCCGTCGTCCTCGAGGCGGTCGAGCGGGACTACCGCCGCGAGGCCGCTCAGACCACCGGATGGCCGTTCACGCGCTGGGGTCACGCCCTGCGGCCCGACCCGCTCAAGCGGCTGCGCCTCAAGGAGGACAACGACCTGGGCATCCAGGCCACCGACGTGCGCCGCACCATCGGCCGGTCCTCGCTGCCGCCGCCCACCCCGGCCGCCCGCGCCTCGGTGGACCTGGCCACCCGCCACCTGGCCGACGTGGCCTCCGAGGGCCTGCCGACCCGCTGGGCCGACGCCGTGCACCGGGCCGCCGCCCCCGAGGACAACGACCTGGTCGACTCCCTCGATCAGACGGTGCTCGAGGTGCCGCTGCGGGCCCGACGGCCGCTGTGGTGGAGCGTGTTCAACGGGCTGCAGTGGTTGTTCGCGCTCGTCGCGGTCGCGGGCCTGGTCTGGCTGCTGGTCCTGATGGGCCTCGGCTGGGCCCAGCTGCCGGTGCCCGAGCCCCCCACGGTCGGGATCCTGCCGTACCCGCTGCTCATGCTGGTCGGTGGCATCCTGCTCGGGCTCCTGCTCGCGGCGCTCGGCCGGGCCATCGCCCGGGCCGGCGCCCGGCGCCGCCGCGACGGCATAGGCCGGCGCTTCGACGCGGCGATCCACGACGTCGCGCAGGAGCGACTGGTCAGCGAGGTGCACGCGGTGCTCGCCCGGCACGCCCGCACCCGCGAGCTGCTCGACCAGGCGATCAAGAGCTAGCTGTACTCGGCCAACCGGTTGGCCGAGTGCAGCTAGCCGACTAGCCCAGCCAGCTCAGCCAGCTCAGCCAGCTCAGCCAGCTCAGCCAGCTCAGCCAGCCCAGGCATCGCCAGGGCTCCGGCCCGGAGCGGCGCCGTCGTCCACAGGGGACGGCGGCGTCGCGGCATTCCGCGTCGTCGTCCACAGGCTGCCGGCAGGCCCTGGCACCCGCGCCCTGCCCGTCCGACCCTGGGTCCACGACGTCCTTCCGACGAGGAGGACCCGACCAGGAGGACACCTCATGCACGAGACCATGATCACCGTGACCGGCAATCTCTGCGCCGACCCGGAGCTGCGGTTCACCCAGGGCGGCGACGCGTTCGCCGCCTTCCGGATCGCCTGCACCGAGCGCAAGCGCAACCGCGAGGGCGGCTGGGGCGACGGTCACACCAACTTCGTCCGGGTCACGGCTTTCCGGTCGCTGGGCCAGAACTGCGCGGCGACGCTCAAGCAGGGCACGCGCGTCATCGTGCGCGGCCGCCTGCGCGTCACGGACTGGGAGCAGGGCGAGCGCCGCGGGACCAACGTCGAGATCGACGCCCACTCCGTGGGCCCGGACCTCACCTTCGCCTTCGCCGACGTGACCAAGGGGGTCCACAGCTCCGGCACCGACCGCATGGCCGACCCCGAGGTCGCGGCGGCCAACGACCGCGGCGCCCTGCCCGACGGTGCGGAGCCGTCCGGGCTGCCCGAGGCGGACGGCTACGGCGGGCACGCCGGCAGCGGGCTCGAGGGCGAGCTGCCGGAGGCCATCGGCGTGGGGGCGGGCGTCGGTGCTGGCGTCCACGTCGCCGACGTCGACGACGAGGAGGACTACGACGTCGATGCCGACGGTGTCGTCACGGAGCGCGAGCCGTCGTTCGCCTGAGGTGTCCGGGACGCCCCGGTCGCGCGGTGCCCGGCCCCTGACCGGGGCACCGCGCGACCAGCGTCGACGGATTCGTTGAGCCTGGCCGGCGACCGATAGCCTGAGGGGCATGGCGGAGTTCATCTACACCATGTCCAAGGCCCGCAAGGCCGTCGGTGACAAGGTCATCCTCGACGACGTGACGATGTCGTTCTTCCCCGGAGCCAAGATCGGGGTCGTCGGCCCCAACGGTGCCGGCAAGTCGACGATCCTCAAGATCATGGCGGGGCTGGACCAGCCCTCCAACGGCGAGGCCCGGCTCTCCCCGGGATACAGCGTGGGGATCCTGCTGCAGGAGCCGCCCCTGACCGAGGACAAGACCGTCCTCGGCAACGTCGAGGAGGGCGTCGGCGAGATCAAGGCCAAGGTCGACCGCTTCAACGCGATCTCCGCCGAGATGGCCGACGAGGGCGCCGACTTCGACGCCCTCATGGAGGAGATGGGCAAGCTCCAGGAGGACATCGACCACGCCGACGCGTGGGACCTCGACTCCCAGCTCGAGCAGGCCATGGACGCCCTGCGCTGCCCGCCCGGCGACGCCGACGTCACCGTCCTGTCCGGTGGTGAGCGCCGCCGCGTCGCCCTGTGCAAGCTGCTGCTGTCCAAGCCCGACCTGCTCCTCCTCGACGAGCCCACCAACCACCTCGACGCCGAGTCGGTGCTGTGGCTGGAGCAGCACCTCGCGTCCTACCCCGGCGCCGTCCTGGCCGTCACGCACGACCGGTACTTCCTGGACAACGTCGCGGAGTGGATCTGCGAGGTCGACCGCGGCCGCCTCTACGGCTACGAGGGCAACTACTCCAAGTACCTCGAGTCCAAGGCCGCGCGCCTCGAGGTCCAGGGCAAGAAGGACCAGAAGCTCCAGAAGCGACTCCGCAGCGAGCTCGAGTGGGTCCGCTCCAACGCCAAGGGCCGCCAGGCCAAGTCCAAGGCCCGCCTGCAGCGCTACGAGGAGATGGCCGCGGAGGCCGACCGCACGCGCAAGCTGGACTTCGAGGAGATCACGATCCCGCCCGGCCCGCGCCTCGGCAGCACCGTGATCGAGGTCAACGACCTCAAGAAGGGCTTCGGCGACCGGGTCCTCATCGACGGCCTGTCCTTCTCGCTGCCCCGCAACGGTATCGTCGGCGTCATCGGCCCCAACGGCGTCGGCAAGACGACGCTGTTCAAGACCATCGTGGGCCTGGAGGAGGCCGACTCCGGCAGCGTCCGCGTCGGTGACACCGTCGACATCTCCTACGTCGACCAGAGCCGCGCCGGGATCGACCCCGACAAGAACCTCTGGGAGGTCGTGTCCGACGGGCTCGACTACATCCAGGTCGGCAAGGTCGAGATCCCGTCGCGCGCCTACGTCTCGCAGTTCGGGTTCAAGGGCCCGGACCAGCAGAAGAAGGCGGGCATCCTCTCCGGTGGCGAGCGCAACCGCCTCAACCTCGCGCTCACCCTCAAGCAGGGCGGCAACCTGCTGCTGCTCGACGAGCCGACGAACGACCTCGACGTCGAGACCCTCGGCTCCCTCGAGAACGCCCTGCTGGAGTTCCCCGGCTGCGCCGTGGTCATCAGCCACGACCGGTGGTTCCTGGACCGCGTCGCGACGCACATCCTGGCCTACGAGGGCACCGAGGAGGACCCCTCGGCGTGGTACTGGTTCGAGGGCAACTTCGAGGCCTACGAGAAGAACAAGATCGAGCGCCTTGGCGAGGACGCCGCCCGTCCGCACCGCGTCACCTACCGCAAGCTGACGCGCGACTGACCTCCGCGGTCGCGCGAGAGCCGCACCCCGAGCCCGCTTCCGGGCGTCCGGGGTGCGGCTCTCGGCATACGAGATGGTCCGCGCCGTCGGCGATGAAGGCTCGCGGGGCGGGGTAGGGGGAGGGGGACGCCGCACGTCCGCGACGCCGACCGTCCTACTCCCAGGAGGTTCGTGCATGGCCAAGCCCACCGTCGCCGACCAGCTCGTCGCTCACCTGAAGTCCCTTGGGGTGCAACGCATCTACGGGCTCGTTGGGGGACAGCCTCAACCCCGTCACCGACGCCATCCGCCGGGATGGTGAGATCTCCTTCTTCGCGGTCCACAACGAGGAGGCCGCCGCCTTCGCCGCCGCCGCCGAGTCCCGCCTCACCGGCCGGCTCGCCGTCTGCGCGGCGTCCTGCGGCCCCGGCAACACCCACCTCGTCCAGGGCCTCTACGACGCCAACCGCGGCGGCGCCAAGGTCCTGGCCATCGCGAGCCACATCCCGTCGCCGCAGATCGGCACCTACTTCTTCCAGGCGACCCACCCCGAGCAGCTGTTCGCGGAGTGCAGCCACTACGCCGAGGTCGCCAACAGCCCTCGCCAGGCCGCCCGGATCCTGCACATCGCCACCCAGACCGCCATCGCCCGCAGCGGCGTCTCGGTCCTGGTCCTGCCGGGCGACGTCGCCGAGGAGCCGGCGGTCGACGCCCCCGCCCTCGGTCACACCTCGGAGCGCCCGCCGCGCCACGTCCCGGACCCTGCGGTGGTCACGGACCTGGCTCGCCTGCTCGACCGGGCCAAGAAGCCCATGCTCTTCGTCGGGGCCGGGGTGCGCGGCGCCCACGACCAGGTCATGGCGCTGGCCGACGCGCTGAAGGCACCGGTCGGACATGCCCTCGGCGGCAAGGAGTGGATCCAGTTCGACAACCCCTACGACGTCGGCATGAGCGGGCTGCTCGGCTACGGCGCGTGCGCCGAGGCGATGGATCAGGCCGACCTCGTCCTGCTCCTCGGCACCGACTTCCCCTACGACCAGTTCCTGCCGCAGGACACGGTGATCGTGCAGGTCGACCGGTATGGCGAGCGCCTGGGGCGTCGCGCCACGCTGTCCCTGGCGGTCGAGGGGGACGTGGACGCGACCATCGAGGCTCTGCTGCCGATGCTCGGGCGCGAGCGGGACGGTCGCTTCCTGCAGCGGATGCTCAAGGAGCACGCCTCGACGCTCGACAAGGTGGTCAAGGCCTACACGCGCGACGTGGACACGATGGTCCCGATCCACCCGGAGTACCTCGCCTCGATCCTCGACGACCTGGCCTCCGACGACGCCGTGTTCACCGTCGACACGGGCATGTGCAACGTGTGGGCGGCACGCTTCCTGACGCCCAACGGGAGACGCCGGGTCCTCGGCTCCTGGCACCACGGCACGATGGCCAACGCCCTGCCGCACGCGATCGGCGCTGCCGCGAGCCAGCCCGGGCGACAGGTGATCTCGATGTCCGGCGACGGCGGGCTGTCGATGCTGATGGGCGAGCTGGTGACCGTCGCCGAGCACCAGCTGGACGTCAAGATCGTGGTGTTCAACAACTCCACGCTCGGCATGGTCAAGCTCGAGATGCTCGTGGACGGCCTCCCGGACTACGGCACGGACCGCGCGCACGTGGACTACGCCGCCATCGCTCAGGGCTGCGGCATCACGAGCATCCGCATCACCGACCCCAAGGACGTCCGCGAGGGTCTGAGCCGGGCGCTCGCCACGCCCGGACCCGTGCTCGTCGACGTCGTGACCGACCCCAACGCGCTGTCCATCCCGCCCGAGATCACCCTCGAGCAGGTGACGGGCTTCGCGTCCGCAGCCACCAAGACCGTGCTCGACGGCGGCGTCGGCAAGATGGTGGACATGGCCCGGGCCAACCTGCGCAACATCCCCCGCTGACCGAGTCACCTGCGGGGCGGACGCCCGCGGCTCGAGCGCCCGGCTCGGGCGCCCTCGGCGGGGGTGCTCGAGCGCCCGGAGCCTGCGGCCCTGACGGCGGCTCAGCCCTTGAGCCGGAGCATGCCCTCCTGGGCGACGGTGGCGGCGAGCCTGCCGTCGGGCGTGAACATGTGACCCATCCCGAGACCGCGGCCGCCCTGCGCGCTGGGGGAGTACTGCGTGTAGAGCATCCACTCGTCCGCGCGAGCCGGCCGGTGGAACCACATGGCGTGGTCGAGGCTCGCGGCCCGCAGCCGCCGGTCGACCCACGCGATCCCGTGACGCCGGATGACGGGCTCGAGCAGGGCGTAGTCGCTGGCGTAGGCCATCACGGCCGCGTGCACCAGCGGGTCGTCGGGCAGCGTGCCGACGGCACGGAGCCACAGCTCCTGGTGGGCGACCTGCTCGGCGGCGGGCTGGGACCAGAGGTCCTCGCGCACGTGCCGCAGGTCGATCGGCCGGCCGTAGGCCAGGTGCTTGGCCGCGGGGTGGTCGACGTGGCCGTACTTGTCGGCGACGCTCGGGAGCGTCTCCGGCCCGGGCACGTCGGGCATCGTGTCCTGGTGGTCGAGCCCGCCGGCGGGCTCCTGGAAGGACGCCGTCATCGACAGGATGACCTGGCCCTCCTGCATGGCGTGCACCCGGCGGGTCGAGAAGGACCGCCCGTCGCGCATCCGCTCGACGGAGAACCTGATCGGCCTGGCCACGTCCCCCGGTCGCACGAAGTAGCCGTGGAGCGAGTGGATCGGGCGGGGCACCCCGCCCGCGTCGGTGCCGACGGTGCGCCCGGCCGCGATGATCGTCTGCGCGAGCACCTGCCCTCCGAAGACCCGCCGGTGGGGCTGCCACTGGCTCTTGCCCTCGAAGATCTCGCGGTCGGGGTCGCCGAGGATCTGCTCGGTGAGGAAGGACTCGGGGCCGGCGTCGGTGCGCGCGCTCACGGTCATGCGCGCGGTCCCGAGGTGGTCCAGGTCGAGGATCTCGAGCAGCTCGGCGAAGGGGTCCGGGTGGGGTGGCGTCACCTGCAGCACGATAGTCGCCGCAGGGCCATCCAGATGACGTCCAGGCAGTGTTCGAAGCAAGTCCGTCCGGGGGTCTCACCCCGGGGGCTACGGTGAGCGCGCCGAGCGTCACTCGTGCCCGGCCCTGACACCGTCGTCATCGTCATCTGGGGGATTCATCATGTCCGCTCTCACCCGCCGCCTCGCCGCCGCCACGACCGCCCTCGCCGCGGTCGGCGCCGTCTCGGTCACCACCCTGCCCGCCGCCGACGCTGCGACCTCCTGCCGCGTGCGCTGGGGCTCGCAGAACAAGGCCATCAACCTGTCCAGCCCGGTCACCGGCACGCCCGTCGCCGACCTCCGCACCGGGCACCACGCGTGCTACGACCGCGTGGTCTTCGAGCTCAAGGGTCGCACCGGCGCGACGGTGGCGGGCTACGTCGGCACCGCCCGCTCCCCGCAGGTCATCGCCGTCGGCTCGCGCACCAACCTGGTGCCGATGGGCGTCAAGCCGGGCCAGGCGCTGCCCACGCGGTTCTCCACCGTGCGGGGCGTCGTCTACGCCGGCAAGGTGGACGGCCTCGACGCCGTCGGCATCGTGACCCGGGCCCGCCTGCCCTACCGCGTCTTCGTCGTCAAGGGCCCGGGCGCCAACAACCGGGTCGTCGTGGACGTCGCGCACCGCTGGTGACCCGGCCGCCCTGGCCGGCTCACCCCGAGACGGCCAGGGCGAACGGCAGCACGCTCGTGGCGCCCGCCTCACGCAGGGCCCGCCCCGCCACGGTCATGGTCCAGCGGGAGTCGACCAGGTCGTCGACGAGCAGGACTGCCCCGGGGCTCAGCTCGAGCTGGTCGCGGACCATCGCTCCGGCCTGCACCCGGTCCCACACGCCCGCGAGGCGATAGGCGCTGTTGCCTCCCCGGTCGCCGATCGGGCCGCCGTCGACGAGCTCCATCGGTCCGAGGTCGACCATCCGCCCCATCGACGCGAGCCCTCGGGCGAGGGACTCGACGAGCTGTGGTCGTGATCGCGAGGGGATCCACGTCACCGCGAACGGCCGCTCGGCCCAGCCCCAGTCGCGCAGCACCGGCACGCACCCCCGCAGGAGCGCCTCGTCGACCGGAGCGTCCGGGGCCGCGAGCAGCGTGCGCACGCGCTGCCCCCACCCCAGGTCCGTGAGCCGTGCCAGCGCCCGGCCGGGCTCCACCTGCTCGGCGGGCGCGATCCGTCCCTTGACCTCGACGCCCAGGCGCGGCATCCCGCTCGGCCACTGGGCGCGGGGCTCCACGAGCACCCCCGGCCGGTCGAGCCGGGTGCGGGCCTCGACGACGGCGCCCTCGGGCACCCCCTCGGGATACCACGGCCCCGCGCAGACGTCGCACCGGCCGCACGGCGCGGCCGTGGGGTCGTCGAGCACGCGCTGGAGGAAGGCCATGCGGCACTCCTCGCCGCGCTGGTAGGCGAGCATCAGGTCCTGCTCGCGCTCGCGGGCCTCGGCGACGCGTGCGTAGCGCTCCGCGTCGTAGGTCCACGGCGCCCCGGTGGCCGTCCAGCCACCCTGGACCCGGCGGACCGCGCCGTCGACGTCGAGGACCTTGAGCAGCAGCTCGAGCCGGGTGCGGCGGACGTCGACCACCGTCTCGAGGGCGGCCGTCGACATCGGACGGTCCGAGGCGGACAACGCCGCGATCACGGCGTCGGCCTGCTCGGGCCGGGGCATTGAGGCGCTCGCGAAGTAGGACCAGATGTCGCGGTCGGAGGCGGACGGCAGCAGCAGGACGTCGGCGCGTGCGACACCGCGACCGGCGCGGCCGACCTGCTGGTAGTAGGCGACGGGCGAGCTGGGGGAGCCCAGGTGCACCACGAACCCGAGGTCTGGCTTGTCGAAGCCCATGCCGAGCGCGCTGGTGGCGACCAGCGCCTTGACCTGGTTGGCGCGCAGCATCCCCTCGAGCTGCTCGCGGTCGGCGGGGTCGGTGCGCCCGGTGTAGGCCCGGACCTCGTGCCCGGCCTGGCGCAGCGCCTCGGCCACGTCCTCGGCGGCCGAGACGGTCAGGGCATAGACGATGCCGCTGCCCGGGAGCTCGGCGAGGTGCGCGGTGAGCCACCCGAGCTGCTGCTCGGCCGAGCCCAGGCGCAGCACCCCGAGCCGCAGCGAGTCGCGGGCCAGCGAGCCGCGCACGGTCAGGACCTCGTGGCCACCCACCTCGAGCTGCTCGGCCACGTCGGACACCACGCGCGCGTTGGCCGTGGCGGTGGTCGCCAGCACCGGCACGTCGGTGGGCAGCTCGGTGAGCAGGTCCTTGATGCGGCGGTAGTCCGGGCGGAAGTCGTGACCCCAGTCGCTGACGCAGTGCGCCTCGTCGACGACCAGGAGGCCGCACCGGGCGGCCAGCCCGGGGAGCTGCTCGTCCCGGAAGCGAGGGTTGTTGAGCCGCTCCGGGCTCACCAGCAGCACGTCGACCTCGTCCGCCGCCAGGGCCGCGGCGACCTCGCCCCAGGTGTCGGCGTTGGCCGAGTTCATGGTCACCGCCCGCACGCCGGCGCGCTGGGCCGCCGCGATCTGGTCGCGCATGAGTGCCAGCAGCGGCGACACGATGATCGTCGGCCCCGCCCCCGCCGCGCGCCGCAGCGACGTCGCCACGAAGTACACCGCCGACTTGCCCCAGCCCGTGCGCTGCACCACGAGCACGCGCTGGCGCGCCGACACCAGCGCCGCCACCGCCTCGAGCTGGCCGTCGCGGAAGTCCACGTCCTCGCGCCCGACCAGGCGTCGCAGCGCCGCCGTGGCGTCCCCGCGCACGGCCTCGGTGTCCACGTCGACGGCGGGCGCGCTCGGCATACGGGCCTGGTTGCTGGTCATGCCCACACGCTAGACGCCAGGGCCGACAGACCCGGCCGTGCGTGATGATGGGCCCATGCCCGACGCCCCCAGCGACCCCCGCCCGACGAGCCTCTATCGCGTCGCCGTGCCGCTCCGGTGGAGCGACATGGACGCCTACGGCCATGTCAACAACGTGGAGTACCTCCGGCTCCTGGAGGAGGCTCGCGTCGAGGCCTTCCGCGCGTGGTTCGGCAACCACGACCCGGTGCTCGGTCGCGGAGTCCTGGTGGCCCGCAGCGAGATCGAGTACCTCCGGCCGCTGGAGTTCCGGCACGCCCCGGTCGCCGTCGACATGTGGGTTACGCGGCTCGCTGGAGCGTCCTACGACCTCGGCTACGTGATGCGGGACCCCGAGAGCGTCGGGGACCAGGTCTACGCGCGGGCCGAGTCGACGATGGTGATGTACGACTTCGCCGGTGCCCGCCCCCGTCGCATGACCCCCGAGCAGCGCGAGACGCTGGGACAGTACCTCGGCGAGCCGGTCGACCTGAGGCGGCGCCGGTGACCGGCACGCTCGCCCTGGTCGACGCGGGGACCGCCTCGGACCTGCGCACCTTCGTCGCCCGGGCCGCCGCGGCGGACCGCGAGGGCGCCATGCGGCTGCAGGCCCAGGGGACCGTGCTGGCTGCGTATGCCGCGGTCCTGCCCGGGTCCGGGCTGGCGGCAGAGGGACTCGTGATGGGTCTGCGCACGATGCGTCTCGCGGAGCCCGCCGACCTCGACGTCACCGTCTCGCTGGGCTCGCTCCTGGACCGGTTCGCCCACGACCAGGGGACCCGCCTCGCGGTGCCGCCGACCGAGGTCCGCGCGCCCTGGGCCGGGCAGAGCGCCCCGCGCGCCGGCTGGGTGCCGATCGGGCGGGTGACCAGCGCCGAGCTGCACGACGCGGCGCAGGCGGGCATCGCCGACGTCGCGCGCGGAGTGGGGAGCGGCGCCGGGGCCCTCGCCGTCGCCGAGCTGCGGCACGCGGTGTGGGCCCGGCCGATGGCAGCGGCTGAGGCCGAGGGCATCCCGTCGGGGCTGGCCTTCGGGGCGCACGCCCTGGGCTTCCTCACGGGAGAGGCGGGCACGCTGCACCGCTGCGGCCGGTGGTTGCGGCTGTCCGTGCCGGTGGGTCACGTCCTCGCGCGCTGAGCGTCGACCGGGCGGGCCCGCGAGCCGGCCAGGACCACCAGCGCGGCCGAGGCCGCGCACAGCACCCAGATCAGCGTGTAGGCCGCTCCGTCCTCGCCCGGCGAGCGGTGCAGCCCGGCGAAGACGGCGCCCGTCAGCGCCACGCCGAGCGCGGAGCCGAGCGTGTCCGCGAGCTGCAGCGAGGACGAGACCTCGCCGTGCCGCTCGATGGGCGTGAGGTCGAGCCCGAGCACCGAGACCGTGGACATGGCCAGGCCCATGCCGACGCCCATGGCGGCGGCGGCGACGGGCACGAACCACTCGGACAGCCCGAGGCCGGCGATGGCGGCGAGCCCCAGCAGGCCGACGGCGAGCGACGCCCCGCCGGCGCCGAGCAGGCGGAACCGGTCGCGCACGAAGGCATCTCGTCCCTGCAGAGCGGCGCCCACGGACCAGCCGAGGGACCCGAGCGTGAGCATGACCCCGGCCACCGTGCTGCTGGTGCCGCGCTCGTTGACGAGCATCAGCGGGATGAAGGTGATGGCGCCGTTGAACGCGGCGGCCAGCAGGAAGCGCGACATGGTGACGGACGGGAGCCCCCGGGCGAGCCGGACGGTCCCCTGCGGGACGAGCCTCGGCGCGACGACGGCCACGACGACCAGACCGGCCGCCGCGAGGGCGACGGGGAGGAGCTGGAAGGGCTCGACGTGCTGCGAGCCCCACTGCAGGACACCGGCGGCCACGGCGACCAGGGCTCCCGCCACGGCGGCTCGCCGGTGCGTGCTGCGCTCGCGGCCCGAGCCCACGTGCCCGGGGGGCGACACCGTGGCGCGGCGCGACCAGGTGAGGACGGCGGTGACCAGGATCGGTGGCACGACGACGAGGAAGACCCAGCGCCAGGACAGCGCCTCGGTGAGCCAGGCGGCGAGCAGCGGGCCGACGATGGCGGGCAGCACCCAGGCGGCCGACACCCAGCCGAAGACCTTGGGCCGCAAGGACTCCGGGTAGGCGCGACCGATCATGACGTAGAGCGCGACGACGAGCAGGCCGCCCCCCAGCCCGGCGATCATCCGCCCGACGAGCAGGACGGCGAAGCTGTCGGCCATCCCCGCGATCAGGGAGCCGATCGCGAGCCCGGCCTGGCCCACCAGGGTGGCGGGCAGCGGCCCGCGCAGGTCGGTCCAGGTCCCCGACAGCACCGTGCCGAGCAGCTGCGCGGACAGGAACAGCGAGAAGGCCAGGCCGTAGGACCGCACCGCGTCCAGCTCGGCGGCGACCGCCGGCATCGCGGTCGTGACGGCCATCGACTCGAAGGCGACGAGGGTCACCTGGGCGATCATGACGATCGTGACCAGCCGGTATGCCGGCCCCATCGGTCCCTGCGTGGTCGGTGTCTCGGCGGGGCTCACCGCTCCACGGTATCGGGGCCACGGGGTGGTTCCTGCCACGCGCCGCGCTCGACCAGGACCGAGCGCAGGGTGTCGATGGCGTCGCTGACCAGACCGTCCACCCCGAGGTCCAGCAGCTCGTGCATCTCCTGCGCGTCGTCGATCGTCCAGACGTGGATGTGCTTGCCGCGCCGGTGGGCCGCCTCCACGAGCGCCGGGGTCACGAGCTCGACCGACCGCCCGGCGAGGGTGTAGGTGCGGGGGATCTGCAGCACCGGTGCCGGGGTGCTGAGCCACTGGGTCACCAGGCGCGGCAGGAACCGCAGGCTGGCCACCCCCGCGCCACCGGCGGCCGTCGCCAGGCGTGGCCCGAGCAGCTCGCGCACGTGGCGCAGCCGGCGCTGGGAGAAGGACCCGACGCAGACGCGATGCAGCGCGCCGGCCTGCAGCAGCACCTGCGCGGTGGGGACGACCGCGCCCGGCGACTTGATGTCGATGTTGAACCTCGCGTCCGGCAGCTCCTCGAGCAGCTCGGTGAGCAGCGGGACGGACTCGCCCGCGATGCGCGCCTGCTGCACGTAGTCCCACGGCAGGTCCGCGATCGCGCCGCGCCGGTCGGTGACCCGGTCCAGCCGCGCGTCGTGGAACGCGACGACCTGCCCGTCGAGGGTGGCGTGGACGTCCGTCTCGAGATAGCGGTAGCCCAGGTCGTAGGCGGTGCGGAAGGCCGCCAGCGTGTTCTCCCGCCCGTGGTTGGGCGCGTAGGCGGCACCACCGCGGTGGGCCAGGGCCAGCGGCCGGGGAGCGTCGAAGTACGGGAACTGCTCAGCCTTCACGGGGCCAACCTACGACGCGCGGGGCGACGACTCGGGCAGGTCGCAGATCTTCGGGCTCGAACCCGAAGATCTGCGACGCGCCCGGCCGTCTTCCGCGGGCGGGCACCCGGCCGTCGTCAGCGGGGCGGGCACCCGGCCGTCGTCAGCGGGTGCGCGCCCAGACCGTGGTGTCCGTCGGGACGAGCCCCTCGGGGGTCAGCGGGCCGCTGGCCACGACGACCTCGGCCCCGTCGGGCAGCGCGACCGGCTCCTCGCCGAGGTTGGCGAGGACCAGCAGCCGGTCCGTGCCGCGCGCGTTGACGACGGCGACCACGTCCTCGCCATACCCCTGCTGCCAGTCGAGGACGCCGACGCCGAGGTCGAGCTCGCGGCGGGTGGCGAGCAGCGCGCGATAGAGCTCGAGCGTCGAGCCCGGCTGCCCCGCCTGGAGGTTCGCCGCGAGGGCGGCATACGCGTCGGGCTGGGGGAGCCAGGTGCGCTCCGAGGGACCGAACCCGTTGCCGGGCGCGCCCCCGACCCAGGGGAGGGGGATGCGGCAGCCGTCGCGACCGATCTCGGCCTCGGGGGTGCCCTTGGTGCGGTGGTGCGCGGGGTCCTCGCGCAGCTCGTCCGGCAGGGTCGTGTGGTCGGGGAGCCCGAGCTCCTCGCCCTGATAGAGGTATGCCGAACCGGGCAGCGCCAGCATGAGCGCCGTGGCAGCCCGGGCCCGCCGCAGGCCGAGGTCGGCGTCCGGCTGGGGGCAGGTCGCGTCGATGCCGTTCATGCGGGGCGAGCCGACGGGATAGCCGAGCCGCGTCGCGTGCCGCACGACGTCGTGGTTGGACAGGACCCAGGTCGTGGGGGCGCCGACGCTCTGCGCCGCCTCGAGGGAGCGCGTGATGCGCTCGACGAGATCGGTTGCGCGCCAGGGGGAGTCCAGGAAGTCGAAGTTGAACGCCTGGTGCATCTCGTCCGGCCGGGTGTAGGCCACGAGCCGCTCGATCGGGGACACCCAGGCCTCGGCGCACAGGATCCGGTCGCGCTGGGGGTCGCCCTCGGGGTTGTAGGAGTCGAGGACGTGGCGCCACCCGCGGTAGATGTCGTGGACGCCGTCCTGGTCCCAGTAGGGGCTGGCGTTGGTGGGGCGGGCCTCGCCGTCGCCCGAGATCATCTCGGTGTGGGCGTCCCAGTCGCGGAAGCTCGGGTCCTTGGCCAGGCCGTGCGCCACGTCCACGCGGAAGCCGTCGACGCCGCGGTCGAGCCAGAAGCGCAGGATGTCGTGGAACTCCTCGCGCACCTCGGGGTGCTCCCAGTCGAGGTCGGGCTGCTTGGAGTCGAACAGGTTGAGGTACCACTGGCCCGGCTCGCCGCCGGACTCGGTGACCCGGGTCCATGCGGAGCCGCCGAAGACCGAGCGCCAGTTGGTGGGCGGCAGCTCGCCGTGCTCGCCACGGCCGTCGCGGAAGATGTAGCGGGCCCGCTCGGGGGAGCCGGGGCCCGCGGCGAGGGCGGCCTGGAACCACGCGTGCTCGTCGCTGGTGTGGTTGGGCACGAGGTCGACGACGACGCGGATGCCGAGCTCGTGGGCGCGCGCGACCAGCTGCTCGGCGTCGGCCAGCGAGCCGAACCGCGGGTCGACGTCGCGGTAGTCGCTGACGTCGTAGCCCGCGTCGGCCTGCGGGGAGGTGTAGAAGGGGGAGAGCCAGACCGCGTCGACGCCGAGGTCGCGCAGGTAGGGCAGCTTGCCGGTCACGCCGGCCAGGTCACCCATGCCGTCGCCGTCGGCGTCGGCGAAGGAGCGGGGATAGACCTGGTAGATGACGGCGTGCCGCCACCAGGCAGCAGGGTCAGCGGTGGATGCGGTGTCAGTGGTGTCGGCGGCGTCGGTGGCTGGGACGACGGCAGAGACGGCGGTGTCGGGGGTCACCCATCCATGCTGAGGCATCGTCGCGCCCGTGTGAAATCGACTGCAACATCTGCAAGAACTTGCACCACAGTGCCCTGCCGCAGGGGCTCGACGACCGCGTCAGTCGAGGCGGTTGACCAGCGAGTGCGCCGCCCGCACGAGGTAGTCGCGCAGGAGCAGGTCGTGCGTCTCGTCCAGGTCGAGGGTGTCGACCGCGGCGAGCATGTGGTGCAACCAGCGGTCGCGCATGTCCGGGGTGACGGCGAAGGGCACGTGCCGCATCCGCAGGCGAGGGTGGCCGCGCTGCTCGGAGTACGTCGTGGGTCCGCCCCAGTACTGCTCGAGGAACATCCGCAGCCGGACCTCCGCCGGGCCGAGGTCCTCCTCGGGATAGAGCGCCCGCAGCTCGGGGTCGCCGGCCACACCGCGATAGAACTCGCGCACCAGCTGCTCGAACGTGGCTGCGCCACCGACCTCGTCGTAGAACGTCACCGCGCCAGTCTCTCGCACCTGATCACTTGGCGGTGCTCCCGCCGCCCCCGGGCAGCACGCCGGGACCGAAGGTCGGCATGGTCGGCAGCGAGATCCCGCTGGCGCCGAGCTGCGCCATGACCCGCGAGCGCACCTCGCGGCCGACCGGCACGTTCTCGTTGGGCGCGCACTTGACGATGATGCGGACCGTCGCGACGCCCCCCACGATCGACTCGACGCCACCCACCTCGGGCTGCTCGATGATCTTGCCGAACCAGTCCTCCTCCTTGTCCATGCCGCGGACGGCGCGGGAGATGATCGGCATGACCTTCTCCATGGACTCGGTGACGGGCACGGGGATGTCGACGAGGGCGGTGGACCAGCCCTGGGAACGGTTGGCGATGCGCAGGATCTCGCCGTTGCGGATGTACCAGATCACCCCGTTGAAGTCGCGGATCGTCGTGAGCCGCAAGGAGATGTCCTCCACCGTGCCGATGACCTCGCCGGTGTCGACCACGTCGCCGACGCCATACTGGTCCTCGATGATCATGAACATCCCCGACAGGTAGTCCTTGACCAGGCTCTGCGCGCCGAAGCCGAGCGCGACGCCGCCGACCGAGGCCGAGGCGAGCAGCGGGGCCATGTTGAAGCCCAGCTCGTCGCCGACCATCAGCGCCGCGACGAAGGCGACGGTGACCGTCGTGACCGAGCGCAGGACGGCGCCGAGCGTCCGCACCCGCTGCTCCTGGCGCGCGCTGCTGACGATGCTGGGGTCGCTGAAGATCTTGGCCGCCTTGCGCGCCTGCCGGCGGATGATCGGGAGCTCGGCGGTGTCGACCCGGGTGACGTTGACCGCAGCGGCCTCCACCCGTTCGGACCGCAGCAGGAGCCCGTTGACGAATCCGTTGATGGCGCGGTGGACCAGCCACCGGGTCGCGATGGCCCCCAGGATGATCGCGACGATCGTGAGGGGTGCCCCCTGGGCCCAGGTCCACGCCGACTCCCAGGTCACGGCGAGCGGTTGCAGGACGGACGAGGATGTGCTGGCACTCATGCCTCCATCATGGCGGGTCGACCTTGGCGAACGCTGTCACGGCCGTGACACACTTCACCCCGTGACTGACGCACCGTCGACCGAACTGATCGATCTCGCCCGCGCCAACGGGGTGGCCACGGAGTACTGGGACTGGCAGGGAGCCCACGTGACCGTGCCCGCGAGCACCATCGTGGCCGTGCTCGCCGCCCTGGGTCAGCCCGCGGCGACCGAGGACGAGGTGCGTGCCTCCCTGGCGCAGGTGCGCGACCGTGAGTGGCGTCGCCCGCTGCCGCCGGTGCTGGTCGTGATGGAGTCCGAGAGCACGACGATCCCGGTGCACCTGCCCCACGGCGAGTCCGTCACGGTGTCCGTGCAGCTCGAGGACGGATCGCGCCGCCCGCTCGACCAGGTCGACAAGTGGGTCGACCCCCGCGTCGTGGACGGTCGTCAGCTGGGGGAGGCGACCTTCGCCGTCCCCGCGGGCCTGCCCCTCGGCTGGCACGAGATCAGTGCCTCGTATGCCGGGACCGCGGCCACCTGCACGCTGGTCGTCACGCCGGACCGCCTCGAGGTGCCGGAGTCGCTGCGCGACCACCCCGCCTCCGGCGTCATGACTCAGCTGTACGCCATGCGCTCCAGCCGGTCCTGGGGGATGGGCGACGCGGCCGACCTCGCCGAGCTCGCCGCGTGGGCCGGTCAGGAGCTCGGCTCCGACTTCGTCCTCGTCAACCCGCTGCACGCCGCCGAGCCGGTCCCGCCGGTGGAGCCCTCGCCCTACCTGCCGACCACCCGGCGGTTCATCAGCCCGCTCTACATCCGGGTCGAGGACATCCCCGAGATGGGCTACCTCACGGCGCAGGACCGGGCTCTGCTGCAGTGGCAGGCCGACGACGCGCTGCGCCTCAACGCCGAGGACGTCATCGACCGCGACGCCTCCTGGCGCCTCAAGGACGCCGCCCTGCGGCTCGTCCACAAGCAGCCGCGCTCGCCCCGCCGGGAGCGGGACTACCGCGCCTTCTGCGAGCGGGAGGGGCAGGGCCTGGTGGACTTCGCGACGTGGTGCGCGTTCACCGCGGCCTATGGCGAGGACGAGGCCGAGTGGCCCGAGGAGCTGCAGGACTCCGCCGGCCCGGCCGTCGCCGAGCGTCGCGAGGAGCTGGCCGCGGACGTCGACTACTACTGCTGGCTGCAGTGGGTCGTCGAGGACCAGCTGGAGCAGGCCCAGCGGGTCGCCCACGAGTCGGGCATGCGCCTCGGCCTGATCCACGACCTGGCCGTCGGCGTCCACCCGAGCGGGGCCGACGCGTGGGGGCTGCGCGACGCGCTGGCCCGCGGCGTCACCGTGGGGGCCCCGGCCGACCAGTACAACCAGCTGGGCCAGGACTGGAGCCAGCCGCCGTGGCGGCCCGACCAGCTCGCCGAGCTGGGCTACGCGCCCTACCGTGACATGCTCCGGACCGTGCTGCGCTCGGCCGGCGGCCTGCGCGTCGACCACATCATCGGGCTCTTCCGGCTCTGGTGGATCCCGCAGGGCTGCAAGCCCTTCGAGGGCACCTACGTGCGCTACGACCACAAGGCGTTCATCGGCATCCTGGCCCTGGAGGCCCACCGCGCGGGCGCCGTCGTCATCGGCGAGGACCTCGGCACCGTCGAGTCGTGGGTGCGCGACTACCTCGCGGACCGCGGCGTCATGGGCACCTCGATCCTGTGGTTCGAGCGCGACTACGAGCACGGCGGGGAGCCGATCCAGCCCGAGCAGTACCGCCGCCTGTGCCTCGCCACCGTCACCACCCACGACCTGCCCCCGACCGCGGGCTACCTCCAGCAGGTGCACATCGACCTGCGCCACGAGCTGGGCCTGCTGACCCGCTCGATCGAGGAGGAGCGCGCGAGCGAGGTCCACGAGCAGGAGGGGATCAAGGCGTTGCTGCGCTCGCGCGGCCTGCTGCGCGAGGACGCGAGCGACGAGGACACGATCGAGGCGCTGCACAAGCTCCTGTCGTGGACGCCCGCCCTGCTGCGCGGCATCTCGGTCTCGGACCTGGCCCAGGACCGGCGGATCATCAACCAGCCCGGCACCGACGAGGAGTACGCCAACTGGCGCATGCCCCTGGCCGGCGCCGACGGCCGGCCCGTGCTGCTCGAGGACCTGATGCGGTCGCGCTGGGCCCGCCGCCTCGCCCGCACCCTCTGACCTACCTCAGGTAGTCACACCCGCCTGGGTTAGCACGCCGGGCGGATGTGCCTACCTGAGGTGGGCACATCCGCCGGGGTTAGCACGCCGTCGACGGACCTACCCCCGGTAGAGGCATCGACCGGCCTCCGTTCCCCAGGCGGGTGTGACGAAGGCCGGCTGCCCTGGCGCCTCACCTGCCTGCCTGGACGGGCGTCCGAGACGTGGACGCTCGGATTACCTGACGTTTGCCTCTGCATAAGGTTCCCTTTGGTCCGCCCACCGTCGGGCGGGCCTCCCACCCATGCCGGCGCCGATCGCGCCCCGCCCCGGAGGACAACCATGTCTCGCACGCCCTGGATCACCCGTCGCACCGCCCTCGCCGCCACCGGCGCGGCGATGATGCTGGCGGTGTCCGCGTGCGGTTCCGGCTCCGGCTCGGAGCAGGCCGCGGACAACCCCCTGGGCCTGCAGCGCCCCGGCGTCCTGCACGTCGGCACGCTGACCGACGCGCCGCCCAACGTCTTCCTCAAGGACGGCCAGTTCACGGGCTTCGACAACGATCTGCTCAAGGCCGTCGCCGCCAAGCAGGGCCTCACGGTCGAGTTCGCGGGCACCGACTTCTCCGGCCTGCTCTCGCAGGTCAAGTCCGGCAAGTATGACGTCGGCTCGTCCTCGGTCACCATCACCGAGAAGCGCAAGCAGACCGTCGCCTTCACCAACGGCTACGACTTCGGCTACATCGGCCTCAACGTCCCCGCCGGGTCCACCCTCAAGAGCTTCGACCAGCTGACGGGCAAGCGCGTGGTCGTGGTCCAGGGCACGGTCCAGGACGACTACGCCACCGGCAAGAAGCTCGACCCCGTGCGCGTCCCCGACTACAACGGCGCGATGAACCAGCTCAAGGCCGGCACCGTCGACGCCTGGGTCAGCCCTGCCGAGATCGGCGAGAAGCTCGCGGGCGAGTCCGGCGGCAAGGTGCTGCTCGCCGCCAAGGAGCTGAGCCCCACCCCGATGGCCTACGCCGTCGCCCAGGACAAGACCAAGCTCAAGGACGCGCTCGACAAGGGCCTGGACGAGGTCGTCAAGGACGGGACCTGGCAGAAGCTCGTCGACCAGTACTACCCGGGCCGCAAGACCCCCGCTGACTTCACGCCGGGCAGCGGCGCCGTCAAGATCACGCGGTGACCCGGGGTGGACGTCCTCGAGACCCTCAGGGAGACCTTCTTCGACCTCGACGCGATGCGCGAGGCGCTGCCTGACCTGATCACGGTCGGCCTGCCCAACACGCTGCTCCTCGCGGTCGTGTCCGCCATCATCGGGACGATCCTCGGTATGGCGCTCGCGGTCGCCGGCCTGTCCCGGCACCGCTGGCTGCGGTGGCCGGCACGCGTCTGGACCGACGTCTTCCGCGGGCTGCCTGCCGCCGTCACCATTCTGCTCATCGGCGTCGGCCTGGCCCCCGTCGGCCTGCAGATCTGGGGCAACAACCCGTACCCGCTCGGGATCCTCGCCCTGTCGCTGATCGCGTCCGCCTACATCGGCGAGATCTTCCGCTCCGGCATCCAGAGCGTCGAGGCCGGGCAGATGGAGGCCTCGCGGGCCCTCGGCTTCAGCCACAACGCCGCGATGCGGCTGGTCGTCATACCCCTCGGTGTCCGCCGCGTGCTCCCCGCCCTGGTCAACCAGTTCATCTCGTTGATCAAGGAGTCCTCGCTGGTCTACTTCCTCGGGCTGCTGGCCAGCCAGCGCGAGCTGTTCCGGATCGGGCAGGACTATGCCGCCAACACCGGCAACCAGTCCGCGCTGCTGCTCGCCGGGCTGTTCTACCTCGTGATCACGGTGCCGCTCACGCACGCCGTCAACGCCATCGACCACCGGCTGCGCCACGGTCGGCGCTCGGACGGGGAACACCCAGAGGGCTCCGACGGCACCGACGGCTCTGGCGGTCCACGCGCTGGCGGCTCCGCCGCGCCGGACGCCCCCGACGACGGCGCACTCGCCCTGACCCAGGAGGCACACTGATGACCGCCGCACCGCTGTCCGTCGAGCTGCGCGACGTGCACCTGGCCTTCGGCCGCAACCGCGTGCTGCGCGGCGTCGACCTCGAGGTCCCTGCCGGCAGCACGACCTGCGTCATCGGGCCCTCCGGGTCCGGCAAGTCGACGCTGCTGCGCGTGGTCAACCGACTGCTCGAGCCCGACCAGGGCGACGTCCTCCTCGACGGGCGCAGCATCCTGCGCGACGACCCGGACCAGCTGCGCCGGCACGTCGGCATGGTGTTCCAGCACTTCAACCTGTTCCCGCACAAGACCGTCGCCGACAACGTCGCGCTCGGGCCCCGCAAGCTGCTCGGCCTGTCCCGCGACGAGGCACGGTCCCGGGCGCTGACGCACCTGGAGTCGGTGGGGCTCGCGCACAAGGCGGACGTCCGTCCGTCGTCCCTCTCCGGCGGGCAGCAGCAGCGCGTGGCGATCGCCCGGGCGCTGGCGATGGACCCGCGGATCATGCTTTTCGACGAGGCGACGTCCGCGCTCGACCCCGAGCTGGTCAAGGGCGTGCTGGCGATCATGCGCGACCTCGGCGAGTCCGGCCTGACGATGCTGGTGGTGACCCACGAGATGGGGTTCGCGCGCGAGGCGGCCGACCAGGTGGCGTTCATGGACGAGGGCGTCGTGGCCGAGCACGCGGCTCCGGACGTGATCTTCGAGCGTCCGGCCAGCGAGCGCCTGCAACGCTTCCTCTCCCGCGTCCTCTGACCTACCTCAGGTAGTCACATTCGCCCGGCTTCGCACGCCAGGCCGATGTGACCAAGGTCGGTCGACGTGACCAAGGCAGGCGGATCCTGTGGCTCACCTGCCGCTGTTCCCCGAGCCTGTATGCCGTGCGGCCCGCTGCACGGCTCGGCCGCCGCACCTCGCCGGCCATCGCCCCTCGTTCGCGTCGGGGGATCTCGCCGCCACTCGTAGACGCTGGCGGCCCGCCTCCGCCGCGTCGGCACGTGCGGGGGTGCTCGAGGCGGCGGGGTCGGTGCACAACTGCTGCACATGGGGGCGGCGCCGGATGACCCGTCGTTGCGGCACAACGGAATTCGCCATCCAGGACCCGCAATGTGCAGCAGTTGTGCACGCCGGGCGCGCGGATGGCGTGGGGCTCGGCATACAGGATCCTGTGAAGAACCCAGCCGCCTCGGCGAGCTGGATCAGACCACCACGTAGGCCACCCGGCTCCCATCACCCCCGGCGGCAAGACCCGCCGGGGGTAGAGGCATCAGCCTGGGGAACGAGGGCCGGTCGATGCCTCTACCGCCGGTAGGTCAGGCAGTGGTGTCGCGCGCCTGCACCCGCAGCGCCCGCGCCACCGTGTCGCGGTGCTCCGCCACGGCCCGCACGAGCCCGGACGGCGCGTCGGTGTTGGCGGCGAGCCAGGCCTCCGTGGCGTCCAGCAGCGACCGGTCCGCCAGTGGCATCGGGTAGAACGCGCCCGCCACCACCTCGGCCAGCGCGAACGAGTGCCGCTCCCACATGCCGCGCAGCATCGTGAAGTACCGCTCGACATAGGGCTGCAGCAGCGTCACGTCGTGGACCCGGCCGAAGCCCTGCCCGGTCGCGCCCACGATCGTGTTGGACTCCGACGCGTCCTCGACGCCACGGCGCCAGGCCTGCGCCTTGGCCTCCGCGGTCGGGAGCGCGGCCACGGCCACCGCGGCGTGCTCCTGCCCCGACGCGGTCCGGTCCCGCTCGAGCTCGGCCTCGACCTCGGCCCGACCCACGCGTCCCGCAGAAGCGAGCGCGGTCAGCAGGGTCCAGCGCATGTCCGTGTCGACGGCGAGACCGTCCAGGGAGAGGCGTCCGGCATACAGGCCCTCGATCAGGTCGAGGTCCGCGGGGCGCCGCGAGATCGCGGCGAGCGCCGACACCAGCTGCAGCTGGGCGTCGCTGCCGGGCGCGGCCGTCTCGACCAGGCGCCGCAGCTCGGCCCCCACCGTCTCCCGGGCGCTGCCGCGGTGGTCGGGAGCGACGTATGCCGCCAGCGCGGTGGAGACCTGGGCGAGGAGCACGCGCAGCAGCGTGGCGTCCGTCTCGCCGTCGACGGCCCGCAGCGCCAGGGTGATGTAGTCCCGCGCCCGCATCTGCGCGTCGCGCGTCATGTCCCAGGCCGTCGCGAGGGCGAGGGAGCGGGGCAGCGACTCGGTGAACGCCCGCGGGTGCTCGATCACGGTGGCCAGGGACCGCTCGTCGAGCCGCAGCTTGGCGTAGGCGAGGTCGTCGTCGTTGACCAGCAGCAGGTCGGGCATCGGCCGGCCGACGAGGAACGGCAGGTCGGTGCGCTCCCCGTCGACGTCGACCTCGTGGCGCGCGACGCGGACCAGCGAGTCTCCCTGCAGCTCGTAGCACCCCACCGCCAGGCGGTGCGGCCGCAGCACGGGGAAGTCCTCGGGGGCGGTCTGCACGATCGCCGCGGCCTCGATCACCCCGTCGCCGTCCGAGCCGAGCGTGAGGTCCGGCGTCAGCGTGTTGACGCCGGCCTGCTCGAGCCACAGCTCCTGCCAGCGACCGAGGTCGCGCCCGGACGTGGCCTCGAGCTCGGTCATCAGGTCGCCGATCGTGGTGTTGCCCCACGCGTGCTTGGCGAAGTACGCACGGATCCCGTCGCGGAAGGCGTCGCGCCCGACGTAGGCCACGAGCTGCTTGAGCACGGACGCGCCCTTGGCATAGGTGATCCCGTCGAAGTTGGTCTCGACGTCGTGCAGGTCGCGGATGTCGGCGGCGATCGGGTGCGTCGAGGAGAGCTGGTCCTGGCGGTAGGCCCAGGCCTTCTCCGCCGTCCCGAAGGTCGTCCACGCGGACTCCCACTGGGTCGCCTCGGCCTGCGCCGTCGTCGACGCCCACTCGGCGAAGGACTCGTTGAGCCACAGGTCGTCCCACCAGGTCATGGTGACGAGGTTGCCGAACCACATGTGCGCCAGCTCGTGCAGGATCGTGAGGGCCCGGCGCTCGACGAGGCCGTCGGAGACCTTGGCGCGGAAGACGTACATCTCGTGGAAGGTCACCGCCCCGACGTTCTCCATCGCGCCCATGTTGTACTCCGGCGTGAAGATCTGGTCGTACTTGGGGAACGGGAACGGCTGGTCGAACTCCTCCTCGAAGAACGCGAATCCCCGCTTGGTGCAGTCGAACAGGTTGGCGTGGTCGACGTGCGGCGTGAGGGACCGCCGGCTGAAGATCCCCAGCGGGATCTCGCCGGCGCGCGTCGAGACGGTGTCGCGGACGACGTCATACGGCCCGGCGATCAAGGCAGTGATGTATGACGAGATGCGCGGGGTCGCCTCGAAGGCCCAGGTCGCGGCCGGCGTGGAGCCGGCGGCGCCGTCCGCACGCGGGGCCGGCGTGGGCTCGGGGGTGGGGGAGCAGCTGATGACCTGCCAGTGCGCGGGCGCCGTCACGGTGAACGTGAACTCGGCCTTGATGTCGGGCTGCTCGAAGACGACGAACATCCGCCGGGAGTCGGGGACCTCGAACTGCGTGTAGAGGTAGACCTCGCCGTCGGCCGGGTCGACGAACCGGTGCAGACCCTCGCCGGTGTTCATGTACGTCCCCGTCGCGCGGACGGCCAGCTCGTTGCGAGCCTGCAGGCGGGGCAACGTGATCCGCGCGTCGGCGACGTGGGTCGCGGGGTCCAGGGACTCGCCGTTGAGGACGATCTCCTCGACCGAGGTGCCGATGAAGTCGATGAACGTGCTCGCCCCCTCCTCCGCGGCGCCGAACCGTGCCGTGGTGGTGGTGCTGAAGGTCGTGGGACCGGTCGTCAGGTCGAGCTGGACGTCATAGGTCACGTCGCTCACGAGCTGGGACCGGTCACGCGCCTCGTCGCGCGTGAGGTTGGTGCCTGGCACGGTGGGGCCTTTCGGTGGTGCTGGAGCGCCCCGGAGCACGGGGGAGCGGATGGCCGCTCCATCCTTGCAGGTATCCCGCACGCCGTCCCTGCGGATCGCGGCGAGGTCGTCATACGGTGCCGCGCGGGCGGGGCGGGTGCTGGCAGGATGGCGGGGTGAGCGAGACGAAGCAGACCACCCAGCCGCAGACCACCCAGCCGCAGGCTCCCCAGAGCGGCTCCCCGTCCGTCGAGATGTTCTTCGACCCCGCGTGCCCCTGGGCCTGGATGACCTCCCGGTGGCTCATGGAGGTCGAGCGAGCCAAGGGCATCACCGTGACCTGGTCGGTGATGAGCCTGGCGGTCCTCAACGAGGGCCGCGACCTGCCCGAGGACTACCGCGCGCTGATGGACCGCGCGTGGGGCCCGGTCCGCGTGATCATCGCGGCGGCCCGGGAGCACGGCGACGACGTCGTCAAGCGTCTGTACGACGCGATGGGCACGCGCATCCACCTCGAGGGCGAGAAGGACTTCGACGTCGTGGTCGAGGACGCCCTCGCCGAGGTCGGTCTGCCGGCCGAGCTCGCGTCGTATGCCGCGCCCACCGCCAGCGACGAGACCGACCGCGCCCTGCGCGCCTCGCACGAGCGCGGGATCTCGCTGGTCGGCGACGAGGTGGGCACCCCCATCATCAACGTCGACGGCGTGGCGTTCTTCGGGCCGGTCGTGTCGCCGGCGCCCAAGGGCGAGGACGCGGTGCGGCTCTTCGACGGGTGCGTGCTCGTGGCGGGGACGCCCGGCTTCTTCGAGCTGAAGCGCACGCGCGACGTCGGCCCCATCTTCGACTGACCTACCTCAGGTAGGCACATCCGCCCGACTTCGCACGCCAGGCGGATGTGACGACCTGAGGTAGGCACATCCGCCCGCCTTCGCCCCCGGTCGACACACCTACCCCCGGTAGAGGCATCGACCGGCCTTCGTTCGCCAGGCTGATGGACCTACCGCCGGTAGAGGCATCGACCGGCCTTCGTTCGCCAGGCTGATGGACCCACCGCCGGTAGGTCCATCGGCTAGCCCGCACCCCACCGCACCTCAGTCCGGCCCCGCACGCCACCCCACCCCGCACCCGCACCCCGCACCCCGCACCCCGCACCCCGCACCCCGCACCCCGCACCCGCAGGAGACCCGCCATGCGCATCCACATCGGCGCCGACCACGCCGCACTCGAGGCCAAGACCGCCCTGATCACCCACCTGCGCGACGCGGGCCACGAGGTCACCGACCACGGCCCCTTCGTCTACGACGCCGAGGACGACTACCCCGTCTTCTGCCTGCGCGCCGCCGAGGCCGTCGCGGCCGACCCCACGTCGCTCGGCTTCGTGCTCGGCGGCTCCGGCAACGGCGAGCAGATGGCGGCCAACAAGGTCGAGGGCGTGCGTGCCGCGCTCTGCTACAACCCCGAGCTGGCCGAGCTGGCACGCGAGCACAACGACGCGCGCGTCTGCTCCATCGGCGGCCGCTTCACCACGCCGGAGGAGTCGTTGGCGATCGCGGACACCTTCGTGGCCACGCCGTTCTCCGGGGTCGAGCGCCACGCCCGCCGCATCGCGATGCTGGACCGCTACGAGGCGTCGGGGGAGCTGCCCGAGCTGCCCGAGAGCGCACGCTGACCGCATCGCAACCATCACGTCAGGAGTGACGGATGTGACGGGTGTGACGGCTGGGACTTCCCAGGCTTGGTGACGGTGCGTGTCCAGACCCTGTCCGTTCTGTCCCTCCTGCACCGGACCGTCCGGGTGAAGGTCAGGCGAACGGCGCATCTCGTTCGGGTGTTTCGGACACGTAGCGTCTCGCAGTCTGTTCTAGTGGAGAGCGAGCAGCCCGCTCGCTCCCCGTCCCTGAGGAAGTCCCCATGGCCGTCCACGCCGGTCACCCCACCCGCACCCCGCAGACCCCCGTCCTCACCTGGCTGGTCGTCCCGGCCCTGGTCGCGCTGGGGGTGCTCCTCGCCCTCGCCTCGGTCGTCGCGATCGTCATGGGGATGGCGCCGTTCGCGCTCGCGTCCCTCGTCGGCCTGGTCGCTGCGGTCGGAGCCTTCTGGACGATGCTGGACCGCCGCCGGCTCTGACGCCTCCCACCGGCGGCCCCCGCCGTCGAGCTGACCGTATGACGAAGGCCCCGCCGCCCTCCGAGGAGAGGTGACGGGGCCTTCGTGCCGCCTGGTGGGGCGGGCTGGAGCGGGTGACGAGAATCGAACTCGCGTAGCTAGTTTGGAAGACTAGGGCTCTACCATTGAGCTACACCCGCAGGTCGCCCGACGGGATCCGTCAGGGCGAGCACTGCACAGGGTAGTTCGCCGACCGGGCCCGCGGGAAATCCGACACCCCTCCCCGCCGGTCGCGCGTCCCGAGCCTCTGCCCGGGACCGGTAGGATCGAGACTTCACGGGCTGTGGCGCAGCTTGGTAGCGCGCGTGCTTTGGGAGCACGATGTCGCAGGTTCAAATCCTGTCAGCCCGACCACCGCGAGGGCCCGCCGGACGTCTCCGGCGGGCCCTCACGCATCCTCGGAGCCCCCGTCGGCGGTGCCCGCTCGGCCGTGGCAGGCTAGGGGCATGACGGCAGCGAGGACGGCATACATCGTCGACGGCGTGCGCACCCCGATCGGCAGGTATGCCGGAGCGCTCGCCCCGGTCGGCCCGACGACCTCGCGGCCCACGTGATCCGCACCCTGGTGCAGCGCCACCCCTCGGTGGCGTGGGGCCAGGTCGACGACGTGGTCCTGGGCTGCGCCAACCAGGCGGGGGAGGACAACCGCAACGTGGCCCGTATGGCGGCCCTGCTCGCCGGGTTGCCGCAGGAGGTGCCCGGGGTCACCGTCAACCGCCTGTGCGCGAGCGGCCTGGACGCGGTCGCGGCGGCGGCCCGGGGCATCCTCGCCGGCGACGGCGACCTCTACGTGGCCGGCGGGGTGGAGTCGATGAGCCGGGCGCCGTTCGTGATGCCCAAGGCCGAGAGCGCCTACAGCCGCAGCACCGAGGTCCACGACACGACGATCGGGTGGCGCTTCGTCGACCCGGCGATGCGGGACCGCTACGGCGTGGACAGCATGCCCGAGACCGCGCAGAACGTCGCCGACGACTGGGGCGTCAGCCGCGAGGACCAGGACGCCTTCGCCCAGCGCTCGCAGGAGCGCGCGGCCGCCGCCATCGCGAGCGGCCGGCTCGCGACCGAGATCGCGCCCGTCACGATCCCGCAGCGCAAGGGCGACCCCGTGGTCGTCGACACCGACGAGCACCCCCGCCTGGGCAGCCTCGAGACGCTAGGTCGGCTCCGGCCGTTGTTCCCAGGTGGGTCCGTCACGGCGGGCAACGCCAGCGGGGTCAACGACGGAGCCGCGGCGCTGCTGGTCGCCAGCGAGAGGGCTGTCGAGAGGTTCTCCCTGGAGCCGCTGGCCCGCATCGACGGCGCCGCCGCTGCGGGCCTGGCCCCCCGGGTGATGGGCTACGGGCCCGTCCCGGCCGTCCGTAAGCTGTTGTCCCGCAAGGGTGTCGAGCTGGACGACGTCGGCGTGATCGAGCTCAACGAGGCCTTCGCCAGCCAGAGCCTGGCGGTCCTGCGCGACCTCGGGCTGCCCGACGACGCCGCGCACGTCAACCCGCACGGTGGGGCCATCGCGCTCGGCCACCCGCTCGGCATGAGCGGGGCCCGCCTGGCGCTGACGGCGGCGATCTCGCTGGCCGCCGACGGGCACGACCACGCCCTCGCCACCATGTGCGTCGGCGTCGGTCAGGGCGTCGCCATGCTGCTCTCCCGCCCCTGACGGGAGCCTGACCGGGAGGGGTTCCGGGGCCGCCGCTAGGGTGGTCGGACCCAGCACGACATCCGTCACGACGAAGTGAGGAAGGAAAGACATGGACAAGGTGGTGTCCTCCGCCGAGGAGGCCGTGGCCGACATCGGCGACGGAGCCTCGCTGGCGGTCGGCGGGTTCGGGCTGTGCGGCATCCCGAGCGTGCTCATCCGGGCCCTGCACGAGCAGGGGGCCACGGACCTCGAGCTGGTCTCCAACAACTGCGGGGTCGACGACTGGGGGATGGGGATCCTGCTGGCGGACAAGAAGATCCGCCGCATCCAGGCGTCCTACGTCGGGGAGAACAAGGAGTTCGAGCGGCAGTACCTCACCGGCGAGCTGGAGGTCGAGCTCACCCCGCAGGGGTCGCTCGCCGAGAAGCTCCGCTGCGGGGGCTCCGGCATCGCCGGCTTCTACACCCTCACCGGGTCCGGCACCCAGGTCGCCGAGGGCGGTCTGCCCCTCCTGCACGACGCCGACGGCAAGGTCGTCAAGACCTCGCCGCCCAAGGAGACCAAGGTCTTCGACGTCGACGGCGAGCCCAAGACCTTCGTCCTGGAGGAGGCCATCTCCTGCGACTTCGGCCTGGTGCGGGCGTGGCGCGGCGACCGGCACGGCAACCTCGTGTTCCGCGAGGCCGCCCGCAACTTCAACCCCGTGTGCGCCATGGCCGGGCGCGTGACGATCGCCGAGGTCGAGGAGCTCGTCGAGCCCGGCGAGCTCGACCCGGGCGAGGTCCACCTGCCGGGCATCTACGTCCAGCGCGTCGTCGCGCTGACGCCCGAGGAGGCCGCCGAGAAGCGCATCGAGCGCCGCACGGTCCGTCCCGCAGCCACCGCCGACCAGCAGCAGAAGGAGGCGTGAGCCATGGCGCTGACGCGTGAGCAGATGGCCGAGCGTGCCGCCCAGGAGCTGCACGACGGCGACTACGTCAACCTCGGGATCGGCCTGCCGACGATGGTCCCCAACTACGTGGCGGACGACGTCGAGCTGGTCCTGCAGTCCGAGAACGGCATCCTCGGCACCGGGGCCTACCCGGTGGAGGGCACGGAGGACCCCGACCTCATCAACGCGGGCAAGGAGACGGTGACCGTCCGCAAGGGCGCGAGCTACTTCGACTCCTCGACGTCCTTCGGGATGATCCGCTCCGGCAAGGTCGACGCCGCGATTCTGGGTGCGATGCAGGTGTCCGAGCACGGCGACATCAGCAACTGGATGATCCCCGGCAAGATGGTCAAGGGCATGGGCGGCGCGATGGACCTGGTCCACGGCGCCAAGAAGGTCATCGTCCTGATGGAGCACACCGCCAAGGGAGGCGCGCACAAGATCCTGAAGGAGTGCACGCTGCCCTACACCGGCAAGGCCGTCGTCCAGCGGATCATCACCGACCTGTGCGTCTTCGACGTCACCGCGGAGGGCCTGGTCCTGCGCGAGCTGTTCGACGGGGTCACCGAGGACGAGATCCGCGACAAGACCGGCTGCGACTTCACGGTCGACCTGGCCTGACCGAACCTGCCCGACCTCGCCCGGGCCCGAGCACCACCGTCGTAGGTCCAGCACGACCGTGCTGGACCCGAGCCGGGACGACCGTTAGGGATAGGCGGGGCGAGCCGATAGCATGTCGAGAGCCTCGGTTCGGCCGAGGCCCCTTGTCGATGTCGCCGGCCGCCTCCCCAGACTCCACCGAGGCGTGGCGGTCTGGCGCCGACGAGGGCCCCCAGACCTCTAGCACAGACCTTGGAGCAACCGCAGTGAAGAGTGCCGTCGAGAACCTCAGCCCGACCCGGGTCAAGCTGACCGTCGAGGTCCCCTTCGAGGAGCTCAAGCCGAGCATCGACGCGGCGTACAAGACCATCGGCCAGCAGGTGCAGGTTCCCGGTTTCCGTCGCGGCAAGGTCCCCGCCCGCATCATCGACCAGCGCATCGGCAAGGGCGCCGTCCTGCAGGAGGCCGTCAACGAGGCGCTCCCGCAGTTCTACGGCCAGGCCATCGACGAGACCGGCCTCAAGCCGCTCTCGCAGCCCGAGGTCGACGTCACCGAGATCCCCCTCGAGGACGGTCAGCAGCTGGCCTTCGCCGCCGAGATGGATGTCCGCCCCGCGATCGAGATGCCGGACTTCACGGGCATCACCGTGGACGTCGACGACGTCGAGGTGACCGATGAGGACGTCAACGCCAACCTGGCGCAGCTGCAGGAGCGATTCGGCAGCCTCGTGGGCGTCGACCGCGCCGCCAAGACCGGCGACTTCGTGTCGATCGACCTGTCGGCCTCCATCGACGGCGAGGAGATCGACTCGGTCTCTGGCGTCTCCTACGAGATCGGCTCCGGCAACATGCTCGAGGGCATGGACGACCAGCTGGTCGGCGTCAAGGCCGACGAGACCAAGACGTTCACCGCCCCCCTCGCGGGTGGCGACCGCGCCGGCCAGGACGCCGAGATCTCCATCACGGTCCTGTCCGTCAAGGAGCGCGAGCTCCCCGAGCTGGACGACGAGTTCGCCCAGCTGGCGTCGGAGTTCGACACGATGGACGAGTTGCGCGCCGACGTGACCGCGCAGACCGAGCGCGCCAAGAAGTTCGAGCAGGGCGCCCAGGCCCGCGACAAGGTCCTGGCCCAGCTGCTCGAGACGATCGAGATTCCGCTGCCCGAGTCGCTGGTCGAGGCCGAGGTGGAGTCCCACTTCGCCGAGGGCTCCGAGGAGGGCCACGACACCGCGGAGCACCGCGACGAGGTGGCCAAGAACGTCCGCGAGGCCATGAAGGGCCAGTTCCTCCTCGACGCCATCGCCGAGGAGCGCGAGGTCCAGGTCGGCCAGCAGGAGCTCATCGAGTACCTCGTGATGCAGGCCCAGCAGTACGGCATGGACCCCAACCAGTTCGCCCAGATCATGGACTCCAACGGCCAGGTGCCCGCCATGGTCAGCGAGGTGGCTCGCCGCAAGGCTCTCGCCACGGTGCTCGAGGACATCACGATCAAGGACGCCTCCGGCAACGTGGTCAACCTGTCCGACCTGGACGTCGAGGTCGAGGACGGCGATGAGGGTTCCGACGACTCGGGCTCCTCCGACGACACCGAGGGCTCGGACGACAGGCCGGCCTCGAAGGCCTCCGCCAAGAAGGCTCCGGCCAAGAAGTCCCCGGCCAAGAAGGCTGCTGCCAAGGACGCCGACCCGGCCGCCGCGGCCGACGCCGCCGCCGAGGGCTCCGAGGAGGAGGCCAAGCCGGCCAAGAAGGCTCCCGCCAAGAAG